>NZ_JBXAWN010000006.1:0-356560 GCF_057291835.1 Pseudomonas sp. 1L-B-1-E-C1 | reverse complement strand
TGGGGTTTCCCCATGTGAGAGTAGGTCATCGTCAAGATTAAATTCCGAAACCCCAATTGCGAAAGCAGTTGGGGTTTTGTTTTGCCTGCGAGAAATTTTTTCACAGCGCCACCGGGGAAATACATCCTGAAGTGAACGGCCAGTTTTGGTATGGTGCAGCTCGTTTTTTAACGGACTGATGTCCTGCCCACGGATCGGCACTCATTTATGTCAAAGAGTTGCTGTAGAAATGCCTGAACCAATCCCGATCAAGGACCATGAAAAAGAGACGCGGCTGGTCAACAAACGCTTGATCGCCTGTGCTCTGTTCGTCTTCGCCATCAGCTGTGCTCTGGTTGTGCGCCTGTACATCCTCCAAGTAGTGGAATTCGACTATCACTCGACCATCTCCGAAAACAACCGTGTCCACGTCCTGCCGATACCGCCGACGCGCGGATTGATCTACGACCGCAATGGTGTACTTCTCGCCGACAACCGTCCCAGCTATAACCTGACCATCACCCGTGAGCGTGCAACCGACGTCAATCAGGAGCTGGACGAAGTCATCAACTTGCTGCACCTGCCTGCTGAAGATCGCACGGTATTCGACAAGGCGATGAAACAATCCCGGCATCCATTCACACCGGTCACCCTGTTTTATGAGCTGACGGAAGAGCAGATCGCCGTCCTGGCGGTCAATGAATTCCGTCTACCGGGCCTTGATGTCGAACCGCAGTTTGTCCGGCACTATCCCCTCAGCGCACATTTCGCCCATTCGATCGGTTATGTCGGTCGGATCAATGAAAAAGAATCGAAAACCCTCGACTCTGTTGAATACCGTGGTACGCAGTCCATTGGTAAAACCGGTATCGAGCGCTTTTATGAAGCGCAGCTGCACGGCCATGTTGGTTACGAAGAGGTCGAAACCAATGCTCAAGGCCGAGTGCTGCGTGTGCTCAAGCACACCGATCCGGTGCCAGGCAAAAACATCGTCCTCAGCCTCGATGTGAAACTGCAGGAAGCCGCCGAAGCCGCTTTAGGCGACCGTCGTGGATCCGTGGTTGCTCTTGATCCGTCCACGGGAGAAGTGCTGGCCATGGTCAGCAACCCTAGCTTCGATCCGAATCTGTTCGTCACTGGCATCAGCTCCAAGGAATATTCGGCGCTGCGCGATTCCATCGACCGTCCGCTGTTCAACCGCGTGTTGCGCGGCCTGTACGCCCCGGGTTCGACGATCAAGCCGGAAGTTGCCATTGCCGGTCTGGACGCCGGTGTCGTGACCCCGCAGACCCGCGTATTCGATCCCGGCTATTACCAACTCCCGGACTTCGATCACAAGTATCGCAACTGGAACCACAGCGGTGACGGCTGGGTGGACATGGATGCGGCGATCATGCGCTCCAACGATACCTACTTCTACGACCTGGCTCACAAGCTTGGCATCGATCGTCTGCACGACTATATGGCGATGTTCGGCCTTGGTGAAAAGGTCTCGCTGGACATGTTTGAAGAATCGCCCGGTCTGATGCCGTCGCAAGCCTGGAAACGCGCGACGCGGCGACAGGCCTGGTATCCCGGTGAAACCGTCATTCTCGGCATCGGCCAGGGCTACATGCAGGTCACGCCACTGCAATTGGCCCAGGCCACTGCACTGATTGCCAACAAGGGGATATGGAATCGGCCGCATCTGGCCAAGTCGGTCGACGGCGTAGCGCCGGTTGACGAGCACCCGATGCCGAACATCCTGCTCAAGGATCCGCGTGATTGGGAACAGGTCAACCACGGTATGCAGATGGTCATGCACGATGCTCGAGGTATTGCCCGAGCGGCCGCGGCGGGCTCGCAATACCGCATCGCCGGCAAGAGTGGTACGGCACAAGTGGTGGCGATCAAGCAGGGTGAGCGCTACAACCGCGAGAAAACCCTCGAACGTCACCGCGACAACGCTTTATTCGTTGGATTTGCACCGGCAGAGCATCCAAAGATCGCCATCTCGGTAATGATCGAGAACGGCGAGGCTGGGGGGCGAGTCGCAGGACCAGTCGTCCGGCAGATCATGGACGCCTGGTTGCTCGATCAGGATGGCCACCTCAAGCCGCAATACGCTGCGCCGAGCAAAGCACCGGGTGACCCCCACGTTTGAGGCTGAACGGCTTCAGAACACAGGCTCCCGCGAGCGGAGCCTGTGATTACGCACCAGGTACCGGGCAACTCATGTCGCCTTCCTCACATTTCAGATATTGCTTGAGCGCCTCGACACGCGTCTTGGTCATGTCCGTCAGGCAATCGCTGTAAATCAATGGATAAACACTCCCACCCGCCACCGCGGATGCCGAAAACTTGCACTCGGCATCCCGAAAGCTGATCCACGCCCGTTGCGCGTTGACCAGCAGCTTCTTGCCGTCCGGGTTGTCCTTCAGGCGTCCGGTAATCTGCTGATAGAGCGTATTCAGTTCCTTGTCTGCCGCTTTGAAGGTTTGCCCCGCGCATTGATTCATCGTCGCCTGATCGTTGGCGTTGGAGCAATCAACGGCGGCGTGGGCGAATGGGGAAAATAAAAAAGGCGCAAGGGCCAGGAGCAGGCGCACTGACATTAGGTTCTCGCTGTATCGAGTGGAAAGAGCAAAACAGTGTAGCGATTGTTACGCACGTAACCTGGAGGCCTCAAGCAGGCGATCCGCAGTGGCTGCGATTTCTTCGCCTTCATGCAGCCGCTCCAGCCAGTCCTCAGGAATCGCCCGAACGCCGTAGTAAGCGCCGGCCAACTGACCCACGATAGCAGCCGTAGTATCCGCATCATCACCGAGATTGGCTGCTTTGAGTACGGCGTCAGCGTAGCTCTGCGTGTGATGAAAGCACCACAAAGCGGCTTCCAGTGATTGGACGCTATAGCCGCTGCCTTTGATTTCAGTTTCCGCTTTATCGAGGTACTCACCCCGTGCGATCGCAACCACCTTGGGCTGGGAAAGCTCTGACAGTGGTGACCGGCGAAGCTGTGTTTTCTCCGCACCCTCCAGCGCTCTCGCGATCAGATCAGCCAGCAATTGGCAGCACTCGATTGCCTCCGGCGCCGCATGGGTTGTGCGCGAACTATCGGCAGCAAAGGTCTGGATCTGTCGAATGTCGGGAAAATAGAACAGCACGACGGGCGCCAATCGCATCAGCGAACCGTTGCCAGCGGTAAGAGGGTCAGTGGAACCCGCAAAAGGGTCCCCGGTTGTCTGGTACTGTTCCAGCGCCTGGCTCACGGTCATGCCGATATCGAAACATGTACCGGTGGAACTCAGGTATCCCCATTTCCACCAATTGAGATAACGCCCCATCTGATCAGCCGCATCGAAGCCGTTTTTGCTCAGCAGGCTCTCGGCCAGGCAGAGTGCCATGGAGGTGTCATCGGTCCATTGCCCCGGTTTGAGCTGGAACGGACCACCGCCGACCATATCACTCAGCGGTCGGAATGATCCTCGCGGTTGAAACTCGACCGTTGTGCCGACCGCATCGCCGCAGGCCAGGCCGAGGAGGGCGCCGCGATAACGATCGGCAAGAGAAGGCTGCATGATTCGTCCTTGTTTCTGCGGATTCGCTGGAAAGATAACAGGTCAGGCAGCGCTGATCACAGAGCGAAAACTACGGCATGATGTGTCCGCAGGATTGCGTGGTTGCAGCGCTTCGATACAACTTCGCATTGGACACGTGGTCATACAAGCCTAGTGTTCAGAACATGAGGTGACGTATGAAACCAGTACCCAACAGTTTCGAACGCAAAATCACGCTCAAGGCGTCGCGTTCCCATGTCTGGCGTGCACTTGTCGATGCCGAGGCCTTTGGCCAGTGGTTCGGCGTGGCGCTGGAGGGCCGGCGATTCATCGCCGGCGAATGGACACAGGGGCAGGTTACGTACCCCGGTTATGAGCATGTATTGTGGAATGTGCTGATCGAGCGGGTCGAGCCGCAGCAGTTGTTTTCTTTCCGCTGGCATCCGTACGCAGTCAACCCGAAGATCGACTACTCCCAAGAGCCCACCACCCTGGTCAAATTCGAGCTGCAGGATTTTGAAGACGGCACGTTGCTCAAGGTCTCGGAATCCGGCTTCGCGCACATTCCGGATATTCGCCAGAAAGAGGCGTATTACATGGACAGTCGCGGCTGGGAGGAACAATTGAGCAGGCTTGAACAGTTCCTCGCCGAAAGCGCCAAGGCCCGTGAACGCGGTAGTGCCTGACAGGTCTAAGGGTTTTCGGAAGTGTTTGTATGGCGAATGTCTTACACGCGTTGGTAGCTTTTACGACTATTGCTGATTGGATCCACTGGGTAATCTACACACATCAACTGAGACACAGGGAGTGTTTCAGGATCATGGATGATCGACCATTTGCAAGGATCGCTGCCGACAGGGAGTCGATAATGGTCTTGGGAAAAACCCGCTTCGGCGGGTTTTTTTTCGTCTGCACGTAGGAGCTGCCGAAGGCTGCGATCTTTTGATCTTGCTTTTAAAAGCCTAATCTCAAAAGTCGCAGCCTTCTGCACTCACGCAAATGTCACCCGTTACGAAGCAATCAACTGCCGCAACACATAATGCAGAATCCCCCCCGATTTGAAGTACTCAACCTCGTTCAACGTATCAATCCGGCACAAGACTTCAATCTTCTCCTGACGCCCATCCTCGCGAGTAATCACCAGAGGCAGATTCATCCGCGGCGTCAACTCGACACCGCTCAGCCCCTGAATCTCGAATGTTTCCTTGCCAGTCAGATTGAGACTCTTGCGATTCTGGTCAAGCTTGAACTGCAACGGCAGCACACCCATGCCGACCAGATTGGAGCGGTGAATACGCTCGAAACTTTCCGCAATCACGGCTTTGACACCCAGCAGATTGGTACCTTTCGCCGCCCAGTCACGGCTTGACCCGGTGCCATATTCCTGGCCAGCAATCACCACCAGTGGCGTGCCCGAAGCCTGGTACTTCATGGCCGCATCATAGATGGCCAGTTTTTCCCCGCTGGGTATGTAGATCGTGTTGCCGCCTTCCTCGCCCCCGAGCATTTCGTTGCGGATACGAATATTGGCGAAGGTCCCGCGCATCATCACTTCGTGATTACCGCGACGTGAGCCATAGGAGTTGAAATCACGCGGCTCGACGCCTTTTTCCTGCAGATAACGCCCGGCCGGGCTGTCGATCTTGATATTGCCGGCGGGGGAGATGTGGTCGGTGGTTACCGAATCACCGAGCAAGGCCAGTACCCGCGCACCTTTTACGTCTTTGACTTCCGGCAAAGGGCCGGAAATATCGTCGAAGAAAGGTGGATGCTGAATGTAGGTCGAATCGTCCTGCCACACGTAAGTCGCCGCTTGCGGCACCTCGATGGCTTGCCATTGCTCATCACCGGCGAACACTTCGGCATATTCCTTGTGGAACATCGCCGTGTTGACCTGATTCACCGCCTCGGCGATTTCCCGGCTGCTCGGCCAGATATCGCGCAGATACACCGGGTTGCCTTGCTGATCCTCGCCCAGCGGTTCGCTGCTGATATCCGTGCGCACGCTGCCAGCCAATGCATAGGCGACGACCAGCGGCGGCGAGGCCAGCCAGTTGGTTTTCACCAGCGGGTGCACCCGGCCTTCGAAATTGCGGTTGCCGGACAAGACCGACGCGACGGTCAGATCGGCTTTCTGAATGGCTTTTTCGATTGGCTCCGGCAGTGGCCCGGAGTTGCCGATGCAGGTGGTGCAGCCGTAACCGACCAACGAAAACCCAAGCTGATCAAGGTACTGAGTCAGCCCGGCAGCCTTGTAATAGTCGGTGACGACTTTCGAACCGGGGGCCAGTGAGCTTTTCACCCACGGCTTGCGGGTCAAGCCTTTCTCGACAGCTTTTTTCGCCAGCAGCCCGGCCGCCATCATCACGCTCGGGTTGGAAGTGTTGGTGCACGAGGTGATCGCGGCGATGACCACGGCACCGTTTTTCAGGCGATAGGTTTTGCCGTCATATTCGTAATCCGCTTCACCCACCAGATCGGCGTTGCCCACCGCCACGCCGCCACCGCCCTCGCTTTCCAGGCGTCCTTCTTCCTTGCTGGTGGGTTTGAATTGCAGGTCGATGAAGTCACTGAAGGCCTGCGCCACATTCGGCAGCGAGACGCGATCCTGCGGGCGTTTCGGCCCGGCGAGACTGGCCTCGACGCTGCCCATGTCCAGGGCCAGGCTGTCGGTGAACACCGGTTCCTGACCCGGCAGGCGCCACAGACCTTGAGCCTTGGTGTACGCCTCGACCAGTTTCACCACTTCTGGCGGCCGGCCGGACAGGCGCAGGTATTCCAGAGTGACATCGTCGACCGGGAAGAAGCCGCACGTCGCACCGTATTCCGGAGCCATGTTGGCGATGGTCGCACGGTCGGCCAACGGCAGGTCGGCGAGACCGTCGCCGTAGAATTCGACGAATTTGCCGACCACGCCTTTCTTGCGCAGCATCTGCGTGACGGTCAGCACCAGATCGGTCGCGGTGATGCCTTCTTTGAGCTTGCCGGTGAGTTTGAAGCCGATCACCTCCGGAATCAGCATCGACACCGGTTGCCCGAGCATCGCCGCTTCCGCTTCGATCCCGCCAACGCCCCAGCCGAGCACGCCGAGGCCATTGATCATAGTGGTGTGAGAGTCGGTGCCGACCAGCGTATCGGGGAAGGCGTAGGTGCGGCCATCCTCTTCTTTGGTCCACACGGTGCGGCCGAGATATTCGAGGTTGACCTGGTGGCAGATGCCGGTGCCCGGCGGTACCACGCTGAAGTTATCGAACGCACTCTGGCCCCAGCGCAGGAAGGCATAGCGCTCGCCGTTGCGTTGCATTTCAATGTCGACGTTCTGTTCGAATGCACTGGCGCTGCCAAACTTGTCGACCATTACCGAGTGGTCGATCACCAGATCCACCGGCGACAACGGATTGATCCGTTGCGGGTCGCCACCGGCCTTGGCCATCGCCGCACGCATCGCAGCGAGGTCGACCACGGCAGGGACGCCGGTAAAATCCTGCATCAACACGCGAGCCGGGCGGTACTGGATTTCCCGATCGGAGCGGCGCTCCTTGAGCCAGGCGGCAATGGCCTTGAGGTCGGCACCGGTCACGGTTTTTTCGTCTTCCCAGCGCAGCAGGTTTTCCAGCAAGACCTTCAACGACATCGGCAGCTTGTCGAGGTCGCCCAGGCTTTTGGCGGCTTCCGGCAGGCTGAAATAGTGGTAGGTCGTGGCGTCGATTTGCAGGGTTTTCAGTGACTTCAGACTATCGAGGGACGGCATTACGATCACTCCTTTGAGTCCGCACGGCTACGGACTGAGGGGACGGGCAGAGCATTAAACCTAGCTCTGTTTTGAGTAGCTGGCTAATAACTGGACTCTATGGGCGCAACCATGGTTCCGACTTCGGCTATCATGCGCCGGTTTTCGTGACAGGCATTGCGGCAACGCAAGGCTTGAGCATCGCGCAGCAGCCGAATCATCGACTGCTGCCCAGGAGTAAGAATGAACACCCTATTCATGCATTGCCGGCCCGGCTTCGAAGGCGAAGTCTGTTCGGAAATTTCCGACCTCGCCGCCCGTCTCGATGTCGCCGGTTACGCCAAAGCCAAAACGGCTGCGGCCTGCGCCGAGTTTGTCTGCACTGAACAAGACGGCGCCGAACGCCTGATGCGCGGTCAGCGTTTCGCCGAACTGATTTTCCCGCGGCAGTGGGCGCGCGGCTTTTTCATCGATCTGCCGGAAAACGACCGGATCAGCGTGATCCTCGCGCACATGGCCGATTTCCCGGTATGCGGCAGTCTGTGGCTGGAAGTGGTCGATACCAATGACGGCAAGGAGCTGTCGAACTTCTGCAAGAAGTTCGAAGGCCCGCTGCGCAAGGCGCTGACAGCCGCTGGCAAACTGGTCGAAGACGCCAGCAAGCCGCGTCTGTTGCTGACCTTCAAAAGCGGCCGCGAAGTGTTCCTCGGCATGGCCGATGCCGGCAATTCGGCCATGTGGCCGATGGGCATTCCACGCCTGAAATTTCCCCGCGAAGCGCCTAGCCGTTCGACCTTGAAGCTGGAAGAGGCGTGGCACCACTTCATTCCGCGTGATCAGTGGGAAGATCGTCTGCACAGCGACATGACTGGCGTCGACCTCGGCGCCGCGCCGGGCGGCTGGACCTGGCAACTGGTCAACCGTGGCATGCTGGTCACCGCCATCGATAACGGCCCGATGGCCGAAAGCCTGATGGAAACCGGCCTGGTTCAGCATCTGATGGCTGACGGGTTCACCTTCAAGCCGAAGCAACCGGTTGACTGGATGGTCTGCGACATCGTCGAGAAACCGGCGCGCAATGCCGCGATGCTGGAAGAGTGGATTGGCGAGGGACATTGCCGCGAGGCGGTGGTCAACCTGAAGCTGCCGATGAAACAGCGTTATGCCGAAGTGAAGCGCCTGCTGGAGCGGATTGCCGAGGGTTTCAAGGCGCGTGGGATCAAGGTTGATATCGGTTGCAAGCAGCTGTATCACGACCGCGAAGAAGTGACCTGCCACTTGCGCCGGCACGATACCAAGAAAGCCAGATCCCGCTGAAATAGCGATAGCCTGTGTAGGAGCTGCCGAAGGCTGCGATCTTTTGACTTTGTTTTTGAAGATCAAGATCAAAGATCGCAGCCTTCGGCAGCTCCTACAGGGGGCGGTGTAAAGCCACAGATGACCGAATACCCGGCAATGCGCGACAATGCCGGCCAGTTTCTGGAGTGAACCATGAGTGAAATGATCGATACCCCGGTCGATGGCACCCTCGACGCCACCGGCCTCAATTGCCCGGAGCCGGTAATGATGTTGCACCAGCACATCCGCGATCTGGTACCCGGCGGCCTGCTCAAGGTGATCGCCACCGATCCCTCGACCAAACGCGACATTCCCAAGTTCTGTGTGTTCCTCGACCATGAACTGGTCAGCCAGCATGAAGAGGCCGGCACTTATCTGTACTGGATTCGCAAGAAGCCCTGACTCTGGGCAAAAAAAGACCTGCAAATGCAGGTCTTTTTTTATGGCTGATCAACCCGCCGAACGACTGATCCGAATGCGCTTGCGCGCACTGCGCGTCAGACGGATCGACAGCATCAGCGCCGCGCAGCTCAAACCGACAATCAGACCCTGCCACAAGCCGCTCGGGCCACGTGGCTCGCCGAGCCAGTCGGTCAGGCCCAGCGCGTAACCGACTGGCAGACCAATACCCCAATAGGCGAACAGGGTCAGGATCATCGTCACCCGAGTGTCCTGATAGCCGCGCAACGCGCCGGCTGCAGTTACCTGGATCGCATCGGAAAACTGGAACAGTGCTGAATAGACAATCAGCATCGCCGCAATGTGAATCACCGTTGGGTCAGCGGTATAGATCGACGCAATCGGCTCGCGCAGCAACAGCATCAGGCTCGCCGACAGGCAGGCGTAGGCCAGTGCGGTGCCCATGCCGACACCGGCGGCAAAACGCGCCTCACGCGGTTCCTCGCGCCCCAGCGCCTGGCCGACACGCACGGTGACCGCCATGCCCAGCGAATAGGGGATCATGAACACCAGCGAACTGACGTTGAGCGCGATCTGATGGCCGGCCACCACCGTCGCGCCGAGGCTGCCAATCAGCAGGGCGATCACGGCAAAGATGCTCGACTCGGCAAACACCGCGATGCCGATTGGCAAACCGATCGACAGCAGACGTTTGATCACCGCCCACTGCGGCCAGTCGAAGCGGCCGAACAGTTCGCTCGAGCGATAGGCCGGCGCCCAGCGTTCGTAACCGGCCAGCCCCAGCGCCATCACCCACATCACGATCGCCGTGGCCCAGCCGCAGCCGACGCCGCCCATCGCCGGCACGCCGAAGTGGCCATAGATGAAGATGTAATTCAGCGGGATGTTCAATGCCAGACCGCACAGGCCCAGCACCATGGCCGGGCGGGTGCGGCCGATGCCGTCACTGGTGCAACGCAACACGTGATAGAAGGCCACCGCCGGCAAGCCGCTGGCGATGCCGTGCAGGTATTGCATGCACGGGCCGATCAGCTCTGGGTCGACCTTCATCAGGTGCAACACCGGTTCAGCGGCGACCAGCATCGAGGTGGCGATCAATCCCACCACCAATGCCAGCCACAGCGCCTGCCGCACGATCGGGCCAATCTCGCTGTGCTTGCCGGCGCCAAAACGCTGCGCGACTTTCGGCGTGGTGGCCAGCAGGGTGCCGGTCATCAACAGAAACACCGGCACCCAGATCGAGTTGCCCAGTGCCACTGCCGCCAGATCCTTTGGCCCGACGCGCCCGGCCATCACTGCGTCGACGAAGCCCATGGCGGTGGTCGCCAGTTGCGCGATGATGATCGGCAGTGCAAGGGCGAGCAGGTTTTTCAACTCCAGACGAATCCGCGCAGGGCGGGTCAGGGAGACAGCGACAGGTTGGTCAATTACAGGGTTCACAGGCAAAGCGTCCAGAAAATATTGATGCACGGGGCGGGGCATTCTACGCCGCTGACACCTCGGTCAGGAAAAATCCTCTGTTGCGCATTTGTAAGCGCAAAGGCTGCTGGCTGATCGACCCGTCTGCACCTAAACTGCCGATCCGCCCAAGGAGCCCGCCATGCTGATTGTTGCCGATGAAAATATCCCGCTGCTCGACGCCTTTTTTGCCGGTTTCGGTGAGATCCGCCGGGTGCCGGGCCGCTCCATTGACCGTGCGACGGTCGAACGGGCCGACGTGTTGCTGGTGCGTTCGGTGACCAACGTCAATCGTGCGCTGCTCGAGGGCAGCAAGGTGCGCTTTGTCGGCACCTGCACCATCGGCACCGATCATCTGGATCTGGATTACTTCAACGAGGCCGGCATCTCCTGGTCTAGCGCGCCGGGGTGCAATGCCCGGGGTGTGGTCGATTACGTACTGGGCAGTCTGATGACGCTGGCCGAAATCGAAGGCGTTGATCTGACTCAGCGCACGTACGGCGTCGTCGGCGCTGGTGAAGTCGGTGGTCGCTTGATCAAGGTCCTGAAGGGCCTGGGCTGGAACGTAAAGGTTTGCGATCCGCCACGTCAGGCTGCCGAGGTCGGCGATTATGTCAGCGTTGAGCAGATCATCGAACAGTGCGACGTGATCAGTCTGCATACACCTTTGACTCGTAGTGGCGACGACGCGACCTGGCATTTGTTTGATCGACAGCGTCTACAGCAACTCAGGCAGGGTGCATGGTTGATCAACGCGGCGCGCGGCCCTGTGGTGGACAATGCTGCACTGCGTGAGGTGCTGCTCGAGCGAGAAGACCTGCAGGCAGTGCTCGACGTCTGGGAAAAAGAGCCTGAAGTCGATGTTGCGCTGGCCGAACTCTGTGTATTGGCGACGCCACATATTGCCGGTTACAGCCTCGACGGCAAGCAACGTGGGACCGCGCAGATCTATCAGGCCTTCTGCGCTTTCATGGGCCAGCCTGCGGTTATCCAGTTGAGTGATCTGCTGCCCGCACCGTGGCTGTCGGAAGTTTCCCTGCACGGCGACAGTGATCCGGCGTGGGCGCTGGCGATGTTGTGCCGGAGCATGTACGACCCGCGCCGCGACGACGCGGATTTCCGCCGTAGTCTCGTTGGAAATGTCGCTGAGCAGCGTGCGGCGTTTGATGTGTTGCGCAAGCAGTATCCGGTGCGACGCGAGATCGAAGGGCTGAAGGTGCGGATTGAAGGGGATGCGCCGGAGTTGCGGCAGATTGTCGAGGCGCTTGGGGCAATCCGTGTCCCATAAGGGCATTGGCTGTAGGAGCTGTCGAGTGAAACGAGGCTGCGATCTTTTGATCTTGCTTTTTGAAGATCAAAAGATCGCAGCCTTCGGCAGCTCCTACACGATTTGCAGCTAAATCAGGCGCATAAAAAACCCGGCCAATCAGGGCCGGGTCAGGAAGACGGTGGCTGTATCACTCTTGTTCGGCAGGCTTGACCAATCGCTTCTCCAGTTCGCGGCAAGCGTCCTGGATCATGTTTTCAGTGATCGGTACTTCGCGCCCGTCCTTATCGATAATCGAGCAACCCAGAGACTGGTCGGGTTGGGTGCGGATCACTTCAATCTTGTCTTCGCTGCTGTGTTGCAAGGACATGGCCTGTCTCCTCATCAGGTTGTGTGCCTAAGTTAAAACCGCCACGTGACCAGGCTGTGACAACTCCCTGCGGTCTGTCGGCGGGCGGCATCTCTACTCAAACAGAAATGACCGCTCGTCTCAACCGCGACCTTAGACCAATCGTTTCTAGCATCCGGACATCCCGGGCATATTTAACCTGACTCATTGTGATTTACAGAGTTCCACCCCATCTGAGTCTGTAGGCTGGCCCGATCCATTTGCGCAGACGTGAACTCCATGATCTCCATGCTTTCTTCCCGACACCGGCGCGCCCTGCGCCTGACCAGTCATTTTCTCTTACCGTACCGCTGGCATGCCTTTGGCGCGTTACTCGCCCTGATCGTCACCGCCGGCATCACCTTGTCGATGGGGCAGGGCATCAAGTTGTTGGTGGATCAGGGCTTCATGACCCGATCGCCGCATCTGCTCAATCAGTCCATCGGCATTTTCATGCTGCTGGTGCTCGGGCTGGCGTTGGGCACCTTCGCCCGTTTCTATCTGGTGTCGTGGATCGGCGAGCGCGTGGTCGCCGACATTCGTCGCCAGGTGTTCAATCATCTGGTGTATCTGCATCCGGGCTTTTATGAGGACAACCGCAGCTCGGAAATTCAGTCGCGCCTGACCGCCGACACCACGCTGCTGCAATCGGTGATCGGCTCGTCGCTCTCGCTGTTCCTGCGAAATCTGCTGATGGTGATCGGCGGTGTGGTGTTGCTGTTTATCACCAATCCCAAACTCACCAGCATTGTCGTGATTGCGCTGCCGCTGGTGATCGCGCCGATCCTCATATTTGGCCGCCGCGTGCGCAATCTGTCGCGCCAGAGCCAGGATCGGATCGCCGATATCGGCAGTTACGTGTCGGAAACCCTCGGTCAGATCAAAACCGTGCAGGCCTACAACCACCAGGTCCAGGACGAGCAGCGTTTCGCCTCGACCGTCGAGCAGGCGTTCGACACCGCGCGCAAACGGATCTTTCAGCGGGCGTGGTTGATCACCCTGGTGATCGTGCTGGTGCTTGGCGCGGTGGCGGTGATGTTGTGGGTCGGCGGTATGGACGTGATGGCAGGTCGGATCTCTGCCGGGGAGCTGGCGGCGTTCGTGTTCTATAGCCTGATCGTCGGCAGTGCGTTCGGTACGTTGAGCGAAGTGATCGGTGAGCTGCAGCGCGCTGCGGGCGCCGCCGAACGGATCGCGGAATTGCTGCGCTCGGAAAACATCATTCAGCCACCGACGAGCGGATTGGTGACGCTGCCCGCGCGGATCAGAGGTGAGCTTGAGCTCAGGGAAGTGCGCTTTTCCTACCCGTCGCGTCCAGAAAGCTACGCCGTCGACGGCTTGGATCTGACGGTGAGGGCGGGCGAAACCCTTGCACTGGTAGGGCCGTCTGGTGCGGGCAAGTCCACGATCTACGACCTGTTGCTGCGCTTCTACGATCCACGCGAGGGCCAGATTCTGCTCGATGGCGTACCGCTCACCAGCCTTGATCCGCTGGACCTGCGCCGCTGTTTCGCACTGGTCTCGCAAACCCCTGCGCTGTTCTTCGGCAGTGTGGAGGAAAACATTCGCTATGGCTGCCCTACCGCCACGCTTGCGCAGGTCAAGGAAGCTGCGCGAATCGCCCACGCCCACGACTTCATCGAACAGATGCCGGACGGCTATCAGACTCATCTCGGCGACGGCGGCCTTGGACTGTCAGGCGGTCAGCGCCAGCGCCTGGCTATCGCCCGCGCCTTGCTGGTGGACGCGCCGATCCTGCTGCTGGATGAAGCCACCAGCGCCCTCGATGCACAGAGCGAGCATCTGATCCAGCAGGCCCTGCCAACGCTGATGGAAAACCGCACCACGCTGGTGATCGCCCACCGACTGGCCACGGTGAAGAACGCTGATCGAATTGCAGTGATGGATCATGGAAAGCTGGTCGCGGTGGGGACACACCAGCAATTGATCGCCAGCAATCCGCTGTACGCGCGGCTGGCGGCATTGCAGTTCAATGATGGCCACGCAGTGGACTCGTAGGAGCTGCCGAAGGCTGCGATCTTTTGATGTAAAAATGCCCGCAGTCAGATGCGGGCATTTTTTAAGCAAGATCAAAAGATCGCAGCCTTCGGCAGCTCCTACGTAACCGGAATTACCTGTTATTGATCATCGAAATACCGCTCATGCCAATCCACCAGCGGTTGTGGCGAGTTGAGCTTCTGACCATAGATCACCGAGTACGACAGCACGTTCTGCACGTACTGGCGGGTTTCGTCGAACGGGATGCTTTCCACCCAGACGTCGAAGCTCAGGTGATCGGCGCCGCGCAGCCACTGACGCACGCGGCCGGGGCCCGCGTTGTAAGCGGCGGAGGCGAGCACGCGGTTGCCGTTGAACTGACTGTGCACCTGGCTCAGATAAGCGGCGCCGAGCTGGATGTTCTTGTCCGGATCGAGCACTTGCTGTGGCGAGGCCAGCGGAATGCTGAACTTGCGTGCGGTCTCCTTGGCGGTGCCGGGCATCAATTGCATCAGACCGCTGGCGCCGACGCCGGAGCGCGCGTCGTCCATGAAGGCGCTTTCCTGCCGGGTGATGGCGAACACCCAGCTCGAATGCAGGCCGCGAACCTTGGCTTCACGCACGAGGGTATCGCGGTGCGCCATCGGGAAGCGGATGTCCAGATCGTCCCAGTACTGCGCCTGACTGATGGTGCGAATCGCCGGGAAGTACCACTTCAGGTCGTAGGCCAGCTTGGCCTGGGCGACCATTTCATCGCGATTGAAATGGCGGCTGACGTGATACCACTCGCGACGCCCGTCGACGATCTGCCCGCGCGCGTGAAACTCCAGCGCACGACGTACACCGGGGGTGTTGCGAACCTTGTTGATCAGTGCCTGGCTGAGCACCAGCGGCTTGTTGTTCAGCGAGTAAGGCGACTGTGAACGGTCAGCGGCGAGGAAGCCGTAGAAGTCCCGTTCCCGCGCCAGATTCTTGTACAGGGTCAGCGCTTGCGGGTTCTGCGGCTGGGCCAGTTCCAGGCTGCGCGCCTGCCAGTAGCGCCAACGGTTAGTGGTGGCCAGGTCTTGCGGCAGACGTTTGGTCAGTTCGTAGGCATCGTTCCAGCGTGCCAGACGCAGCAGCAGGCGCAGGCGCCATTCCGAGACGGTGTTGTCGCGCAGCTCCGGATCGTATTTGGTCATCACGTCCAATGCGCGGCTGTCGAAACGGCGCGCGAGGGTCAGACCGATCTCACGGGCGATCGCGACTTTTTCATCACGAGAAAAATGCATGCTGCTGGCGTAACCGTCGAGCAAGGCCATGGCCTTGTCCGGGTCCTGCCTGGCGAGGCGGCGCAGGCCGAGGCTAACCACGTCGGACATCGGCTCGTCGGCCGGGGTGAAGCGCGACGGCTGATTGAGCAGTTCGGGTTTCTGCGCCACGTCGATCAGCAAACGACCGCGCGGGGCGAGGGTGGTCAGGCCGTTGATCAGACTGTTGGCCAGCGGATAATTGCGTGCTTGCGCGGCGAGCTTGGTGCGCTCCCAGCGTTTCTGCTCGGTCAGCTGGCCGTCGGCAGCCCAGATGCCGAACAAGGCGTCACAGGCGGCCGGCTGCGACTTGCCGGTCAGCCAGAGCTTTTCCGCGCTGGCATAGCCTTCGGCTTTCTTGTCGTGGCTGATCTGATACTGCGCGTTGAGGCAGTCGAGCTCGGTGAAGTTCAGCTTCGGATCGTAGTACTTGACGAAGGTCGCCCAGTCGCCGCGGTCGGCGAGCCAGCGCAACCAGCGCAGTTTCATCCAGTTGGCTTGCGGCAGGTCGCCGTGTTCGGCGAGGAATTTCTCGATCTCCGCATTGCTCGCCGTCTTCAGGCGCGCAGTCAGTTCGTCGTAGGCCAGGTACGGTTCCAACGGATAATCGGCCAGCGCCTGGCTATAGCGGAAATACGGGCCGGTATCGCCCTTGGCCAGGGCGCGTTTGGCTTCATCGTAATACTGGCGTTGGGTGGAAAGGTCCACCGCCTGGACGGATTGAGCGGCAGCGGCGGTGAGTAACAAGCAGGACAAAACACTGAGAAGGCGACTGCGCATGAGACATCCGGGCAGAGAAATCATGACAAGTGCTGACCGAAATCCGCACTGAATTGCCTGTAGCTTAGCCTTTTGCCAGCAAGCGGCGAAAGCTTTGCGAGCCTCGCTGCACAAGTTCGCAACAAATGTTGTGCAGAGTGCTTCGACCGACAAATTGCCGGCCTGCTGAAGCCTCAAGTCGGGTAGAATGCGCCCCCGGTTTTTGGAGAAGCTCATGACCCTGCTCAAATTCAGCGATGTGTCCCTTGCGTTCGGCGCTATGCCGTTGTTGGACAAGGTATCCTGGCAGATCGCCCGTGGAGAGCGGGTGTGCATCATCGGCCGCAACGGCACTGGCAAGTCCAGCATGATGAAACTGGTCAAGGGCGACCAGAAGCCCGACGACGGCTCGGTGTGGCGTGCCCCCGGTCTGAAAATCGGCGAATTGCCGCAAGAATTGCCGGTGGCCGACGACCGGACGGTATTCGATGTGGTTGCCGAAGGCCTCGACGGCGTCGGCGCGTTGCTCGCCGAATATCACCATCTGAGCCAGAACATCGTCACCGACGCCGATCTGGACAAGCTGATGCACGTCCAGCACGATCTCGAAGCCCGTGACGGCTGGCGCTTGCAGACGCTGGTCGACAGCACCCTCAGCCGCCTGCAACTGCCGGCCGACAAGACCCTCGCCGAGCTGTCCGGCGGCTGGCGTCGTCGCGTCCTGCTCGCGCAGGCGCTGGTGTCCGAACCGGATCTGCTGCTGCTCGACGAACCGACCAACCACCTGGACATCGGTGCGATCGCCTGGCTCGAAGAGGCATTGAAGGATTTCCAGGGCGCCGTGCTGTTCATCACGCACGACCGTTCCTTCCTGCAGAACCTCGCCACGCGCATTCTTGAACTGGATCGCGGTGGGCTGATCGACTGGAACGGCGACTACGCCAGTTTCCTCGTGCACAAAGAGGCGGCGCTGGCCGCTGAAGAAACCGCCAACGCGCTGTTCGACAAGCGCCTGGCTCAGGAAGAAGTGTGGATCCGCCAGGGCATCAAGGCCCGGCGTACCCGTAACGAAGGCCGCGTGCGTGCGCTTAAAGCCCTGCGCGTCGAGCGCAGTGAGCGTCGCGAGCGTACCGGCAAAGCCAACATCCAGCTGGAAACCGCCGACAAGTCCGGCAAGCAGGTGATGGTGCTGGAGAACGTGAGCTTCGCGCACCCGGGCGGGCCGTTCCTGATCAAGGATTTCTCCATGGTCCTGCAGCGCGGCGACCGTATCGGTCTGCTCGGCGCCAACGGTACCGGCAAGACCACACTGCTGAAACTGATGCTCAGCGGTCTGCAACCGACCAGCGGCAAAGTCGAAGAGGGCACGCGCATCGACGTGGCTTACTTCGACCAGTTGCGCCATCAGCTGGATCTGGAGAAAACCGTGATCGACAACGTGGCCGAAGGTCGCGACTTCATCGACATCGACGGGCAGAGCCGCCACGTGCTGAGCTATCTCGGCGACTTCCTGTTCAGCCCGCAGCGTGCGCGCACGCCGGTCAAGGCGTTGTCGGGTGGTGAGCGCGCACGACTGTTGCTGGCGAAGCTGTTCAGCAAACCGGCCAACCTGCTGGTACTCGACGAACCGACCAACGACCTCGACGTGGAAACTCTCGAGCTGCTCGAAGAAGTGCTGCTGACCTTCAACGGCACCGTACTGATGGTCAGCCACGACCGGGCATTCCTCGACAACGTGGTCACCAGCACGCTGGTCTTCGAGGGCGAAGGCAAGGTTCGTGAGTACGTTGGTGGCTATCAGGACTGGATCCGTCAGGGCGGCTCGCCGCGCCTGCTGGGCGTGACTGAAAGCAAGTCGGGCAAGGCGGACCTGAATTCAGCGGTGGTTACCGCTGAACCTGCTGTGGTTGCTGCGCCTGCCGCTGCTGCACCGGCTGCAAAGAAGAAGTTGAGCTACAAGCTGCAGCGCGAGCTGGAAGCCTTGCCGGGCGATATCGACGCCAAGGAACAGCAGATTGCGGCGGTTGAGGCGGAAATGGCTGAGGCCGGTTTCTATCAGCGTCCGCCGGCGGAAACGGCCAAGGTGATAGCTTCGCTGGAGCAACTGCAGGCCGAACTGGATGCGTTGGTTGAGCGTTGGGCCGAGCTGGATGCCTGATTGATCCTGATATGAAAAAGCCCGGCGCTCAGTAATGAGCGCCGGGCTTTTCATATGTAAACGCAGTTCCCTTGTAGGAGTGAGCCTGCTCGCGATAGCGGTTTGGCATTCAACGAATTTGTCGACTGTCAGAACGCTTTCGCGAGCAGGCTCACTCCTACATGGAACATTATTTCAGCGTTTGACCAGGTGCACCGCCAGTACATCGCAAGGCGCACCGTGCAGCACGTCGTTGGCAGTCGAGCCAAGCAACAACGCCAGGCCGTGACGGCCGTGGCTGCCGACCACGATCAGATCGCACGCTTGTTCCTTGGCGAAGTGATGGATTTCCTGGCGTGGCTGGCCGTAGGTCAGATGGCAATTGGCGCCTTCGAGCTCGGGATATTTCGATTTCAGTTTTTCCAGACGTTCCTTGGCCTGATCGAACTGCTGTTGTTGCAGTTGTGACAGGTCCATCGGCACGTCGCCGCCGAACGCCATGGCCATCGGTTCAACGATATGCACCAGCGACAACTTGGCACCGTTGCTCACCGACAGCTCGCGGGCGCGGTGGATCACAGGGTCGCACTCTTCGGTCAGATCTACAGCGACCAGTATGTGGTGGTAGGGCATGAGGTGCTCCTCCTGAGGGTTCGATATTGGTAAGTATGGCTGGTTTCAAGCGCATTGGTTCGCTAGTGACACAATGGGCTCATCAAAAATCGGGAGTACAGATATGACGGTCTGGCTGGTGGTGTCAATCCTGCTGGTAGTTTTAAGTCCGCTGGCGTGGTTGCGCCCATCGCGTACGCAGAGCGGGCGTATGGCCCTGCGCATGGAGGCGCGACGCATCGGCTTGGCCATGCAACTGGCGCCGCAGGAGTGGCCGCACTGGCTGTTGCCTGAGCCGCCTAATCCCTGCGCCCAGTACCACCGGCCGCGGCGTGGCAGTCAGCCCGCGTGCTGGACGTACTGGCAGAAAACCCCGGGCGTTTGGGTCAATCAATGGCAAGAAGTCTGCGATGACCGGACGCTGCTCGATTATTTCGAAAAATTGCCGGGCAATGTTTTCAAGATCGAAGCGGACAGGCAGATGATCGCCTTGTACTGGGGCGAGAAGGGCGAGGCGACGGTTTTGCAGGATATCGATGCGACCTTGAAAGCGCTGGCGTGATGTGTGGACTTTTCTCACTGCAACGGTGTGAAACGTCCGGCAGACGCGCAATAAAAAGCCCGACATGATTCGTCGGGCGGGATGGCCAGGCAGGCCGGTAATCTTTTTCACGGCAGGCGCTTTGTGCGCCCCGGCACATTCTCTGAATGTCCACCTAGCGTAGCCTTCTGAACAGGGGACGTCGGGAATTAGGGCGACTTTTCTAACTATTGATTCTATGAATGACTGGCCATGCGGGCGCGTGTTGCTACTCATCATGGTGCAAGAATGACTGCAAAGTCGCTTTTCAGCCCGAATTTAGGGCGATTGACAATTGTCTGAAATTCCGTGAATGTGACGTACCCGAATCAAACGGGCGTATGAATTGAGCGTTTGTCTTACAGACTGCTCCTACAGAATCCCGACTATCGCGTTGGCGGGTGTGCCAGGCGGACAGGTATCAGCATCGACGAACAAGCGTCCTTCTGAGCCATATGCCTGCCTCCGACGTGTACTGTTCAGCTTCCATATCGTGGAGATCAGTTGATGATTTACGAAGGTAAAGCCATCACGGTTAACGCTCTTGAAAGTGGCATCGTCGAATTGAAATTCGACCTCAAGGGTGAGTCCGTCAACAAGTTCAACCGTCTAACCCTGAACGAACTGCGTCAGGCCGTAGACACCATCAAGGCAGATGCTTCGATCAAGGGTGTGATCGTCAGCAGCGGCAAGGACGTGTTCATCGTCGGCGCCGACATCACCGAATTTGTCGACAACTTCAAGCTGCCGGATGCCGAGCTGGTTGCTGGCAATCTCGAAGCCAACAAGATCTTCAGCGATTTCGAAGACCTCAACGTCCCAACCGTCGCGGCCATCAACGGCATCGCCCTCGGTGGCGGTCTGGAAATGTGCCTGGCGGCTGACTATCGCGTCATGTCCACCAAGGCCAAGATAGGTCTGCCGGAAGTCAAACTGGGCATCTACCCGGGCTTCGGCGGCACCGTACGCCTGCCACGCCTGATCGGTGTCGACAACGCCATCGAGTGGATTGCCGCCGGCAAGGAAAATCGCCCTGAAGACGCGCTGAAAGTCAGCGCCGTCGACGCCGTGGTTGCCCCTGAGAAATTGCAGGAAGCTGCACTTGAATTGATCAAGCGCGCCATCTCCGGCGAGTTCGATTACAAGGCCAAGCGTCAGCCGAAACTTGAAAAACTCAAATTGAACGCCATTGAGCAGATGATGGCTTTCGAAACCGCGAAAGGTTTCGTGGCTGGCCAGGCCGGTCCGAACTATCCGGCGCCGGTTGAAGCGATCAAGACCATCCAGAAAGCCGCGAACTTCGGTCGCGACAAGGCACTGGAAGTGGAAGCTGCAGGCTTCGTCAAACTGGCCAAGACCTCTGCTGCGCAGAGCCTGATCGGCCTGTTCCTGAACGATCAGGAATTGAAGAAAAAGGCCAAGGCCTACGACGAAATCGCCAAGGACGTGAAGCAGGCTGCCGTACTCGGCGCCGGCATCATGGGTGGCGGTATCGCTTATCAGTCGGCCTCCAAAGGCACGCCGATCCTGATGAAGGACATCAACGAGCACGGTATCGAACAGGGTCTGGCCGAAGCCGCCAAGCTGCTGGTTGGTCGCGTTGACAAAGGTCGCATGACCGCCGCGAAGATGGCGGAAGTGCTCAACGGCATTCGTCCGACCCTGTCCTACGGCGATTTCGGACATGTCGACCTGGTCGTCGAAGCTGTGGTCGAAAACCCGAAGGTCAAGCAAGCGGTATTGGCTGAAGTCGAAGACAAGGTCAAAGAGGACACCATTCTCGCGTCCAACACCTCGACCATTTCCATCAGCCTGCTGGCCAAGGCCCTCAAGCGTCCGGAAAACTTCGTCGGCATGCACTTCTTCAATCCGGTGCACATGATGCCGCTGGTGGAAGTGATCCGTGGCGAGAAGTCCAGCGAGCTGGCCATTGCCACCACCGTTGCCTACGCCAAGAAAATGGGCAAGAACCCGATCGTCGTCAATGACTGCCCGGGCTTTTTGGTCAACCGCGTGCTGTTCCCGTACTTCGGCGGTTTCGCCAAGCTGGTCAGCGCCGGTGTCGACTTCGTGCGTATCGACAAGGTCATGGAAAAATTCGGCTGGCCGATGGGCCCGGCGTACCTGATGGACGTGGTCGGCATCGACACCGGTCACCACGGTCGTGACGTCATGGCTGAAGGTTTCCCGGACCGCATGAAGGATGACCGTCGTTCGGCTATTGACGTGCTGTACGAAGCCAAACGCCTGGGCCAGAAGAACGGCAAGGGCTTCTACGCCTACGAGGCCGACAAGAAAGGCAAGCAGAAGAAAGTCGCCGATCCGTCGGTGCTGGAAGTGCTCAAGCCGATCGTTTACGAGCAGCGCGAAGTCACTGACGAAGACATCATCAACTGGATGATGATCCCGCTGTGCCTGGAAACCGTGCGCTGCCTGGAAGACGGCATCGTTGAAACCGCCGCCGAAGCCGACATGGGTCTGGTCTACGGTATCGGTTTCCCTCCATTCCGTGGCGGTGCGCTGCGCTACATCGATTCGATCGGTGTTGCCGAGTTCGTTGCCCTGGCTGACCAGTACGCTGATTTGGGCGCGCTGTACCACCCGACCGCGAAGCTGCGCGAAATGGCCAAAAACGGCCAACGCTTCTTCGGTTAAGCGCCCCCAACTAGAGTGAGAGTGAACTTATGAGCTTGAATCCTAGAGACGTCGTGATTGTCGACTTCGGTCGTACTCCGATGGGCCGCTCCAAGGGCGGCATGCACCGCAATACCCGCGCTGAAGACATGTCGGCGCACCTGATCAGCAAACTGCTGGAACGCAACAGCAAGGTCGACCCGGCGGAAGTAGAGGACGTGATCTGGGGCTGCGTCAACCAGACCCTGGAGCAGGGCTGGAACATAGCGCGCATGGCGTCGCTGATGACACAGATCCCGCACACCTCGGCCGGCCAGACCGTCAGCCGCCTGTGTGGCTCGTCGATGAGCGCGCTGCACACCGCTGCGCAAGCGATCATGACCGGCAACGGTGACGTGTTCGTGGTTGGTGGCGTCGAGCACATGGGCCACGTGAGCATGATGCACGGTGTCGATCCGAACCCGCACATGTCGCTGTACGCGGCGAAAGCCTCGGGCATGATGGGCCTGACCGCTGAAATGCTCGGCAAGATGCACGGCATTACCCGTGAGCAGCAGGACGCGTTTGGCGTGCGTTCCCACCAGTTGGCCCACAAGGCAACCGTGGAAGGCAAGTTCAAAGACGAAATCATCCCGATGCAGGGTTACGACGAGAACGGTTTCCTGAAACTGTACGACTATGACGAAACCATTCGTCCGGAAACTACCCTGGAAAGTCTGGCGGCGCTCAAGCCGGCATTCAATCCGAAGGGCGGTACCGTGACGGCGGGCACTTCGTCGCAGATCACCGATGGTGCCTCGTGCATGATCGTGATGTCGGCGCAACGTGCACAGGACCTGGGTATCCAGCCGATGGCGGTGATCCGTTCGATGGCAGTAGCGGGTGTGGATCCGGCAATCATGGGCTATGGTCCAGTGCCGGCGACACAAAAAGCCTTGAAACGTGCGGGCCTTGGCATCAACGATATCGACTTCTTCGAGCTCAACGAAGCTTTCGCCGCACAGGCTCTGCCAGTGCTGAAAGATCTGAAAGTGCTCGACAAGATGAACGAGAAGGTTAACCTGCACGGCGGCGCGATCGCCCTGGGTCACCCGTTCGGTTGCTCCGGTGCGCGTATTTCCGGCACCCTGCTGAACGTGATGAAGCAGAATAGCGGCACCTTCGGGGTGGCCACTATGTGCATTGGTCTCGGCCAAGGCATCTCCACCGTCTTCGAACGCGTTTAAGCGTCTCGTCGATGGAAGCCGGGGCCCAGTGCCCCGGTTTTTGTTTTTGGGTTTTTTATTTATTTTCGAAAAGATTTCAGTGAGGGCCGAAGCATGCCGATACAACCTGGGCTCTACCAACATTACAAAGGTCCGCAATACCGTGTATTCAGTGTTGCGCGGCATTCCGAAACCGAAGAAGAAGTGGTCTTTTACCAAGCCCTGTATGGCGATTACGGCTTTTGGGTGCGCCCGCTGAGCATGTTCGTCGAGTCGGTCGAGGTTGACGGCGAGCAGGTGCCGCGCTTTGCTTTGGTGCAAGCCGAACCGAGCCTTTTTGCCAAGGTTTGAGGCGACTGCGCAGACAACCCTGCGCTTGACCTCACCTTGTATCAACTATATATAGCGGTGCCGCGTCAGGCGCCAACCGCCTTTCACTTCTAGAATTCAGGAATTTTCTGATCCATGGGCAAATCGCTGGTCATTGTGGAATCCCCGGCTAAGGCCAAGACCATCAACAAGTATCTGGGTAACCAATACGTGGTGAAGTCGAGTATCGGCCATATCCGAGACCTGCCCACCAGCGGTTCGGCTAGCGCCAGCAAAGAGCCAGCCGCCAAGCGTGGCAAGGCCGCTGCGGGCGAAGGTCCGGTGCTCTCGCCGAAAGACAAAGCGCGCAAGCAGCTGGTCTCGCGCATGGGCGTCGATCCCGAGCACGGCTGGAAAGCTCAGTACGAGATCCTTCCAGGCAAAGAGAAGGTGATCGAAGAGCTGCGCCGGCTCGCCAAGGATGCTGACACCATCTATCTCGCAACCGACTTGGATCGCGAGGGGGAAGCCATTGCCTGGCACCTGCGCGAAGCCATCGGTGGTGACGACAGCCGTTACAAGCGCGTGGTGTTCAACGAAATCACCAAGAAGGCGATTCAGGAAGCCTTCTCCGAGCCCGGCGAGCTGGACATCGATCGTGTCAACGCCCAGCAGGCGCGTCGCTTCCTCGACCGCGTCGTCGGCTACATGGTCTCGCCGCTGCTGTGGGCGAAGATCGCCCGTGGCCTGTCTGCCGGTCGCGTGCAATCGGTTGCCGTGAAGCTGGTGGTCGAGCGTGAGCGCGAAATCCGTGCGTTCAATCCCGAAGAATACTGGGAAGTGCATGCCGATCTCGGTACCACCAAAGGCTCGACCGTGCGTTTCGAAGTGGCTCGGGAAAAAGGCGAAGCCTTCAAGCCGCTGAACGAAGCCCAGGCCATGGCTGCGCTGGAGAAGCTCAAGTCCTCCAGCTACAGCATCGTCAAGCGCGAAGACAAACCGACCAGCAGCAAGCCGTCGGCGCCGTTCATTACGTCGACCTTGCAGCAGGCTGCGAGCAACCGCCTCGGTTTCGGCGTGAAGAAAACCATGATGATGGCCCAGCGTCTGTACGAAGCCGGCTACATCACTTACATGCGTACCGACTCGACCAATCTCTCGGCCGACGCCGTGGCGATGGCGCGCACTTACATCGAAGACGAATTCGGCAAGAAGTACCTGCCGGAAACGCCGAACGTCTACAGCAGCAAGGAAGGCGCGCAAGAGGCTCACGAAGCGATTCGTCCGTCCGACGCCAACACCACGCCGAGCAAGCTGGCGGGTATGGAGCGCGATGCCGAGCGTCTGTACGAGCTGATCTGGCGCCAGTTCCTCGCCTGCCAGATGCTGCCGGCGCAGTACCTGTCGACCACCGTCAGCGTAGGCGCTGGCGACTTCGAGCTGCGCGCCAAGGGCCGTATCCTCAAGTTCGACGGTTACACCCGTGTAATGCCGCAGATCGCCAAGCCTGGCGATGACGATGTACTGCCGGATATGGCGCAAGGCGATGTGATGAAGCTGATCAAGCTCGATCCGTCGCAGCATTTCACCAAGCCACCGGCGCGTTATTCCGAAGCCAGTCTGGTCAAGGAAATGGAAAAACGCGGCATTGGTCGTCCTTCGACCTACGCTGCGATCATTTCGACCATTCAGGATCGCGGTTATGTGACGCTGCACAACCGTCGTTTCTATTCGGAAAAGATGGGCGACATCGTCACTGAGCGACTCTCGGAAAGTTTCTCCAATCTCATGGACTACGGCTTCACCGCCGGCATGGAGGAGAACCTCGATGACGTGGCGCAGGGCGAGCGCGACTGGAAAAACGTGCTGGACGAGTTCTACGGCGACTTCAAGAAGAAACTCGAAGTAGCGGAAAACCCTGACAGCGGCATGCGCGCCAACCAGCCGGTCATGACCGACATTCCGTGCACCACGTGCGGTCGTCCGATGCAGATTCGTACCGCATCGACTGGCGTGTTCCTTGGCTGCTCGGGCTACAGCCTGCCGCCGAAAGAGCGCTGCAAGGCCACGGTTAACCTGGTGCCGGGCGATGAAATTGCCGCGGACGACGAGGGCGAATCGGAATCGCTGGTCCTGCGTGGCAAGCATCGCTGCCCGATCTGCAGTACGGCGATGGACGCCTACCTGCTGGACGAAAAGCGCAAGTTGCACATCTGCGGCAACAACCCGGATTGCGCCGGTTATGAAATCGAAGAAGGCAGCTATCGCATCAAGGGCTATGAAGGTCCTAGTCTGGAATGCGACAAATGCGGCAGTGAGATGCAGCTCAAGACCGGTCGTTTCGGCAAGTTCTTCGGCTGCACCAACCCGGAGTGCAAAAACACCCGCAAACTGCTGAAGAGCGGTGACGCAGCGCCACCGAAGATGGATCCGGTGAAGATGCCTGAGCTGAAATGCGAAAAGGTCAACGACACCTACATCCTG
Source organism: Pseudomonas sp. 1L-B-1-E-C1 (assembly GCF_057291835.1). Lineage (NCBI taxonomy): Bacteria > Pseudomonadati > Pseudomonadota > Gammaproteobacteria > Pseudomonadales > Pseudomonadaceae > Pseudomonas > Pseudomonas sp. 1L-B-1-E-C1. The sequence goes on along the minus strand of NZ_JBXAWN010000006.1, from coordinate 330,437 downwards.
CGTGACGGTGCGTCCGGTCTGTTCCTGGCCGCCAGTCAGTTCCCGAAAAACCGCGAGACCCGTGCTCCGCTGGTGATCGAGATTCTGCCGCACAAGGACGAGATTGATCCGAAGTATCACTTCCTGTGCGAAGCTCCGCAGAAGGATCCTGACGGTCTGCCAGCGGTCATCCGCTACAGCCGCAAGACCAAGGAGCAATACGTACAGACCGAAGTCGACGGCAAGCCGACAGGCTGGAAAGCGTATTACGACGGTGGCAAGTGGACAGTGGAAGACAAGCGCAGCGCGAAGGCCAAGGCTGAGTAAGCGTTAGTCTGAACAACGAAAAGGCCGCATGAAACCTCAAGGATTTCATGCGGCCTTTTTGTTTTGTGCTTGCGGTGGCATTGGCTGATCCACGACACTGTCCGGCCTGTGTGAAGCAATTATTTCGTTGTGGAGGCTGCCGTCATGGCCCACGAACTCTATACCCGCACCAACCAGAAGATCTATTTCGCCGGCCTGTCACTGGAAGCTCTGGCTCGTGCTGAAGAAGGGCGGGCGATGAATTCTCTGGCGCTGATTCAGGCCGGGCGTGAGTCGGCGTTGTTCCACCTCTACGGCGCACTGCTGGGTCTTTGCCATGAGATTGCCGGCTTTTACCGGCTGCCGCAGGCCAATTCGCCGAGGGCGGAGGAGTTGCTGAAGCGGGAAGTTCTGGAATCGATCGCTATCCCGGAGCTGGCAGAAATGGTCGAGCTGGCCGGGAATCCGGAAACCTGGCTGGCTAAACTGCTGGCGGCGCACGCGGCACTGTTTCAACCTCCCAGGGTGCCACGCAAGCCGAAAGGCGACGTGACACAGCCGCTGATTCAGGCCGTCAACCTGGATGAAGAAGAGGCGTCAGAAGAGCTGACTCGGGAGGAGCTGGAGAGCTGGCGACAGAGCCTCAAAGGCTTGGCTATCAGATTCCGTGAAGGCTTGAACGAGTGCTGACGGGGTTTGATGCAGTGGCAATCTGAAACATGCTGCTGGTCAAGATCCCGAGCGAAGCTCGAATGATGTCTATATAATCGCTGCCTTTCGTGGAGAACAGACTTATATGCCAACGTCCTTTCTAGAAATTGTCGAGTTACCAGACGGCCGAATTGAACTGCGCAGGGCTGAGGACGAAGGTTCCCTGGTGACGCTGGATTTCTCCGAGGATGCCAAGGCATTCCTGCAAGGCCAGCACGTTGAAATCGCCAAAGCGATGTTGAGCGTCGGCGTGCAGATGGCAGGTCGTATGGTTGAAGGCGAGTTTGATAAGGAAGAGGGGCCGCGGGTTCTTCATTGATCCACGCCTTGACCTTTTCTCGATCGCTTGCGCTTCAGATCGGCTTCTCTATCCATTGAGAAGCCCTGCGCTTCAAACAGCGTGCATCACCCATTAATCAACCCAAACGAATGTTCAGGCTCTGAGCTTCGCCCGTACGCGCGGCGCTGATCAGTTGTTGCCGCGAATTGGCATTCAGCGGGTTGAGCCAGGTAACTACCGTATGGCTGCGACCCAGGCGCAGTGCTTCACACGCCAGTTGCTGAGCACTTTGAGTGCCGCGCGGTTGCAGCAGCAGAATGCGTTCGCGGTTCAGACCGGCATCGCGTAGCCAGGTTTGCGTCAGACTGTCGGGCGGTGCGATCAGCGTCAGCCAGCGAGCATCCTGATCCTCGCTGAGCTCACGCAGGATCGGCGCGAGCAGGTTGAGGCAGTTCCCGGCAGCACCACGCAGTGACAGCTCACTGAAGGCATCGGGTTTGGCATTCCAATCACGCTCGACCACGTCTTTCAGAATCGGCGCCATAGGCTGCGCCAGAAACGCTTCGAATAAAGGCAGTTGTGTTTGCTGAGGTGTGTGTGGGAACTGCATGGAGCCTCCTTTAGCGGCGAATGACGCCGACACTCAAGCCTTCGATCACCAGTTCCTGATCTTTCAGGTCGACTTCGATAGGGGCGAACTCGGGGTTTTCGGCGATCAGCCAGACTTTGCTGCCTTCGCGCTTGAAGCGTTTGACTGTCACTTCGTCGCCGATACGGGCAACCACAACCTGGCCGTTACGCGCTTCACGGGTGGTGTGCACTGCCAGCAGGTCACCGTCGAAGATGCCGATGTCCTTCATGCTCATGCCATTCACACGCAACAGATAGTCGGCGCGAGGATGGAAGAAGGTCGGGTTGATGTTGCAGGATTCTTCGATGTGCTGCTGGGCGAGGATCGGCGCGCCGGCAGCCACTCGGCCAATGATCGGCAGGGTGGAGTCGTCGGCCTTGGCTTCAAAGCCGGGAATACGGATGCCGCGGGAAGCACCCGGGGTCATCTCGATCGCGCCTTTGCGGGCCAGGGCCTTGAGATGTTCTTCCGCCGCGTTGGGCGATTTGAAACCCAATTCCTGAGCGATTTCCGCACGGGTGGGCGGATAGCCGTTGTCTTCGAGGCAACGTTTGATAAAGGCCAGAATCTCGGCCTGGCGTGGCGTCAGCTTTAGCATATTGATCGCTCTGTCTTTTTATACAGTGACTGGGATTATATACAGTGAAGCGGTGTTGGCAATGGGCGTTTTTTCCCCGCCCGCCGAGTGGTCGCGAAGGGGACTTATTAACGCTGGTGCCTTGTGTGGTTAAATAGCTGACCGACCATTCCCAAAACGAACCGGCAGGCTTGACAAGGCACAGGCTGAAACGTATGTTTCAAACAAGTGTTTGTCAGGCGGAGTAGCCATGGCCCAGTCGGAAACCGTTGAACGCATTCTTGATGCTGCCGAGCAGTTGTTCGCGGAGAAAGGATTCGCTGAAACCTCATTGCGTTTGATCACCAGCAAGGCTGGCGTCAATCTGGCTGCGGTGAATTATCACTTCGGCTCCAAGAAAGCGCTGATTCAAGCCGTGTTCTCGCGTTTTCTCGGACCGTTCTGCGTCAGCCTCGATAAAGAGCTGGAGCGCCGGCAGGCCAAGCCGGAGAACAAGCCGACCCTCGAAGAGCTGTTGGAAATCCTCGTCGAGCAAGCGCTCGTGGTGCAGCCCCGCAGCGGTAACGATCTGTCGATCTTCATGCGTTTGCTCGGCCTCGCGTTCAGCCAGAGCCAGGGCCACTTGCGGCGTTATCTGGAAGACATGTACGGCAAGGTGTTCCGCCGCTACATGTTGCTGGTCAACGAAGCGGCGCCACGCATTCCGCCGATCGAGCTGTTCTGGCGCGTACACTTCATGCTTGGCGCCGCCGCGTTCAGCATGTCCGGGATCAAGGCTTTGCGCGCGATTGCCGAAACCGATTTCGGCGTCAACACGTCCATTGAGCAAGTGATGCGCCTGATGGTGCCGTTCCTCGCGGCGGGCATGCGCGCTGAAACCGGCGTCACCGATACCGCCATGGCCAGCGCGCAATTGCGTCCGCGCAGCAAGTCCACGCCGGTCGCCGCCAAGGTTTGACCGCGCACGGGTGGGCGCGGCAGCTGCTATCCGCTAAGCTAGCCGGCCATGCCGACTCTCGTACTGAACCCGATCTGCATGAATTCTGCTGACTGTCCGGGCACTGCCCACGGTAGCGGACAGAGGCAGATCGGGTTTTTCGTTTTCAAGGAATCTCTATGACTGCTGGCCTGCAAGGCTCGTTGATGGTGGACGTCGCCGGTACCTGGCTGACGGCCGAAGATCGCCAATTGTTGCGTCAGCCCGAAGTGGGCGGCCTGATCATTTTTGCCCGTAACATCGAGCATCCACGCCAGGTGCGCGAGCTCAGCGCCGCGATCCGCGCGATTCGCCCGGATCTGTTGCTGGCGGTGGATCAGGAGGGCGGGCGCGTGCAGCGCCTGCGTCAGGGTTTCGTCCGTCTGCCAGCGATGCGCGCCATTGCCGACAACCCGAACGCCGAATACCTCGCCGAGCAATGCGGCTGGATCATGGCCACCGAAGTGCTGGCGGTCGGGCTCGACCTGAGTTTCGCCCCGGTGCTGGATCTGGACTATCAGCGCAGCGCCGTGGTCGGCACCCGTTCTTTCGAAGGCGATCCCGAGCGTGCTGCCTTGCTCGCAGGCGCATTCATTCGCGGCATGAACAGCGCCGGCATGGCCGCCACCGGCAAGCATTTCCCCGGCCACGGTTGGGCTGAAGCCGACTCTCACGTGGCGATCCCGAACGACGAGCGCAGCCTCGACGAGATCCGCGCCAACGACCTCGTGCCGTTTGCCAGACTCAGCCAACAACTGGCCGCCGTCATGCCGGCCCATGTCATCTATCCGCAAGTCGATTCACAGCCCGCCGGTTTCTCCCGGCGCTGGCTACAGGACATCCTGCGCGGCGAGTTGCAGTTCGATGGCGTGATCTTCAGCGATGATCTGTCGATGGCCGGCGCCCATGTGGTCGGCGACGCCGCCAGTCGCATCGAAGCCGCACTCACTGCTGGCTGCGACATGGGTCTGGTGTGCAACGACCGCGCCGCTGCCGAACTGGCCCTCAGCGCCGCCCAGCGCATGAAAGTCAAGCCGTCCGCACGCATCGCGAAGATGCGCGGTCAGGCCTTCGCCAGCACCGATTATCGTCAGGACCCGCGTTGGCTCACCGCCCTCGGCGCGCTCAAAGATGCTCAACTGATCGATTAAGGATTTTTTCGTTATGACCGTTTACGCAATCATCGGTGGCACCGGCCTGACTCAGCTCGAAGGCCTGAGCATTCGTCAGTCGCTGGCAGTCGACACTCCTTACGGCGCGCCTTCGGCTGAGGTGCAGATTGGCGAATACGCCGGCAAGGAAGTGCTGTTCCTCGCCCGCCACGGTCACCCGCATCGCTTCCCGCCGCACAAGGTCAACTACCGCGCCAACCTGTGGGCGTTGAAGCAGGCCGGTGCCGAAGCGATCATCGCCGTGAATGCGGTGGGCGGGATTCACCCGGCCATGGGCACCGGGCATTTCTGCGTGCCGCACCAGATCATCGATTACACCAGCGGACGCGAGCACACCTATTTCGCCGATGATCTGGAACACGTTACCCACATCGATTTCAGCTTTCCCTACAGCGAGCCGTTGCGTCAGCGACTGATTGCCGCGGTTGCCGCCGAAGGCTGCGAATACAGCGATCAGGGCGTTTACGCCTGCACCCAGGGGCCGCGTCTGGAAACGGTCGCCGAGATCGTGCGACTGGAACGTGACGGCTGCGACATCGTCGGCATGACCGGCATGCCGGAAGCCGCGCTGGCCCGTGAGCTGGATCTGGATTACGCCTGTCTGGCACTGGTGGTGAATCCAGCCGCGGGCAAGACCACCGAAGTCATTACCATGGCCGAAATCGAGCGGGCCCTGCACGACGGCATGGGCAAGGTGAAATCAACGTTGGCACGAGTGCTGGCCAGCTAAGGACTGTCCATGAGCATTTTCATCGAACGGCTCAAAGGGCTGACATGGACCCACGCATTCAGTAGCAAGGCGTTGGCCAAGGCCCGGGCTTATGCCGCCGATGACCGGGTCGAGATCCTCGAGATCGATGACAAGAAGATAGAGGCGTTCTGCGTCGGTTCTCACCCCCAGACGTATGCGCAAAGCATTTACCTTTCCGAAGATCGGCTGGGGTCGGTAAACCTGCGTTGCCTGTGCAGCTGTCCTGTTGCAATCGACTGCAAGCACAGCGCAGCGGTGCTCTATCACCTGCTGGGCACTGGCGAGGATGCGTCTGGAAGTGACGCACAGACCCCGTTGGGGCGAGCGCTCGAGCATTGGCTTTCAACAATTCCCGTGCCGGCCAAGCCTGCTGAAGAAAGTGCGCAAACCGCGGGCACGCGTCTGTTTTACAAGCTCAAACCGACGTCTGCGAACGGCAAGTGGCTGCTCGATATTTTCAAGGTCTACCAGCTCAAGAGCGGCGAGTTACGCGAAGTCAAACCGATGTACTCGCTCTCGGAAATGCTCATGCGCCAGCCGGGTTATCTGTCCGAGCTGGATCTGCGCGTCGCCAGGCTGCTGGTCGCCATGCATTCCCATCACGCCTATTACAGCGGCTATCCGCTGGAAGGCAGCAGTGGCGCCGAACTGCTGGAAATGCTCCTGCGCACCTCGCGCCTGTTCCTCGACTTCGAAGACTTGCAGCCACTGGCACCGGGCGGGAAACGCGTGGGCCAGTTCTCTTGGGCCAAGCAGGCCGACGGCGGCTTCCGCGCGCAGTGGAGCAGTGCCGAAGCCGCGCAGGAAACCGTGCTGGCGCTGGAGCCGCTTTACTACCTTGATCGCGAGCAGCGCCAGGTTGGCCCGCTGTTCACTGAGCTGGAAGAAAAACTAGCCTGCCACTTGACCCTGGCTCCTGACATTCCGGCGCGTCAGGCCATGCAGTTCAGTCATCGCATGAGCGCGGCGACCCCAATTGCGCCACCGCACAAACTCACCGAACGAATCATCGATGACGTGCTGCCGCAGCCGCAGTTGACCCTGGTCAGCGGTCGAGAACGCTCGCGCTGGGAATATGTGCTGGAGCACCGCGCCGCGCTGGCGTTTACCTACAACGGTCATCCGGCGGTGGATCGTAATCCGGAAGTGATGATCCTCAACGGCAGCGAAACCCAGCGCATTCAACGCCAGCCGGCGCTGGAAAAGAAGCTGCGCCAGAACCTGCAAAAACATGGCTTCAAGAAAGCCACGCGCAAAAGCGCCATGGATCGTCCCGGCGAGATGTTTACCTTGCCGGATGATTCCGCGTGGCTCGGATTCATGCACGAAGGGCTTGCTACGCTGCGCGCCGCTGACTGGGAAATCGAGATCAGTCCCGGTTTTCATTTCAATGTGCAGCAGGTTGAGCAGTGGTACGCCGAGGTTGAAGAAGAGGCCGGGCATCAGTGGTTTGATTTGCAGTTGGGCATCGTCGTCAACGGCGAGCGCTACAGCTTGTTGCCGATTCTTCTGCACCTGTTACGCACCCAGCCGCGCTTGCTCGACCCGGTCAATCTGGCGCAACGCAGCGATGACGAAAAACTCCTGATCGAACTCAAGCCCAGCGGTTTTGGCGACCCGGCGGGCGCCAAGGTCGCGTTGCCGCTGAGTCGGGTCAAACCGCTGATGGCCACGCTGGGCGAGTTGTACCTGGGCGGACACCAGGGCGATGCACTGCGCTTGACCGCTCCAGACGCCGCGCGCCTGAGTATGCTCGATGGCGTGCCGCTGGATTGGCAGGGCGGCGAACGTCTGCGGACCTTTGCCAAGCGCCTGCAAAATTCCAGTCACGCCCATGTTGCTGCGCCGGCCGGCCTCAACGCGCAACTGCGCCCGTATCAGCTCGAAGGCCTGAACTGGATGCAGACGCTGCGCGAGCTGGAGGTCGGCGGTATTCTTGGTGATGACATGGGCCTGGGCAAAACCCTGCAGACCCTGGCGCATCTGCTTACGGAAAAACACGCCGGGCGTCTCGATTGCCCGGCACTGGCGGTGATGCCGACCAGCCTGATTCCCAACTGGCTCGATGAAGCCGAGCGCTTCACGCCGCAGTTGAAAGTCCTGGCGCTGCACGGGACCGGGCGGCAAAAGGACTTCGCCAATCTTGCCGAATACGACCTGGTGCTGACCACTTACGCATTGCTGCCCAGGGATCTGGAAACGTTGCAGCCGCAGGCGTGGAGTGTATTGATTCTTGACGAAGCGCAGAACATCAAGAACCCGCTGAGCAAAGCCGCGCAGGCCGCACGTGACTTGCAGGCCCGTCAGCGCTTGTGTCTGAGCGGCACGCCACTGGAGAACCACCTCGGCGAGCTGTGGTCGCAGTTCCATTTCCTGATGCCCGGCTGGCTTGGCGACAGCAAGTCGTTCAACCGCGATTACCGCACGCCGATCGAAAAGCACGGCAATGTCCAGCGCATGCAACACCTGACGGCGCGCATCAAACCATTTTTGCTGCGGCGCAAGAAGGATCAGGTCGCCACCGAGTTGCCGCCGAAAACCGAGATCATCCACTGGGTCGAACTCAGCGGTGGTCAGCGCGACGTCTATGAAACGGTGCGCGTGGCGATGGACAAAAAGGTCCGCGACGAAATCGCCCGCAGTGGCGTGGCGCGCAGTCAGATCATCATCCTTGATGCGCTGCTCAAGCTGCGTCAGGTCTGCTGCGATCTGCGCCTGATCAACATGCCGCTCACGGCCAAGGCGCTGCGCTCGGGCAGCGGCAAGCTGATCAGCCTGATGGAAATGCTCGAAGAATTGCTCGGCGAAGGTCGGCGGATTCTGCTGTTCTCCCAGTTCACCTCGATGCTGGCGCTGATCGAGGAGGAGTTGCAGCAGCGTGGGCTCGGCTATTCGTTGCTGACCGGCGACACCACCGACCGGCGCACGCCGGTCAAGAATTTCCAGGGCGGCAAAGTGCCGTTGTTCCTGATCAGCCTCAAGGCCGGCGGCACCGGTCTGAACCTGACGGCGGCGGACACGGTGATTCACTTCGATCCGTGGTGGAACCCGGCCGTGGAGAATCAGGCGACTGATCGGGCTTATCGTATCGGCCAGAACAATCCGGTGTTCGTCTACAAATTGATTGCCAAAGGCACCGTCGAGGAGAAGATCCAGGCGTTGCAGCAGGAGAAGGCTGCGCTGGCCGGGGCGGTGCTGGAAGGTGGCACGACGGGTGGATTCAAACTGGAACAGAGTGATATCGAGGCGCTGTTTGCGCCTTTGCCTGTTTCCAGGGATTGTAGGTAGGGATTGAAACCGGGGTGGGGCCATTCGCGAGCAGGCTCGCTCCCACATTGGATCTCCAGTGCATCTGAATTCAGTGTGGGAGCGAGCCTGCTCGCGAAAGCTTTTTACCCAGCGACGCCGATTTCAGCGCTTGTCGATCTTGTCCGGCAACGGCGCAAACAGCGCTTCAATATCATCACTCTGCAGCTTCCAGTCCCCGGCCTTGCGCCCATCGAGCACGCCCGCTGCCAGGTCGGACTTTTCCTTTTGCAGATGCTGAATTTTCTCTTCCACCGTGCCCCGGGCAATCATCTTGTAGACGAACACCGGTTTCTCCTGACCGATTCGATAGGCCCGGTCCGTCGCCTGATTCTCGGTTGCCGGGTTCCACCACGGGTCGTAGTGAATCACCGTATCGGCTTCGGTGAGGTTCAAACCGACGCCACCGGCCTTCAGGCTGATCAGAAAGATCTGACGCGTGCCGCTCTGGAATTCCTTCACCGGTGTACGCCGGTCACGGGTCTGGCCAGTGAGAAGGGCGTAAGCGATCTTGCGTTTTTTCAATTCCTCTTCGATCAATGACAGCATCGAAGTGAATTGCGAGAACAGCAGAATCCGCCGCCCTTCCTCGAACAATTCCTCGAGCATTTCCATCAGGCTGTCGAGTTTACCCGAGGTGCTGCCGCGTGCGGGCAGGGTGGCGCCGTTGACCAGGCGCAGATCGCAACAGACCTGGCGCAGCTTGAGCAACGCTTCGAGGATGATGATCTGGCTGCGCGCCACGCCTTTGCGGGTGATCTCGTCGCGGACTTTCTTGTCCATCGCCAGGCGCATGGTTTCGTACACGTCGCGCTGCGCTTCGTTGAGTTCGACCCAGTGGATGATCTCGGTTTTTGGCGGCAGCTCGGTGGCGACCTGCTCTTTGGTGCGGCGCAGCAGAAACGGTTTAATCCGACCGTTGAGGTGCTGCAGTCTGACTTCGCTGCCGCGTTTTTCGATCGGCACACGGTAATCGGCGTTGAAGCTTTTCACGTCGCCGAGCCAGCCCGGCAGCAGGAAGTGGAACAGCGACCAGAGTTCGCCCAAGTGGTTTTCCAGCGGCGTGCCGCTGAGGCACAGGCGCTGGCGAGCATTCAGCTCGCGTGCGGCCTGGGCGGCTTTGCTGTTGGGGTTCTTGATGTACTGCGCTTCGTCCAGCACCAGTACGTGCAGCGGCTGTTTGGCCAGACGCTCGACGTCCTTGGGTAGCAGGGCGTAGGTGGTGAGTATCAGGTCGAAGTCGGGCAGATTGTCGAAGTGCTTTTTGCGGCTGGCGCCGTATAGCGCGAGCACTTTCAGCTGCGGGGTGAAGTGCGCGGCCTCATCGAGCCAGTTGGGGATCAGGCTGGTCGGCATGACCACCATGCACGGGCGATCGATGCGTCCGGCGTTCTTCTCGCTGAGAATATGCGCCAGGGTCTGTAGGGTTTTGCCCAGACCCATGTCATCCGCAAGAATCCCGCCGACTTCCAGTTGCCGCAGCGATTGCATCCAGCTCAGGCCTTCGAGCTGATACGGGCGCAGCGTTGCGTTCAAGCCTTGCGGTGCTTCGGCGCTGAAATCGCGGATGTCGCGCAGGCGCTGAGCGAAGGTGCGGATCTGCTCGCCGCCTTCCCACAGCAGCGGCAGGCCGTCCAGCGAATTGAGCCGGGTGGCATCAGCCTTGCTCAGGCGCAGGGTAGTTTCGCCTGGCTCCTGTAAATAGAACTCGCCGAGCGTCATCAGTACCGGCTTCAAGCGGCCGAGCGGCAGCGCCACCTGCAACGGGCCGTGCTCGCTGGTGCGTTGCGGAATGTTCACCAGAATCAGTTCGTCATCGCGACGACGGGCGAGGCGTTCCGGGTTGAGGATTTCGGTGTGCGAGCGCATCAGGTTCAGCAGGATCGGCAGCAGGCTCAGGCGTTCGCCGTTGACGATAATGCCCAGTTCCAGATCGAACCAGTCGCGCTCCGGCGCCTGCTCGACGGTGGCGTACCAGTCGTCGACGGCGGTCAGGTCGAAGCCGAATTCTTCATCGATCTGCAACTCCCAGCCCTGGCTGCGCAACTTCGGCAGATCGTTGAGGGTGAAGGTCAGCCACGCGCTGTCGTTGACCATCTCGTAGAGTTCGCCGGCGCTTTCCGGCAACGCTTTGCTCTGCCGGGTGGCGATGCGGAAACCGAGGATTCTTAACTGCTCGCGGTAGGACTGTTCGACATCCGGGTGGCGTTTTATCCGTAGTGTCTGGGCTTCCTGACGGATCAGGATATCGCTGTGCTTCTGCCCGCTGACGTATTCGTCCAGATAGCTGAACGACAGCGCCGCGCGGTGTTGAATGTAGCGCTGCATCTTGCCGTTGCGCGGTTCAAAGGCGCTGAATTCGACACTGGCCAGCCACAGGCGCGGCACCGGCTGCACGTTGTCCACCAGCACTTGCGGCGGTGCTTTCGGGCTGCGGTTTTCCAGCACGGCCTGGAGTTTCTCCAGCAGTTCGGCGTCTTTCGCGGCGGCGGGGTAGTCGAGGGTTTCCTGGATTTTCAGCAGCACCGCAGCGCAATGTTTGCAGTTGCTGCGCACCGGACAGGTGCAGGTCGCGTCGACCAGCAGCAGAGTGGCTTTGGCCGATTCGCGCAGATGGATGGTTTGCCGGTAGACACTGCCGCCGGAGCCCTCGCAACTGGCGGTGATGGTGGCATCGCCGACCTGGGCGATGCGCACCCGATTCTCCAAAGCGTAGCGGCGGCCACGCTCCAGACTCTGTTCTTTGAATCGGCTGACCCACGACGGGGCCAGCGGTTTGCTCAGGGGCGGCGGCATAAGGACTTCGATCAGTCCGGCACGACTTCAGGCGCTTCGCGAGGCGCTGGCGCGGTGAGGGAAGTGATCTTGATCAGCAGGGCCAGATGACCGTTGTCGAGGTAGTTGAGCTGGCCGTTCTTGGTGTGGCTGTCCTGACGCAGACGCTCACTGGCGGTGACCAGGCCATTGGCGTCAATCTGATTGACCCAGAAATCGGCGGTCACGTCGGTGAAGCGGCCGAGTTTCATTTCCAGCGTGCCCTCGATCGGGAACTGGCCGAACTGTTCCTGACCTTCACTGACCGCGACTTTCGCTGGCGCTTCGCCGAGGCTCTGCTGCCAGGCTTTGTGCATCAGCACCGTGTACTCGCCACTGGCCGTGAGTTTGCTCACAACATCATTGAGCGCCGGCGTGCGCTGGCTGTCGTTGCCCAAACGCTGGGCGCCAGCGGCCCAGTCTTCCGGCGCGGCGCGGCTGACGATGGCCGGAACGGCATTCTGGCGCACCAGAATCATTTCGACCTGATACGTGTCATCGGCAAACGCCGCAGGTGCTGCCACTGTCATCAAGAGCGAGGCGAGCAACAAAGTCAGAGAGCGGAACAGGCGCATCGGGCGTCCTTCAAGCGGATTTCGGGATGAGGCGCTCAAACAGCGCCTCGACAGTATTGAAACGTTCTTCCGGGCGCTCCATCGGCACCTGGAATTTGAACATCGTTGCGCCTTCGAACTTGTAGCGTTTGGGCTGCGTCTGGATCAGCTTGATCAGGGTAATCGGGTCAACCGGCGTCTGCGCTTCGAACTCGATGCGTCCGCCTTGCGGCCCGCCGTCGACCTTCTTGATACCGAGTTTTTCCGCCTGCAATTTCAACGCGGTGATCCGCACCAGGTTCTTGGTCGGCTCCGGCAACAGGCCGAAACGGTCGATCATCTCCACCTGCAGATCCTTCAGGCCTTCCTCATCGGTAGCCGAGGCGATGCGTTTATACAGAATCAGCCGCGCATGCACATCGGGCAGATAATCTTCCGGAATCAGCGCCGGCACGCGCAGATTGACTTCCGGGCCGCCGCCAAGCGGTTGATCGAGGTTCGGCTGTTCGCCTTTGCGTATCGACTTCACCGCGCGCTCGAGCATCTCCATATACAGGGTGAAACCGACCGCCTGAATCTGCCCGCTCTGACCATCGCCGAGCAGTTCGCCGGCGCCACGGATTTCCAGGTCGTTGGTGGCCAGGACGAAACCGGCGCCGAGGTCCTGGGTGTTGGCGATCGCCTCCAGACGTTTTTCCGCATCCGAGGTGATCTGCTGGCGCGGCGGCGTCAGCAGGTAGGCGTAGGCCTGGTGGTGACTGCGGCCGACACGACCACGCAACTGGTGCAGTTGCGCCAGACCGAACTTGTCGGCGCGCTCGATGATGATGGTGTTGGCGCTCGGCACGTCGATCCCGGTCTCGATGATGGTCGAGGCGATCAGCACGTTGAAGCGCTTGTGGTAGAAGTCGCTCATCACCTGTTCGAGTTCGCGTTCGCGCATCTGCCCGTGACCGATACCGATACGCGCTTCCGGCACCAGTTCGGCGAGGTCGGCGGCGCATTTTTCGATAGTCTTCACATCGTTGTGCAGGTAATACACCTGACCGCCACGCAGCAATTCACGCAGCAGGGCTTCCTTGACCGTGCTCTTGTTCTGTTCCATGACGAAGGTGCGCACCGACAGGCGTCGCGCTGGCGGCGTGGCGATGATCGACAGGTCGCGCATGCCCGACACCGCCATGTTCAGCGTGCGCGGAATCGGCGTGGCGGTCAGGGTCAGAATGTCGACTTCGCTGCGCAGGGCCTTGAGCTGTTCTTTCTGGCGTACGCCAAAACGGTGTTCTTCGTCGATGATCACCAGCCCGAGGTTTTTGATCTTCACATCGTCGGATAACAGCTTGTGCGTGCCGATGACGATGTCGATCTTGCCTTCCGCCAGATCGGCGATCGCCGCGTTGACTTCCTTGGCCGACTTGAAGCGGCTCATCACTTCCACCGTCACCGGCCAGTCGGCGAAGCGGTCGCGGAAACTGTTGTAGTGCTGCTGGGCGAGCAGGGTGGTCGGCACCAGAATCGCCACCTGACGCCCGCCGTGCACGGCGATGAACGCCGCGCGCATGGCCACTTCGGTCTTGCCGAAGCCAACGTCGCCGCAGACCAGACGATCCATCGGTTTCGGCGCGAGCATGTCTTCGCGCACGGCCTCGATGGTGGCTTGCTGATCGGGTGTTTCTTCGAACGGGAAGCCGGCACTGAAGGTGGCGTAATCGGCCTTCGGATCGGCGAAGGCATAGCCTTCACGGGCGGCGCGTCGGGCATAAATGTCGAGCAATTCGGCGGCGACGTCGCGCACTTGTTCGGCGGCTTTGCGCTTGGCTTTCTGCCAGGTTTCCGAGCCGAGGCGGTGCAGCGGCGCGAGCGAATCGTCGCTGCCGGTGTAACGCGCGATCAGGTGCAGGTTGGCCACCGGCACGTAAAGCTTGGCGTTCTCGGCGTATTCGAGGGTGAGGAATTCGGCCGCCTGATTGTCGATTTCCAGAATCGTCAGGCCCAGATAGCGGCCAACACCATGGTCGATATGCACCACCGGTGCGCCTTCGCGCAGCTCGGTAAGGTTCTTGATTACCGCATCGTTGCTGACGTCGCTGCGCTTCTCCCGACGACGACGTTGCATGACCCGTTGGCCGAACAGCGGACTTTCCGCTACCAGCGCCAGCGCCGGGTCGTCGAGCATCAAACCTTCGTCGAGCGGGGCGATAGTGATTGCCAGACGATCCTTGCTGGCGACGAAGTCCGGCCAGCTGTCGACGGTTTTCGGCCGCAGCTTCAGACGTTCCAGCAGTTCCAGCAGGACTTCGCGACGACCCGCCGATTCAGCAGTGAACAGCACGCGACCGGGGAATTCTTCGAGGAAACCGGCGAGTGCCGCCAGCGGTTGCGTAGCTTTGGCTTCGATGGCCAGATCCGGCAGCGCGTGCGCCGGGAAGCGCTCACGGCCAACGCCGCTTTCAACGTCCTGCTGACTGGCGACGACCCGTGGCCAGTTCTTCAGGCGTGCGAAGCAGTCTTCCACCGGCAGAAACAATTCGGCCGGTGGCAATAAAGGACGCGATGGATCGACGCGGCGTTCTTCATAACGGTTGCGCACGTCGTTCCAGAAATTTTCCGCCGCTTGCTCGATGCCCGGCAGCGAGAACACCTGAGTGTCCTGGGGCAGGTAATCGAACAGGGTCGAAGTTTCGTCGAAGAACAGTGGCAGGTAGTACTCGATACCGGCCGGGGTGATGCCGCTGCTCAGGTCCTGAAAGATCGGGCAGCGGCGGAAGTCGACGTCGAAGCGCTCGCGAAAGCGTGCCTTGAAGCGGGTTACGGCGTCTTTTTGCAACGGGAACTCGCGGGCCGGCAGCAGCTTGACCGACTCGACCTTGTCGATCGAACGCTGGGTTTCCGGATCGAAAGTGCGCAGGGTTTCGATTTCGTCATCGAAGAGGTCGATGCGATAGGGCAGTTTGCTGCCCATCGGGAACAGGTCGATCAGCGCGCCGCGCACGGTGAACTCGCCGTGCTCATACACCGTGTCGACATAGCGATAGCCGCTGGCTTCGAGCCGCGCGCGCATCTGTTCGACGTCGAGTTTCTGGCCGATATCCAGCACCAGGCTGCTGCCGAGCAGGAATTTGGTCGGCGCCAAACGGTGCAGGGCGGTGGTGATCGGCACCACCAGCACGCCGTGAGCCAATTCCGGCAGGCGATAGAGGCTGGCGATGCGCTGGGAAATGATGTCCTGGTGCGGCGAGAACAGGTCGTAGGGCAGGGTCTCCCAGTCAGGGAAATGCAGCACGGGCAAATCCGGGGCGAAGAAACTCAGCTCCTGTTCCAGCCGTTCGGCACTTTGGCTGTCGGCGGTCAGCAGCAGGGTAAAGCGCTTGGCAGCGCTGGCAGCCTCGGCAATCGCCAGGCTGAGGGCGGCACCGGGCAGATTGCCCCAGTGCTGTTTACCTGCTTCGGCAGGGAGTAGCGGTAGACGCAGAACAGGCACGGAAGGTTGAGCTCCAGGCGTTGCGACAAAGTCGGTAATTGTAGCGGCCTCCGGTGCCGCCTGTCAGTTGCAGACTGCGTCTATCTTCACGGTTTGGACGAAATGTAGTGGTAACCATAAAAACGAGCACTTTTTTCGTGGTTATGTAGTGCCGAAACGGGGTGGTGTTACGGAGGGTTACAGACATCGTCTAACAGTCGTCGAAAAATTGACTGCGCTGAAAGCCCCGGTTTTACTGGGCTGGAGAGGGGCGTAAATTTTTTGAACGGAAATTTGTTACCGATTGCGCGACAAGCGCGCATTGCTGAAAGGGCTTGTCGGCGGCATAATGTAGCCCCTTTTTTCTGCCCCTACATGTGGAAGGTTACCGTGACTCAGAAGCCCGACCAGTGTCTTGGTGAATGGATCGACCGTGAAGCACTCGCAGAAGCGATGATCCCGCTTATCGGTCAGCTCTACCGCAATAACAACGTGGTTAGCTCGATCTATGGCCGCAGCCTGATCAACCAGTCTGTCATCGCGATTCTCAAAGCTCACCGCTTTGCTCGCCACCGTTCTTCCGACGACAGCGAACTCTCCGTCCACGAAACATTCCCACTGCTCAAGGCCATGAGCGAGCTCAAGCTCGGCGCGGCGTCGGTGGATCTGGGCAAGCTGGCGTTCAAATTCCGTAACGAAGGCAACGGCCGCAGCGCCGAGCAGTTCGTGCGTGAAGAGATGGCTGACGTGGTTGGCCAGCAAAACGCCTCGGCCCGCAAAGGCACCGACGTTGTGCTTTACGGCTTCGGTCGTATCGGCCGTCTGCTGGCGCGCATCCTGATCGAGAAAACCGGTGGTGGCGACGGTCTGCGTCTGCGTGCCATCGTCGTGCGCAAAGGCGCCGAGAACGACCTGACCAAACGCGCCAGCCTGCTGCGCCGCGATTCGGTACACGGTTCGTTCAACGGCACCATTACCATCGACGAAGAAAACAACACCATCACCGCCAACGGTAACCTGATCCAGGTGATCTACGCGAAGAACCCGACCGAGGTGGATTACACCCAGTACGGCATCAAAGACGCGCTGCTGGTGGACAACACCGGTGTATGGCGTGACGCCGATGGCCTGGGTCAACACCTGGCCTGCCCGGGCATCGACCGCGTTGTTCTGACCGCGCCTGGCAAGGGCAAGCTGAAGAACATCGTTCACGGCATCAACCACGGTGAAATCACCGCTGACGACAAGATCGTGTCCGCCGCTTCCTGCACCACCAACGCCATCGTGCCGGTGCTGAAAGCTGTGAACGACAAGTTCGGCATCATCAACGGTCACGTCGAAACCGTTCACTCGTACACCAACGACCAGAACCTGATCGACAACTTCCACAAGGGCGATCGCCGTGGTCGCAGCGCCGCGCTGAACATGGTGATCACCGAGACCGGCGCCGCCACCGCTGCTGCCAAGGCGCTGCCTGAGCTGGCCGGCAAGCTGACCGGTAACGCGATCCGTGTGCCGACGCCTAACGTGTCGATGGCCATTCTCAACCTCAACCTTGAGAAAGCCGCCACCCGCGAAGAGATGAACGAGTACCTGCGCTACATGGCGCTGCACTCCGAGCTGCACAAGCAGATCGACTTCGTCAATTCGCAGGAAGTGGTCTCGACCGACTTCGTTGGCTCGCGTCACGCCGGTGTAGTCGACGCTGAAGCGACCATCGTGCAGGACAACCGCGTCGTTCTGTACGTCTGGTACGACAACGAGTTCGGCTACAGCTGCCAGGTGGTTCGCGTGATGGAAGACATGGCTGATGTGAATCCGCCAGCGTTCCCGCGCTAAGCCTCAGGCTTGAATGAAAACGCCCCGGCATTTTGTCGGGGCGTTTTTGTTTGTGGGCCTTTTGAATCTTCGGTGTCCTCGCGGGCCTCTTCGCGAGCAGGCTCGCTCCCACACTGGATCAGTGTCGTTCAAAAATCTGCTGTGGGAGCGAGCCTGCTCGCGAAAGCATTCTGTCAGGCGCCGCTGGCCACCGAAGCCTGCGCCGTGCGCAACTCATGCCGATTGCCACGGAACAACACCAATGTCGCAATCAACCCCAGCACCGCCGCACCACTGAGCCAGATCCCCGGCGCTGCCTTGTTGTCCAGCACATGAATCAGGTAGGTACACGCCGCCGGAGTAAACCCGCCGAACGTCGCCGTCGCCAGGCTGTAGGCCAGCGAAAACCCGGTCGTGCGCACTTCTACCGGCATGATCTCGGTCAGCGCCACCACCATCGCGCCGTTGTACGAGCCGTAGAGGAACGACAGCCACAATTCGACAATCAGCAAATGGCTGAAGCTCGGATTTGCCACCAGCCACGACAGCGCCGGATACGCGGTCAGGATCGCCAGAATCGTCGCCGCGAGCAGTAGGGGCTTTCGGCCGATTTTGTCGGACACTGCGCCCATCACCGGCAACCAGAAGAAGTTCGACAAGCCGATGCACACGGTCACCAGCAAGGCGTCGAGATCCGACAGATGCAGCTCGGCCTTGCCGAACGTCGGCGTGTACGCGGTGATCAGGTAGAACGACACCGTGGTCATCACTACCAGCGCCATGCCGGCGATGACGATGCCGAAGTTCTGGCCAATCGAGCGGACGATTTCGCCGAGGGTAGGGCGGTGGGTGCGCGCCTGGAATTCCGGAGTTTCCTCCAGCGAGCGGCGGATGAAGAAAATCACCGGCACGATCATGCAGCCAATCAGAAACGGTACGCGCCAGCCCCATTCGCCCATTTGCTCCGGGCTCAGCCAGTGGTTGAGGCCAACGCCGAGCAGACCGGCGAACACCACGGCTGCCTGTTGGCTGGCCGACTGCCAACTGACGAAAAAGCCTTTACGCCCCGGCGTAGAGATTTCCGCCAGATACACCGACACGCCGCCCAGTTCCACGCCCGCCGAGAAGCCTTGCAACAGACGGCCGAACAACACCAGTAGCGGCGCGGCGACACCGAGCGTTGCGTAGCCGGGCACGCAGGCAATCAGCACTGTACCGGCGGCCATCATCGCCAAAGTGATGATCAGCCCTTTGCGCCGTCCGTGACGGTCGATATAGGCGCCGAGAAAAATCGCCCCCAGTGGGCGCATCAGGAAGCCGGCGCCGAAGGTCGCTAGCGACAGCATCAGCGAAGCGAACGCGCTGTCGGTGGGGAAGAAGGTTTTGGCGATGGCCGTGGCATAGAAGCCGTAGACCATGAAGTCGAACATTTCGAGGAAGTTGCCGCTGACAACGCGAAAGATCGCTTTGCCTTTGCCCGTGGTCGAGGACATGGGAGGTACTCACTGTTCAATTTTGTATAAAGGCGTTGCTGCCATGGGGAAGCGAGCGGGCGCTTGTAGTTCATAATGGCCGCCGTGGTTTTGCGGGGAGATGAAGAATTGTTAACTGGACGCTGGTTGGGGCTTGTGGTCTTGGCGGGGGCAATCGGCGGCTGCGGCAACGGCGATTCCCTGGAACAGGTCGGCGGCTCAACCATGGGCAGCACCTGGTCGGTCAAGTACGTGCGCCACGCCGGGGTTGCCGATCCTGCACAGGTGCGCGGCGAAGTGCAGGCCATCCTCGGTGAAGTCGATCAACAGATGTCGACTTACCGGAGTGACTCCGCCATCGAGCGTTTCAACGCTTTGCCTGCCGATAGCTGCCAATCGATGCCGGCGGCGGTGCTTGAGTTGATCCGTGTCGGTGAACAACTCTCGACGCAAAGCGAAGGTTCCTACGACCTGACCGTGGAACCCTTGATGAACCTCTGGGGATTCGGTCCGCAAGGGCGCGAAGAAAAGATCCCTGATGCGGCCGCGCTGGCCGAGGTCATGCAGCGGGTCGGCCATCAGCACCTGCGCATCGATGGCGAACGGTTGTGCAAGGACGCCGCCGTCGAAGTCGACTTCAACAGCATTGCCGCCGGTTACGCCGTGGATACAATCGCCGCCAGATTGCAGGGCATGGGCATCGACAATTATCTGGTCGAAGCCACGGGCGAACTCAAAGCCAAGGGCAGCAAGCCAGATGGCTCAGCGTGGCGCATCGCGCTCGAAGAGCCCCGGGATGACCAGCAAGTGGCCGAGCGGATTATCGATGTCGATGGCTACGGCGTGTCCACCTCCGGCGACTACCGTAACTATTTTCTGCAGGACGGGCGGCGTTATTCCCACACCTTCGATGCACGCAGCGGGCGACCGGTCCTACATGATCTGGCGTCAGTCACAGTGATTCATCCTTCAGCGTTGATGGCCGATGGACTATCGACGCTGTTGCTGATTCTCGGGCCGGAAAGGGCGCGGGACTATGCCCAAAAGCATGACATTGCTGCATTCTTTGTCCTGCGTGCCGATACAGGTTTCGTCACCCGCAGCAGTCAGGCGTTTGAACAGTTTGTCGGCGAAAAAACTGACTGAAGACAAGACGAAAGCTGGCGTTGTAGTGCAGGCAAAAGTAGCCTACGACGCGACCAAGGGTTAATGTGCGCGGCGTTGACGCTTCTATAGACTGTGTCCGGGTTCTGTACTGGCCCCCAATTGTTCCTTCGCGCCGCCGTTCGGCGTGATTTAGCCGCCGGTGCTGCTGGCATCGCGGCCTGTTCTGAGGAGTACGCATGGCTGTCTACAACTACGACGTGGTGGTACTGGGTTCCGGCCCGGCGGGAGAAGGCGCGGCAATGAACGCCGCCAAAGCGGGGCGCAAGGTCGCGATGGTCGACAGCCGTCGCCAGGTCGGCGGCAACTGCACCCACCTCGGCACCATCCCGTCCAAGGCACTGCGTCACTCGGTGCGGCAGATCATGCAGTTCAACACCAACCCGATGTTCCGTGCGATCGGCGAGCCACGCTGGTTCTCCTTTCCGGACGTGTTGAAAAGCGCCGAAAAAGTCATTTCCAAACAAGTCGCCTCGCGCACCGGCTACTACGCCCGTAACCGCGTTGACGTGTTTTTCGGCACCGGCAGCTTCGCCGACGAGCAAACCATCGAAGTGGTCTGCGGCAACGGCGTAGTCGAGAAACTGGTCGCCAAGCACATCATCATCGCTACCGGTTCGCGTCCGTATCGCCCGGCGGACATCGATTTCCACCACCCGCGTATCTACGATAGCGACACCATCCTCAGCCTCGGCCACACCCCGCGCAAACTGATCGTTTACGGCGCTGGTGTGATCGGTTGCGAATACGCCTCGATCTTCAGTGGTCTGGGTGTGCTGGTCGAGCTGGTCGACAACCGTGGCCAGTTGCTCAGCTTCCTCGACTCGGAAATCTCCCAGGCGTTGAGCTATCACTTCAGCAACAACAACATCACCGTGCGCCACAACGAAGAGTACGAACGCGTCGAAGGCGTGGACAACGGTGTGATCCTGCACCTCAAGTCCGGCAAGAAGATCAAGGCCGACGCATTGCTCTGGTGCAATGGCCGTACCGGCAACACCGACACGCTGGGTCTGGAAAACATCGGGGTCAAGGTCAACAGCCGTGGCCAGATCGAAGTCGACCAGAACTACCGCACCTGCGTGGAGAACATCTACGGCGCCGGTGACGTGATCGGCTGGCCAAGCCTGGCCAGCGCCGCCCACGACCAGGGCCGTTCGGCCGCTGGCAGCATCGTCGACAATGGCAGCTGGCGCTTCGTCAATGACGTGCCGACCGGCATCTACACCATTCCGGAGATCAGCTCGATCGGCAAGAACGAGCAGGAGCTGACCCAGGCCAAGGTGCCGTACGAAGTCGGCAAGGCCTTCTTCAAGAGCATGGCGCGTGCGCAGATTGCCGGCGAGCCGCAAGGCATGCTGAAAATCCTCTTCCACCGTGAGACGCTGGAAGTGCTCGGTGTGCACTGCTTCGGTTATCAGGCGTCGGAGATCGTTCACATCGGTCAGGCGATCATGAACCAGCCGGGCGAGCTGAACACCCTGAAGTATTTCGTCAACACCACGTTCAACTACCCGACCATGGCCGAAGCCTATCGGGTGGCGGCGTACGACGGCCTCAACCGGCTTTTTTGACGGGCTCCGGCCGGTGGCCTGAGCCGGCCGGGGAGACCGATTTCAGCAATTCTCAAGGGTGGCAGTGGCCAAACCGGGAAAGTCTGTAATCAGGCTGTCAACGCCGAAGTCGGCGAGTCTGCGCATCAGTGCAGGCTCGTTGACGGTCCACACCGACACATGCAGGCCCTGACGCTGCGCCTTCTGCAGGCGTTCCGGCGTACACAGCGTCCAGTTCAAGGCGAGAATCTCGCAGCCGTAGCTGGCCGCAACCTTCAACGGATCGAGCCAGGCGTATTCGGCCACCAGGCCACGGGATACGTCCGGTACCAGATCCAGCGCTGCCTTCAAGACTTCCCGTGAACTCGAGGTGATCGTCACCTTATCGAGCAGGCCGTGGCGCTGAGCCATTTCCCGGATCGCCAGCACCGTAGTCGCTGCGCGGGTACGTGAAGCGCTTTTGACTTCCAGCTGCCAGTGCTCGAAATCACATTTTTCGAACAACTCTTCCAGCGTCGGGATCGGGCACGGCTTGATCCAGCCCGGGCCACCCTTGCGTGCGTCGTAGGTCACCAGTTCGGCAGCGGTGTGCTCGACGACCTTGCCGCGGCGCTCGGTGGTGCGCTTGAGCGTCGGGTCATGGATCACCATCAGTTCGCCGTCCTTGGACAGGTGCAGATCCAGTTCGCAACGGCGCACGCCGTGCTTGAGGCATTCCTGAAAACTGCTCAGGGTGTTTTCCGGTGCTTCGCCCTTGGCGCCGCGGTGGCCGTAGATGAGGGTCACGGTGCTTCCTTAAGTTAAATGCCTGATTCGTTCTGTTCGCGGGCCAGACGGCGTTCCTGAGCCTGCTTCTGCAAGATGTAGCGCGCAAGCAACTGACGCTGGGCATCGGTCGGGCGTTCAAACTCGGTGCCGACGTCATAGCCATCGCCCTTGGGATCGCAATGGGTGACCCGGGCACGCAGCAGCAGGCCGAGTGCTTGCGGCATCAGCACCAGTTTCACCGACAGGTGCGCGCCGGTGGCAATCGGGGTCGGGTACTGAAAATCGATCCCGCCTTCGGAGATGATCACCGGCTGCGGCTCGCCGATGTTGCCGAGCACGGTCAGAGCGATCACCTGGCTGAGCAGGTCGATGCGTTTGTTCTGCGATTTGAGGAATGCAGCGATGGCGCGGTCGCGCTCGCTGATCTGCCGCAGCAGGTGCTGCGACTCGAATTCGCTCAGGTGCAATTCGCTGAGCAGGTTGAACAGTGGGGAAGCATCCTGCAACACTTCCTGGCCTGCGACTTCGGGAGCGGACAGGGGCCGAATTTCCAGTGCGATCGTGTCCTCGATACGGTAGTATTCGCGGCGATCTTCTTCATCTAATGTCGACATGGCGAACCCATGGTAGCGGCGGTGGTCTGAGTGTAAAGCTGGTTTTCGACCCCCGCCACAAGGACGTTCCTTTTCCCTCCGAACAAGCCCCGACATGTTCAGACCTCTCTTCGTATTTATCGGCACGCGTTATACCCGTGCAAAGCGTCGCAATCATTTTGTGTCATTCATTTCCCTGACTTCGATGATCGGGCTCGCCCTTGGCGTGGTCGTGATGATCGTCGTGCTGTCGGTGATGAACGGCTTCGACCATGAGATGCGCACCCGCGTGCTAGGCATGGTGCCCCACGCCACCCTTGAGACCGGCGAGCCGATCAACGACTGGCAGAGCCTGGCCGACAAGGTCAAGCAGAACCGCCAGGTCACGGCAGTAGCGCCGTTCACCCAGATGCAGGGCCTGTTGACCAACAACGGTCAGGTCTCGAAAGTGTTGCTCAATGCCATTGATCCTGCGCTCGAGCGCAATGTGTCGATCATCGACAACTTCATGAAACAGGGCAAACTCGACGACCTCACGCCCGGCAGCTTCGGCATCGTCATCGGCGACAAGGCGGCGACCAAGCTCGGTGTCGGCATCGGCGACAAGGTTACTTTTGTCGCGCCGGAGGTCAGCGTGACCCCGGCCGGGATGTTCCCGCGCATGAAGCGCTTCACCGTGGTCGGGATTTTCCATGTCGGCGCCGGTGAGCTCGACGGTTACCTCGGCGTGACCAATCTGCAGGATCTGGCCAAGATGCACCGCTGGAAAGCCGATCAGGTGCAGGGCTTGCGTCTGAAGTTCGAGGACCTGTTCCAGGCCCCGCGCGAGGCGTGGAATATTGCCCAGCAGCTCGGCGAAGACCGTTACTACGCCCGCGACTGGACCCGCACCCACGGCAACCTGTATCAGGCGATCCGCATGGAAAAAGCCATGATCGGTCTGCTGTTGCTGCTGATTGTCGCCGTCGCCGCGTTCAACATCATTTCCACGCTGGTGATGGTGGTGAACGACAAGAAGGGCGACATCGCCATTCTGCGCACCCTCGGCGCCACACCGGGCACGATCATGCGTACGTTCATGGTTCAGGGCACGGTGATCGGCGTGGTCGGCACAGCCATTGGCGCGGTGGTCGGGATCCTCGCGGCACTGAATGTCAGTGCGGCCATTTCGGCACTTGAAGGGCTGATCGGCCACAAGTTCCTTAATGCTGACGTGTATTTCATTGATTATCTTCCTTCGCAGGTACAGAGCCAGGACGTCGTCATGGTTTGCGCTGCTGCGTTGGTCCTGAGTTTCCTCGCCACCCTGTATCCCGCCTGGCGTGCCGCGCGCACCCAGCCGGCGGAGGCGTTACGTTATGAGTGAGTCGGGCATGAGTGAACAAGCAATTCTGAGCTGCCGTAACCTCGGCAAATCCTATGAGGAGGGTCCTGAGTCGGTACAAGTGCTGGCCGGCCTGCAACTGGAGTTGCACCCGGGCGAGCGTGTGGCGATCGTGGGTAAATCCGGTTCCGGCAAAAGTACCTTGCTCAACCTGCTCGGCGGCCTCGATACGCCAAGCAGGGGCAGCGTCTGGCTCGACGGTGAAGAACTGTCGGCGTTGAGCGAGAAGAAGCGGGGCCTGCTGCGCAATCGCGCGCTTGGTTTCGTTTACCAGTTTCACCACCTGCTGCCGGAATTCACCGCGCTGGAAAACGTCTGCATGCCGCTGTTGATCGGCAAGACCGCTATCCCGGAGGCGCGCCAGCGTGCCACCGCTTTGCTGGAGCGTGTCGGTCTGGGCCATCGTCTGGAACACAAACCGGCGGAACTGTCCGGCGGCGAGCGTCAGCGCGTGGCCATCGCCCGTGCCCTGGTCAACAACCCGGGGCTGGTAATGCTCGATGAGCCAACCGGCAACCTTGACCTGCACACCGCCGAAGGCATTCAGGACCTGATGCTGGAGCTGAGCACTTCGATGCGCACGGCGTTTCTGGTGGTGACACATGACATGAACCTGGCTCGCCAGATGGATCGCGTCCTGCAACTGCAGGAAGGCTGTTTGACCCCCATCTGACTGGCTGTAACCCGGCGTCCGTAAGGGCGCCGGGTCTTTTATTTCCATACGGTGCCCCAGCGAATGTTCAGACCGTTATCGATCTTTATCGGCACGCGCTATACCCGCGCCAAGCGCCGCAATCGCTTTGTTTCGTTCATCTCGATGACCTCGATGATCGGCCTCGCCCTCGGCGTGCTGGCGATGATCGTGGTGCTGTCGGTGATGAACGGCTTTCAGCGCGAAATGAGCTCGCGCATCCTCGGCATGGTGCCCCACGCGACCATCGTCGGCGTCAAGCCGATCGACGACTGGCAGCCGGTTGCCGCCGCCGCAATGAAAAACCCGGAAGTGACCGCCGCCGTGCCGTTCACCGAAATGGAAGGCATGCTCTCCTACAAGGGTTCGATGCAGCCGATCCAGATCAGCGGCGTCGACCCGGCCCAGGAAGGCAAGGTGTCGATCGTTGCCCAGCACATCGTTCAGGGACGTCTCGATGCGTTGAAACCGGGCGAATTCGGTGTGGTGATCGGTGAAATCACTGCGCGGCGTTTCCGCCTGAACGTCGGCGACAAGATCACCCTGATCGTTCCAGAAGTCAGCACCGCGCCGGGAGGCATTACTCCGCGCATGCAGCGCCTGAATGTAGTTGGCGTGTTCAAGGTCGGTGCCGAGCTGGACGGTTCGATGGGCTTGATCCATGTCGCCGATGCCGCGACCATGCAGCACTGGCAGCCGAATCAGGTGCAGAGCGTGCGCCTGGCGGTCAAGGATTTGTACGCCGCGCCGAAGGTGTCTGCGGACATTGCCGGTGGCCTTGGCGCCGAATTCAAGGCTGACGACTGGACCCATACCCAAGGCAGCCTGTTCAGTGCGATGAAGATGGAAAAAACCATGATCGGCCTGCTGTTGCTGATGATCGTCGCGGTGGCGGCGTTCAACATCATCGCGACGCTGATCATGGTGGTGAACGACAAGGGCGCCGACATCGCGATCCTGCGCACCATCGGCGCCACACCGCGGCAGATCATGGCGATCTTCATGGTCCAGGGCACGGTGATCGGTATTGTCGGCACCATCATTGGCGGCGTGCTGGGCGTGATTGCGGCGCTTAATGTCAGTGAACTGGTCGGCTGGGTCGAGCGTGTGACCGGGCAGCATATCTTCAGTTCGGACGTGTATTTCGTCAGCAACCTGCCGTCGGAACTGCAGGGTGGGGATGTGCTGTTGATCTGCTCGGCGGGCTTCGTTCTGAGCTTTCTGGCGACGGTGTATCCGGCGTGGCGAGCGGCGAAGATCGAGCCGGCGCATGCGCTGAGATATTCGTAACCTTTAGACCGCTTTCGCGAGCAGGCTCGCTCCCACAGGGGAAAACATTCCAACTGTGGGAGCGAGCCTGCTCGCGAAGGGGTCGGTACTGCTGACCTCAGGTTTTAGGCAGTTCAATCACAAACCGAGTAAACCCCGCCCCCGATTCGCAATGAATCGTCCCGCCATGTGCCCGCACGATCGACTGGGTGATCGCCAAACCCAACCCCGCATGCTCACTGCTGCCTTCCTGCCGCGCCGGATCCGCTCGATAGAAGCGGTCGAACAGACGTGGCAGTAATTGCGCGGAAATACCCTCGCCACTGTTCTCGACGCAGACGCGCACGGTTTCCCCCTCGTCGACGATGCTCAAGCGAACGTATCCCTCGGCCGGGGTGAACCGTAGCGCGTTATCCAGCAGATTCGGCAAGGCCCGGCGCAACATGCCGCGATCACCTTCGATTTGCGCCTCACCTTCACGGCTCATACTCACGCCAGCGTCTTCCGCCAATGGTGCAAAAAACTCCAGCAGCATGTCGGCCTCATCCGCCAACTCCAGCGGTTCGCGCTTGGGCATCAGCAAGCCGTGGTCAGCCTTGGCCAGATAGAGCATGTCGTTGACCAGTTGCGCCATCCATTGCAGCTCTTCGAGGTTGCTGTGCAGCGCTTCGCGGTAATCCTCCAGTGCCCGCGGACGGGTGAGGGTGACCTGGGTGTGGGTCAGCAGATTCGACAGCGGCGTGCGCAACTCATGGGCGATGTCGGCGGAAAACGCGGAGAGGCGCTGAAAGGAGTCGTCGAGGCGTGCGAGCATGGCGTTGAAGCTGTGGGCCATTTCCGCAAGCTCTGGCGGCATTTTCTCTTCCGGCAGTCGGGCATTCAGCGATCGCGCAGAAATCCCACAGGCCACCGCGCTCATGCGACGCAACGGGCGCAGACCGCTGCGCGCGGCCCAGGCCCCGAGCAGGGCAGTGGCCAGCGCTGACAGGCTGACGGTCAGCCAGATCAGATGTTGCATGCGCGCAAGGAAATGCTGGTGGTGAGTGATGTCCAGCAGCAGAGTCAGTTGCGGCGAATCCGCTGTGTCCGGGTAGAGCGGGGCGCGCAGTACGCGGTACTCGGTGCCGTCATCGCTGATGGTCGACAGGCCTGTTTGCAGCGGAAGAATCTTCGGAATCTGCAGTGAACTGTCGTACCAGTGCTGACCGTCGCCACTGGTGATGCGCAACGACAGGTCGGCCTGACGGCTGAGTTCATCGGCCAGGCGCGCTTCGCGCTGGGCAGGCTGCAGATCCTGCAAGGCGCGGCGCAGGCCGATCAGTTTAGCCTCCAGTTGTTGCTGATCGAGTTCGATGAAGTGCGCCTCGCTGGCGCGATTGAACAGCACCCCGGCGAATAGCGAGACCACCGCGGTGCAGGCGGCAAACAGCAGGGCCAGGCGCGTGCTCAAGGACAACCGAGGCATCACAGCGCACGCTCTTCGAGCACGTAACCCATGCCGCGCACGGTGTGGATCAACTTGTTGGGGAAGTCATCGTCGATCTTCAGGCGCAAGCGGCGGATCGCCACTTCGATGACGTTGGTGTCGCTGTCGAAATTCATGTCCCACACCTGCGAGGCAATCAGCGACTTCGGCAACACTTCACCTTGCCGACGCAGGAGCATTTCCAGCAGGGCGAACTCCTTGGCGGTCAGGTCGATGCGCTGGCCGCTGCGTTCGACCCGGCGGCGGATCAGATCCAGGCGCAGATCGGCCAATTGCAGGCTGGTTTCCTGGGCGATTGCGCTGCCGCGTCGCAACAGGCTGCGCACCCGGGCGAGCAATTCGGAGAAGGCGAATGGCTTGACCAGATAATCGTCGGCGCCCAGTTCGAGGCCGTGAACCCTGTCCTCTACGGCGTCTTTGGCGGTAAGAAAAAGTACCGGCGTGTCGAGGCCGGCGTTGCGCACCGCTTGCAGAATCTGCCAGCCACTGCGCCCGGGCAGCATTACATCGAGGATCAACAGCGCGTAGTCACCGCTCAAGGCCAATTGCTGGCCGCTGATGCCATCGGCCACCAGTTCGGTATTGAACCCGGCCTCGGTCAGGCCCTGACGCAGGTACTGGCCGGTTTTCGCTTGGTCTTCGACGATCAACAGTTTCATGGGCGACTCGGGCTGGTTCGGGATGAAAAAGGGCGAGGGCGTTATACCGTGAGATCCGGCGATAAGCGCCAAGCTGACAAAGTTGTAATCTGCCTGTCAGGTCGATGCCAGCGCACAGTGGTTAGAGTTTCCCACAGGCTGAACCTTCTCTTGTCGGAGCGTGACCATGTTTTTTCGCACACCCATTACAGTAGCGGCTTGTCTGCTGGCATTGACTTCGCCAGCCTGGGCGACACCAGCGCACAGCTACGCGTTCGGCCAGCCGGCAGCGGCGAGCCAGGCCACGCGCAGTATCGAAATCGTCATGGGCGACATGAACTTCGATCCGAAAATCATACAGGTCAAGGCCGGTGAGACGGTTCGCTTTGTGCTGGTGAATAAAGGCCAGTTGCTGCACGAATTCAACCTTGGTGATGCGGCGATGCATGCCAGTCACCAGCAGGAAATGTTGCAGATGCAGCAGAGCGGCATGCTCACGCCGACAGGGATAAAAGAAATGTCCCACGACACGGCGGGCATGGATCACGCGGCGATGGGCCATGGCATGCAGCATGACGACCCCAACAGCGTATTGGTCGAACCGGGTAAAACCGCTGAGTTGACCTGGACTTTCAGCAAGGCCACGAACCTTGAGTTTGCCTGCAATATTCCCGGGCATTACCAGGCGGGCATGGTCGGCAAACTGACTGTCAGTCAGTAAGCACTCAAAGGCGCGGGCAAAGGCTGGTAGAATCCGCTGATTCTTCAGTCAGGTTTCCGCCATGCATCCCGCAGCCGAACATTCGCCGCTGGGCAAATCCAGCGAATACATCGCCACTTATACGCCGTCCCTGCTGTTCCCGATTCCGCGCACCGCGAAATGGGCCGAGCTGGGCCTGACCGCCGAAACCCTGCCGTACAAAGGTGTGGATTTCTGGAACTGCTTCGAGCTGTCGTGGCTGCTGCCGTCGGGCAAACCGGTGGTGGCGATCGCTGAATTCAGCATCCCGGCGGACTCGCCGAACATCATCGAATCGAAGTCGTTCAAGCTGTACCTCAACTCGCTGAACCAGACGCCGTTCGCCGACGTCGCCACGCTGGAGGCGACGCTGGTCAAGGATTTGTCTGCCGCCGCCGGCAAACCGGTGGGCGTGCGGGTTCGCAGTTTGAAGGACGTTGAGGCTGAAGGCGTCGTGGCACTGCCGGGCGTGTGCATCGACGATCTGGATATCAGTGTCAGCAACTACGAACATCCGCGCCCGGAATTGCTGCGTTGCGACGATTCGCGAATCGTTGAAGAGAGCGTGCACAGCCATCTGCTCAAATCCAACTGCCCGGTGACCAGCCAGCCGGACTGGGGCAGCGTGGTAGTGGAATATCGCGGCGCAGCGCTGGATCACGCCAGCCTGTTGGAATACATCGTCAGTTTCCGCCAGCATTCGGACTTCCATGAGCAGTGCGTGGAGCGGATTTTTCTTGATCTGCAGCGGTTGTTGAAGCCGGAGAAACTGACTGTGTTTGCGCGATATGTGCGGCGCGGTGGGCTGGATATCAACCCGTATCGCAGCACTGAGGAATTGCAGCTGCCGAACCATCGTCTGGTGCGTCAATAAGATCAAAAGATCGCAGCCTTCGGCAGCTCCTTTAGTTAATCCGATGTAGGAGCTGCCGAAGGCTGCGATCTTTCAATTAGTAGGAATGAAAAAGCCCTGCCATCGCTGGCAGGGCTTTTTTGTGCACGGGGGCATCAGATGCCCATGCTGCCCAGCGTGTTCATGATGTTGCGCAGGGTGCCAGCGATCGCCGGGTGTTCGACTTCGAAGCGCTCGACCGCCAGGTTCACACCATCGGCGATGCTCGCGTCCTGGGTGGCACTTTCCAGCTGGATTTCCGATTCGATCTGCGCCATCAACGCACGCAGATCCTCACGTTCGACTTCCGACAACGGTGGATTCTGTTCCAGCTGCTCGCGCAGGGTATCGAGCTGTTTTTGCAGTTCTTGGGCGGGCATGGTGGTTTCCTTTTATCAATAGGCACTGGCATTGACCGCAGCCGCGCGCCAAAGGTCTATGGCTGACCTTTAGATTAATCCACTCTCGGTAAACCTGCATGACGTCGGTCAGGGCTTTTCGCCTTTGGCGCGGCGCAAGCTGATGTCGGCAAGACAGGCGTCCAGTTCGCCGAGATGATCGATCACCGAATGCACGCCCAGACCGAACAACTGCACAGTGGCCTTGCCGCGCAACTGTTCGCGCTCCTTTTGTGAGAGTGCCTGCCATTCGCTCGGGCTCAGGCCGCACAGCGAGCCGCAGGACGCCAGGCCAATGGTCCATAACCCGGCATTCAAGCCGGCCTGCAACAGACGCGGCTCACCGCTGACCAGCACGCAGCCATCGAGGCGGTCGATGTTCACATCCATCAATGCTTGCCAGCAGGCATTCGGGGCTGGCCATGGATTCATTGTTGCTGAATGTTGCGTCGGTTTGATCCAGTCCGGCAGCGAGGCGGCCAGTGGCTGAGCGAGGGCAGGGGGCAATTCATCGAGCCACGCGCAGGGAATTCCCTGGCGTTGCAAGCTCTTCAGGCTATCGAGCGCGCCGGGCGTGGTTTCGGCGTGTTCCGGCCGGGCGCTGAGCTGTTGCGCGGCGCGGGCACCGAAATCCACCAGGCAACCGCTCAGGCCGAACAGCACGGCAGTCAGACTGGGCGCGGCGACGGGCAAGGTTTCGGCGTGAGTCATGGCAACGTCCCTGAAATAACGCTCAAGGCTATGGCGCGCGGGTGACAGTTGCATGACAGCCTTGTGAAAGACGACGTAGGAAACTTCCTGCATATCCTTGCAGCGGCAGACTGCCCAAATTGCCGTTTACGCTTATACTAGCGGCCTTAATGTCCGGGCCGAGAGGTCCGCGCCAGTATCAAATCCAAGGAGTTTTTCTATGCGCTGGAGCCCTTCGCTCGCTCAGCTAAGTGTTTGTGCCAGCCTGTTGCTGGCGCCGTTCGCCACCCAGGCGGCCACCGAAGAAGACCCTTGGGAAAGCGTCAACCGGCCGATTTTCCAGTTCAACGACTTCGTTGACACTTACGCGTTGAAGCCATTGGCGCAGGGTTATGAGTTCATCACTCCGCAGTTCGTTGAAGACGGCATTCACAACATGTTCCGCAACGTCGGTGACGTGACCAACCTGGCGAACAACATTCTGCAGGCCAAACCGGCTGCTGCCGGCGTTGATACCGCCCGACTGATTTTCAACACCACCTTCGGTCTGCTCGGCTTTTTCGATGTCGGCACCCAGATGGGTTTGAACCGCAGTGACGAAGACTTCGGTCAGACCCTCGGTTATTGGGGCGTGGGCAGCGGCCCTTACGTGATGCTGCCGCTGATGGGCCCGAGCACCCTGCGTGACGCACCGTCGAAATATGTCGACAGCTTCACCGGCGCGTACCGCTACATCGACCACGTGCCGACACGTAACTCGATCTTCGGCCTGAACATCGTCGACACCCGCGCCAGCCTGCTGTCGAGCGAGAAGCTGATCAGCGGCGACAAATACACCTTCATCCGCAACGCTTACCTGCAGAACCGCGAGTTCAAGGTGAAGGACGGTCAGGTCGAAGACGATTTCTGATTTCGACCAGCGACAGAAAGGCGACCCTCGGGTCGCCTTTTTTGTCCGCGCCAGAGCGTCACCGGCGACTGCCGCTACCTTCCATCGGGTTACCGTTGGAGCGGTTCTTATAACTCCCGGTGATTTGACAAACAAAGTCGTCAAGCGACAATCGGCGCATGCTTGAAACGCTCTGCGGATGGGAGTACCGTCTGCGCCTTAGAAGGGCACCTCTGTTTAAAACCGCGCGCCAGGCGAATGCTTGAAAGCGCTGCAACAGAGAGGCTAGAAAGCGAATCCAGTAGTCTGCGCAGGGCCGTTGCCCCGCTCACTACGCCAACCTAATTCTGGCGCCGTTTGCCCACATGCCAAAAACCAGTGCCACGCTGCTGATAATCGATGATGACGAGGTAGTACGCGCGAGCCTCGCGGCCTATCTTGAAGACAGTGGTTTCAGCGTCCTGCAGGCCGGCAACGGTCAACAGGGTCTTCAGGTATTCGAGCAAGACGAGCCCGATCTGGTGATCTGCGATCTGCGCATGCCGCAGATGGGCGGTCTCGAACTGATCCGTCAGGTCACCGAGCGCTCACCCGATACGCCGGTGATCGTGGTCTCGGGTGCCGGGGTGATGAACGACGCGGTCGAGGCCCTGCGCCTGGGCGCGGCGGATTACCTGATCAAGCCTCTCGAAGATCTGGCTGTGCTCGAGCACTCCGTGCGCCGGGCACTAGATCGTGCGCGGCTGCTGCTGGAAAACCAGCGCTACAGCGAGAAGCTGGAAAAGGCCAACCGCGAGCTCGAAGCCAGCCTGAACCTGCTCCAGGAAGACCAGAACGCCGGTCGCCAGGTGCAGATGAACATGCTGCCGGAAAGCCCGTGGAGCATCGACGAATTCAACTTTGCCCACCAGATCATCCCGTCGTTGTACCTCTCGGGTGATTTTGTCGACTATTTCCGCGTCGACGAGCGCCGGGTCGCGTTCTATCTGGCGGATGTTTCCGGGCATGGCGCGTCATCCGCCTTCGTCACCGTGCTGTTGAAGTTCATGACCACGCGTTTGCTCTTCGAGTCGAAACGCAGCGGTACCTTGCCGGAGTTCAAGCCTTCGGAAGTGCTCGGTCATATCAACCGGGGGCTGATCAGTTGTAAGCTGGGTAAACACGTCACAATGGTCGGTGGAGTCATCGACGAGGAGACCGGTTTGTTGACCTATAGCATCGGCGGCCATCTGCCGTTGCCTGTGTTGTACACGCCTGACAGTGTTCGTTATCTCGAAGGCCGTGGTCTGCCGGTGGGGCTGTTCAATGAAGCCACCTACGAAGACCACGTGCTTGAGCTGCCGCCGACGTTCAGCCTGACGCTGATGTCTGATGGCATTCTGGACCTTTTGCCGGAAGCAACGCTCAAAGAAAAAGAGGCTGCTTTGCCTGAACGGGTGAAGTCAGCGGGCGGCAGCCTGGATGGTCTGCGGCAAGTGTTTGGTTTGGCCACGCTAGGGGAGATGCCGGATGATATCGCCCTGTTGGTGTTGAGCAGGAATCTTCAATGAGTACCGGTAGAATCCAGTTCGCCGAGCAGGACGGCACCTTCGTCCTGAAGTTCGTCGGTGAAGTTCGCCTGACCCTGTGTTCGGCGTTGGATGCGACTATTGAGAAAATCTTCACCGCGCTGAACTTCAACGCGATCGTGATCGATTTGACCGAAACCCGCAGCATCGACAGCACCACCCTCGGCCTGCTGGCCAAACTGTCGATCCTGTCGCGGCAGAAGGTCGGTCTGTTGCCGACGGTTGTCACCACCCACGAAGACATCACCCGGCTGTTGCAGTCGATGGGCTTCGAGCAGGTGTTCAACATCGTCAACCACCCGGTGCCGTGCCCGGAGTGCCTGGATGACCTGCCGGATCAGGATCAGTCGGAAGAAGTGGTGCGAATCAAAGTGCTGGAAGCGCACAAGATTCTCATGGGCCTGAATGATTCCAATCGTGAGGCGTTTCATGATCTGGTCAATGCGCTGGAGCGGCATTGATCCAGTGAATTGAGGATGCATGGGCCGGCCTCTTCGCGAGCAGGCTCGCTCCCACATTTTGATCAGCAGTTACCATAAAAAAGGGCGAACCCTCACAGGTTCGCCCTTTTTGCATGCCACAAACTCAAATCACAGCTTGGCCTGCAGCAACGCTTCCAGCTTCTCCTGGTCGCGAGCGAACTGACGGATGCCTTCAGCCAGTTTCTCGGTGGCCATCGCGTCTTCGTTGGACAACCAACGGAACTGCGCTTCGTTGAGGCTCAGGCGTGCTTCACCGGCATTGCCCGGTGCCAGTTTGCGTTCCAGCTTGCCGGTGTCGGCGGCCAGCTTCTCCAGCAGTTCCGGGCTGATGGTCAGGCGATCACAGCCAGCCAGTTGTTCGATCTGGTTGATGTTACGGAAGCTGGCACCCATGACCACGGTCTTGTAGTCATTGGCCTTGTAGTAGTTGTAGATGCGCGTCACCGACTGCACGCCAGGATCATCGGCGCCGGTGTAGTCGTTGCCGTTGGCCTTCTTGTACCAGTCGTAGATACGGCCCACGAACGGCGAAATCAGGAACACGCCGGCATCGGCGCAGGCGGCGGCTTGGGCGAAAGAGAACAGCAGCGTCAGGTTGGTCTGGATGCCTTCCTTTTCGAGGATCTCGGCGGCGCGGATGCCTTCCCAGGTCGAGGCGATCTTGATCAGCACCCGGTCGCGGCCAACGCCGGCCTTGTCGTACAGCTCGATCAGACGATGCGCACGCTTGAGGATCGCATCTTGGTCGAAGGACAGACGCGCATCCACTTCGGTGGAGATGCGGCCCGGAACCACGTTAAGAATTTCCTTGCCCACTGCGACGCCGAAACGGTCGCTGGCCAGGCCGACATCGCCCTTGCAGTCGCGAACGCAATCGTTCAGCAGTTCGGCGTAACCGTGAATGGCCGAAGCCTTGAGCAGCAGGGAAGGGTTGGTGGTGGCGTCGACCGGTTTGACCCGGGCGATCGCTTCGAAGTCGCCGGTGTCGGCAACCACGGTGGTGAACTGTTTGAGTTGTTCCAGCTTGGAAGTCATGGGCGTGCTCTATCCTATGGGTCTGAAGACATTACCCGAGCGCTGACGGGCACTCAAGGGTGCATTCGTGGATCGATGGCCCCTGCGGCAACAACCTGAAAACGATTGTTTGAAAGGTGGGGCGCGGTGTCGCTGAATACGATGCCAAAACGGCCCACAGGTTCAAAGCAACCGACCTGTGAACAGACCGGTTGCCCAAAGCCTACTCAGCGTTCAACACGCCTTCCACCGACAAGCGTGCCGGTTTTGGCTGACCGTCCGAAGTGAGAAAGCCGAAGTTCTTCTCGCGATCGTTGCTGCCTGAATCACTGTTGCGCCATTCGTAGATAGACGTCAGCGGGATATTCAGACGTTTAACGTCAGCGATGAACGCGTTGATCCTGGTCGCTTGCCCCTCAGGCCCGCCGTTGGAGGCGAGGGCCGAAACTCCCCACTCACTGATGACCCCCGGCAGATTGAAGTTCTGCTGGATAAACGTCTGCGCGTTGCTGATCTGCGTAGCGGTCATGCCGTAAGGGTGATAGGACACCGCGTTGAGGCATTTGGGGTAATCGCTGACGATGCTTTTCAACGCCACCGTCGAAGCCGAGCCAGCGCTTGGCGGCCGGGCGAAGCCGAACCCGACCCGTGGTGTCGTCTGCGGCTGGCCTTCGAAGGCCTTGCACATGCCAGCCATGAACGGCACGAACGTGGTGTCGAAATTGCGCGTCGGCCAGTAGGTTTCCAGATCCGGCTCGTTCCAGATTTCGATCGCGACCAGTTGCGAGCTGTAAGACTTTTCCAGCCCGGTTACGACGTTGGCGAACTTACCGCCGGCCGTGTCCAGTTCAGCGGGGGAAGTGGCGGGCAATGCCTTGATTGCGCGCACGGTCAGCAGCACCGGCAGCCCGGCGGAGGCAGCGGCGGCGAAGGCGTCGCTGACCTGTTTCTGATAGGTCTTGGCGGTGAGGCTGTCGCTCCACACGCCGAAGCGCACAAAGCTGAAACCTGCTGCTTTGATCTGCGCGGCATCGGCGGCGGTAAAGCTCTGGATCTTCACCTGAACGCCGATGGTTTTCGCTGGAAGGTTGGGGAACAGCTCACTGGCATGAACCTGACTGGTGGCACCGATCGCCATCAGTACGAGGGCGGCGAGTTTATTGCGCTGTGCTGTTTTCATGTCTGCTCTCCTGAAGAGAATGACAACTACGAATATTTATCCCGTTACTCAATTTCCGATAACGGTGATGGCACTAAGTGCGTGAATGTTATTTTTTGTCAGGAAAACAGCAACTGAAAATCACAGTTATTTTTAGTCCGCTAATTGTGGTTGGGGCGGCTTAAAACGCTGTGGTACTTAATGTTCCTGTACTAACAGGGCGAAGCTATTTCTGAGTGCAGGAAAGTCGTGAGGGTTCATTAACTTTTGCGGCATGTTGGCTGTTTGATATTACACAGGAAAGCAAGACTTGTTCAAAAAGATCCTGGTTGTCTGCGTGGGCAATATATGCCGAAGTCCGACGGCTGAACTGCTGCTGCGCAACGCGCTGGGCCCGTCCGCCATCACGGTGTCGTCCGCCGGCCTGTCCGCCCGCGTGGGCGAAGGCGTCGAGGCTTCGGCGCGGCAGGTGCTCGAAGAGCACGGCCATTGCGCCGAGGCCTTCAAGGCGCGGCAACTGACTTCGGACATCGTCAATGACTCGGACCTGATCCTGGTCATGGAAAAGGCCCATGTAAATCAAGTGCTGAAGATCGCCTCGCACGCCAGAGGCAAAGTGTTTCTGCTCGGAAAATGGCAGAGCGAGCGCGAAATACAGGATCCGTATCGTCAAGGCAAGGCCGCTTTTATTCATGCCCACGCATTGATTGAAGATGCTGTTAGTTCATGGGCAAAGCGACTCGGGCATTGATGAATATTCTTCAGAACAGTGAATGGTAAGAACAGACTTATGCAGTTACCGTCCGTAAACGGCACCCGCGAGAATGATCAAGACAGTATTGATCTGCTCGGCATCTTTGGCAGCCTGATCGATCAGAAGTGGCTGATCGGTGCGCTCACCGGTGCCTTCATGGTCACTGGCGTCGCTTATGCGGTACTGGCGACGCCGGTGTATCTCGCCAACGCGCTGGTGCAGGTCGAGCCGAAAAAGAACGACATGCTCGGATTCTCCGACCTCAACAGCATGCTCGGTGGGCAATCGCCGTCTGTGACCGAAATCGGCATCATCAAGTCCCGCGCGGTGATCGGCAAAACCGTTGATGACCTGCGCCTGGATATCGACGTCACGCCCAACACTTTTCCAATGATCGGCGGTTTCCTTTCGCGGCGCTATCGCGGTGACAGCGAGACCAGCGTCGCGCCGCCGCGTTTCGGTTTGAACAGTTATGCCTGGGGCGGCGAACGTCTCGAATTCAATCGGCTGGAATTGCCGAAAGACCTGCTCGGCAAAAAACTTACCCTGATCGCCGGCGAGCAACAGCGCTTCCAGTTGTTCGATGAGAACGACAATCTGCTCGCCGAAGGTGTGGCCGGTGAAGCGTTTGCCAACGACGGTGTAGAAGGGCAGATCGCTCAACTGGCAGCCAACCCCGGCACGCGTTTTCAGGTGGTGCGCAATCCACGCATCGTGACCATTCAGGGCTATCAGGATGCGCTGGATATCTCCGAACAAGGCAAGGAGTCGGGGATCATTCGTCTGGCGCTGGCCAGCTCCGACGCGGCCGAGGCGGTGAAGATCCTCAACAAGATCGCCTCGCTCTACGTCGAGCAAAACGTGCGCCGCACCTCGGCGGAAGCCGCGCAAAGCCTGGCGTTTCTGCAAAGCCAGTTGCCGCAGGTCAAGCGTGATCTGGCCAAGGCCAGCGATGCCTTGAATGCCTACCAGACCCACGGCAAGACCGTGAACATCTCACTGGAAACCCAGTCGGTGCTGGGCCAGTCGGTGGCGCTGGAAACGCGCATTTCCGAACTGAAAATGCAGCAGGCCGAGCTCGATCGCAAGTTCACCAAACAGCACCCGGCCTATCGCGCACTGATGACGCAGATTGGCGAGTTGACCCAGCAGCAGAAATCCCTCGAGGGCAAGGTTCAGGACCTGCCGGCCACCCAGCAGGAATTGCTCAACCTGACTCGCGACGTTGAAGTGGCTTCGCAGATCTACACGCAGTTGCTGAACAAATCCCAGGAGCTGGACATCGTCCGCGCCGGGGCGGTCGGCAATGTGCGCCTGATCGACACCGCTGACGTCGACCTGACCAGCCCGATCAAACCGAAGAAAGCGCTGATCGTGCTGATCGCGACGTTGCTCGGTGCGTTCGTCGGCGTGGCCCTGGTGTTGCTGCGCAAATCCCTCAGTCGAGGCCTCGAAGGCCCGGAGGGCATCGAGCAATTGGGCCTGCCGGTTTACGCCTCGATTCCCTACAGTGCCTTGCAGGAAGAAGAGGACAGCAAAAAGGGCCGTGCCCGCGATGGCGTTGATAAACCGGCCTACTTGCTGGCGCTGCGCAATCCGACCGATCTGTCGATCGAATCGATCCGCAGCCTGCGCACGTGCCTGCACTTTGCCGGGCTCGACTCGACCAACAACCGCATCATGATTTCCGGACCGAGCCCGCAGGTCGGCAAGACTTTTGTCTCGTCCAACCTCGCAGCGGTCATGGCCCTGAGCGGCCAGCGCGTGGTGCTGATCGATGCCGACATGCGCAAAGGGCACCTGCACAAAACCCTCAACACGCCGATCAGCAACGGTCTGTCCGACCTGCTGGTCAAGCGCTGCACTCTCGAGCAGGCGATCAACACCGTCGAGATCGACAACCTGCATTTCATCAGCCGGGGGCAAGTGCCGCCCAATCCTTCCGAATTGCTGATGCACGCCAACTTCCGTGAGCTGCTGGCGCAACTCAGCGAGCGCTACGACCTGGTGATCATCGACACGCCGCCACTGCTGGCAGTGACCGATGCCGCCATCGTCGGTCGTGAGGCCGGCATCAGCCTGATCGTTACCCGCTTCGGCGTGAACCCGGCCAAAGAGATCGAACTGACCATTCGCCGCTTCGCCCAGAACGGCATCGAGTTGAAAGGCGCGGTGTTCAACGGCGTCGAGAAGCGTGCGGCCAGCTATTACGGCGGCACTGGCTATTACAACTACGAATATGCGTCCGACAAATCCTGATGGTTGCCGATTGTTCTTTCCTGTTTGAAGTGGGTGAGCTGTGAAAAAAATACTGCACGTGGCAGAGACGATCAAAGGTGGCGTGGCGACGGTGATCCGCACGATCTCGGCATCCCCAGAAGACGACGCAGCGAATTATCAACTGGTCTACCTGGTTCCCGAGGATCAGGCCAAGGAGCTGCACGGCATCGCCCCGCAGCAGGTGCGCACCTTTCCACGCAGCGGTCGCAACGTGCCATCGCTGCTGCGTTTCGCCTGGCGCCTGAGCCAGGTGCTGCTCAAGGAAAAACCCGACATCGTGCATTTGCACAGCACTTTTTCCGGAGTGATCGGCCGTTGTGTCTGCGTGCTGTTGCGGCCGTGGCGCAAGCCGAAAATCGTCTACTGCCCGCACGCGTTTTCGTTCCTGATGGAAAGCTCGCCGACCAAGCAGAAGGTCTACGCGTGGATCGAGCGTGTGCTGCAGAAAGTCACCGACGTGATCATCTGCGTCAGCCAGTACGAACTCGACAAAGCTGCGCGCTTCGGCATCGAGCGCAAGCGCATGAAGCTGATCTACAACGGCATTCACCACAAGGACGAGGCGCCGAAGAGTGCTGGCGCCGAGCCGATTCATCTGCTGTTTGTCGGACGCCTGGATTACCAGAAAGGCTTCGACGTGTTGCTCAAGGCCTACGCCAAGGTCAACCGCAACGACCTGAAACTGACCGTGGTCGGCAGTGCGGTCAACGAGGATTCGGTGGAGTGCCCGCCGATGGATTCGGTCGAGTACCTGCCATGGGTGACCCCGAGCGAAGTGCAGGCGCTGTATCAGAAGGCCGATGCGCTGATCGTGCCGAGTCGCTGGGAAGGCTTTGCCATGGTGCCGCTGGAAGGCATGGCCATGGGGCTGCCGGTGATTGCCAGCAACTGCACCTCGCTGCCGGAACTGGTCACCAATGAAGTGTCCGGCTACGTCTTTCCGTCCGGCGATCACCAGGCGCTGGCCGACGTGTTGACGATCATCCAGAAGCCGCGCCTGCTCGACCTCGGCAACGAAGGCCGGAGCATCGTCCGCGAACGCTTCAGCGCCGCATTGATGATCCGCCAGACCTACGACCTGTATCACGCTCCCACTTATTAAGTAGAACTCAAGCTTATGAACGTAACGATTTTGCATGGCTACAGCGCGTCCAACTCCGGTGACGGTCTGCTCGTCGATCTGGCCATTGCTCTGGTGCAGCGTAACTTCGGTGAAGACACCGCAATCAATGTCGTGGCGTCCGATCCCGAGTCGTTCAGCTACCTGCCGCACCCGCGTTTCAATGCGCCGGTGATGGCGGCCAAAGGTCTGGGCCGGGTCAAGCAAGCGGTGTTTCTCAATCAGTCCTACGCCGGGCTCGCTGATCTGCTGAAGAAGACCGATCTGATCGTTGGTGTCGGCGGCGGGTACATGCGTTCGAAGAGCGCGTTCGAGCACATCAAGCTGAAGCTCGGCCATGCCAAGCAACTGGAAACGGCGATCCTCAGCAAGGTGCCGTCGGTGTACCTGCCGCAGAGCATTGGCCCGTTCCACGGCGAGAGCAACAAGATCGTCGAGCATTACGCCAGCGCCGATGCGGTGTTCGTGCGCGACAACCGCTCCTCGGCGATTTTCGACGCTTGCGAAAACGTCTATCGCGCGCCGGATCTGGCGGTGCAGTCGCTGGCAAGCAAGATTCTCCAGCAGCCTAAGTTCACCCGCTGCGCCGCCTCGCCGGCCACCGTGTGCGTAGTGCTGCGCAAGCCGCCGGAGTGGAGCAAAGAGAAGAAGGTCGCTTACGTGGCCAATCTGAAACTGTTGCTGCAGCGTCTGAAGAACAAAAGCAAAGTGGTCTGCGCCGTGCAAAGCGCGGTGCGTGGCAACGATGACGGCGCGTTCTACCGTGAGCTGGGCATCAACGAAGACCTGCTGTCGCTGAAGGCAACCATCGCCAAATATCAGCCGGACCTGGTCATCTCGGTGCGTCTGCACGGCGCCATCGAATCGCTGCTCTCCGGTGTGCCGGCGTATCACATCAGCTACGAGCGCAAAGGCTTTGGTGCCTATCAGGACATGGGCGTCGAGGACTGGGTGATCAACGGTGGCGACATCGACGTCGACACCATCATCAATACAGTTTACGCACCGAATGCATTGTCGAACTTCGGCAAGCGCCTGACCGACACCTGCCGCGAAATCGAAGCGAAAACCGTGGCCATGGACGAAATCATCAAGGGTGTCGTTCGATGATATTTCGGCTGTTGCTTCGCGGCGGAGCCTTGGGCGCGAAGTTCTTGCTGGTGTTGGCCATCACCCATTACCTCGGGTACGAGGCGCTGGGTTTTTACGGCGTGGTGGTCGCGGCGTCGCTGATCGCTTCGAAGTTCTACAGCGTGGGGTTTAGTTCCGAGATCAACCGGCTGATCAGCGTCGGCGGCAGTTCGCGGCGGGTGGTCGACAAGGTCCTGCTGTTGTACCTGGCGGTGGGGCTGTTGTTGTCGGTGCTGACCGTGCTGATCTATTCGCTGTTTCAGTCGATGGAAGCGACCGCTACGCTGGTCCTCTGCGTGACCCTGGTCTTGCTCACCGAGCATCTGTCGTTCGAAATCAATTCCTTCGTGTTCTCCGCACAGAAAGCCACCGCCGGCGCCTTGCTGTTTTTCATCAAGACTGGCCTGTGGGCGGTGTTGGCGGTGGGCGGCATGATGCTCGGCTGGGTCGCGGGCATCGCCAGCGTCTTGTGGCTGTGGGTCGCCGCCAACGTGCTGGTGATCATCGCCGGATACCTGATCGTGGTGAGCGTGCACAAGGGGCGCGAGGCAGCGGTGCTGGACACCGCGACGGTGTGGAAGGCCGGCTTGCCGTTCTATCTCGGCACCGGTCTGATTGCGCTGAGTCAGTACGCCG
This sequence comes from Pseudomonas sp. 1L-B-1-E-C1, assembly GCF_057291835.1. Classification (NCBI taxonomy): domain Bacteria; kingdom Pseudomonadati; phylum Pseudomonadota; class Gammaproteobacteria; order Pseudomonadales; family Pseudomonadaceae; genus Pseudomonas; species Pseudomonas sp. 1L-B-1-E-C1. The sequence continues at coordinate 288,332 of NZ_JBXAWN010000006.1, read as the reverse complement.
AACGCTTTCTGATCATCGATCTGGAACCCTACGCCAGCCTCGGTAAATACGTTTACGCGTGGTCGGCGGCCAACACCTTGCAGGCATTGTCGTATGCGGTGGTGGCGGTGGTCGGCATTCCGGTGTTGGCCAAGCGTTTTCAGGCCGATCAGCAGGCATTCACGGTCAAGCAACTGTTTTTGAACAAATGGGTGATGCGTTCGCTGCTGGTCTCCGCGGTTGTGGCCGTGGCGATCTATGTGTTTTTCAACCTGGTGCTCGATTACGTCGCCAGCAGCGTGCCGCGTCCGGATAACGCGCTCCTCGCGGTGCTGATTTTTTCCTTCGCCTTGCGGGCGATTGGCGACATCGTCTGGGGCGGTTTGATTGCCTCGAAAAACAGCCGGGTGTCGCTGGCCAGTGCGGCGATCTGCCTGCTGATTTCCGTACCGGTCAGCTATGTGCTGATCAAGCATTACTCGATCTATGGCGCAGCATGGGGGAACGTCTTTGCCATTGTCGTGCAGCTTGGCGTGATCGCGTTATTGACTCGCGTCACCCGCGCGAAAAAGGCTGCGTTGTCATGGGCCTGAAACTGCCGCGCATTGAATTTCGCGGGCGCACATTCGATTCGTCGATTTCCTTTCTGATTCTGTTCACCGGGCTGTTCCTGTCAGTGGCGATGCCGCTGCTGGTGCCACGGGATCCGGGGCCGGATGCGATGACGTTGTGGTCGTCGTATGCGCGCGCCGACAACTGCAATTTCTGGAACCCGTTCTCGCCGGATCGCTCGTCCTATGAGTGTTCGGCGTTCCTGCTGCGGCCCACCGGGATCAATCTGACCAATGCCTGGGCCTACGGCATGTTCTGCAATTTCTTCCTCACGGCGATTCCGGTGGTGGTGTTCCGGCGCATGCCGCTGACGATCTTCGGCACCCTGTGCCTGTGGGGCATCGTGCGTTCGTTTTTCCTCGAGAACCTGACCAAGGAAATCATCGTCTCGGTGGCGGTGTTGAGCATTCTGCTCAGCGCGTTGACGCGCAAATATCGCGGCGGCTTTTTTCTCTCGGCGGTGATCTACGGCGTGCTGATCCGGCCGTACTGGATTCTGTTTTCGCTGTCGTGGGTCGGCGTCTGCGTGATGAAAAAATACGTCTCGCGTTTCACCTTCTTTCTGATGCTGTTTCTGTTTTATCTGGCGGTGGCCATGGCCATTCAACTGGCGCTGGGCTTTCCGGTGTCGTCGATCCGCGCCAGCAACAATGAATTGCGCACGGCGGGCGAGGAGGGTTCGAAGTCGCTGATCGTCTCGTGGCTCAGCGGCAGCGACTTCGTTTCCCAGGCGCTGGACTCGATGATCATTTTCTTCCGCCTGTCGTTCCCGGTGGAGCTGATTCTGCTGTCCGGACCCGGGCAGGTGATCTTCGTTGCGCTGATGATCATGACCGCGCTGCTGTTGTTCAAAGTCATCACTTCGACCGACTACAAGGGTGCGCCGATCCAGACCAAACCCAAGGAACTGATCGCGATTCCACTGGCGTTTCTGTTGGTGCAAGGCTTGTTCGAGCCGGACTTCGGCTCCTTCGCCCGACACTTCTCGATGGTCGTGCCGGTACTGTTCGTCGGCCTGGGCTTGATGCTGCGCGCGCACAAACCGGTGCAGGTCGAATCAAGAATTCTCACTTAAGGCAGGTGCTCTATGTCGAGCAAGAAAAAGTCCCTGGAGATCGAAACCCTGCGCGGCCTGGCGTGCCTGCTGCTGGTGCTCTATCACGTCATCGGCCCGCTGGGCGGCGGTTTGAAAATCGATATCGGCTCGCCGTTCCGGGTCATCGCCGATTCGATGGTGTACGTGCGCATGCCGCTGTTCACCTTCATCTCCGGCTACATCTATTCGATCTACAAGATTCGCGACAATGACTTTTCCACGTTCTTTGCCGGCAAGGTGCGCCGGCTGATCGTGCCGCTGTTCTGCGTCGGCGTGCCGTTCTCGGTGCTGCAAGCGGTGGGGCCGGGGGTGAACAAGGACGTCGGCGTAATCGATGCGCTGTTGTCGTTCTGGGTGCCGATCAATCACTTCTGGTTTTTGCAGGCGGTGTTCAGCATTTTCATCTTCGTTGGCTTGCTGGAATGGCGCGGCCTGCTGCGTTCGGCGACGCGGTTGTATGGGTTGTTTGCGTTTGCCGCGGTGTTGTTCCTGCTGCCGCCGTTGTCGCTGGATGCGTTCGGTATCAACGGCGCGATTTATCTGCTGCCGTTTTTTGTCGCGGGGATGATTGGCCAGGAAAATGTCGATGTTTTGAAGCAGCGCTTCAAGGTAATCGGGCCGCTGCTGTTTGTGCTGATTTCCCTGACGTTGCTGTATGTCGCAGCGATCGATCGTGAGCTGATTGTCGATCGTCGCAGTGTGATCGGTTTGACGGTGGGCTGTGTGTCTTGCATCGCCTTGCTGTCGAGTGACATGCGCTCGAAAGCGCTGACCTGGCTGGGCGGGTATTCCTATGCGATTTTCCTGTTTCATGTGCTGTTCGCGGCGACCTCAAGGTTTGCGTTGGGGCGCTTGGGCGTGAAGGATGAGAGCTTGCTGGTGCTCGGTGGTCTGAGCTGTGGATTGCTCGGACCGGTGGTGTTGGCGATGGTGTTCAGCCGGTTTAACTTCACTTCCGTATTGTTCCTTGGCGAGCGCGCGGCGAAGAAGAAACCGTTGGTGCCCGTCACCCCCGTGGTACACACGCAATCATCCCTGTAGGAGCTGACGAGTGAAACGAGGCTGCGATCTTTTGATCTTTTGATCTTTTGATCTTTTGTCGTGGCTTGCGAAGATCAAAAGATCGCAGCCTCGTTTCACTCGTCAGCTCCTACAGTGGATCCGTGCAAGTCACACATCCTTGTGGGAGCGAGCCAGCTCGCGAAAGGGCCATCCCGGACAAAGGAAATATTGAATGATGCCAGTAGACGCCCCTCAACCAGTCGCCACCTCGGCCATCACGGTAGAGGATGCCCGCGAACGCTTTGCGCAATGGCGCGAGGGCAAGGCCGGCAAGGTGCTGGCGGTTTCGGTGATCGGTGACAGCTACACCGCCGGGCAGGATTTCTACCTGAACAAACTGGTGCAGCGAGTGGCCGCCGAGGTGGGTTTTGCCGGCCCCGGTTATGTCGGTTTCAACCACGGCGCGGCGCTGGGCGGCACGCATTTCAAATACACCCGCAGCAGCGACAAATACTTCGGCGGCGACTGGAAGGTTTCCGATCTGGGCCAGGCCAGCCCGGACAGTCGCACGATCAGCGGCAAGCCGGGTGCCTGGCTGCAAGTCGATGCCAGCCCTTCGCCGCGCATCGATACCACGGTCACTCAGGCGAAACTGTTATATCTGGGCCACGGCGGATCCGACGAGCTGCGCTATCGCTGGTCGCCCGCGCAAGACTGGCAACCGTTGCAGCTCGCAGGCTCGGGCGTTCAGGAAGTCGCGCTACCCGGCGCTCCATCAGCCGCAGACTGGTCATTCAAACTGGAAGTGGTGAAAGGCGCGCCGACGCTGTTCGGCCTGTGGCTGGGCAACGAGCAAAAGGGCGTGCGGGTGTCGAAACTGGCGGCGTCAGGTGCGGCATCGGCCGATTTCTATCACGCCGATCCACAGTGGCAGACGCAATGGAAAGCCGTGGTGTCGAAGATTCCGGCCGACGTGTACCTGATCATGCTCGGCGGCAATGATCAGGGATTTGGCGTCAGGCCTGCGCAGTATCTGCAGAATGTTCAGGGCCTGGTGGGTATGCTGCGCGAGATTCAGCCGGCGGCGAGCATCAACCTGATCATGCGCCAGGACACCACGCGTTCCAGCGCTTACCCGATGTCGGCCTATGCGCAGGTGCTCGAGCCTTGGGCGCGTGAACAGCATTTCGGGTTTGCCAACCTGCAATGCGCATTCGGCCCCGACGTCAAACGCTACGCCAGCGCGATGATCGGCCCGGACAGGATTCATCCATTGCCGGCCACGGGCGGGAAGGTGATTGCCGATTATTTTTATGGCTGGATCATGGGCGCCAGCGACCGTTGCGACAAAACCCCGTTGTAGGAGCTGACGAGTGAAACGAGGCTGCGATCTTTTCGGATCGCGATGAAGATCAAGATCAAGAGATCGCAGCCTCGTTTCACTCGTCAGCTCCTACGGGTTGATCATGTCGATGCGAAGTGATCGACGTGATCCAGCAGCTCCGCGAGCCTCTGCGGCATCAACCGCGCATCACAGCGGGTTTCGACGTTGATGATGATCGCCGGGTCGTTGCAGCAGATGCGCACGCGAAAGCGCCAGTCGCTGAAGATCACTTTCAGGCCATCGCGGTCATCCACTTCCAGCGCCTGTTCGCCATACAGCGCTTTCAGGTGCGCCAGCAGCGGATAGGGATCGCGCATCGGCCGGCGAATATCGCCGGACGCAGGAAACACACCGATCCGCTCCACCAGCAGAATCGTGCCCAGCCAGGTTTCGTTGGCGCTGGGCAGCGGTTGATGGCGCGACAACCAGCTCATCACCCCGAGGTTGCCCACCTCACGTTCAATCTCTGTCGAATGTTGTGCAATGTTCATGGTTGCCTGCCTCTGGTGGTGGGGAGCCGTCTCAGCGGCCCTTGAGGTACACGTTGTCGTAGCAGAAGTTGGTCGCCTGCAGATAACCCTCGGCGTCGCCGCAATCGAAGCGCAGGCCTTTGAATTTGTACGCCAGCACGCAGCCGTTCTGCGCCTGTTTCATCAAGGCGTCGGTGATCTGGATTTCGCCGCCCTTGCCCGGTTCGGTGTCGGCGATCAGGTCGAAGATATCCGGCGTAAGGATGTAGCGCCCGATGATCGCCAGGTTCGACGGCGCATCCTGCGGTGCCGGTTTTTCCACCATGTTGTTGACCCGGTAGATGCCTTCGGAAATCAGCTCGCCGGCGATCACTCCGTACTTGTGAGTCTGATCGGCGGGCACTTCCTGGATAGCGACGATCGAGCAGCGAAACTTCTTGTACAGCTCGATCATCTGCGACAGCACGCCGTCACCTTCGAGGTTCAGGCACAGGTCGTCGGCCAGCACCACGGCAAACGGCTCGTCGCCGATCAATGGGCGACCGCTGAGAATCGCGTGGCCCAGGCCTTTCATTTCCACCTGACGGGTGTAAGAGAAGGTGCAGGTGTCGATCAGCTCGCGGGTGCCGGCAAGGAATTTCTCTTTCTCCGTGCCGCGTATCTGGTGCTCGAGTTCGTAGCTGATGTCGAAGTGGTCTTCCAGCGCGCGTTTGCCCCGGCCGGTGACGATGGCCATGTGTTGCAGACCGGCGTCTCGTGCTTCTTCAACGGCGTATTCGATCAACGGCTTGTTGACGATCGGCAGCATCTCTTTCGGCATGGCTTTGGTCGCCGGCAAGAAACGCGTGCCGTAGCCGGCAGCGGGGAACAAACATTTACGAATCATAAAAGTATCCTGGACAGTCATGGAACACAGGCGACGGTTGCGCACCAGAGCATGGCGGCAAGTTTCAATGATTATTGAAGGCTTACTTTAATACCCGAGTCAGGTTGTAGATGGCAATTAGTTGCGCGGTTAAAAGGCGGCAATGTTATGAGATGTCGACTACTTCGCTATAAGTTATTTTTAGTCGGTATCTGTTGATAGTTGTAAATGCGCAGGGAGTGCTAATAAGTACCTGTAGATAGTTTGACCGGCAAAAATAATTATTGCCAGTGGTTGAACTAAATTTGATTGTGGTGGTTGTCGCCTTGTTTGTGTGAATTGCTCCGCATATCCACTCGTCAAGGCTTGACACGCTACCGGGTATTATTCAATGACGGACCGCGCTATGAAGATTCTGGTAACGGGTGGTGCCGGCTATATCGGCTCGCATACCACACTTGCATTGCTTGAAGCAGGTTATGAAGTTGTCGTTCTGGATAATCTTTGTAACAGCAGCGACGCAGCACTTCACGCCGTTGAAGCCATTTGCGGCAAAAGTGCATGGATGATTCGCGGCGATGTCTGCGATCGGCCGCTGCTCGACCGGATTTTCCGCGAGCATCAGATCGACGCCGTGCTGCATTTCGCCGGGCTCAAAGCCGTGGGCGAGAGTGTGCGCAAACCGCTCGAATACTACGAAACCAACGTCGGCGGCAGCATCACTCTGTGTCAGGCAATGGCGGCGGCGGGGGTGTTTCGACTGGTGTTCAGTTCCTCGGCGACGGTGTACGGCGAACCTGAGGAAATGCCGATTCGCGAGGATTTTCCCACGGGCAATCCGACCAATCCCTACGGCCAGTCCAAGCTGATCGTCGAGAACGTGCTGCGCGACCTGAGCCTCGCCGAGCCGCGCTGGAGCATCGCACTGCTGCGCTACTTCAACCCGATCGGCGCCCACGCCAGTGGGCACATGGGCGAAGACCCCAACGGCATTCCGAACAATCTGGTGCCTTATATCAGCCAGGTTGCGGTCGGCAGCCTGCGCGAGCTGTCGATTTTCGGTAACGATTACCCGACAGCCGATGGCACCGGCGTGCGCGATTACATCCATGTCGTCGATCTGGCGGACGGACACTTGAAGGCGTTGCAGTCGATCAGCGAACGCACCGGCATTCACACCTGGAACCTCGGCACCGGCGATGGCTACAGCGTGCTGCAAGTGCTGCACGCGTTCGAACAGGCCTGCGGGCGGCCGGTGCCGTACCGGATGATGCCGCGTCGCGCCGGTGATATTGCCGAGAGTTTTGCCGATGCTTCGAAAGCGGCGAAAGAGCTCGGCTGGAAAGCCACGCGCAACTTGCAGGACATGGTTGCCGACACTTGGCGCTGGCAATCGAATCATCCCAACGGCTATTCGCGATGATGGCCATTTAGTCCGATGTTAGTTTCAGTCAGGTTGTTAGATAACGTCGGGAAATTACACTGGCAATGCCTTTTGCAAGTCCGTAGATATAAACCTGCCGTTCGACTTTTAGCAGTTGCGTATGGCTGTGAAAGAACAACGGATCTTGTTCGCGCTCTTTGCGGACTTGAAAGCTACCAGCTCTGACACAGATCTGTTTTTTAACAGTTCGAATGTTAGAAAGGAGTTGTTATGAAAAAAGTGATGGCAGTTGCCCTGTTGACGATGTTGAGCAACTGGGCTGCCGCAGCTGAAGCGCCGTTGACAGCGGTAACCAATGTAGGTGGCAGTGTGGCGGCTTCGCAAGCGCCCGCGGCCAGTACTGCAATGGTTGCCAGTGCTGTAGCGGCGTCCAACAGCGGCGGTAGTGCCAACGGCGGTACCACCGGTACGACAGGTACCACCGGTACAACCGGCACGCATAACTAACAGGAACATTTGTTAGTGCAGTACAGAGTCGCCCGACGCAAGTCGGGTGACTTTGTTTTTTGGATTCGCCCTTGAATAGCGTAGTGCCATTATGACTCGTAGTGTTTATTTTTTAATGTTGGCAAGTCTCGCTTTGCAAGGTTGCATGTTTTCCCCCGGCCAGTACCTCAGCACCAGCGATATCACTCGTCAGGGCGCCAGCGAAAGCAGTCGGGTCGAGCTGATTCCGATCACCCCCAAGCTGATCGCCATGAACCGCGCCACGCAAAAGCGTGAGTCGCTGCCGCCGGAGCTGCTGGTGACGCCAGCGGAATATCGCATCGGCAACAATGACGTGCTGTACATCACCGTCTGGGATCACCCGGAGCTGACCGCGCCCTCTGGCGCGCAACAACAGATCGATGCCAACGGCCGTCTGGTGCGCTCCGATGGCACGCTGTATTACCCGTTCATCAAGGAAGTCCAGGCCGCCGGCCGGACCATTCAGCAACTGCGCGCGGACATCGAACAACGCCTGTCGGCATTCATCGCCGAGCCCCAGGTCGACGTTGCAGTATTGCGCTTCGCCAGTCAGAAAGTCGTGGTCACCGGCGCCGTGACGAAGGCCGGCCCGCAAGCGATTTCGACCAATCCGCTGAGCGTGGTCGAGGCCCTCGGTTCCGCCGGCATCGACACCAACAATGCCGACTTGTCCGGGCTGTTGCTGACGCGCAACGGGCGGGTCTATCCGCTCAATCTCGACTCGCTCAATCAGCAGGATTCCGAACTGCAGAACGTCTACCTCAAGGGCGGCGATCAGCTGTACCTGCCGTACAACGACAACAAGCGCATCTACGTCATGGGCGAGGTCAACCAGCCGCGCGCGCTGAGCTTCAAGACCGCGACGATGAATCTGTCCGACGTGCTCGGTTCGGTCGGTGGCCTGAGCCAGACCAGTTCCAACGGCAACGCGGTCTACGTCATTCGTGGTGTGGAAAATCTCGATGTCGAGCCGGCGAAGATCTATCAGCTCGAAGCCGAATCGCCGACCGCCATGGCGCTGGCTTCGCACTTCCAGGTGCGGCCGCAGGATGTCGTCTACGTCGGCCCGGCCAACGTCACCCGCTGGAACCGTTTCATCAGCCAGTTGGTGCCGTCGGCGTCGATTGTCGGCACCGGGGCTTCGGCAGCGAAGAACTGGAGCGAATACAGCAACAACAGCAAATAAGGCCGCCCGACTGTGAACCTATTGAAAGTGGGCGTCTGCCTGATGGCGGCCTCGTTGCTGTGCGGCTGTAACCCGCTGATGAGCGCGTCGCTGAACAACCTCAAGGCCGCCGTCGTCGGCCCCGATGAAGTTGACGTTTCGGCGGCCGAAGTCGCCGGGGTCAACTATCCGCAACTGAAACTGACCACGCCGTCCGGCTCAGGTGTATTGGCGCTGGTGCGCGAGCGCGAGGATCTGCAGTTCTGGGTAGCCTCCGGCAAGCAGGTGTTGCTGCTGCGCGATGGCCTCGCCGTGCGCAGTATCGGCCTCGGCCTGCAAGGCGATCTGGATGGCACGCGGCTGGCCGATGACTCGCCGTTCAAGCAAGGTCTGCACCACGTCGCTGACGGTTTCACTACGCGCCGGTGGATCGATCTGTACAAGGGCCAGGAAGTCGGTGTGGTCGTCAACAGCCGCTTCTCGCGCCGTTCCACCGAAACTCTGGAGATCCTCGACAAGCCCTACACCGTGTTGCGCGTCGATGAGCAGATTGACGCGCCAGCCATCGGCCTCAGCGCGACCAACCGTTACTGGGTCGATCCGCGTGACGGTTTCATTCTGCAGAGCGAGCAACAACTGACCTCGCAACTGCGCGTGAAGCTGGTGCAATTGACTCCTGATCGCAGGCATCTGCCGTGAAGCGCTTCAGCCTTATAGCGGTGGGCTTTCTGCTGATCGCCGGGGCGAGTCAGGCCGCCGTCACGGTGTCCGGCGATGTCGCTAATCCCGGGCCGATAGAGTTGCCGCCGGGCGGGCGCCTGCTCGATGTGATCAGCGAAGCCGTGCCCAATGCCGAAGGCTATTGGCTGGCGGGCGGCTTGTTGCGTCAGTCGCTGATCGAGGAACAGACACGGCTCAAGGTCGGCGTGCTGTTCGACCTCGATGTGCTGCAGCGCATGGCCACGTTGTTCGACCGGCCAGGCCGCGCAGCACTGGCGCAGCGCATTGCCGAAGAAGTCCGGCAGATGCCGGTGACCGGGCGGCAGATCGCTGACCTCGACCCGGTGGCCGTGGAAGTCGGCTTCGCGCGCAACATTCGTCTGGATGACGGCGATCGGCTGATCTACCCGAAACGGGTCGACGAAGTGCAGGTATTGGGCGCAGTCGCCGAGCCGTGCCACCTGCCGTATCAGCCGTTGCAGGAGGCTCGCGAATACCTGGAAGGTTGCTCGATTCTCGACGACGCCGAGGCCGATTATCTGTGGCTGATCCAGCCCAACGGCGTGTCGCGGCGTGTCGGTATCGCGCACTGGAATCGCGAGTCCGGACAGTTCCCGGTGGCCGGCAGCAGGATTCTGGTGCCGATTAAAAATGATGATCTTGATCCGCCTCTTCCTGAACTGAATCAGCAGTTGGCCGAATTCATTGCCACGCAGCTGGCCGAGGTGGTTCGTTGAAGTTACGTTTTGCAGCTGTGTTGTTATTGCCCTGCGGTCTGGCCCACGCCGAGCCGCGCATCACCCAGAACGACTTCGGTGGCACCGGTCTGTTGCAGACGCCGACGGCGCGCATGGCCCCGGCCGGCGAGCTGAGCGTCAACGCCAACCGCACCGACCCGTACAGCCGCTACAGCGTGTCGTTGCAACCGCTGGACTGGCTAGAAGGATCGTTCCGCTATACCGCGATCACCAACCGGCCCTACGGCTCGGAGGCCCTCAGCGGCAGTCAAAGCTATAAGGACAAGGCGGTCGACGCCAAAGTGCGCCTGTGGCAGGAAAGCCACTGGGCGCCAGAAGTGGCCCTCGGCTTCCGAGATATCGGTGGTACCGGTCTGTTCTCCAGCGAATTCTTCGTCGCCAACAAGCGCTTCGACAATTTCGATTTCAGTGCCGGTATCGCCTGGGGCTACATCGGTAATCGCGGCGACTTCGACAACCCGTTGGGTTACGTCAGCAATCGCTTCGATACGCGCCCGGCGCTGGAAGGCACCGGCGACGTCAACTCCGGCTCGTACTTTCGTGGCAAGCCTTCACTGTTCGGTGGCGTGAGCTACCAGACGCCGTGGGATCGGCTGAGCCTGAAGCTGGAATTCGAAGGCAACGACTACAAGAACGAGCCGAAGGACAACGAGATCAAACAAGACTCGCCGATCAACCTCGGTGCGGTGTTCAAGGTCACCGACTCGATTGATCTCAGCGCCGCGTGGGAACGTGGCAATACGGCGATGTTCGGCGTGACCTTCCACACCAATTTCGTCAGCCGCAAGGCGCCGGCGAAAACCTACGACCCGACCCCCGAACCGCTGCCGGCGAAGGCGCCGACGACGTCGATGGAGCAGGTCAACTGGGCCGATGTGTCGCGACGTCTGCAGCAGAATGCCGGGTACAAGGTCGAGCGCATCAGCCAGCGCGATTCCGAGCTGATCGTCTATGGCGAGCAGCAGCGTTATTTTCATTCGTCCAAGGCTGTCGGCCGCGCGAGCCGGATTCTCGACAACAGCGTCAACGATGACATCGACTGGTTCACCGTGGTTAACAAGCGCTACGACTTGCCGCTGGAAGAAACCAGTCTGCCACGCCAGACCTTCCGCGAAGTGATCAACAACGAGGAGCCGTTGGAGTCGCTGCACCGCACCACCGAAATCAACCCGGCGATGCCGCACAACGAGAAAACCCTCTACAGCGAAGCGCCGCAGCACTTCAGCTATGGCGTGGGGCTGGGCTTCAAGCAGAACGTTGGCGGCCCGGACGGTTTGCTCTATCAATTCAGTGCCGACGCGGACGCGGAATATCGCTTCAACCGCAACACCTGGTGGAGCGGTTTGCTCAGCGCCAACCTGGTCAACAACTTCGACAAATTCGTCTATGACGCGCCGAGCGGATTGCCGCGCGTGCGTACGGATTTGCGCCAATACCTGACCACCTCCAACACGACCATGCCGTTGTTCCAGCTCAGCCATGCCGAGCAGTTGGATAAAGACTTGTACGGCATGGTGTACGGCGGCTATCTGGAATCGATGTTTGCCGGCGTCGGTGCCGAAGTGTTGTTCCGCCCGACAGGTGAGCGCTGGTCGGTTGGCGCGGACCTGAACTGGGTGCGCCAGCGTGATTTTGATCAGGGCTTTGCCTTGCGCGATTACTCGGTAGTGACCGGGCATATCACCGGCTATACGGATCTGCCATTCGACACGCTGGCCGCAGTCAGTGTCGGTCGTTATCTGGCCGGGGATTGGGGCACGACCGTGGACATATCGCGCGAGTTCTTCAATGGCGTGCGCGTCGGTGCCTGGGCGACCATCACCACGGCCAGCAGCGCCGAATATGGCGAAGGTAGCTTCGACAAGGGTCTGTACCTGTCGATCCCGTTCGACGAAATGATGAGCATGTCGACCATGCGCCGCGCCAACCTGGTCTGGGCGCCACTGACCCGAGATGGCGGCGCCAGACTGAGCCGCAGCTATCAGTTGCATTCGATGACGGATAGCCGGGAAGGGGACATGTTCTATCGCAACTTCGAGAAGATTACCGAGTAAGCGCCAGTCTCCCGAACCTGGCAAATCCCCCTGTAGGAGTGAGCTTGCTCGCGATAGCGCCGGATCAGCCGACATCATTGTTGACTGACATACCGCCATCGCGAGCAGGCTCACTCCTACAGTTGATCACTATCGAACCACAGACCTGGCCATCACCCAAACCCCCTGTGGGAGCGAGCCTGCTCGCGAAGGCGCCGGCACATCCAACATCTCCATCGTCAGACACGCCGCTTTCGCGAGCAGGCTCGCTCCCACAGGGGGCGCACCTGTGTTCGATACCGGTGTGCCAAATCCCGCCCGCAAAAAAGGGGACTTTCGTCCCCTTGCGATCTGAAGTTGTGAACCTCAGTAAATGTCCTTCGACAACAACGTAAACGGCGTCTTCACTAGGATCTTCAGATCCAGCCACAACGACCAGCTGTTGATGTACTGCAGGTCAATCTCGACACGCTTCTGCATCTTGTCGATGGTGTCGGTCTCACCCCGGCAGCCACTGATCTGTGCAAGCCCGGTGATCCCGGGTTTGATTCGGTGACGCGCCATGTAGGCGAGGATCTTGCCCGAGTAGTAGTTGTTGTGCGCAACAGCATGTGGACGCGGACCCACCAGAGCCATATGCCCTTGCAAGACGTTGAACAATTGCGGCAACTCATCCAGCGACGTGCGACGGATAAAGCGACCCACGGCGGTGATACGCGAATCGTTACGACTGGCCTGTTTCACTTCGCGGTCATCGTGGACACGCATCGAGCGGAATTTCCAGACCTTGATCACCTTGCCGTTCCAGCCATGACGATCCTGCTTGAAAAACACCGGGCCGGGCGAGTTGATTTTCACCGCCAGAGCGATGATCAACAGCAGCGGACTGAGCGCGATGATCGCCAGGAACGCCACAGTCTTCTCAACCAGACTTTTGCTCAGGGCAGCGGTCGGGCGGCTGGTCAGGGGGCTTTCGTTCAGGTAGATCGCCGGCAGGCCGTCCACGACTTTCACCGAGTGGTTGAGCAGCGTCAGGCTGTTCAAGTCCGGTACCCACACCACATCAACATTGGCCCCAAGCAGATCGACATACATCGCTTCGATTTTGGCTGCTTCGCTCAGCGGCAGGGTGATGTACAAGCGGCGGATGTCGTGGGCTTCGATCAGCTCAAGCAACTCATCCTGAGCGCCAACGACGCGTGGGGCGTCCGCAGCGAGGACAGGTTTGTCGCCGTTGCTGACCAGGCCGATCAGCGGCAGGTTTTCCAGTTGGCTGAGTTTCTTCGCCAGGCCCAGCGCCAGTTCGCCAGTGCCGACAATCAGCGTGCGGTGTTCGCTTTTACGCGAACGCTGGTAGTACTTGGAAAATGCATGCAGCGGCGCGTAGAGGAACGCCTGACCGAGGAAGCCGTACACCGCCCAACTCAGAATCACCTGACGGGAAAACAGCTCATCGGCCTGGCAGACAAACGCGATGCACGCCAGCGCGGCCATGGTCATCGACCAACCCATGAACAGACGGCCGAGGCCAGTCAGGTAGTTGTCGCGTTTGCGATAAACGCCACTGAAGGTGTAAGCCGGCACCGAGGCCAGGACGGCGAGGGTGGCGCACATTCGGTAGTAGAACGCGACGGTGCCGGTGTGCTGTTCAGCGAGAATGAACAGCAGCGTCACAACGAAAGCCTGTGCCAGCGCCCATTGGCCCCAAAAGGTCAGTCCCTTGAGGCCCGTGCTTCGATTAATACTGAGAGAAAGATCCATACGATATCCCCAAAAGACGTCCATTCAGGTTTCAACAGTTGAAAGCCGAGTTGTTATGCAGACTTATTTTTTTTGTTTTAGCGAGTGTCTTGAGGTAACAACATCGAGAGCCGAACTGTCGTCAGCCAATAGACTAAGTTATTGTCGGGAATGGTGTCTGACGAGTTATAACAAGATGGCATTGTGCCAACTTTTTAATATTTAAATATTAGGCTGTTAGAAAAGGTCGTAGAGCAGGGGGTGAAAAGGCGGGGGGGTATTTGTTACTGTTGGCGGGGTGGAGGCAGGGAAGCTTTTATTGAATCAGGGAGGAAAAATCAAACAGAGTGCTCTTCTTGTTGTTGTAGTCGCACTTTATATCTGTTTGTCTCGGTTTTGATGTCGCCTGTGATTACGCGACGACTTCCTGGATCAAGCAATATCCGCGATTTCTTACTGCTCGAAACAATCGCTCGCCATTACTCGCGCTCTTGAACTTGTCCTGCAACCGGCTCAGGCACATTTCCAGACCCCGGTATTGCTCGGGTTCCCGGCCAATACTGATGATCAAGTCATCACGACTGACAACGCGGTCTTCATGGCTCAGCATTTTCCTGACCAGAGCGGTTTCCAGGCCAGTCAGGCTGATCGCAATATTGTCCTTGAGCAATACGCCTTGATCATCGTCAAGATGCCAGGTATCGCTGCAAGGCTCAGTACTCTCGCTGACATTGGAGATAAGAGCTCGGTCTGCAGTGACTGTCGGAAAGCTCTGGAACGGATTGTCTGTCTGCGCGGCTCGCCATTCATTTTCCAGGGTGGCCAGTATGCGTTGGGTATCATGTTCGATACTGCGCGCAACGTTCTTTCGGCTAAGGCTTGGGTAACTGAACTCCATGACCATCGGGGCGGAAGAGGGCGAAGCAACACCTTCAACAAACATTTGCGCCTGCGACGTGCCAAACGAATTGAAACGCTCACTGGACAAGATGCTTTCCAGTTCACGTTGCGACGTTGTGCTGTGCGTCACAACAACAAAATATTTTCTGGGGAGGGTTGTACTCGTTTCCATGTCTCTCTCCTAAATACACACCAAAATTGGCTAAAAGATAAATCGGCAGGCGAGCAATGACTTCCTCGGAAGTAATCGTAGGCAGGGTTCGGGCCGAAAATGGCCGTCGATAAATTCCACTCGATCTGCTGCTATGTTATGGAGTTTTATTGTTATGGGTCGTGTTGCCGCGCTCATTCAAGTGCTTGAGTTTTAATAAATATGAAGCGGAACTGAAACGATATGGCTGCATCAGACGATCCTTCGTACGTATGCAAAAGGGAAGACTGCCCGAGACTCAGGCAGTCGATATCAGGCCCCGCATCAGGCGATAGCCGTAGCCGCGGATGCTCTGAATCGCGTTTGTACCATACATGTCCTTGATTTTTCCACGCAAGCGACTGATTGATTTTTCCAGTGCCCGGGGGTCGTAGAAATTGGCGTTGAGGCCCATGATGCTGGCGATTTCATCATGACTCAGAATGTGATTACCGGTTTGCGCAAAGGCCTCGAGGATCTTCATCTCGGCGAAAGAAATATCGAGTTTGCGCCGACTGTCCAGCAGGCAGATCCGCGTGGGATCGAGCGTTAGATTGATGTCACGCTGCCAGTCTTCGCTGCTGAAGAACTCGCTCAGCAACTCCTCGCTGTCATCGCTCAGAGTGTTGAGCTTGATACAGGCATCGGCGCCGGCGAGATAATACTTGATCTTGTTGACAGCGCCGCGGCCGGTGATGACCGTGCAAATAAGCGGCTTCAAGTTGTTATCGCGCAGACGCTGCACCAGCGCAAGATTGTCTTCCACGGTCTGCGGGCTATCGATGATGACGAAAATGGCGCGATAGGTGCCAATGTAACCGTGATGTTTATATGAACTAGCGTAAGCACCCGTTTCCAGAGGGATATCGCTCTGCACGTGCCTCGCGATCAGTGTTCTAAAATGATCAGCCACACCCAGGGTACGACCCAGAGCAAGAACACCGGATTCATCGTTTGTCGGGCGCGGACTTCTAGTCGCCAAGTTCCCTGAGAGCATCATGCATTGACTCGAATTAGGTGCTGACATCAGGATGTTAAAGCACCGGTTCTCATCTGTGACTGACAATTGGTAACATTTGCGCGGATTTTAGACGTGGCTCTCGGGTTTTCTAACAATAAGTAGCCTTTTCAAGCTTTTAGTTGATTTCTTCGAGGTTGTGAACTAACGCTTAGATGATGGCGATATGCAATGGTGCCACTATTTTGAGCTTGTGGCGATGGCTTTGTCTATGTCCTTTTGCCATTGTTTGGCCATGCCGTAATTGTGTGAAGTTGGTCACACTTCATATCTGAAATGAAATATTTCTTGGGATAGAACTAAATTTTTTCCATTTAGTTCGTCGGCCGACGATTACTAACATGACTTGAGTGTGGCAGTCCGTTAGACCTATTCTTCGAAATCAAAAGATCGCAGCCTTCGGCAGCTCCTACAAGGAAATGCATTTCAAATGTAGGAGCTGCCGAAGGCTGCGATCTTTTGATCTTCATATGCGCCAATTGTGTAACTCAGATACTCAACCCCGAGTGTTATTGACTGGCCGCTCACCCTGAGTGCTCTGACGGAGGATTAATGGATTTCTGGACCCTTTTCCAGGTGTTGATATTGGGCGCGGTAGAAGGCTTGACCGAGTTCTTGCCGATCTCGAGTACCGGTCACCAGATTATTGTCGCCGACCTGCTCGAATTCGGCGGCGAACGCGCCATGGCGTTCAACATCCTTATTCAGCTTGGTGCCATTCTTGCTGTGGTCTGGGAGTTTCGTTCGAAGATCTTCGATATCGTCAAAGGCCTGCCCACCGAACGCAACGCGCAACGTTTCACGCTTAATCTGCTCATCGCGTTTTTTCCTGCCGTCATCCTCGGCGTGTTATTCGCCGACGCGATTCATGAGTATCTGTTCAACCCGATCACCGTTGCGGTGGCCCTGGTTGTCGGCGGCATCGTCATGTTGTGGGCGGAACAGCGCAGTCATGTCGTCAGCGTTGAACATGTCGATGACATGCGCTGGTCTCACGCGCTAAAAGTCGGTTTCGTACAATGCCTGGCAATGATTCCCGGCACCTCGCGCTCCGGTTCGACCATCATCGGCGGCCTGCTCTTCGGCCTCTCACGCAAAGCCGCCACCGAGTTCTCATTCTTCCTCGCCATGCCGACCATGGTCGGCGCCGCCGTGTATTCCGGCTACAAATACCACGACCTGTTTCAGCCCAACGACCTGCCAGTCTTCGCCCTCGGCTTCGTCACCGCGTTCATCTTCGCCATGATCGCCGTGCGTGGCCTGCTGAAATTTATCGCCAGCCACAGCTATGCCGCGTTCGCGTGGTATCGGATCGGTTTTGGATTGTTGATTCTGGCGACTTGGGTGTTTGGCTGGGTGAACTGGACCGCCGCAGCGGCCGCTTGAGGTGTCAAGCCAGGCGGATCAAGCCGCCTGGCTGATATGAGGGGAGGGCATCAACGCCCTTCAAGCAACTCACCCGCCTGATCCAGCAACGCCAGCGGATCCTTGGCCTTGTGAATATCCACCGACAACAACTGACGAAACTTGCGCGCCCCCGGGAAACCCGTCCCCAGGCCCAGCACGTGCCGCGTGATGTGATGCATCGCACCCCCGGCCAGCAAATGTTCGGCGATATAAGGACGCAACTGCGCCAACGCTTCAGCCCGGCTGATCACCGGCGCGTTACTGCCGAACAACTGCTGATCGACATCTGCCAGCAAATACGGATTGTGATAAGCCTCACGCCCCAACATCACACCGTCGAAAGTCTGCAGATGCTCATGGCAGGCCTCCATGGTTTTGATCCCGCCGTTCAACACAATCTCCAGCTCCGGAAAATCAGCCTTCAACTGCGCCGCGACGTCATAACGCAACGGCGGAATGTCACGATTCTCCTTTGGCGACAGCCCTTCGAGAATCGCAATCCGCGCATGCACGGTAAAACTCGTGCACCCGGCATCCCGCACCGTACCAACGAAATCGCACAGCTCGGCATAACTGTCGCGCCCGTTGATGCCGATGCGGTGCTTCACCGTCACCGGAATCGACACCGAATCGCGCATCGCCTTCACACAATCAGCCACTAATTGTGGATGGCCCATCAGGCACGCGCCGATCATGTTGTTCTGCACACGATCGCTCGGGCAGCCAACGTTCAGATTCACTTCGTCGTAGCCGTGCTCTTGCGCCATACGCGCGCAGGCCGCGAGATCAAGCGGAACGCTACCGCCCAACTGCAACGCGAGCGGGTGTTCGGCTTCGTGGTGACGGAGGAAACGTTCGTGATCGCCGTTGAGCAACGCGCCAGTGGTGACCATTTCGGTGTAGAGCAGGGCGTGCTTGGACAGGATGCGGAGGAAGTACCGGCAGTGGCGGTCCGTCCAGTCCATCATGGGTGCGACACTGAAGCGCCGAGACGGCTCAGGCGTTGGTTTTACTGGGCTAAAGCTCTGATTCTGGACCATTTTACTCAACGTGTTTTCGACGTGATTTCGGGCGTTTTCAAGGGTTTTCAGCATCTGGTTGGTACGATGTACCCATTCGAAGCCAATACGTACCACTTTCGTTTGTGGCAGCTGTAGGACATGAAAACTGGCTGATGGAAGCACTGCGCTTCACCGCGCAGCACCGCATCTGCCGGAACGGGTTGCAAGTCTACCAAGAGAGCGAGATTTCCGCCCCGGAAACGGACCACGCGAGCGTGAATCAGAACTGGATGAGCGGGCGATCATGCGGGCAAGGTAGCTGGAGTCGAGCAAGTCGATGGCTGCACTCACGCTCAGTCTTGGTTGCGCTGGAAAGAGTCAATGGCATTCTCGGCGTAGAGTGGGGCGCAGCCGCCCCATCTATGACGATCGATGTGGTCGACCTAATGTGTCATGAGAGCTCACGGCTAACTCATGGCCGGAATGGGTCAGCTTCGCCAGTGCATTGTTTCAAGCGAGCAATAACGTCCGGGCCGGTTTTAGAAATATCGATCCTGCCCGTTGCATCCACATAAATATCAATGGTTCGGCCCCATTTGGGGCTGATGTCGATGCACCTCTGAAAACCTTTATCAGTCCACCAATCGAACATCATGAAAAAGTCGTCATCAGGGAATAGGTAGCCGAACTCAACGGCTGAGCCACCGTGCTTGATATCGCCTCTATGAATCCTGTCCTGTGTGTTCCAAACGTAGTGAAATTCTTCCTCACTGTTCGGGGAAAAATTCACCGCTACGACGGGGGAGCCGAAGTACCAAACAGCGATTGGAAGAGCAATGAGCGCCAGAAGGATCCAGCGCCCATACCGGCGTCTGGTTTTATTTGCATTCATGTAGTTTGATTCCTTTTCCCCATTCTTTGGGTGGCACTGCAAGCACCTGATCCATGATCATTTTGGCGTTAATGCCCCCATAGGGATGTTGGCGATAGAGCTTCACGCCGATACTGATGGATATTCGGTCGGGCGCATCGTCCCACGCTCTCAAACCGTCGACATTGCCTGAACGGTTTGGGCCGGGTAACTCCCACTGTTCTTTTGGTTTCGTTACGACCTCTTGGGCTTTTCGTAGTGCGTCAGAGATGATCTGCTCGCCACCTGCACCATCCAGCAAAGCACTTTCGGATAGGCCGCCAGCCCTGCCCACATAGCCGTAATGAATGTTCGACCAAATGTCATAGAAGTAGTCGTACTCACCCTGTTTGTGCCAAACGCCTCCGATGGTCCTGCGGATGATCGGTTTGTGGTCCCATGGGCGATTCTGGCCAACCCGCTCAGTCCAGATAGCCAGAGCCTTGGCCTTCATTCCCAGCGCCAAACTATAGAAGTCTGGCTTGGGACCGAGCTGAAGGTAAAAGGGCAGTGCCATGTATTCCTTGGTTTTTGCATGAGGGTCATAGCTGTTCAGTTCCTTCATCTGGCGAACGGCTGGGCTATTGATATTGGTGTTCATCTCGGCCGCGATGTAAGCAGCCAGCTGCTCCATCATGTCCGGGTCTTTACAGGTAGCGGATACGGCTTTTGGCTCGGGTTTCTTTTCGGGTTTTTTATCAGGCTGCTTGGCGGTGGACTTTGGCGCAACCAGAGCGTTTGCTGCTTTGGCTTTTTCAGTGAGTTTCGGGTCGGCCAGCAACGTTGCCATCTTCTCATCGTCCACGGATCCGTCTGGGAGGAAGGCTCCGAGCACCATGAAATTGATTATGGTTGCACCGCCAGCGTCCCCCATGACGAAGCCGCCACCGACATCACCTGATCCGGTGATAACTGTGCCGCCGTGACTGGTCGGACTGCCAAGATGTCTGCGCAAGTTGTTCGTGGAGCGCAATCCGCATGCCCTTTTTGCGGGTTCGAAGCAGCTCCAGTGCCACGCGATGCCGTGACAGGGCGATCTGTTGGTTGGAGGATCGCCATCACCGAAGGCTGGCCGAAATTCTGTCCTCATTAAAAACTCTCTTGAAAAAGCACTTATCCCCCTCCCGCCGGCGCACTCCGTCTCGCTAAATTGCGAAAAACCTTAGCGGCTACAAACGAAGTCTCCAACCAGGCCGGCCGTCAGTGTCGTGAGGTCTCAGTCCTTTCCATTAAGTGAGATATTTTGCAGAGAACTGCTATCGATGGATGCCGCCTAACGACCAACTCAGAGTACTTGGTAATGGCTGGAGGCCCTGGTTTTCAAGGGGGCGCTCGAAAAAAATAATAGCTTTATCAGGTTTTCGATTCATGAAATATTGTTGAATGAGGCCTTTTAGAATTTTCTAGCTACGATAGTTCTTCACCGGAAATCCCCGCTTTAACGGGCTTCTTCACCGTTTTCGACATTTCACAGGTTGGCAATGCTGATTCTGATAAGGGATGAGAGACTATGGTGGCGCTCAAGATGAGCTGAATGCAGTTTATGAGATCTCTAGTAAATTAGCAGTTGGTGAGTGCGGGAAAATGCTGCAAGCGCTCTCTCGCTTGCAGCATCTTTAGAATCGGCGGTCGTTTAATTTGTTATAGCGTCCACATTACCTAACACCGTTGAAGTGAGAGGAGGTGACTTCAACAAATCGCGTGAAATATCTGGGTCTGGTATCGCAGTCCTGATCAGAGAGTCCAATCTATCGAACCATACTCCATCATTCGCGGAGAATAGATTGTATAGTGCCTCGTTTTTATTTTTGCAACCAAACTCCTTAAACATTGCCCCGCAGTACTTAGATGCTGCTGTCATAATGTGCCAGCGAAGCTTTGAATATCGGCCATCAAATCTCTTGTTGCCTGTGAGGAGTCTCAGTCGGTAGTAAATGTAGCAGGCCGTATAATAGTCTTCCTCATGGCGACCTTGAGAAAAAACATCATTTAAAAGGTCGCCAGTCAATCTATTTGGATACCGGCTTGATAGGTCGGGGCGCATCATGGCGACAGCGGCGTAACAGCGTGCTACTTCCCTGGCATCGAATATACGAGCAGGTGCAACGTTTTCCGCTCTATATTGTCCCTTGCGTCGTTCGAAGTAGATTCTATTCGGTTCCGTTGCACCTCTTGCATTAAAATACTGCTCCAGAACTCTCAGTGCGTCTAGTGTGGAAATAAATTGCGCGTCTTCTACTTTTGACTGTCTATTTGTCGCACGAACAATGTCGTCAATTACTGAAGGTTTGTCGGCTTCAATAAGCTTGATCATTAGGCTTACTGTGTTGTCAACTTGTGCGTCTAAGGAGATAAGTATGTTTGATGTCTGACATCCATTCACGATTTGGAAATCGCGAATAAATATTTCTTGTCCGGCCGGCCTAATGCTGGATGCTACAATTGTAATGCCATTGTTCATAAGGCCGAATCGTTGCTTCTTGTCAGCGCTATTTAATGTTTCGGCAATTTCAGAGTTGACCTCAACGTCTACTCCCAAGAAGTCTCGTACGTTTTCTTCGAATAGCTTCTTTCGAGGAGTTCCGTTTTGGTCTTTTAGAACCGAGTCTATAAAGTTGCGCGCAGTAACAGTGGCAACATATGCGTTATTAATGTCAGGTGCGAAAGGAAAAGGAGCGTAACCGACAGTTGGTAGTTTAGCTTCCATAGGGCCGTCGGCTGACAACCACAGTTCATGTATTACATCGCGATGGGCCTTAATGAGGATAGTCTCGTTAGAATATCCCATTTTTTTCAGCGCGGCCTCGCCAACTTGGAATGCAGCGTTTATCTCTACTGCATCTGTATCCGGGGCTGCGGAAAAGAAATAAGCGTGGAGATCGGGCAGTCCGCCTCGAATTCTACCGATGTTTTCAAAAACTTTTTCAAACATCTCTTTGAAGGTCGCCAAGTACGGGCTGTGAGGTTGTGCAGGCGATTCTGATAAATAATCAACCACTGCAGCAATAAATGAATCTACCTCTTGCTTGGACCAAGTGACAGACCTTTTCGCTTGAGTTAGTACGATCGTGACCTTGTATTCGCGTCTGCTCGTTTCGAATATTTCTTCCAGTTCTTCCAATGAAAAAACAGCGCGATCGTCGAGAAATAATAGAGCGCCATCTATACCTGGATCTGCACCTTCATAAACTAAATCAGTTGCTTCGACTTTGTCTCCTGAGTACTTAGAAAAGGCGCAGTAGTTTACGAAAGCCTCAAAGTTTTTTGACTCGTCAAATGGAGCGCCAAAATCTTTGCAGAAAGTATCAAAGTAAGATTTAGTTACGAGGTGCATTTTTCTATCCCTAGATGTGGTCGGCAATATTAGACAGAATTTGTAACGGAGCACAATCCAAACTTATTCCTCCCGAGACTGCTGCTTTCGCTGACGCCGTGATGAGAGATTCGCTCCAAGGCACAGCGAGCATTTTGCCCGACAATTTCGTGACCCTGCTGCTCTGCGAGGAGTACCCACTCCATTGGCGCCGCTTCGAGAACGAGATGGTATTCGTACATTCTTTCTAGAACCACGGAAAGTGAATGTTCGCTGGCCATGCATTCGGCTCCATTCGGAAAGAGGAAGCATAGCAGGGCACCTGAGGGAGCTGATTTCAGTTCGGGGCTGGGAAAAAGGTAATTTTGGTAAGCAGATGCGAAAAATGGCTCCAGCCCTTATAGGACGTGGCTTCGACGTATTACCTTTGAAGGTAATATTAGGTAAGGGAAGAAGTGATGTTTTTCTAAGTGATTGATTTTCAAGGCTTTTGTAGGGACATGAAAATGCTACGCCTAAGGGTAATTTTCTAACTCCTCTATTACCTTTGAATAAGTCATCTAACCCATTGATTCTATTTGGTTTTGTCGTCGATAAAAAAGGAAATTACCAATATCACCTTTTTCCCAGGGGTCAACATGAAAACGGGGTAAGCGAAGACGGGGAGGTTTGCTGGCCTTTCATGCACGCGGTTTTAACTCTCACAAAGGCTCACCCTTGCCGACGATAGACAGTGCCAGGATTGGAGCCGAGAACCGCTGCTTAAAAATTGCTAACGCATTCGGCAGAAGGCATGGGAGTAGGAGGGAGGAAAACAGGACTGGTACGCAACTGGTACACGGGCTGGCGGCGGGGTGTTCGTCCCTTTATTTGCGGGAGGTAAAAGAAGTGTCAGTCCGATCCATCATGGGGGCGACGGAAAAACGGCGGGAGAGTGGGGCGGGTTGTAGGGACATGTGAGGAATCTGGATCAAGAAGGCGAAGGCGCAAGAGTTTATCAGGTCTGCGAACAGGCAAAGGCTTGCGAGGCGCCGTTTGTGGTTTGAACTGGTCTCCGACGCGCTCGGCCTGATGGGAGGAAGTGTATTTCTGCCTGTTTCCTGTCCTTCAATATCCGTTTAAACGGTTGCGCAGGCGCTTGTTTAAATCCGACTGGTGAAAGTCATCCAGAGCCTACGTTGTCTTGCGCCTCCCCCTACACCTAAGACAGAATCCGCCGGCTTGTGCGTCTAGCCTGCGGGTTCTATCGTCCCTGGGTCACTGAAATCAGTGATCGGGTTTGGTAGCCCGCTTCGTGTCTAGATGCATTGCGTCACCTGATTCAGGCCGCTTCTCAGCGCTCGAATATCATGGTGGTCATGCGTGGGGTCCATTCGTGGGCGCCGGGTTCTAGTGCGACCGGTCTACCAACCCGCGTATGGCCGCCACCCTTCGTTTGGTAGCGAGGGTGATGGCTCCTTTTGGTAATCGCGCTAGAGGCTTCA
Source organism: Pseudomonas sp. 1L-B-1-E-C1 (assembly GCF_057291835.1). NCBI lineage: Bacteria > Pseudomonadati > Pseudomonadota > Gammaproteobacteria > Pseudomonadales > Pseudomonadaceae > Pseudomonas > Pseudomonas sp. 1L-B-1-E-C1. Next base: position 264,373 of record NZ_JBXAWN010000006.1, on the reverse strand, counting down.
TCCATGTTCAAAGTCACGCCCAATCCGCCGGACACCGATCCCGCATCCCCCAACAAATCCCCAGACTCAAAAAAACTCCACGACGCCGCCGAGCGCGCGCTGGATTACCACCTGGGCTCCGCCAGTCACATCAAGGCCTCTACCAACCAGCCCGAACGCATGTTCCTCGCCAACCCTGCGTACGACAGCGAATCGCTGTTGGCCAATGCCAGCGAATCGCTGGGTTCGGCCAGCACCATGCTCAACGACTTCGCAGCGTTATTGGAAAACTCGCAGCGCAAGACATTGTTGGGCATCGCCCAAGTGGTGATGCTCGGAGAGATCGCAGTAAATCAGGCGTTGGACAAAGTCGAAGTGAAGGCTTGAAGCGAACCTCGCGGTGACGGAGCGGTTATCCGTCACCGCGAGGCTAAATGGCTAGTTGAACATATGCTGTCACCGCTGCACGACGAGTAACGGCTACTGTGCAGGCACCGCAATCCACTCACTCAAAGTCTGCTGATATTTGCCCGTGACCTTGCTCAAATGCAGCCACTGATCGACATACAGTTTCCAGCTGATGTCATCGCGCGGCAGCAGGTACGCCTTCTCACCGTATTGCATGTACTGATGCGGATTCACCGCGCACAGGCCCGGTTTGAGTTTCTGCTGATACAGCGCTTCGGAGGCGTCAGTGATCATCACGTCGGCTTTGTTGTCGAGCAGTTGCTGGAAGATCGTCACGTTGTCGTGCAGCGCCAGTTGGGCTTTGGGCAGGAAGGCGTGGACGAAGGCTTCGTTGGTGCCGCCGGCAGGTTCCACCAGGCGTACGTCGGGCTGGTTGATCTGTTCGATGGTCTGGTATCTGGACTGGTCGGCGCAGCGCACCAGCGGGATCTTGCCGTCGGTGTCGAGGGTGTTGCTGAAGTAGGCTTTTTTCTGCCGTTCGAGGGTGACCGAGATGCCGCCCATGCCGATGTCGCATTTGCCAGCCTGCATGTCGGGCATCAGGGTTTTCCAGGTGGTCTGCACCCATTGCACCTTGACGCCGAGGCTGTCGGCCAGGGTGCGGGCCATGCTGATGTCGATGCCTTCGAAGTCGCCATCGCTGCGCTTGAAGGTGTAAGGCTTGTAGTCGCCGGTGGTACAGACGCGCAACTGGCCTTGTTGCTGGATGCTGTCGAGGTGGGTTGACGGTTCGGCTGCCTGAGCGGTGAAAGGCAACGCGAGCAATGCACCGAGCAGGAATGTGGTTTTTGTCGTTGGCATCTGTCGGACTTTTCTCTGGAGTGGGCGGGAAGAACGTGTTCGAAGTTAAACACGTTCTCACCGTTGATCCAGTCCGCCGTGACCGTCAATATTGATCCGTTAGAGGCCCAGCCCTTGCTGCACTACTTGCAGCAGATTGTTTTCCGTCAGTGCAATCGCATCCAGCTCCTGGCCGGTCTCGATAGTCTGCAACCACCAGTGGCTTTCGCCGTGCTCGTCAACGGTGCGCAGCAAGGACTGATCGCGCCCTGGCACTTTGATTTCGACACGCCCGCAACCATCCTCGGTAAACCGCGCAATCGGATCGAACATCAAACTGTGATGGTTCGCTTCGATCACCAACTGGTCGATGGCGTAGTCGTGGCTTTCGCCGTCCGGCGACGTTTCGCAAACGTGCGTAGGATTGCGGCGAATCTTCAGTCCTACTTCGGTGACTGGCTGCAGCCAGGCTTCTATGCGGTGGTACAAGTCGTACACCTGAGCAGGCCAGCAATCGATTTCCAGCGCCGCATCAGCCTGGGTATGCCGGGTCTGCTTGAGTCTGGCGGCGAGTTCGTCTGCTTTACTCATGTCGGTTCCCTTGTTGGATGTCTGCCTGTTCAGCGTAGACCTTTGCACGGCGCAGGGCCTTGCCTTGCGTCATGCGCTTGCAATACAAACGTGTCGAAATCAGCGCTGGCCAACGCTGGCCATCAACGAAAACCACGGACGCAGGCGTCCCAAGGAATGGGTCAATGAAAAAGCTGTTTACAATTCTGGCGCTGATTGCGCTGACGGCCGGTAGCATCGGCATGAGCTCGGCGCGTCAGCCGTCATCGAACAAAGCGCAGGCGGAATCGGTGGCGGGGGTGTTCGACTACTACCTGCTGGCGCTGTCCTGGTCGCCGACCTTTTGTCTGACGCACAAGGACGATGCGCAATGCACCGGCAAGGGTTATGGGTTTGTCCTGCACGGCTTGTGGCCGCAATATGCCAAGGGTGGCTGGCCAGAATCCTGCCCGCCGCTCACAACGCTGTCGGCGGCAGAAACTAGCAAAGGCCTGACGATGTACCCCACGAAAAAACTACTCGATCACGAATGGTCCAAGCACGGCACCTGCAGCGGTCTTGGTGCGATGGGCTATCTGGACAAGTCCGATCAGGCCTTGGGCGCGGTGAAGATTCCGCAGGCGTTGCAGCCGTTCGGCTCGACGTCGTACTACTTCGAAGCGCAGGAGATTGTCGATCTGTTTCGCAAGGCCAATCCGGGTATTCCCGAGGATGGAATTGCGGTGGTTTGCAGCGGCCCGCAGCTCTCGGAAGTGCGGGTGTGCATGGGCAAGGATTTGCAATTCGGCGCGTGTGGCAAAGGGGTGAAGACTCAGTGCCGCGCGGGGGATATTCGGGTGCCGCCGGCACGTTGAGCATCCGTAACGGCCCAGGAAAAGAGGCGCTCGCATGAGCGCCTTTTTTTTGCCTGAAGATTTGTAGCTCCTGGCAAATTCGCGCATGCTGCGCGCCTCAAAGGATCTGTACGAAACATCTCAGGGGATACAGAATGCAGATGCTGATTACTTTGGATCCGGTTGGCGAAGGTGCTCTTGTCTGGATCGGCTCAGACATATATCGCCAGCGACCTGACCCAGTCGCTGTCGAATGGATCAACATCAAAGCAACACCTACCAATACAAATTCATCAGATGGTGTAGCTGACTTTGGTGAGAAGTGGATTGTTTCTTGTGGACCTTCTTTGAACGTAAACGTCGATACCAGTCATGCAAATGCGCTGGAGCTGTTTGACGCGCCTATTTCCGGTGGCAATTCGGCGAGCGATTTGTTGTTGGCTTCGATCATGAAGGAGTTTTCTTGATGTCCAGATTGATCATCTGTGTATTGCTCATTGTTTGCTCCGGATGTGCTAAAGACCATTCAAAGCCTTCAGCGAACTTGAGTTTCGTGTCCGTGAAACGAGAGAGGACGCTTTTATATGACATCCGATACCAATCGGATGTGGATGTCCTGAACCTGTTTGATAAAGGACAGGGAAAAGGGATGATTGCAGGTTTTCTGACGTGTGCGTTGGGGGACGATCATGATTTCTCCATTGAGAAAGCGATGCAGTTTTCCGCGGTAGGTTTGATTGAGTCTGACGGGGAACCGCTAAACGGAGGGAAATTTTCTTATCTCACCAGCGCGTTTCTCGTTGAAACCTCCAGCAGCCGTAGTTCAGAACGTCACCTGTCTACAACGGAGCTAAACAACCTTCTCTCCAACAAAAGCCAGATTCCCTGCAAACTATTTGTCACTGCCTTTGGCTACAAAACCTACTACTCAAACACCATGAACATCCCCACCGCCGACCTGCTCCGGGAAATCAACAAACCCGAATAAACAACCCCGGGGGGACTCACGCAAATCCCCCCGCATCCACCCCCAACTCCCCACGCAAAAACTCCACCAACCCCCGCTGCAACCCGCTCAAAACCCCTTCCCGACTAACCAGCGCCAGTTCCGTCGGCGCCAACTCCGGCAAATCCGCACACACCTCATGCTCCGGCAAAACCGCCGAAACCGGCAGCACCGAAACCCCCAATCCGGACGCCACCGCCGCTTGAATCCCGGTCAGGCTGTGGCTACCAAACGCCACTCGCCATGGTCGTTGCGCCATGTCGAGCAGGCGAATCGCCCGTTGTCGATACAGGCAGCCCTGGGGAAACAACGCCAGCGGCAGCACGCCGCTGGCGGTATCGAACTCGGGGCCTTTGACCCACACCAGTCGCTCCGGCCAGGTCGCCCATGCCGGGCCGCTGTCGGGTTCGCGTTTGATCAGGGCGATGTCGATATCGCCACCATCAAGGCGTTGGCGCAGGTCGAGGCTCATGCCACTGATGGTTTCCAGGCGCGCTTGCGGATGGCTGCGGGTGAAGCCGGCGAGGATCAGCGCCATGCGCCGCGCATCGAAGTCTTCCGGCATGCCGATGCGCAGCACTTCCAGGTCGACATCGCTGGCCAGTGCTTGGCTGGCTTCGGCGGACAGCGCCAGCAATCGACGCGCGTAGTGGATCAGCAATTCGCCGTGCTCGGTGACGGCAGCGTTCAATCCGCTGCGGTCGCGCAGGAGTAGAGGGTGGCCGACCAGATCTTCGAGTTTGCGCACCTGCTGGCTGACCGTCGATTGCGTGCGGTGCACACGCTCGGCAGCGCGGGTGAAGCTGCCTTCGTCGACCACACAGACGAAGGTTTTCAGCAGTTCCAGATCCAGCATGGTGACGGCCCTGATAGTGGTTTTGCAAATGACGATCGCGTGTTTATTTAATTTCACACTATCACCGCGCGCTCATAAGCTGAAGTCCTCACTCTGGAGGAATCGACCGATGACCTTGAACAATACGCCACGCCCGCAATGGCTGACCTTCGATTGCTACGGCACGCTGATTCAATGGGACGAAGGCCTGAAAGCCGTTGTCGAAAAAATCCTCGGTGAGAAGGGCGAGCACGCCATCGACGCCGATAAGCTGATTGAAGTCTACGACCGTCACGAGCACCGCCTCGAACAAACCCCACCGCACCGACCCTTTCGCGAATTGAGCACCCTCGGTCTGCAACTGGCTCTGGAAGAATTGGGCTTGCCGAGCCTGCCTGAAGACAGTCAGCGTCTGGCGGCCGCCATTCCGAACATGCCGCCCTTTGCCGAAGTGGTAGACACCCTTGCGCAACTTAAATCCATGGGTTTCAAGCTGTGCATCGTCTCCAACACCGATGACGACATCATCGCCGGCAACGTCGTGCAGCTCGGTGGCCATATCGACCGGGTGATCACCGCGCAACAGGCCGGTGCCTACAAACCGGCGCCACGGCTGTTCGACTACGCTCATCAGCAATTGGCCGTGACAAGGGATGAAGTGGTGCACATCTGCGCCAGCCCCATGCTTGATCACACAGCGGCGCGGGACATGGGCTTTCGTTGCGTGTGGATCGATCGCGGCACGGGCCGGCAGTTGTTGCCGGACTATCGCCCCGACGCGATTCTGCCCAGCCTCGACCACGTGCTGTCGCTGTTCAAATCCCTCGGCTGGATCTAAGGAGAATCGCCATGGCGCACACCCTGAGCGGCACAGCCAAAACCAGACCAATACCGACACGGAATCTCGAAACCGAGGCGATAAGCACTGCTCGCAACGAACTCGCCGCCTGCTTTCAACTGGCGGCCTTGCATGGCCTGGAGGAGGGCATCTGCAATCACTTTTCGGCGATGCTGCCGGGGCATGATGATCTGTTTCTGGTCAATCCCTACGGCTACGCTTTCTCGGAAGTGACGGCGCAGAATCTGCTGGTCTGCGACTTCGCCGGCAACGTGGTCGATGGCGAAGGCAAGCCCGAAGCCACGGCGTTCTACATCCACGCGCGCCTGCACCAACAATTGCCAAGGGTGAAAGTCGCGTTCCACACGCACATGCCGCACGCCACGGCGTTGTGCCTGCTGCAAGGTCCGCCGCTGCTGTGGCTGGGGCAGACCGCGCTGAAGTTCTACGGGCGTACGGCGGTGGATGAGGATTACAACGGTCTCGCGCTGGACGCATCCGAAGGCGACCGCATCGCCAGTGTCATGGGCGACGCCGATATTCTTTTTCTGAAAAACCACGGTGTCATCGTCGCCGCGCCGAGCATCGCCGAAGCCTGGGACGATCTGTATTACCTGGAACGCGCCGCGCAGGTACAACTGCTGGCCATGGCCAGCCAGCGCGAATTGAAACCGGTGCCCCACGCCATTGCGCAGCGCGCCTATGAACAAATGCGCGAAGGCGATGCGCAAAGTGCTCGCGCGCATCTGAGCAGCGCGATGCGGCGGCTGGCCCTGCACAACTGATTAACCGGAAAGAAGCAATCGCAAATAAATCGACGAAAAGCGATCATCCAAACTCGCGAGGCGCCGATAACTGGGCGGGAGGCGGGCGTTTGCTCCGTGCATCCCGGTGGGCTACGCTCACGAACACAAGGGTTTCGGGCTCGCGCCCCTGTCGTACCTGCCCAGGACATGCTTTTGCCAATCCCCATTCACGATCCGCATCAGGCCCCCGGCACGCTCAAGCGCCTGCCGCTGCGCAAAGCGGCGGTGCTGTTCATCGTTGCGGTGAGCCTGTGCCTGTGCGGTCTGCTGTATCTGCAACTGGAGCAGTCGCGGCGTCAGGATCTGGCGGTGGCGAAGATGGCTTCGGGCAACCTGACCCGGGCCATGGCCCAGCAGGCCGAAGACACCGTGCGGGCGGCCGATCTGGTGATGACCAGCCTGGTCGACTGGATTCAGGACGATGGCTATGGGGCGACGCAGCGTCCACGGTTACAAAGAATCTTTGCCCGCCGCGCGCAGCAACTGGATCAGTTGCACGGCATCTTTCTCTTTGATCGGGAAGGGCAATGGGTCATCACTTCTTTCCCCAATCTGCCCCGTGGCAACGGCGTGGCCGATCGCGAATATTTCAGGTTCCATCAGCAGAACGCCTCGACCGTGGCGCACATCGGTCCGGCGATTCGCAGCCGTGAAAATGGCGAGTGGATCATCCCGATCTCCAGACGCGTCAACGACCAGGTCGGCAATTTTCAGGGCGTGCTGATGGCCGGCATCCGCATGTCGTACTTCGATCAGTTCTTCAAAAGTTTCAGCCTTGATGACAGCGGCATCATGTTCATGGCGCTGACCGACGGCACCTTGCTCGCGCGACGGCCCTTCGATGAGTCGCTGATCAACACCTCGGTAGCCCACGGCGAGATCTATCAGACTCTGTTGCCCAATGCTAACGCGGGCACGGCGATGCTCAATTCGGTGGTCGATGGCGTGACCCGATTGTATGGCTATCAACAGCTCGCCTCGTATCCGCTCGTAGTCTCCGCCGCGACTTCGCAAGACACCATTCTGCAGGGCTGGTACGACCGCGCTTTCCAGTCCAGCGTGATTGTCGCGCTGGTGATCCTCGGGATTGGCCTGTTCGGCTGGGTGTTCATTCATCAGGTGCGCGATGGTGAGCGCATCGAGAAAAACCTGCGCAAGGCGCAACTGGCGCTGGAGCAGATCGCCACCCACGACAGCCTCACCGGACTGGCCAATCGACGCTTGTTCGAGCGTTCGCTGGACATCGAATTTGCCCGTGGCGCGCGCCAGGTGAGTCCGGTCAGCCTGATCATGCTCGATATCGATTTTTTCAAGCGCTACAACGATGCTTACGGCCATGTCGCCGGCGATCAATGTCTGGCCCAAGTGGCGCAGGTGGTGAAGACCTGCTGCCAGCGCAAGTCGGATCTGGCGGTACGATACGGCGGCGAGGAGTTCGCCGTGCTGTTGCCGGACACCGATATCAATGGGGCGTTGGCGATTGCCGGGCAGATACGCCGCAGCGTGATCGACAAGCACATCATTCACAGTGGTTCACCGACCGGTTATCTCACTGTGAGCCTGGGCTGTTATTCATTTATTCCGCACGGCAACGACAGTCCGCAGGTGTTTATCCAGCGTGCGGATGCGGCGTTGTATCAGGCGAAAAATGCCGGGCGTAATCGCGCTGCGGTATTCGCGCCGGAAGAGGGTTTTGCCGAGCTGATGCGTTCGGATCGCTGATTCTTTCAATTCACATAAATAGAAAGTGGGAGCGAGCCTGCTCGCGAAGAGGGCATGTCAGTCACAATATTTGTTGACTGATACACCGCTTTCGCGAGCAGGCTCGCTCCCACAATGGTCCGTGATGTATTCAGGACTATCTGGGATGACTCTTGTTCGTTCAGCCGCCCGTGCCACCGCCCGCACCACCTGTGCCGCCGCCGGCCGAACCGGTACCGCCACCCGCGCCGGAACCCGAACCGCTGGCGCCGCCGTTGGTGCCCGTGCCGGTGCCCATGCTCGAACCAGTCCCCGTGCCGGTGCCGTTATTGGTTCCGGAGCCGGTGCTGCCCGATGGCGAGCCCGGGGTATTGTCAGGCGGCATGGTCGAGCTGCTGGCGCCGCCGGACTTGGTGCCCGTCGCGTCGGTGCTGTCATTGGCGGCGAAGCTGGCGGCGGATGCCGTGGCGAGCAGGCCGGCCAACAACAACGAAGTGAGTTTGCGCGTCATCATGGTACGTCTCCTGAAAAAGGGGATTACCTGATATTGGTCTTGCGCGCCCAAGCCTTGGTGCCGGTCGAGTGACGAGCGGTCAGTCGCTGCGCCGAGTGGCCTACCGTTCTTCTGCAATATTGGCTATTTGCCGAACCACCCCCGGGGACTAACGTAGCCACACATTCAATCGCTACCCCGGAGCCCACCATGCAACCTCGTGCCGATTTCTACACCGCTTCCCCCGATGCCTTGAAAGCGATGATGGCGCTGGAAAATGCCGTCTCGAAACTGCCGCTGGAAAAGAGCCTGATCGAACTGGTCAAGCTGCGCGCCTCGCAGATCAACGGCTGCGCATTCTGCATCGACATGCACACCGCCGACGCGATCAAGGATGGCGAAACCCCGCGCCGCCTGTTCGCAGTGACGGCATGGCGCGAAGCGCCGTTCTTCAGCGAGCGCGAACGTGCCGCGCTGCTCTGGACCGAGTCGCTGACACAACTGAGCCTGACCCACGCGCCGGACGAAGATTACGACGTGGTCGCTGCGCAATTCTCGCCGAAGGAGCTGGTTGACCTGACCGTGGCGATCAACACCATCAACGGCTGGAATCGCCTGGCGGTGGGCTTCCGCAAATTGCCGCAGGCTTAAGCTGCCCACAATCCGTTGTAGGAGCTGCCGAAGGCTGCGATCTTTTGACTTTGCTTTCAAAAGGCAAGATCAAAAGATCGCAGCCTTCGGCAGCTCCTACGGGCGGAACATCAATGCCCATCTGCACTCGGCGCCGCCGGCGGTTGCACCTTGCGCATCAAGGGCACCATCGCCGTGGCGATGATGAAGCAGACCATGATCATCAGAAACGTATCGCCATAGGTCTGCGTCTGCGCCTCGCGATACGTCACCAGCCACAACTGGCGCAGGCTGGCGGTGACGCCGACATCGCCGCTCTGACCGAGACTGGCGAAGTTGCCACCGACCTGCGACAGCCACTGGTTCATCGCCTCATTGCTGCTGTTCAGATGCTCGGCCAACCGCGTGAAATGCAGGTTGGTGCGGTCATTGAGAATGGTCGCGCAGGCAGCGATGCCAATTGCGCCACCGAGGTTGCGCATCAGGTTGAACAACCCTGACGCGTGTTTGAGTCGCGACGGTGCCAGTCCACCCAACGTCAACGTCACCGCTGGCGGCACCGCCAGTTGCTGGGCAATCCCGCGCAGCGCTTGCGGCAGCATCAATTCCCCGGCGCCCCAGTCGTGGGTGATCGGGCTGAACTCCCACATCGACAAGGCAAACAGGCCCAGGCCGAGCATCATGATCCAGCGCAGATCGATGCGATTGGCCAGAAAGGCGTACAGCGGAATCGCCAGAATCTGGAACACCCCGGTGGAGAAAACCGCCATACCAATGTCCAGCGCGCTGTAGCCGCGCACGCGGCCGAGAAACAGCGGCGTCAGGTAGATTGTTGCGAACAGGCCGATGCCGGTGACGAAGGAAAAGAAGCAACCGAGGGCGAAGTTGCGATCCTTCAAGGCGCGCAGATCGACGATCGGATTGGCTACGTGCAGCGTACGGCCAATGAAGGCCAGGCCGGCCAAACCACTGATCCACGCGGTGGTGAGGATCGTCTGGTCGCTGAACCAGTTCCAGCGCGGACCTTCTTCGAGGGTGTATTCCAGACAGCCGAGAAACAGCGCGAGCAAGACCATGCTCAGGTAGTCCGCACCCTTGAGCAGCGACAGTTCCGGCTGATCGATCCTGACCAGCATCGGCACCGCCACGGCGACGAAAATCCCCGGCACCAGATTGATATAGAACAGCCAGTGCCACGAAGAAATGTCAGTAATCCAGCCACCGATCACCGGCCCCAGCGTCGGTGCCAGCGAAGCCACCGCGCCGATGGTCGCGGCGGCAATCACCCGTTGCTTGCCAGTGAAGAAAAAGAACGCGGTGGTGAACACCAGCGGAATCATCGAGCCGCCGAGAAAGCCTTGCAATGCGCGGAAGGCGATCATGCTCTGGATGTTCCAAGCCAGGCCGCAGAGCAGACTGGCGAGGGTGAAACCGACCGCCGAGGCGCAGAACAACCAGCGCGTGGAAAACACCCGCGACAACCAGCCCGACAACGGAATCACGATGATTTCGGCGATCAGGTAGCTTGTCTGCACCCACGCAGTTTCGTCGGTGCCGGCGGACAGGCCACCGCCGATATCGCGCAACGACGCCGACACGATCTGGATATCCAGCAGGGCGATGAACATGCCGATGCACATGGTGGCGAAGGCAAACACCTTGGTCGCAGTGCTCATGTCTGCCGCATTGAACGGTTGCGCAGGAGCGGCGAGGCGGGTGCTCATGGCGCGACAGCCACGGCGGAGGTTTCCGGCTCGGCGCGGGTGTCGACTTCAGCGGTCACCGACAGACCCGGGCGCAGGTGACCGAGCACGCCATCGGCCGGATCAAGGACGATTCTGACCGGTACACGCTGGACGATTTTGGTGAAGTTGCCGGTGGCGTTTTCCGGCGGCAACACGCTGAACAGTGAGCCGGTGGCCGGGGCGAGGCTGTCGAGATGGCCGTGAAATTTCTGCCCGGACAGCACGTCGGCGCGGATGCTCACGCGTTGCCCGCGTTTCATCCGCGCCAGTTGATCTTCCTTGAAATTGGCATCGACCCACAGACCGCTGGCCGGCACCACCGACAGTTGTTGCGAACCGGCCTGGGCATAGGCGCCGACCCTGGCGCGGCGATTGCCGATCACCCCATCGACCGGCGCGCGCAGTTCGGTGTAATCGAGGTTCAATTCGGCCAGATCACGTTCAGCGCGGGCCTGCTGCAGGGCGGCGCGGGCTTGTTGTTTCCGGGTTTCGATCACCGCCAGTTGCCGTTGCGCGGCGAGCAGTTCGGCCTGCGCTCGGGCGCTCAGGGCTTGTGCGGTCTTAAAGGTAGCGTCGGCGCGCTGCGCACTTTCCACCGACACTGCGTTGCTGCTTACCAGGCGTTTGTAACGCATGTTGTCATCCCGTGATCGCGCCGTTTCCGCGCTTGCTGCGTCGATGCCGGCGCGGGCCTGACCGATCACCGCGTGCTGCAATTGCTCGGTGGCGTCGAGGTTGGCCAGCAGCGCTTCTTCCGCCGCAACAGCGCCTTCGGCCTTGGCCAGATTGGCGCGATAGTCCCGGGCATCGAGGCGGATCAACACATCGCCGGCCTTCACCGACTGGTTGTCGCCCACCAGCACCTCTTCGATGTAGCCGGCAACTTTCGGCCCGATCACCGTGACGTTGCCACCGATGTAGGCATCGTCGGTCTCCTCGAGAAAGCGTCCGGCGCCCCACCAGTGCAAGGCGTACATGACCGCCAGAATCAACACCAGCAAAACGCTGCCGGCGATCAAAAGGCGTTTGAACAGGGGAGGCCGGGTCTTGACCGGAACAGAATCGGGGGAGGGCATGCTGGTCATGGCGTCGGAACCTGAAGAAACGGTTCGTTATTACGCTTGTAATATGACGCGAGTAATATTTCGTGGCAAATTATTTCTGCGGTCGATCGTCGGTTGCTGATTTGAGCCACTGGCGCGGCGTGCTGCCGGTCATTGATTTGAAACAGATGATAAATGCCTTTTCGCAGGCGAAATGACCGGGCACGCCTAAAGTCAGTAAGATGTCGTTAATGCCCAATGGCCACTAGTCGCATTTCGGGTTTCCATGGATGGCTTCAGGACTCTGAGTGCTGAGCGTCGAAAGATAAGGGGTAACAATGGCGACGATTATTGGTGTGCACGGCATCGGGCATCAGTTCGGTGGTGAAAATACGTTAAGCGAGCAATGGCTGCCGGCGCTCAAGGATGGTCTCGCACGTGCCGGACGAGAGTTGCCTGAAGAAGTGACCTTCAAATGTGCCTTCTATGGAGACTTGTTTCGCCCAGCGGGCAAAGGTGCCATACCGCCCTACGGCGCGCAGGATGTCGATGTGTGGGAGGCGCAACTGCTCAAGGCATGGTGGGAAGAGGCGGCCAGGATCGATCCCGCTGTTCGCGCCCCTGACGAGATCACCAAAGCAGGTCTGGTGACGTTCGTCCAGCGCGGTCTCAACGCGTTGACACGATCAAAGTTTTTTTCCGGTCAGCTGGAAAAAATGATGATCAGTGATTTAAAGCAGGTCTATCGATACTTCCATGACGATTCAATCCGTCAGGCCGCTCGTGCCAGCGTTGAAAAGTGGGTGGATGACGATACGCGGGTAATCGTCGCCCATTCTCTGGGCTCAGTGGTTGCCTACGAGGCGCTATGCGCCAACCCTCAGTGGCCCGTCCGGCACTTTATTACATTGGGTTCGCCGCTGGGCATCCGCAATCTGATTTTCGATGCCTTGCAACCCGCACCGCAACGCGAAGTTGGTGCATGGCCCGGCAATGTGCAGCATTGGACCAATATTTCAGACAGCGGTGATGTCGTGGCCCTGACGAAAAAACTGGAGCCCTTGTTCATGCCGCAAATTGTTGATCTGAGTGTTGCCAATGGCATGAAAGTCCACGATGCGAGCCGTTACCTCACGACCCGGGAGGCGGGAGATGCCATTGCAGCCGCTATCTGATATTTATCGACGTCGTCTGCTTGCCACTGGCACCAGTCAATTTGATAACCATGCAACGCTTTCGCAGGTTCCGGACGAGGTTGAAACCATCAGGTCGGCCTTCGGTGCACTGCACTATGAGGTTGTACCGGCAGAACTTGATCTGGATCCCCGAGAACTCCAGGATCTGATTTTCAACGTTTGTGAAGACTGCACTGAAAACGATTTGCTGGTGCTCTATTACACGGGGCATGGTGAAAGTGACAACCAACTCTATCTATTGTCCCGTGAGTCAAAGCAGGCGGCTGAGGATCACCCTGCGCTGGCGGTAAAAGTCGTCGATCTGGCACAGATCCTGATCAAGACCAGAGCCGCGCAGGTCCTTTTGATCCTTGATGTCTGCTACGCCGGCACGGGAGCGGGTGATTTTCTCAGAATAGCGGCCGATCTGACCCGGCAGCGGCCCTCATTGAATCCGGCCTATGTCATCGCGGCCACGCGATCGCGAGATGAGGCGGATGAGGGAGCCTTGAGCAAGGCGCTGGCTCAAGCGTTGGCTAATCCCGATTGTCAGTTCGGTGGTGCTACGCAGCGCTACCTGGCCATGGACGAAGTGATGGAGGCGATCAGAGAGTTTCTCGCCGAACGCTTTCCCAAGCAGGAAGCTCAATTGGCGGGGGCAAATCTGAAAGGCCGTTGCCTGCTGTTCCCCAATCCCCAGTATCGCCCTTATATCGGTCCAGGCCTGGATCTGGCCAGCCAGCGAGTGTTTGATGAACATTGGCTACCAAAAGCGGGAGGGGTCGAAGGTGGCTGGGTCGGGAGCTATTTCACCGGCCGTCATCTCGCGCTGCGACAAATAGCAGAATGGCTCTCACAGGTTGATACTCATGGGCGTGCGCTGGTAGTGACCGGTGGCCCGGGGACGGGTAAATCAGCGTTGTTGGGACGGATCGTTTCGTTGTCTGAGCCGCGTTTTCGCGATCAGCTACTTGCAGTTGATGGAACTTCATTCGACGCTGCTGACGTATTACCTGAAGGCATTGTCGATATCGCCATACATGCCCGGCACAAACTGTTGAGCGAGGTGTTGAGCGAGATCGCGGACAAGCTGGATCTGTCGGACCGTGACTTGCCATCGGTGCTTGAGTCACTGGAAAAACGCCGCAGAAAAACGGTGATTGTCATTGATGCTCTGGATGAAGCTGCCGACAGCCAGACTATTTTGCAGCAGTTGTTGTTGCCGTTAGCGACATTCAGGCATGTCTTCCTGTTAGTGGGTACGCGGCCCGACACGACTGCATTGCAACAACGTTTTGAGGGATTCGGGCCAGATACTGTGGAAGTCAATCTCGAGCATCCGCAGCATACAGAGCCCGGCGAGGTTGCGTTGTACGTCGAGCGACGGCTATTGGCCAGCGAAGAGCCACGACGCTTCACGCCTTATCGCAAGAATCCTGAAATCGCTCGAAAGGTGGCCGAGGCTGTGGCTCAGCGAGCGAAGAACGTATTTCTGGTGGCACATACCGTCGCACTCAGGCTGTTCAAGATGGGCAAAATGGTCGACACCAGCCGCCCTGGCTGGATGGATCATCTATCAACCGAGTTGACAGACGCATTCAATCAGTATCTGGCTCCCCTGGAAGAGGGGAAAGAGGGGCTGGATATCGCCACCGCCCGCGCGGTGTTGCTGGCTTTGGCGTTTGCCGAAGGTGAGGGATTGCCGTGGGCCGATTTATGGCGTTCAGCCGCTAGCGCCCTGAGCGGTCAGGTAATCACCGACGCGGATATCATTGCCGTACGCAAATTTGCCGCGCCCTTCATTGTGGAGTCCATGGAAGGCGATCGTTCGGTTTATCGGCTTTATCATGAGCAGCTGGCAGAGCATCTGCTCGAGAGTGATGGCCACGCCCCGGCCCTGTCACGCCACTTGTGGGAAGCATTGCTGGCCTGTGTCCCTGCAAATTCCGAGGGGCGTCACGATTGGCTGCATGCGCATCCTTATCTGAAGCGGCATGCCGCAAGCTTCGCATTCAAGGCGGGCATGTTGCAGGCACTCCTCGACGATCCGGCATTTCTGGTGGTCAGCGATCCGGCCATTCTGCGCCGTTATCTCAACCCTCAGTCGTCCATCGCTCAGCCAATGGTTCAGGCCTACTTGCGAGTCTTTGGGGCTTTGCGGGAGTTACCCGAAGCAGAGCGTCGATCTTACCTGGCACTCGCATCCCTGCAGAGCGGGATTGATGAATCAGTGCCCTTGCCAGACGCTGAACATTTTCGCTGGATGCCACTCTGGGCGACCTGGAATCCGCTTGAAAGCAACACCGTGCTGGTGTCGCGAGATTCGCGAGTGACCGCATTAAGTCTCGGTCAGTGGAATGACTGTACTCCGGTCGCACTGGTCGGGCGCGAGGATGGATTGATTGAAGTCTTTCAGCTTGACAATGGCAGGCAGTTGGCGGCTTGGCAGCCCATTGTGGGTGGCTTCATTTCACACTTGGCAATGATCGCAACGCCAGACGGTGAAGTATTGGTTGCGAGTGGAGGTGAGGGTTGGCTGGCGACAACGAATCTGCGAACCAAACGCGATATTCATGTCCCTTTTGCTGAGCAGGATGGTCGCATCACTGCGTTGACGGTGTGCCGGGAAGGCGATTGTTTTTTGTGTGTGAGTGCTCACGAGCGAACGATTACACGTACCAGCCTGGAGGACAAAGCAGAGCTGGAAGGTGACCTCCGAGTCTGGGATTTGACTGACCTCAGCCTGCTTCATCACACAGTCGCTGCTTCACGCGCCCGGATTCTGGATGTCGCGATTGTTCTCACGTCCGACGGCCTTCGAATTCTCTCAGCGGGCGATAGTTTCTTTGATGGTGCGCGATGCGCCAGGACCCTGAGAATGTGGAAGCTTGACCTGGCGTTTCTGTGGCAAGTACCTGCCACGATCGACAGCGAATGTATTTCATCAATCCGCCTGCGCACCGTGGGTGGTGCTACGTATGCGGTAACCAACGACTTTTTCCGGCCGCCTCGAATTTGGCAAGTCCTGCCTGAAGAAATGATTCTTGTCTATTGCGCTCCAGAGGATAAAAGAGTGGCCTGGCTGTGTGAGGCGCAGGCTTCACATATTCTTTATCTGCTGGCTGAAGACGGGACAATTGAAAACCAGATCATTGAAGTAACCAAACCTGTCGAAATCTCTTCAACCTTGACATCGGTTACGCGTATCGATGGCTACTGGACGGAGCAGTTCCGTACCGACAGCTTCAACTTGGGCATAAGTCATTTCTATCTGAGTAGCAACGCGGGCTCAGTCAATATGTGGAGCCTGAAGGACGCGCGATCGCCGGCGCGCGCTCTACAGGAACGCCAGTTTTTTCCAGGCCACGTCAAATGCATGTTCATGGACTCCGACGCTCCCGGCACGATTTACGTTGGCACCACCGC
Organism: Pseudomonas sp. 1L-B-1-E-C1; assembly: GCF_057291835.1. NCBI lineage: Bacteria > Pseudomonadati > Pseudomonadota > Gammaproteobacteria > Pseudomonadales > Pseudomonadaceae > Pseudomonas > Pseudomonas sp. 1L-B-1-E-C1. Next base: position 248,045 of record NZ_JBXAWN010000006.1, on the reverse strand, counting down.
GGGACAGGTCGTGGCGATCGATGAGGTGAGCGGTACCCTGACCTGGACGTGTGAAATCATCCAGAATCAACGAATCCAGGCAATAACCGGCTATGTGGATAAAGGACAACTGCTGCTGGTAGTCGCCATTCGGGGGAGTATCTGTCTGGTTCCGGCAGGAGGTCAACCAGACCTCTCGGCGGTGATTCAGGCCGGCGATGATGTGACAAAAGTGCAAGTCGTATGGATCGACGACGAACCGATGGTTGTGGCTTCGGTGAGTGAAGCCAATGTGAACGCCGTGCGCATCTGGAGTCTGCGTTCAAAACTGGAAGTCGACACTCTTCGCAATGAGTTTGGAGCCAAGTGGAACTATCAGCTCAGTTACGGCGAAGAAGACAAGCCGATCATGAGTCTTGTTTGTCTTGCCGGTGATTATGGAACACGAATCATATTCGCCAGCAAGTACTCGCAGATCATGGTTGCGCAGCATCCTGTTCCACCCTCTGAAATGCCTCGGCTTTCACTTTTTGATACTTGGCGCATACCGGGTAGCAGCATTGCTGCAGTGCACTCTCTGGCGCAAAGCGTGGATGGGGAGTTGATCGCTGCCGGCACTGATTCAGGTCGAATTGCATTGTGGCATTACCCAAGCGGCGAGCGTCTGGCGTGCAAGTCGGGTACTCACCTCAACGGGCACATTCAGGTATTGGCATTCTGCGACGCAGCACCATCGCCACTTTTGGCATCAGGGGGTGAGGACGGTGTTGTTCGATTCTGGGACGGCGAGTTGAGTACGCTGTTTCAAATCAATATCAATTCACCGATTCGCGGGATCTGCTTCACCTCAATGGCCCGCATGGTTGTAGCGACCCATAACGGAGTCGTGATGATCGCGCTTGATGAACAGATGCTGTTGGCACCCGCACACCGCATCCGGGAGGCAGTCGTCGCGGTAACGTGATCGTTCTCGGCCGAGGATAACCGACGCAATGGGTGGATTGGCCGCCGGAACCCATTGCTTCACCTGAATAATAACAATTACTATTCACGCCCTTTCCTCATTACGCCGTCCATCTCCCAATGCGCTCCCGCAGATCCGGCTTTTTCGAGCATTACGAAGAGTTGATCGGCACCTGGACTCGGCGCCTGCGCAATCGCGCGCAGGCCGAGGATCTGGCGCACGACACCTTTGTGCGGGTGCTCGAGGCGGATTCGGCGGCGGTGCAGCAGCCGCGCGCGTATCTGCACCAGACCGCGCGCAATATCGCGGTCGATGGTTACCGGCGCGAAGACCGGCGCGGCGCCATGGAGACGGAGACGGTCGATGACAGTGCGTCGTCAGCGGGCGATCCGGAGCACTACATGCACGCGATCCAGTTGGCCGATTCCATCGAACGCGCGCTCACCGAACTGCCGCTCAACTGCCGCAGGATCTTTGTCTGGCAGAAGATCGAAGGCCTGACGCAGGCGGAAATTGCCGAACGCCTCGGGCTGTCCAAGAACATGGTCGAAAAGTATATGATCCGCACCCTGCGGCATCTGCGAGAGCGGCTGGATGGCTTGCAATCATGATGCCGTGTGACGTCGCAAAGATCGCAGCCTTCGGCGGCTCCTACAGGGGGCTGTGCCGAATCTCAACCTCAGCCGGACAGGACATTCCATGATGGAGACTCGTGATTGCGCCTGTGGGCAAATGGCGGCGCGTGATGAGGCGGCAGCCTGGTTCGTGCGTTTGCAGGAGCCGAATGTCGACGTCGAAGAACAGCTGCGCTTCGACGCCTGGCTGGATGAACACCCGCAACATCGCGAAGAATTTCAGTTGCTGCAAGGCTTGTGGACGGCGACTGATCTGCTGTCGATGTCGCGTCTCCAGGCGCTTGTCGAAACTCCGCCACCTCGCCGCGAACGCCGTCCGCTGCTGCGTTATGCCGTGGCCGCGAGTGTCCTCGCTGTTGCGCTGGGACTTGGCCTGTTCAGTGGTCTCAATCATCCCGGCGGTTACCGCGCCGAGTTCGCTACGGCGTTGGGCGAGCGCAAGCATGTGGCGTTGCCGGATGGTTCGGTGATCGATCTGAACAGTCGCAGCCGCTTGCAGGTGCGTTATGAGCAGAATCGACGGGTTATTGAACTAATCGCAGGCGAAGCGATGTTCAGCGTTGAACATGACCCCTCGCGGCCGTTTGTTGTCGAAGCGGGGAGCGGCAAGGTCACGGTCACCGGCACGCGTTTCGATGTACGCCGCGATGCCACGCAAACCCGTGTGGCGGTGGAACAGGGTACGGTGAAGGTGCAGGCAAGTGACGCCCCGGACAACCAATTCATCAACCTGAGCGCCGGCCTCGGCACTTCGGTCGATGCGCACGGCAAAGTCCTGCCGGCTTACGCGGTCAACCCGGCGGAACTGACCGCGTGGCGCCACGGCAAACTGGTGTTCAACAACGCCAGCCTCAGCGAAGTGGCGGCGCAAGTGTCACGCTATCGCGACAAACCGCTGACCGTGTCCCAGCCGAACGTGGCCAGCCTGCGCCTGACCAGTGTGTTCAGATCCGACGACACCGACGCTTTGCTCAAAGCCTTGCCGAGCATCCTGCCGGTGGCCGTGCGCACCCTCGCCGATGGCAGTCAGGAAATAATTTCCAGATAGCATTCAGGTTTTTTCCTCGTTCATCGTCTTCCTGTTCAACTGCAACTGGTTTGCATTAACAGCCGCACACTCTTGCGATCCACAGGACTCCGTACGACGTGAACATCACCACAACCCACAATAAAAAATCCCCTTGGTTGCCACTGGCTCTGGCGCTCGCGGTCAGCGCAGCGATGCCGTTGGCGTTTGCCGCCGAAGCCATTCACATCCGCGCGCAGCCGCTGGGTCAGGCCTTGAGTGAACTGGGCCAGCAAACTTCGCTGCAGGTGTTCTTCAGCCCTGAGCTGGTGGCCGGCAAACAGGCGCCAGCGGTCGACGGCGACATCTCGCCGGAGCAGGCGCTGCGCCAGTTGTTGCAAGGCAGCGGTCTGGATTACCAGATCAACGAGGGCTCGGTGACGCTCGCACCAGCCGCGACTTCAACTACCAGCAACGGCCCGCTGGAGCTCGGCGTGACCGACATCAAAGTGGTCGGCGACTGGCTCGGTGACGCCGACGCGGCGGTGGTGCAGAACCACCCCAGCGCGCGTACGGTGATTCGCCGCGAAGCGATGGTCGAGCAGGGCGCGATGAACGTCAGCGACGTGCTCAAACGCGTGCCCGGCGTGCAGGTGCAGGACTCCAACGGCACCGGCGGCAGTGATATTTCCCTCAACGTCGGCGTACGCGGTCTGACTTCGCGCCTGTCGCCACGCTCCACGGTGCTGATCGACGGCGTACCAGCGGCGTTCGCACCCTATGGTCAGCCGCAACTGTCGATGGCGCCGATTTCCTCGGGCAACCTCGACAGCATCGATGTGGTACGCGGCGCCGGTTCTGTGCGTTACGGGCCGCAGAACGTCGGCGGCGTGATCAATTTCGTGACCCGCGCGATCCCGGAAAAAACCACCGGCGAAATCGGCACCACCCTGGAAACGACTCAGTACGGCGGCTGGAAACACATCGACACCGCGTTCCTCGGCGGCACCGCCGACAACGGCATGGGTGTGGCGCTGCTGTACTCCGGCGTCAACGGTCACGGCTATCGCGAGCGCAACAACGGTAATGACATCGACGACGTGCTGCTCAAGACGCACTGGGCGCCGACCGATCAGGACGATTTCAGTCTCAACTTTCACTACTACGACGCCAGCGCCGACATGCCCGGCGGCCTGACCCAGCGTCAGTACGACGACAAGCCCTATGAGTCGGTGCGTGACTACGACCAGTTCACAGGCCGGCGCAAAGACGTGTCGTTCAAGTGGATCCGCCAGATCGATGAGCGCACCCAGGCAGAAATTCTCACCTATTACACCGACAGCTTTCGCGGCAGTACCATCGCCGCGCGCGATCAGCGCACCCTCAGCTCGTACCCGCGTTCCTATTACACCCTCGGCATCGAGCCACGGGTTTCGCGGGTATTCGATGTCGGCCCGACCACGCAGGAAGTCAGCGTCGGTTACCGCTATCTGAAAGAGGCGATGCACGAAGAGTCGAGTCGTCTGGCGCTGGTCAACAACCAGCCAGTGGTCACCCCGACCTCGGATGGCCACGTATTCCAGGATCGCACCGGTGGCACCGAGGCCAACTCGGTGTATGTCGACAACAAGATCGACGTCGGCAACTGGACCGTCACCCCGGGCATCCGCTTCGAACACATCAGCACCGACTGGCATGACCGCGCCGTGCTCGACACTGCCGGCCGGCCAGTGCCGGAGAAAAACCGCAGCATCGAAAGCAATGAACCGCTGCCGGCGCTGAGTGTGATGTATCACTTGTCCGATGCGTGGAAGCTGTTCGCCAACTACGAAACCTCGTTCGGCAGCCTGCAGTATTTCCAGCTTGGCCAGGGCGGTTCGGGTAACAGTACTGCCAACGGCCTGGAGCCGGAAAAGGCCAAGACCTACGAGATTGGCACGCGCTACAACGATGATGTGTGGGGTGGCGAGGTGACGCTGTTCTACATCGACTTCGACGACGAGCTGCAATACATCAGCAACGATATCGGCTGGACCAACCTCGGCGCGACCAAGCATCAGGGCATTGAGGCGTCGGTGCACTACGACATGGCCGCACTCGACCCGCGCCTCGATGGCCTGACCGCCAATGCCGGCTTCACCTACACCCGCGCCACCTATGAAGGCGAGATTCCCGGCTTCAAGGGCCGCGATCTGCCGTTCTATTCGCGGCAGGTTGCGACGGTCGGTTTGCGTTACGACATCAATCGCTGGACCTACAACATTGATGGCTTTGCCCAGTCGAAACAACGTTCGCCGGGCACCGGTGTGAATGCGGATGGCAGCTTCAATGGCAACTACATCACCGAAGGCACGGCGGACGGGCAGTACGGCGACATTCCGGGTTACGTGACCTGGAACGTGCGCGGCGGCTACGACTTCGGCCCGCAGGTGTCGAATCTCAAGCTCGGCGCCGGGGTGAAGAACGTCTTCGACAAGCAGTACTTCACCCGCTCCAGCGACAACAACTCGGGGATGTATGTCGGCGCGCCGCGCACGTTCTTCGTGCAGGCCCGCGTCGGTTTTTAAAACACAAGCTCAAAAGATCGCAGCCTTCGGCAGCTCCTACAAGATGTTCGCCGATCCCCTGTAGGAGCTGCCGAAGGCTGCGATCTTTTGCTTTAGACCTTCAGGACTTTCCCGCCGATCGCCACAGCCACCAGCAACACCGCCATCAGCCCGAAGGCAAAACTCAGGCTGCTGGCATGGGCGACAAAACCGATCACTGCCGGCCCGGCAAGAATCCCGGCATAACCGAGCGTGGTAATCGCCGGCACCGCGATGCTTTCCGGCATCACCGTCTGCTTGCCCACTGCCGTGTACAGCACCGGCACGATGTTCGAGCACCCGGCGCCGACCAGCGCATACCCAACGAGCGCCGCTTGCCAGCTCGGCGCGAAGGTGGCGAGAAACAACCCCGCCGCCGCCAACAGACCGCCGAACAGAATGATCCGCGTGGCGCCCAGCTTGCGCACGATGCGGTCACCCAGCAGACGCCCGACGGTCATGGTCAGGGCGAACGCTGCGTACCCCATTCCCGCATACGCTGTGTCGATTCCGCGTTCCTGGGCGAGGAACACCGCGCTCCAGTCCAGCGCCGCGCCTTCGGTGAGGAACACGATGAAGCACATGCCGCCGATAAACAGCACGATGCCGTGGGGAATGGCAAAGGCCGGGCCGGAGCTTTCACTGCCGTAGGGCAACATGTGCGGCACGCACTTGAGCAAGGCGCCGATCAGCAAAACCACTACCACCAGCATGGCCGCCAGCGGAGTCAGGCCGAGGCCGAGCAATGCGCTGACGCCCGCCGCACCGACAATGCCGCCGAGGCTGAACAAGCCGTGGAAACCCGACATCATGTGTTTGCCGCTGGCGCGCTCAACGATCACCGCTTGCAGGTTCACCGTCGAATCCACCGTGCCGAGGCCGGCGCCGAACATGAACAGCGTGGCGATCAGCGCCGGGATCGACGACACCGTCGCCAGCAACGGCAGCGCCGCGCAGATCAGCAACGTGCCGCCGGTGGCCACGCGTCGGCAACCAAAACGCGTGGCGAGAATCCCTGCCAGCGGCATGGCCAGAATCGAGCCGACGCCCAGACACAGCAGCAATAACCCCAGCGTGCCCTCATCCAGCCCGGCCCGCGCCTTGGCATACGGTACCAGCGGCGCCCACGCGGCGATGCCGAGGCCGGCGATGAAAAAAGCGACGCGCGTGGACATCTGTTCCAGGCGTCCGGGGACGAACGTGTCTTGGGGGTTGAGGCTGGTCATATCGATCCTTGGCAAAAAAACAACTGCATCCCGAGTGACATTCTGACGGCGTTGAGGTTCGATCACGAGAGTCGGGTTGGTGCGGCGTACATCGTTACACAGCACAACCTGTGGGAGCGAGCTTGCTCGCGAATGCGATAGGTCAGATATCACCTGTCTGCTGACACACCGCATTCGCGAGCAAGCTCGCTCCCACAGGATCTGTGTTAGTCATTAGAGTGGCGTTCATCAATACGAAGGGAAACGGTCGGCAATGACGAGCTTCTACGACGCACGCGGCAATATCTACGCTGTGGTCTCACCCCAAGCCTTGCGCGAGGCTGGAATTGCTTTGCCGGCCAGCGCCGCCGAATGCGCCGCATCTCGGCAGCAATGGAGCGAAGCCGCCATCGCTCTGTGCTGCCATTGGCCCGAAGGCCAGCGCCCGGCCAACAGCAAAGCCCACCGCAGCGACGGCCTGCTGATCGGCCCGTTTCAGAGGTCAGCACCGTTCGATGTGCTGATCGTCAACACCGACGGCAGCCTCGCCGAACGCAGTGGCAATGGCCTGACAATTTTTTCTCAGGCGCTGACCGAGCGAGGCTTGATGCCGGAACAGGGCGCGGTATTGCGCGTTCATCATGACAAGGATGAAGCGCTGGAAACCTCGGTGAAACCGGCCGAAGTTGAAGGCGTGCGCGGCTTCTGGCTTGATCTCGGTCAGCCCGGATTTGGCCCTGAGGCGGCGGGTGCGCAGGCGATTGAAAGCATTCAGTTCCATGATCGCGACGTCAGTCATGTCCAGCCCCTCGCACAACTCGATCCCGACTGGAGCTACAGCCAGTTCGTGCGCATCGGCAATCCGCACTGCGTGACGCTACTCGGCGATGCAGGCGCTTTGCCGAGCAACGAGCAGATGCGTGAATCGCCCCTGAACCAACGGCTTACAGCAATCGCCTATGCCATGCCCACCGGTATCGGCAATCCCTGTCCGGCCGGCGTCAATCTGCAATGGGCCGCGCTGGCGTCGCCGCAGCAAATCCTCGCCCGGGTATTCGAGCGTGGCGAAGGCCCAACCGCATCATCCGGCACCAGCGCCAGTGCGGTGGCGTGTGCGGCGTGGCGGGTGGGGTGGGTTGAGGCGGGGGAAGTGCAAGTGATCATGCCTGGCGGCACTGCACCGGTTTTGCTTGAGGTTTCAGAAGGGGAGTTGCTGCGCGTCAGATTGTTTGGCACGGCGCGGTTGATGGATTGATTCGGCGGACGTCATCGCTGGCAAGCCAGGCTCCCACAGGGATTTGCGCTGAACACATTCCTTGCAGCCAACTGGATCTACTGTGGGAGCGAGCCTGCTCGCGAAGAGGTCGGCACATCCTGCATCAAAGCGCCTGGCATGGCGCTTTCGCGAGCAGGCTCGCTCCCACAGCTTTTGTTCTCGGCCCATCAGGTTCAGCGCAAATCTCAGCTGAACTCCACCACCGGCATCTGCCGCTTCATCAACACCTTGCCGCCACGAATCGAATACAGCGGCAGGCCCTGGCTGCGGATCACTTCGTAGTCGCTGTCCGCCGACAGGATCAGCAGGTTCGCCGGGCGGCCCTGATCCAGGCCGTAACGCTCGCCCAGGTGCATGGCTTTGGCGCTGTTGTCGGTGACCAGGTCCAGCGCGCTTTGCAGGTTGCGATAACCGAGCATGTGGCAGATGTGCAGACCCGCTTCGAGCACGCGCAGGATGTTGCCGTTGCCCAGCGGGTACCACGGGTCGACGATGGAATCCTGGCCGAAACACACGTTCATTCCGGCTTCGAGCAGTTCGTTGACGCGGGTGACGCCGCGGCGTTTCGGGAAGTTGTCGAAACGTCCTTGCAGGTGAATGCTTTCGGTCGGGCAGGAGACGAAACTGATCCCGGAATGGCCGAGCAGGCGGAACAGTTTGGCGCAGTAGGCGTTGTCGTAAGAGCCCATCGCCGTGGTGTGGCTGGCGGTAACGCGGGCGCCCATGTCGCGGCTGCGGGCTTCTTCGGCGAGCACTTCAAGGAAGCGTGAATGCGGGTCGTCGGTCTCGTCGCAATGCACGTCGACCAGACATCCGGTGCGCTCGGCCAGGTCCATCAGAAACTTCACCGAACTGACGCCCTGATCACGGGTGTACTCGAAATGCGGAATGCCGCCGACCACATCGGCGCCCATGCGGATCGCTTCCTCCATCAGCTCGCGGCCGTTGCGGAACGACTCAATGCCTTCCTGCGGGAACGCGACGATTTGCAGGTCGATCAGGTGACGGCTTTCCTCGCGCACTTCGAGCATGGCTTTGAGCGCGGTAAGTTGCGGGTCAGTGACGTCGACGTGGGTGCGCACATGCTGGATGCCGTGGGCGGCCAGCGCCTGAATGGTCTTCTTGGCGCGGGTCTTGGTGTCTTCTTCGGTGATCGTGACTTTGCGCTCGCCCCAGCACTCGATCCCTTCAAACAGGGTGCCGCTCATGTTCCAGCGAGGCTCGCCGGCGGTGAGCGTGGCGTCAAGGTGAATGTGCGGTTCGACGAAGGGCGGCACCACCAGATTGCCGCCGGCATCGAGGTCATCCGGGCCGAGGCTCGGCGCTTCGGTCTGGCGGGCGATGCTGTGGATCAGGCCGTCTTCAAGGTGCAATTCGTGCAGGCCTTCCTGGTTGCGCAGGCGGGCGTTGATGATGTGCATCAGGCGAATCCTTTTTATAAGTCTTGTAGTGGTGCACTGAGGCGACGGGCGCCGAGCACACCGGTGACGATGACATACGTTAGCGCGGCAGCGGCGATCCCTACCAGCGGCGCGACCCAAGGCGAACTGAACGCAGCGACGGTGCCCACCCCGTAGGCCCCGAGCCCCGGCCAGTTGAACGCCGGCAACCGTGCGTCGGCGAGACGCGGATAGTGCCCGCGCCAGCGATAGAAGAAGTCAGCCATGATCACCCCGCCAATCGGCGGAATCACCGTGCCGAGCAGGATCAGGTACGGCACCAGCATGTCGTACATGCCGAGGAGGGCGAGCAGGGTGCCGATTACTGCGCCGCCGAGGGTCACGGTTTTGCGCCGCCCGGTACGCAGCAGGTTGCAGCCGGCCACGGCGAAGTTGTAGATGGTGTTGTCCTGCGTGCTCCAGATGTTCAGCAAGAGCATGGCCATCGCGGCCATGGCAAAGCCTTGCAACAGCAGCACTTCAACCACATCGGGTTGCTGATAGACGATCGCGCCGTATGCGCCGATCAGCACCATCAGGCCGTTGCCGATGAAAAAACCGATCAGGCTGGCCAGCACCGCCACTTTTGCCGAGCGCGAAAATCGCGTCCAGTTGGTGGCCTGGGTCGCACCGCTGACGAAGGTGCCGAACACCAGCGTGATTGCGGTCGACCAGTCCAGCGAACCCGTCGGCACTACGCTGAGCAAACCTTCGAAGCCGCCGACTTTCACCGTCGCCACCCACATCGACAGGATCAGCAGCAACATCATCGCCGGCACCGCGATGTACGAGAGAATTTCCAGTCCGCGATAACCGATGTACGCGGTGGCGCAGAAGCCCAGACCGAACAGCACCATCAGGCCGAGCACCGTGGCCTCATTCAAATCGAAATATTTGCCGATCACCACCGCCGCCGTCGCCGTGCCCCAGGCGTACCAGCCGATCTGGGTGAAACCAAGAATCAGGTCGCTGAGCTTGCTGCCGACTTCGCCAAAACAGAACCGCCCCATCAGCACGGAGTTGAGGCCGCTCTTGAAGGCGATGTAACCCAGGCCCGCGGCGTACAGACCGAGCAACAGGTTGCCGACAATGATCACCGCCATCATCTCGGCAAAACCGAACGCGACCCCCAGCTTGCCGCCGGCAAACATGGTCGCGGTGAAAAACGTAAAGCCGAGTAACACCATCGCCGTCGAGGCCAGGCCTTTGCGCGCGTGCATCGGTACTTCACTGAGCGGGTAATCATTGCCGGAGGCGTTCTGCGTCATGGGGCAGTCCTTGCTGGAAGGGGAAGACGAGCAAGGGTTGCAGCGGTCGTGCCAAACGCGGTCGGGCCGGGTATGTATAGACGACACGGCGAAGTCAGGCGCGAAAACGGTGCAGCTGACCACACCGAAGCCCAATGTAGGAGCTGCAGTGTGTGATTCAGAGAAAACGCAGCAGGGCGGCGACGATGGCTTCGGGGGCTTCTTCCTGGACAAGGTGGCCGGCATTGGCGATGGCGTGAAATTGCGCCCCGGGAATCATCTGCTGCAACGCGCGGCCACGTTCGATGGGGATCCATTGATCCTCTTCGCCCCAAAGAATCTGCACCGGGCAGCGGATCGTCGGGTACAGACTTTCGGCTTCGCGGGTATAGCGTTCATCCATCTGCGCGATCTGCCGGTAGAACGCCGCTTGCCCCGGATCGCCCAGCCACGGATTTACATACGCCGCCAGTTCGTCATCGGCAATTCGGCGGTGAATTGCACCACGAATATAGGTCGGCACGATGGCGCGCTGGATGTAATCGGGCAAGCCACTGAAGGCCGCCTCGTGTTGACGCACATGCTGCACAAACGGCGAGCCCCACGGCGTCAATGCGACCGGGTCGATCAGGGTCAGGCTGCGATAATCCTTGCCGTTGAGCAGGTGCGCGCGCAACACCGTAGCGCCGCCGAAGTCATGGGCGACCACGTGCGGATTTTGCAGGTTCCAATGATCGAGCAGCTGCGCCAGGAGTTCGTTCTGTATGCCGAGGGAGACATCGGCGTCAGGCTGTGCGGATTGCCCGTAACCGAGCAGATCGAAGTAGTGCACACGGTGGGTGGCGAAAAAGTGCGGGGCGATGCGGTGCCAGACATAAGACGAAAACGGCGTGCCATGCACGAATACCAGCGGCGGGCCGTCGCCGCGCACGGCATAGCGTACCTGATGCCCGTTGAAGTCAAAGACCTGATCCAGCAGCCAGTCCGTCATCGGTCTGTCCTCTTGGCGGGAGAACGAAAAGCATAGGCATAAAAAAACAGCCGTAAAGGCTGTATTTGAAAGAACGCGGTCCCTGTAGGAGCTGCCGAAGGCTGCGATCTTTTGATTTTGATTGTAAAAACAAAGATCAAAAGATCGCAGCCTTCGGCAGCTCCTACAGAGGAGATCTGTGTGGCTTATTCCCCGTGATAAATGCAGCCGCTGGTGCACGTCTCATGAATGCGGATCGCGCTGAGTTCCGGCAGCAATGGCTTCATCTCGTTCCAGATGAATTTGGCCAGCACTTCGCTGGTCGGGTTTTCCAGGCCGGGAATGTCGTTCAGGTAGTTGTGGTCGAGACGTTCGTACAGCGGCTTGAAAATCGCTTTGATCTCGGAGAAATCGCGAATCCAGCCGGTGTGCGGATCGAGGTCGCCGCTCAGGTGCAGCGCGACCTTGAACGAGTGACCGTGCAGGCGACCGCACTTGTGGCCGTCCGGGACGTGCGGCAGGCGGTGGGCGGATTCGAAAGTAAACTCTTTGAAGATTTCCACGGTATTTTCGGCTCTGTTCAGATGGCGTTCGCCGCAGCGATTCGGGGCAGGCGGCGAGTTTATCAGCTTGTCTTTGGCCGTGCTGACTAAAGGGTCAGCAAGCGGTCGGCGAGGCGACCGCTGGCCGTCAGTTCGAGGAATTCGTCGCCCAGTCGGCGGCTCTCGTCCATCGCCGCGTGCCAGTATTTCTGCCGGCTCGGCGCATCGCCCATGAAGCGTTTGAAGTCGTTACGGTCGGGCAGTTTGCCGTAGGGCAGGCGTGCCAGATACTCCTTCGACGGCGCGACCAGCACCACGTCCTGCAAACGCTGCACCGAGGCGCGGCGCCACGGCAGGGTCTTGTCGAACCAGCCGGGAATCACCCGGTCGGTGAAATGCGGATAGAGCACGATGCCGTCGCCGCTGTAGGGCAGGTCGAGGTGATAGTCGAGCAGGCCGCCGTCGCGGAACGTACCGGCACCGGCGCCGGGCAAGTCGCGCACGCCTTCCATGACCATCGGAATCGACCCGGAAGCGAGCAGGGCCTGACGCAGGTTGCCGGCATTGAGGGCAACGAAACGCGAGGGGAAGTCGGTCAACGTGTCGAGCGGTGGTGCCAAGCGTGGATCGTGGATGATCAGGCGCTCGAAATGCCGCGACAGCCGTGCGCGGCCGCGCAGGTTGTCGGCAATCACTGAACCGAGTGCCAGACCGAGGCGCCCGCGATGGTCTTCGGCGAGGCGGCCCTGACTTTTCACCACCATGATGTTCAGGCGGTAATCGGGATTTTCGAGGATGCTCGCGTCGCGGCCATCGAGCAGGTCATTGAGCATGCGCTGCGAGCTCTGGCTGATCTCGGCCATGGTCACGCCTTTGTTGAAATTCTGCTCGGCGTATAGCTGACCGAGGCGGCGAATGCCTTCGGCGGCGTCCGGCAGGCAGGCGCTGGCGAACCGCCAGGAACCGACCGATGCACCGATCAGCGAACGCTCGCGCGGCGCACTCGGCAGCCACTCGCCGAACAACGCCAGATCGAGCCCCTGAATGCCCAGCGCCTTCGGCCCACCGGCCGCGCCGGGCAGGGTGCCGACGTCAGCGGCGTGCAGCCCCTGCGCACGAATCCGCGCCATGGCCCGCGGGCCGGCCTTGAGGGTGAGGGCAGGGAACTTGATGTGGATGGCGGTCATACCGGTCTCGATCGTTAGCTAGCTGCGAATTATAAGCCGATGTTGCGACATCCTGTAGGAGCTGCCGCAGGCTGCGATCTTTTGATCTCGGGTTTAACCGTTTCTATGCGGAGGGGGAAAAAGATCAAGATCAAAAGATCGCAGCCTTCGGCAGCTCCTACATTGGAAACGTGGAAGCTGAGCAATGATGGCCATTCAGTTTCAGTTAAGTTGACCCGGCTAAGGTGCCCACCGTAAGCAACCTATAAGAATTCGGAGACACCATGAGAACCCTGACTGCCCTGACCACTGCCTCGATCATCGGCCTCTTTGCCAACACCGCGCAGGCGCGCGATCTCGGACCTGACGAAGCGCTTCGTTTGCGCGACGCTGGTACTATCGTCTCCTTCGAGAAGCTCAACGCCATCGCGCTGGAAAAACACCCCGGTTCGGAAATCACCGAAACCGAGCTGGAGGAGGAGTACGGCAAGTACATTTACCAGATCGAACTGCGCGACCCGAAAGGTGTGGAGTGGGATCTGGAATTGAACGCCGTCGATGGTGTAGTGCTCAGGGATCATCAGGATACGTAATGAAGCTGAATATTTGCGCCACCCGCCTGACGGCGCTGGCGCTGGTGTTGTTCTGCACCACTGCCATGGCTCGCGACCTCGACCAGGACGAGGCGCTGGACCTGCGTCGTCAAGGTGTGATCCTGCCGCTCGAGCAAGTGCTGCAGCAGGCTATGGATCGCTACCCCGGCGCCAAACTGCTGGAAGTCGAGCTGGAAGAAAAACACGACGTGTACGTTTACGAAGTCGAGTTGCTGACAGTCGAAGGCGTGGCGCGCGAGCTGCACTTGAAGGCCGATACCGGCGAGTTAGTCAAAGACAAGGAAGATTGATCGATGCGTTTGCTTCTGGTGGAAGACCATGTACCGCTGGCCGACGAGTTGCTCGCCGGTCTGCAACGCCAAGGCTACGCAGTGGATTGGCTGGCCGATGGCCGTGACGCGGTGTATCAGGGCGGCAGCGAACCCTATGACCTGATCATCCTCGACCTCGGCCTGCCCGGCGTACCGGGGCTTGATGTGCTGGCGCAGTGGCGCGCGGCCGGCCTGGCGATTCCGGTGCTGATCCTCACCGCACGCGATTCCTGGGCCGAGCGCATCGAAGGCCTGAAGGCCGGCGCCGACGATTACCTGACCAAACCGTTCCACCCGGAAGAGCTGTACCTACGCATTCAGTCGCTATTGCGCCGCTCCAAGGGCCAGTCCAACCAGCCGACCCTGCAAGCCGCCGGCCTGCATCTGGACGAAGGCCGCCAGTGCGTGGTTCGCGACGGCGCCGACATCCAGCTGACCGCCGCTGAATTCCGCCTGCTGCGCTATTTCATGCTGCACCCCGAACAAATCCTCTCGAAAAGCCACCTCGCCGAACACCTCTACGACGGCGAAACCGAGCGCGATTCAAACGTCCTCGAAGTCCACGTCAATCACCTGCGGCGCAAGCTCGGCAAAAGCGTGATCGAAACCCGTCGCGGTCAGGGATACCTGTTCGGCGGGCAAGCTTCATGAGATCAATCCAGCGCCGGTTGAGCCTGGGTTTGATCAGCGTGATGGTGATCGTCGGTCTGGTCCTGGCGCAAACCAGCCTGTGGTTGTTCGAAGTCGGCTTGCAGCGTTACCTCGAAGCCGGCCTGCGCAACGACAGCGAAAGCCTGCTGGTGGCACTGGTGCGCGGCCCGCAGGGTCTGCAACTGGATGAGCGGCATCTGTCGCCGGCCTATCAGCGGCCATTTTCCGGGCACTACTTTCGCATCGATTTCTCCGACAGCCACTGGCGCTCGCGCTCGCTGTGGGATCAGGAACTGCCGCTGCTGCCCCACCCGGGGCTGCACAGCAACCTGCAACTGGGCCCCGGCGGGCAACGCCTGCTGATTCTGCGCTCGGACTATCGGCGCCTGGGCCAGTCGATTTCCATCAGCGTCGCCCAGGATTACACGCCGGTCAGCGACAGCTTCCAGCGCATGCGTCAGATCGGCCTCGGCCTCGGGCTGGCGGCTTTGCTGCTGATTCTGTTCCTGCAACGCCTGACCGTGCGCCGCGCGCTGAAACCGCTGGAACGCGCGCGCGAGCAGATCGCTCAGTTGCAGCAGGGCCAGCGCTCGCAACTCGACGATCAGGTGCCGGTGGAACTGGAACCGCTGGTGGCGCAGATCAACCATTTGCTCGCCCACACCGAAGACAGCCTCAAGCGCTCGCGCAACGCTTTGGGCAACCTCGGCCACGCATTGAAAACACCGTTGGCGGTGCTGCTCAGTTTGGCCTCCAGTGACAAGCTCGATGACCATCCCGAGCTGCGCAGAATTCTCAAGGAACAACTGGAACAGGTGCAGCAGCGCCTCAATCGTGAGCTCAACCGGGCGCGGTTATCCGGTGATGCACTGCCGGGAGCGTTGTTCGATTGCGATGCCGAGCTGCCGGGGTTGCTGGCGACATTGAACATGATCCATGGCGAGCATCTGGCCTTGAGCTACGTCGCACCGCCCGGGCTGCAACTGCCGTGGGACCGCGAGGACTTGCTGGAACTGCTCGGCAACCTGCTCGACAACGCTTGCAAGTGGGCCGATGCCGAGGTGCGCCTCAGCGTCATCGAGCGCACTGACGGCTTTGCCCTGAGCGTGGAAGATGACGGGCCGGGAATCCCCGAGGAACAACGTGCTCAGGTGTTCAGCCGTGGTACGCGGCTGGATGAGCAGACCCATGGCCATGGGCTGGGCCTTGGCATCGTGCGCGATATCGTCGATACCTGGGGCGGCTTGCTGGTGTTGGGCGAGAGCGAGTGGGGCGGGTTGAAAGTGGTGATTGAACTGCCTCGGCGGTGAACCCTTGAAAAGCCCCTCACCCTAACCCTCTCCCAGAGGGAGAGGGGACTGACCGTGGTGATTGGGCGAGATACGTCGACCTGAAATACCGAGCCGAACTCAGCATTTGAATGGCGTGAAGATCGGCTCCCTTTCCCCCTCGCCCCCTTGGGGGGAGAGGGCTGGGGTGAGGGGGGAATCTGACTGACACCCCGCAATCTCAGATCAAACGCGAAACTGATCCATCAATCGCTGCTGCTGGTTCGCCAGGCTGTTGAGCGACTGGCTGACCCGCGCCGATTCATTCGCCTGTCCGGATAGCGATTCGGTCACATCGCGAATCGTCGCCACATTGTTGTTGATCTCCTCAGCCACCGCGCTCTGCTCTTCGGCGGCGCTGGCGATCTGCAGGTTCATGTCGCTGATCACCGTCACCGCATCGCCGATCTGCCGCAGAGCGGTCACGGCCTGGCCCACCTGCTCGACACTGCCCTGCGCCTGACGATGGCTGTTGCCCATCGAACCGACCACTTCCTGTGTGCCGTTCTGCAATTGCTCGATGACCTGGTGGGTTTCTTCCACCGACTCCTGAGTGCGGCGGGCGAGGTTGCGCACCTCATCCGCAACCACGGCGAAACCGCGTCCGGCTTCACCGGCGCGGGCGGCTTCGATGGCGGCGTTAAGTGCGAGCAGGTTGGTCTGCTCAGCGATGGCACGAATGGTTTCCAGCACCGTGCCGATCTTCTCACTGTTGGCGGCCAGGCCCTCGACCTGCACCATCGCTGCGCTCATGTCAGCGGCGAGGGTGTCGATGCTTGCGGTGGTGCGATCGATCACCGTCAGGCCTTGGCGGGTGGCGCGGTCGGCGTCCTTGGCGGCTTCGGCCGCTTGTGCGGCGCTGCGTGCGACGTCCTGGGCGGTGGCGCTCATTTCGTGGGACGCGGTGGCGACCTGATCGACCTGGCGGTATTGCTGCTCCATGCCGGCGCTGGTCTGGGTGGCGATGGCAGATGACTGGTCGGCGGTATTACGCGCGTCCTGCACCGAGCGTTTCACCTCGGCGATGATCGGCTGCAGCTTGTCGAGGAAACGGTTGAACCAGCCGGCCAGTTGCCCGAGTTCGTCCTGCTTGTCATAGGCCAGGCGCCGGGTCAGATCGCCTTCGCCGCTGGCGATATCTTCAAGCATGTGCGCGACGCCGAGGATCGGTTTGGTCACGCTGCGCGCCATCAGCCACACCAGCAGCAGGCCGATCAGCGCGGCGAGCAGGCCGAGGCTCAGTTCGATCAGCGTGCCCGAATTATTGCTCGCATCCAGTTGCTGCTTGAGCGCTTCGGCGCGGCTGACCAGGACTTTTTCCGGCACGTCCAGCAGCACACCCCACGCCGGACCACCGGGAATCGGCTGGAACGGCGACAGCACTTTCAACTGGCCGTTGCTGTGCAGGCTGCTCACGCCAGTGCTCGAGGCGAGCAGGCGCAGCAACTCGCTGCCGCTGGCCTGATCCACCGCATCCAGCCGTTGGCTGAGTTTGCCGGCATCCGGGCTGTAACCGGCGAGCAGGCCAGCGGGGCTGACGATGCTTACCGCGGTCTGACCGTCATACAGCTTGCGACTGGCGTTCTGGCTGATCGCTTGCAGGCTGTTGAGGTTGATGTCGACCGATAGCGAGGCGATGACTTTGCCGTTGACCTGCAGCGGAAAAACGATGCTGGTCATCAGCACTTTCTGGCCGTCGATGACGTAGAAATACGGCTCGATCACGCAGGGTTTGAGCGTGGTGCGCGGGCAGGTGAACCAGGCATTCGCAGCCTGACCGCTGGGGCCGGTGCTGGTGTCGCTCATGTCGCTTTCCGGCAGCGCCATCGAGGTGACTTTGCCCGGCGTCGGCTGCGACCAGTACAGGGCGAAGCGGCCCTTGTCGTTGCTGCCCAGTTCAGCCTGATCGGCGAACAGTTCGTCCTTGCCGTCCAGCGCATTGGCTTCGAACACCAGCGACAGGCCGAGCAGCTCCGGGTTGGCTTGCAGCGCGGATTTGACCTGACGGGTCATGTCCTCGCGCAGGTCGAAGGCATCGAGAAAACGCTTCTCGGCCTGCTCGCGCAGAAACAGCACCTGCCGCGAGAAACCGTGGCCGTACTGATAGGCGTCCATGAACTGTTGACGGATGCCGGCGGCCTGCACTTCGCCTTGCGACTCGATCCGCGCCTGCGCCGATTCGGTGAGCATCTCCATGCTCGAGGCCTTGACCAGCGCCGAGCTGTGTTCCATGCGATACAGCGAAAGACCGACCAACAGGGTCACGATACCGGCCAGGCAGAGGCCGGCGAGCAGGGTGATTTTCCATTGGATGGAAAGTTGTCTGAGCGACATGGAGAACATCCTTATCCGATAAATATCTGAGACTTTGCACTGTAGCGGCCGGGTTTGGGCTTTCTTTATCCCTCCAGCGCGATATGACCAACTGTGCATGCGGTCCATGTAGGAGCTGCCGAAGGCTACGATCTTGCGCTTTTGCTCTGGAACAAGATCAATCGATCGCAGCCTTCGGCAGCTCCTACAGGGCCGTGCGACTTTGACAAGGACTGTTCGCTGCGGCACAGTGCGCGCCCTCTAATAAGACCCTCTGTGCAAATCCGCCGGCCAATTCCGGGCGGACTCATCCTGTCTGGCGGTGTGTTTTCACCCGCAGTGTTTTTTGAGGTAGTGAAATGAATGCAGTCATAGCAGCCGTCGGCGTCATGCTGATCCTCAGCCTGTCGCGCGTGCATGTGGTGATCGCGCTGATCGTCGGGGCGCTGGTCGGTGGCCTGACCGGTGGCCTGGGCATCGAAGCGACGCTCAAAGCGTTCAACAGCGGCCTGGGCGGCGGCGCGACGGTGGCGTTGTCCTACGCCTTGCTCGGCGCTTTCGCCGTGGCGATCGCCAAGTCCGGCCTGGCCCATGCGCTGGCCGACAAGGCCCTGGCCATGGTCGACCGGCAACATGCGACCGGCGGCGGTAATGTCAAGTGGCTGCTGATCGGCCTGCTCTGGGTGGTGGCGATTGCTTCGCAGAATATTCTGCCGATCCACATCGCGTTCATTCCGCTGCTGGTACCGCCGCTTCTCTATGTACTGACCAAGCTGCAACTCGATCGCCGTTTGATCGCCTGCGTCATGACGTTCGGCCTGATCACTCCGTACATGTTCCTGCCGGTGGGCTTCGGCAACATCTTCCTCAATGAAATCCTGCTGGCCAACGTCGCGCGCAGCGGCGTCGACATCAGCGGTATCAATGTCACCCACGCCATGGGCATTCCGGCGCTGGGCATGCTGGTCGGCCTCGGCATCGCGTTTATCAGCTATCGCAAGAAGCGCGTCTACGACCTGGCGAAGATCGAACAGGTCGAGCAGACAGCGGTGCAGTACAACCCGCTGAGCCTGATGATTGCCGGTGTGGCGATCGCCGCAGCGTTCGTCATTCAACTGCTGCTGGACTCGATGATTATCGGTGCGCTGGCCGGGTTCCTGATCTTCTCGGCGTCGGGCATCGTCAAATGGCGCGAGACCGATGATCTGTTCACCGAAGGCATGAAGATGATGGCGATGATCGGCTTCATCATGATCGCCTCGTCGGGTTTCGGCGAAGTGATCAAGGCCACCGGTGAAGTGCAGACGCTGGTCGAAGCCTCGGCGGCATGGATCGATCACAGCAGGGGCGTCGGTGCCCTGATGATGTTGCTGGTCGGGCTGCTGGTGACCATGGGTATCGGCTCGTCGTTTTCCACCGTGCCGATTCTCGCGGTGATTTTCGTGCCGCTGTGCGTGCAACTGGGCTTCAGTCCGATCGCCATTGTCTGCATCGTCGGCACTGCCGGTGCGCTGGGTGACGCAGGATCGCCTGCCTCGGACTCGACCCTCGGCCCGACCTCGGGCCTGAACATCGACGGCCAGCATCACCATATCTGGGACACCGTCGTACCGACCTTCCTGCACTACAATTTGCCGCTGCTGGTGTTTGGCTGGGTCGCGGCGATGGTTCTGTAAAAATCCACAATTGCCCAATGTGGGAGCGAGCCTGCTCGCGAAGGCGTCGTGTCAGTCTACCCACAGGTTGCTGACCCAACGCTTTCGCGAGCAGGCTCGCTCCCACAGGGGGCGGCGATGTTTCAATACTCAACTTTTGCCCCGGCGTGCCGTTAAAGCCTTTAACCACGCCAACAAAATCAAAAGAGTGAGTCCCCCGATGCGCCTGAGTCTGAAGGCTAAAGTCCTGTCCCTTGCCGTTCTGCCGGTGCTGCTGTTTGCGCTGGTCATCAGCGTGACCACGCTGTTCATCCTCCAGGAACAGGCGCGCAAGGAAGTCGAACAGACCCGCGAGCGCCTGCTCAGCGACGCCAAGGCCACCCTGCAAAGTTACGTCGCCGTGGCCATGACCACGATCAAACCGCTGTACGACGCCGCCGCACCGGGCGATGACGCGGCGCGGGCGCAGGCGATCAAACTGCTGTCGGGCATCCGCTACGGCAAGGACGGCTACTTCTTCGGCTACGACTCCGAGACCGTGCGCCTGTTCAAGGCCAACGACCCCGACGGCGTGGGCAAAAGCTTCAAGGACAACCGCGATCCGAACGGCGTCTACGTCAACCTCGGCCTGGTCAAAGTGGCCAAGGACGGCACCCACTATCTGCAATACAGCTCGCCGCTGCCCGGCAACGCCAAGGTGCTGGTGCCGAAACTCGGCTACACCGAGTACCTGCCGAAGTGGGACATGGCGGTCGGTACCTCGGTCAACCTCGACGGCATCGAAGCCCAGGTGGCGCAGGTCGAAGCGCAAGTGCAGGCGCGTGTGCAAGGCGTGGTGCTGAGCATCGTCGGCGTCGCTGTACTGGTGCTGCTGGTGATCGCCGCGGCGGGCATGCTGCTGGCCAACACCATTCTGCGACCGCTGACGCAAATGAAAGCCAGCCTCGATGACATTGCGGCGGGCGAGGGCGACCTGACCCGCCGCCTGAACATCACCAGCCAGGACGAACTCGGTGAACTGGCCGGCTCGTTCAACCGTTTCGTCGACAAGATCCACGGCCTGGTGCGGCAGATCACCGAGATGACCAGCCAACTGACCGGGCTGGTCACCCAGGTTTCGGAACAGGCGCAGCGTTCCGATCAGGCCATGGAGCGTCAGCGTCACGAAACCGATCAGGTCGCCACCGCGATCAACGAGATGTCCGCCGCCGCCCAGGAAGTCGCCAAGAGCGCGCAGAACGCCGCCGTCGCTGCCCAGCAGACCGACGAAGAAGGCCAGAGCGCCAAGCGCGTGGTGGCGGGCAGCATCAAACAGATTCATGCGCTGGTCGATGACATTCGCAACAGCGGCGTGTCGCTGGACAGCCTGCAGCAGGACGTCAGTTCGATTGTCGGCGTACTCGGGGTGATCCGCTCGATTGCCGAGCAGACCAACCTCTTGGCGCTCAACGCCGCGATCGAGGCGGCACGGGCCGGTGAGGCCGGGCGCGGGTTTGCGGTGGTCGCCGACGAAGTGCGCGCGCTGGCCAGCCGCACGCAGATCAGCACCCAGGAAATCCAGGGCATGATCGACCGCTTGCAAGCGGGCACGCAGCAGGCGGTCGAGGCGATGCGCCGCTCCAGCGAGGCCGGCGACGGCACTTCCCAGCAAGCCAATCAGGCCGGCGCCTCGCTGGATGCCATGGCCGAGTTGATCGCGACGATCAACTCGATGAACGCGCAGATCGCCAGCGCAGCGGAAGAGCAGACAGCGGTGGCCGAGGAGATCAACCGCAGCGTGCATCAGATCGCGGTGGCGGTGGACAGCGTCGCCGATGAAACGCAACTGGGCGCGCAGACCTCGCGCAGTCTGGCGGAGCTGGGGCAGCGGTTGGGCAAGCTGGTGGGTCAGTTCCGTATCTGATCGCCTGAAAAGCCCCTCACCCTAGCCCTCTCCCAGAGGGAGAGGGGACCGACCGAGGTGTCCCGCGCCCTGCGTCGTCCTGAAAAACCGAGTCGATTATGGATTCAAAGCAGGACGTTCAGGTCGGCGTAATTCTCCAGCATTCCCCAATCAGTTCCCTCTCCCTCCGGGAGAGGGCTAGGGTGAGGGGCTCTTGATCTTCAGGCTCTGTCCCAATAGGGAATCTCGCCAAAGCGTTCGACAAAAAAATCAATCACCGTCCTCACCTTCACCGACAACCGCCGACTGCCCGGCCACAGCACGGCGATCTGCTGCGGCTCCAGACTGTTCGACACCTGATACTCCCCGAGCACCGGCACCAGCGTACCTTCGCGCACTGCTTCGCCAATCAGCCACGACGGAAACATCACCAGCCCCAGCCCTTGCTGAGCAGCCTGGGTCAGGGTGTCGGCGTGGTTGCCGGTGATCGGGCCTCTGACGGTGCAGGGCGTCCAGTCGTCGCCATCACGGCGGAAAAACCAGCGCTGCTGACCGGCCGCGCCTTTGTAGGCCAGGCACTGATGGTGCGCGAGTTCGTCGGGATGCTGTGGAGTGCCGTGGCGTTTGAGATAGGCCGGGCTGGCGGCGACCTGAAAGCGGTGCGGTGCCAGAATCCGTGCCTGCATGCTCGAGTCGTGCAGCGCGCCGATGCGAAACAGCAGGTCGGCGCCTTCCTGTAGCGGGTCGACGTAATGGTCGGTTTGCTGGATATCCAGTTGCAGCTTCGGATAGCGCGCGCAGAGCTCACCGAGCCACGGTGTCAGATGGCGCTGGCCGAACACCACTGGCGCGTTGATGCGCACCAGTCCGGTGGGTTCGCTTTGTTGCTCCTGCAACGCCTGTTCGGCTTCTTCCAGTTGCACTAACAGCAGGCGTGCATGGTGGCCGAGCGTGCGCCCGGCTTCGGTCGGGGTGACGGCGCGGGTGTGGCGGTAGAGCAATTGTTGGTTCAGCGCTTGCTCCATCAGCTGGATCTGCCGCGAAATAGAGGAGGGCGCGACGCCTTCGCGGCGGGCGACTTCGGAAAAGCTGCCTTGGTCGAGGACCGCCACGAACAGCCGTAACGCCTTGAATCCGAGTTCGTTGAGCCCATTCATGCAATGTCTCGCTGTGCGTGTTGCGCAAAAGTGTTGTCCGGATGCTCCCATTTATCGCACAGCGGCGCCAGCCGATAATCCCAGCCATTGTTTATGAGCGTGGAAGGTTGTGTATGCAGACGTTGGATGAGGGGGTGGTCGCGGCACCGGTGAAAAGATCGGTGTTGCGTCTGCTGTTGCTGCCGCTGGTAATTCTCGCCGGCATGGGCTTGTCGGTGGAGGCGGGCTTGCTCGGGCCGTTGGGCGAGCAGGTCGGGCATTTGTGGGCGACGTTGAGCATCTTCGGCGTGGGTTCGGCGATTCTGTTTTTGCTGCTGCTGTTCGCCGGTCCGCAAAAAGGGCCGGCGTTGACCGAACTGCCGCGCTGGCAGTTGATTGGTGGATTTCTAGGGCCGATCTACGTGGTGGTGCTGACGCTGGCGACGCCGCACATCGGCATTGCCATGACGATGATCGCGATTTTGTCCGGTCAGGTCGGCAAGAGTGTGTTGATCGACCATTTCGGCTGGTTCGGCGCGACGCGCAAGAAGGTCAACGGCGAGCGCTGGCTGGCGTTGGGTTTGATTGTGGTGGCTTTGGTTCTGATTGCGCGGGGGTGAATGATGGGTCTGGTGATTTTGTTGGCGGTGGTGGTGTTGGCCGGCGCGGTGTTGAGTGTTCAGGCGGCGATCAATGGTCGCTTGGGCGAGACGGTGGGGGTACTGCGTAGCAGTCTGCTGACCTTTGCGGTGGGTGCGGTGGTGACCGGGTTGTTGATCCTGTTTTTCGAGCCGGCGCAGGCGGTGAGTCTGCTGGAGGTGCCAAAGTGGCAGTTGACCGGGGCGCTGTTCGGCGTGGTGTACATGATGGTGATGGTCGGCGCGGTGCCGGTGGTGGGGACGGCTGTGGCGACGGTGGCGGTGATTGTCGGGCAGTTGGGGATGGGGATGTTGATCGACAATTTTGGCTGGTTGGGGAATCCGGCGATCGGGTTGTCTTCGAGTCGGATGCTGGCGATGGGGTGTTTGGCGGTGGCTTTGGTTTTCATGTATCGGAGTTCGCGGCAGGCGCGGTGATTTTATTTGTTTGATTGTGTACATATCCGTTGCTGCGGGTGTTGCTGATTACGGTTTCGCCCTTACGGCGAGGCACTTTTTCCAGACGCCGAAAAAGTACCCAAAAAGGCTTCGCCCTGACATTCGGCCCGCTCGCTGGGGCTCGGGGTTCCTTCGTTCCGGGACCGATCCTGGCGCAGCGGCTCCGGTTTGCTTCGCTGCACCTCCTTCCGCTGTGTCTGGCTGCGCCAGACGGTCGCTGCGCTCCCACGCCCGGATCGATCCCTCCACTCAGCCTGCCGACGGGCTCTGAGATCAAGATCAAAAGCGGTACTCGAGCTAACGCTCATCGTGTGTAGGAGCTGCCGAAGGCTGCGATCTTTTGATCTCGCTTTGCTTTGCTTTTGCTTTTCTGTGGGAGCGAGCCTGCTCGCGAAAGCCATCTTCCTGTCCCCCAATCTCGCATCAATTGCCCAGCCTGCAAAACCACCTCCTACACTGTCTCTTACGGCTTACCACTCAAGCCTCAGACAACCACCACGCAAGGAGTCTGTCCCATGTCCGATAAAAAATGCGACTGCCCCGGCTGCAACTGCACCCTCAAAGAGGGTGAGCATTCCTACGCTGTGCACGGTAAACACTATTGCTGCGAGGCCTGCGCTCATCACCACAAGGACGGTGAAGAATGTGCGATGAAGGGCTGCGGTTGCGCCCATCCGAAATAATCAGGGCAAAAAAAGTGGAGCCTAATCAGGCTCCACTTCCATTTTCAGACTGTCGTCTTCTCGGCGCTCAAAGTGCCTCACCGTGCCTTGCAATGTTCGCCCTTCGACCTTGATCACCACGATCCTGGCCTGGTCGAGGTCTTCCGGCACCGGTGCCTGGACACACAAGGTAAAGCGGTAAGGGTCATCCGCCACCGTTTCCAGTGCGACCTCGCAATCCACCGTTTTGGTGATCTGGCCGAAGAAGGTGGTCAGGCCGTAATCCAGTCGGGCCGGGTGATAAGTGTCGGTCATCGGTCGCTTCCCCTTTCGAATGCCAAGCCTGCGGTGAAGGCGATGGGGTCAGTTGGTCTGGCGCCAGGTGACGTTTTCCAGGCCGAATTTTTCTGCCATCGGTTTGCTGGTCTTTTGTACTTTCTCGCGGCCGAAGCGCGGAATGCGACCCACGCCCGCGTCGCAGCTTGCCCAGTGCCAGGCTTCGGCGTTGTCCATTTTGTCCGAGCGGATAATGAACGACTTGGGGGTGCCATGCAGTGTGTAGTCGATGACGTAAAGTTTTGCGTTGTTCATAAAGCCCGTATTCCTCCCTGTGGTATTAAACGGATCGCGCTGTGCCGAGAAAATTCAGTTGGATTGTCCGACGGTATCTATCGTTGGCGAGGGCGGGGCGTGCTGGTTACCATGGCGGCTTCGCCAACCCCCTGTGAACGCTCGCCATGGCCCTCGCCGCGCCCCCTGATCTGACCGACACCGATGTGCCCGTGCAACCGCTGGCGCGGACGTACCCGCGTGGTTTGTTCATCGAGCCGCACGAGCATGTCTGGGGGCAGTTGCTGTATGCGATGAGCGGGGTGATGTGGGTGGAAACCCCGCATGAAGCACTGGTGGTGCCGCCGCAGCGGGCGGTGTGGTTGCCGCCGGGAGTGCCGCACGGGATTCGCGTGGTGTCGGACCTGCAGATGCGCAATATCTACCTGCGTCCAGCGCTGGCGGCGACGCTGGATGCGACCGTGCAGGTGATCGAGGTCGGGGGGTTGCTGCGCGAGTTGATCGTCGGGCTGGTGGCGCAGGGTGATGACGGCGAGCCTGAATATTACGAGGCACTGGTCGGGCTGGCGTTACTGGAGCTGCGGCGGGCAAGGCGTTCGCAGTTGAAGATTCCGCTGCCGGATGAGTCCGACCGGCGTCTGATGAATCTGTGTCAGGCCGTGATGGCCGCGCCGTCGCTGGAGATACCGTTCGAGCAGCATGCGGAAAACGCCGGGGCCAGCGTGCGCACATTGGCGCGCTTGTTCAAGGACAGCCTCGGCATGGGCTTCGCCGAATGGCGGCGCCAAGTGCAGCTGGCGACGGCGGTGGCGGCATTGATTCAGGGCGTGGCGGTGAGCGTCATCGCTCGCGAGCTGGGCTATTCACCGAGCAGCTTCAGTGACATGTTTCGCCGAGAGCTTGGCGTCGCGCCTTCGCAATTTATCCCGGCCTGAACGCAGCCCCCTGTAGGAGTGAGCCTGCTCGCGATAGCGGAGTGTCAGTCAGCTCATCAACATCTGGAAGACCGCTATCGCGAGCAGGCTCACTCCTACAGGGAACTGTGGTGACCTTTTCGATTTGTCCGAAATTCCGAAGTCCTTGGCCGATAGCGTTCCGTCTCATTCCCTAGACTCTGCCCATCACTTACCACGGCGGAGTTCCCTCATGAACTACCTCATTTCTCTGGCCATTGGCCTGGGCGTCGGCCTGCTCTACGGCGCGCTCGATTTCCGTTCTCCCGCACCACCGGCCATCGCGCTGGTTGGTCTGCTCGGCATGTTGGCCGGTGAGCAGTTGTGGCCGATGGGCCGGCAACTGGTCGTTGGCTGGTTGTCCTGAATTTCCCTTTTTCTTTTCGGTGGATGTGCCCATGAAAGCGTTGCAATTCGATCAGACCGGCGACCTGTCTTCCCTGCGTTTCGTCGACGTGCCGACCCCGGTGCCCGGCGTCGATGAAGTGCTGGTGCAGATCAAGGCTGCCGGCCTCAACCCCAGCGATGTGAAGAACGTCCTTGGTCGTTTTCCCTACACCACCTTGCCGCGGGTTCCGGGGCGGGATTTTGCCGGGGTGGTGGTCGAGGGGCCGCAAGCAATGATCGGTCAGGAAGTCTGGGGTACCGGGCGCGAGCTGGGCTTCTTCGCCGACGGCGCCCATGCGCAATTCGTCAAGTTGCCGGCCAGCGGCGTAGCGCATAAACCGGCGCATCTGAGTTTCGCCCAGGCGGCCAGCCTAGGCGTGCCGTACACCACGGCGTGGGATGCGCTGGAACGCAGCCTGGTGAGCGCCGACACGCGCTTGCTGGTCATTGGCGGCGGGGCAGTGGCGACGGCGGCGTTGGCCTTGGCTAAAGTGCGCGGCGCGCAGTTGCTGGCGGCAGCGCGCCGGCCCGAGCAGGTGGCGGATTTGCAGAGGCAGGGCTATCAGACGATTCAACTGGATAAGCCTGACGAGCTGGGTGCGCAGGTCAACGCGGTATATCGCGGCGGCGCCGATGTGATCTTCGACACCACCGGTTTCTGGCTGCCCGCCTCGGTGGCAGCACTGGCCACTTTCGGCCGCATCGCCATCATCGCCGCACCGGTCGACGGCCACGTGCAACTGCCGGCACTGGCGCTGTACCGCAAGGGCGGCTCGGTAGTCGGCATCAACTCCTTGTTGTACGGCGTCGAGGCATGCGCGGCGATGCTTGAGCAGTTCGGGCGGTTCTTCGATGAGGATCGCTTGCCGCTGCCGCAGGGCCTGGTGCAAGTGCCGCTGGCGGAAGGGCTGGCGCGTTATGCAGAGGTCAATCAGGGTGGCGGAGACAAGATCATCTTGCTTCCCTGACCCTCATTCCCAGACACATGGAACCCATGTAGGAGTGAGCCTGCTCGCGATGGCGGTGTATCAGTTAAATATTCGGCGACTGACACACCGCTATCGCGAGCAGGCTCGCTCCCACATTGAAATTGCAGGCGGTCCGGGATCATTTCCGTAGGAATCTGTCCGTTTCTCTGTGAGCCACGTCCTTTTCGCTCGCAGACCGGCAACACAGGGAAAGGTCTGACTTCACCCATTGCAGCGTGCCGTTGCACAGTCCCGTCTTCAAATCAGACACAGGGACAAGTGGATGCGCATTGCTGGCAAGCCAGTTGTTTTCACCCTCGAGATAGAAGGCGTTTCCCACGATCTTCAAGTGTTCGGCTTTCGAACCCGGGAAGTGCTCAACCAGACCTACGAACTTGATCTCGAGCTGGTCAGCGAGCGTCCCGATCTGGATCTGGAAGGCTTGCTGCACCGGCCGGCCTTTCTCTGTTTCGGTGCCGACGGTAGCGGCATGCACGGGCTGGTCTATCGGGTCGGCCAGGGTGATTGCGGTGTTCGGCTGAGCCGTTACCAGATCACGCTGGCGCCGCATCTTGCCTACCTCGCGCATCGGCGCAATCAGCGGATTTTCCAGAACCTGAGCGTGCCGCAGATCATCGCCAATGTGTTGGGCGATCACGGCATGCAGGCCGATGCCTGGCGTTTTCAGCTCAGTGCCGAGTACCCGGCGCGGCTGTATTGCGTGCAATACCAGGAATCCGATCTGCACTTCATCCAGAGGTTGTGCGAGGAGGAAGGCCTGCACTTTCACTTCCGCCACCGCCGTGACGCCCACTTGTTGGTGTTCGGCGACGATCAAACGGCGTTCCTCAAACACGAGGTGACGACCCGCTATTTGCAGGGCAACGGCCTGGTTGCCGATGCGCCGGTTATCGACCAGTTCACTGTGCGCCTGGAGCCACGCTGCAACCTCGTCGAGCGCCGCGACTATCACTTCGAAAAGCCCGCCGTGCAGTTGGATGCCAGGGCCAGTTCAGCGCGGGTTCCGCTGCTTGAAGATTACGAGTTTCCCGGGCAGTTCACCCATCGCGAGCGCGGCAAGCACCTCAGCCAGCGCGCGCTGGAGCGCCATGGTGCCGATTATCGTCTGGCCAACGGGCGCAGTAATCAGGCGCTGATGCGCGGCGGCAGTTTCATGACCATGGCGGATTACTCGCGCCCCGATTGCAACGATTTATGGCTGCTGACTGAGGTCCAACACATCGGCAAGCAGCCGCAAGTGCTCGAAGAAGCGTTCACCGAGCAGGCTGACGCTGATGGTTTCAGTCAGGGCTATCGCAACCATTTCGTCGCGACACCGTGGGACGTGGTGTTTCGCCCGCAGATCAAGCATGTCAAACCGCGCGTCAGCGGCAGTCAGCTGGCGGTGGTGACCGGCCCGCCCGGCGAAGAAATCTACAGCGATGCCTACGGCCGCGTGAAAGTGCAAATGCTCTGGGATCGCGACGGCCAGCGCGATGAACAGTCAAGTTGCTGGCTGCGCGTGGCCACCGCCTGGGCACATGACCGCTACGGCAGCGTGCAGATTCCACGGGTCGGCATGGAAGTGTTGGTGGGGTTCACCGAGGGTGATCCGGACAAACCGCATTTGCTCGCCTGCCTGCCCAACGCCGAAACCCCGGTGCCGCTGGACCTGCCGGCGCAACAGACGCGCAGTATCTGGCGCAGCCAGAGCAGCCCCGGTGGCGGTGGTTACAACGAACTGCGCATCGAGGATCGGCAAGGCGCGGAAGAAATCTCGATCAGGGCGCAGCGCGACTTCGTTCAGCACGTGCTCAACGACTTGCGTGTGCAGGTCGACAACCTGCACAGCCAGGTGATTGGCGGCGTCTCCAGCCTTGAGTTGCGCGATGAAGAACATCACCTGACCCACGGCAATCGCCTGACTGAACTCAAGCAGGACGATCATCTGTGGGTACAGGGCGAGCGGCATGTGCGGGTTGCCAGCCAGCGCGTCAGTGCCGCGCAGCAGTTGCATTTCGGCGCAGGCGAGCAGGTGGTTTTCAACAGCGGCATGCAAATAACCCTGGCGGCCGGCGGACACTGGCTGACGGTGGGGGCGGCGGGGATCTTCAGCAGTACGCCGATTGTGCAGGGCGGGGTGCCAGCGGTGTCTCTGCCAGCCGAACCGTTGCTGCCGGGCGCCACGCCGCTGCTCAAAGCGACATTCGATGCGGTGCAGCAACGTCATGCGCTACTGACCACGCGGACCTCGCGTTGCCTGATCTGCGAGGCGGCTCAGGCATGAGCCTTCTGACGGATTGGCCTGAAGGTTTGCCGTGGGCTGAGCAGCAGGCGTTTGTGCTGCTCGACGGTGCGACGATCGCGGATTTGCCAGCGCAACTGCGAAGGCTCGACCCCGCCGCCAACGCTTTTGCGCTGTTCGACCAGCCACCGTTTTCGGCCCTGCGCGACATCTCGCCGCTGCTGGTGGCGCTCGCTGACGCTGACGATCCGGTGGCGCGGTTTTATCTGCAGCATGCCCAACAGGAGTGGGGCGTGCTGTTGTTCAGCGCCGCGCCGGCGCATGAAATCGTCGCGCACTTGCGCCAGTTGCTGATCGTCGAGCTGCCGGTCGGCTCGCCGGTGTTGTTGCGGCTGGCGGATGCCGCCGTGACGCAGGCGCTGTTTGCCAGCGGCGATGCGAGTCTGTTCGGGCCGCTGCGGTGTGTGGTCACGGCGGATGGTGCGGGGGGAGTCTGGCACTGTCAGCGACCTCGGCACGGGCAGGGTGGGGCGCTGGTGGCGCCGTATCGGTTGAGTGCCGAGCAGGATGCCGCGCTGGATCGGGTGGATCGGCGGCGGGTGTTGCTGCAAGTCGATGCGTATTTGCTTGAATATTTTCCCCGGTTTCATACCGGGGAAACCATCGCTGAACGTTGGATGCTTCTGGAACAAATCGAGGCAAAAGGCAGCGCGCTCGGCCTGAGCAGCCAATCGGAATGGCTTTACTTCGCCAACCTTGTCGCGTCTCTCAATGGTGCTGATCAGGATCAGCATCCGCAGATCCAGCACTTGCTACACGAGCCCTCCCTGCAACCGATCGGTGAGCGCTTGACGCTGGCCGTTTCAATGGCCCGCCAATGGGCGTCTGAAAGAGTCCGACCATGAACCATCCCGCCGACCTTGCGGCAGCCGCCGCGTCCAAAGCCCCGATCATCGGCCCCGCCGCCTGCCCCTTGCGCAACACCCACGTGCAACTGCTGCCCCTCGCTTACGGCCTGGTGGAAAAACCCCTCGACCCCAGCACCGAACTTACGCTGCCGTACACCCTGACCACGCGCCCCATGGGCATTCGCCGCCTGCGCGATGGCTGGCTGTACATCGTCGACAGTCTCAGCGGTGAGCTCTACGAATACCGCGTGCTTGACGGCGTCATCAGCGCATTGCTGCATCGCGGCAAAACCGTCAGCGGGGATCAGCGCAGCGCCATCGAAGAACGTCCGGCGTTGATCTTTTCGCGCAAAAGCACTCTCTATGTGACCTTCGCCGACGTGCAGTTGAGCGCGGCGAAGTGCCGACAGGTGCTGGACAGTGCGGAGGAACGCGAGCACTTCATGCAGGCGGTCGATCTTGGCCCCGTGCATTGTCTGATCGGCGGCGAGCATCTGCTCACCGTGGCCCAGGCGAAACAGTGGCTGGCGGAAGTGGCCTGCACAGCGAAACCGTTGGCCGAGGCGGACGCGACGCGGATGCCGGCGGTGCAGGTCAGTGATGCGCCGGAGCATGAGCGTGAACTTTATTTGTGGGAAAACCCGCGACGTTTTCGCGAGGCTCATATCGGCGAGTTTCTCGGTCGGGTGCGCGGGCCATATCAGGACGACACGCTGTTTCTGCTGGTCAACGACGACCTCGGGGTGATGCGCGACCTGGCCGATTATCAGGACCTGGTAGTCGGCTGGATCGAGCAGTGGAGCAACACCGACAACAACGAGCGCGACTATCTGCTCGCCAGTTACATCGAATCGCTGAGCCAGCTCGGCGCTCAGGACTTCGACTCCTTGGCCAAGGCCAGCGATGATCCGCGTGCCCAGGCATTGTTCGCTGAACTGGAGCAATTGCCCGAGCCGGATCGGGAAAACACCCGGCAGGCGCTGCTCGACTATTTGAACAAAGGTGGTGAGGTTGTCCCGACCGATACTCAGGCTCGACCTGAACTGCAGCAACAGCGCGAAAAGGCACTGGACGAATCACTGGCGCTGAACCGTTTCGATGGCGTCGCCCCGGATTTCACCGCGCACGCTCGCGTCACCGCCGAGGCGGATCGACGCTTTTACACCCGTGAATATTTTGCTGAAGTCGCCCCGGCCGACTTCGTCGAGCGCCACCTGAGCACACTGGTCGACCTCGGCAAGGATCAGAGCCGGCGCATGAAAGACGTGCTCGACGGCCCGCTGCTCAGCGGCAAGCGCGGCATCAACGACCTGATCGACCGCCCGGCCATGGACGAGGTGCTGAACAGTCATCGCGACAACCTCGGACGCTGGAATCGCCTGCTCGAACGCATCACCGCCGACCGCGCGCAACTGCTGTGCGCCGGGCGTTTCCATTGCTCGGCGTGGTATTTCGACGGGCAAGTGCAGATCGATCAAGCTTTCGCCAGCGAATACGCCTGCCTCAAGGACATCGGCCGCAGCGACGCGGCCAATGAGCAAATGCTCGGTTACCTTGAGCAACACCCGCAACTGACCCGCCCGCTGTTCTACACCTTGCCGCTGCGCTTGCAGACCGAGCAGGCCGGGCAATATTCAACGCTGTTCAACGCCGGCATGGCGATGTTCAACAACCTGCCGGACTGGCTGGCCAAATTGCAGAGCATCGAGCAGCCGCAACTGCCGGCCCTCGACGATCTGCCGGCACACAGCCGCGTCCTCGCCGATGCCGTGCAAGACACCTACAGCCCGGCGCTGAACCTCGGCCTGAGCCGGGCGCTGGAAGGTTTTGACCTTGCCGGCGAGAAAATCCCCGACCTCGACGAACTGTTCCAGCGCTTGCCCAAAGCCCTGCGCCTGCGCGTTTTCGACGCCGCGCGAACCAGCGGCGTGACCTTCACCGTGTCCACCCCGGCGGAACAAGCGGCGCTGCAAGCCACGATCAAGGAAGTGCTGCGCGAACGCGACTATCTGAAAACCCTCAACCGCGAACGCAACCAGCTCACCCACAACAAAAACCGCCAAGGCCACAAAACCGCCCGGGCGGTGGAATTGCAGGAAGAAATCGTCCGCGTGCGTACGCAATTGGCGCTGTTCGAAGGCCGCCTCGCGGCAGCGCTAAGCCCGATCGACGAACTGCCGGATCGTTCGGCCCGGCTGTATGGCGCCACCCCGGCGAAAGCGGGCGTGACGGTGGTGTTTCCGCCGGCGCAGCAAGGGGAATTGCGTGGGTTGCTGGAAAATATTCGTGCAGGGGTGGCGGGGGTTTCGAAGGCGAGTCTGGTGCGGACGGAGGGGATGGGATTGTTGGTGGTGATGGTGCAGGTGGTGAATTTGGTGGGGGCTTATCGGGAGGTGATGAAGCAGACGAGGGACAGGAAGAAACGGGCGGAGTTTTCTGCGGCCCTTGCCGCGACAGGCGCGGCGGGTTTTACCGCTGCGCAGGGGCTTGCTGATACAGCTTTGAAGGCTCGCAGCACGAGCCTTGTCGGGAGTTTGCAGCTTGAAGCGTTGCAGCATGTTCGTGTGCAGGTGGGTAAGTTGCATGTTGGTTTGGGCTTTTTTACTTATGTTTTGGGTTTAAGCACCTCTGGTGCCAGCCTCGGAAAACAAAATCGAAAGTGGCAAGATGCGATTCGAAGTGGCACTCAAGCTGAGCAGACTGCAGCTGCGATGGCGACATTGGGCGCGACAGGCATGATTGCAACTAATGGCTATGGGTTTGGTAACACCATTTATGCTTCCATTAAAGTCTTAGCAGCACCGAATAGTTCTGCACGAACAGCCGCTTGGGCTGCCGCTGGTACACGTCTTTCTTTAGTGTTTTTTCGCTTCAATTTAGCCGGCGCATTGTTCACTGTTCTGGAGTTTGTCGGTACTTGGCTGTTCAATCGGTACAACGTCTCCGCCCACGACAAGTGGTTGAAAATCACACCCTGGAGCCGTGATGACGAGATGCGAGGTGACCACTCCCTGGATGACTATCAAAGTTATCTGGCGTTTTTAATACACGCTCCTTATGCCCAATCAGGACCTGATCCCAGTGACACATGGCTGAAGACTTTATTATTTGACGCCAAACCCAGTGATATTCATTTGGTTCTGCCGAGGCTTGCGCTAAATGATCTCCTGCCGCCGTTAAACGGTAAACCGAGTCATCGCTTGGGAATCGGTGCCCATCGACTTGTTGCACCGCTGCATGGTCGCGGTGTGCCGCAAGTACGCAAGGAAGTCATCAGTGAGGAGATATTGAGCAGTCTGCGAATCGTGAAGTCATCGCCAGATGGTTTGGTGCTTTGTCTTCAGTACCCCATCCGTCCCGATTCTGAATACGCGCCTGCAAAGGAAACGTTAGAACTTGCCGTATGTATTCAGTCCGTCAATGGCAGAGGCGAGTCGGAGGCACGAACCCGTGTGATTCATATCGCCCCCCGGGATACCGGCCATTTCGCTGTAGTAGTTCCCGGCTCGGTCAAGGAAAACCCTCCGGTTTTTTTTGGTAGATATTCAATATCTCGAATGGGCCGACCATGCTGAATAATCACAATGAGCCTCTTGTTGATGCGCAAAGAGAGGTCATTAGAAGAGCGGGCGATGTAGATCCGTTCCTAAGCGGAAGAATTACCTATCTCGCACCGTTGCCATTACCTACAGCAATGCCGCCTTATGGGCCTCATATTGGAGAGTTAAACGACGGATACATGGACTTTGGGCTTGGATTGCCAGAGGTATTTACGTGGCAGCTAATTTTCGGTGGGCCAACCGCAGGCGCCTTTATGATCATGGTTTTATTTCCTTTAGTTACAGGGTTACTAGGCATTATTTTTGGCTATGGAAACGAGGCTATTTTGGAGTCAATGGTTGGTGTGTTCGAAGCGGGGTACGAGAACCAATTAATTTGCGGCCCTTTGATCCTTCTTATTGGTCTCGGCGTCTGGCACCACGCTCACAAAAAACGCCTCTCCCTCATCCCAACCCGCTTCAACCGTCAACGCCGCGAAGTCTGCTTCATGCCCGAGGGCGCCACCGAACCAGTCTTCATCCCATGGGAATCGCTGTCTGCCTGGATCATCGAAGCCAAAGGCGCCACCCAGTTTGGCATCCACCGCCAATACGGCATGGGCATTTGGTTTCTACCAAGGTGAAAATCTCATAAGCCAGGAATTCCAATGCGCCGGCCTGGAGCTCGCGATCAGTCATTGGGAAGCGATTCGCGGTTACATGGAGTACGAAGTCAACGACCTCAAATCGATCCAGGACCTGCAAGACCTGCAAGGCCCGGACGACCCGCCCCACGAAGGCCTGCACACTTTCCGTAACGCCCGGGCGCGGATGCATCAGCAGATCCATGAAGGCCGCCGCTCGCAGTTGTCGGGGTTCTTTTGGTACCTGTATCACGTCATGACTTTATGGACGATTCCCAACCGCCTGGTCGAATGGGAAGTGCGCCGTCTGGAAAGAATCGGCAAACAGGCGCTGCCGGAAGTCATGCGCGAATGGTCCGAGCCATTGCCGAAAGAGCAATGGGCCAAGCCCAGCGAAGAGCTGTTGCGACTGAGTGAACAGGTGCGGCGGATGAACAAGCGCCAGCCGCATCGGCCGATTACGCAGATTTTCGCTGAGGTTTGCAGGCGGGCTGTGGACTGATGCAGAGCAGTTTTTTGACCAGCGGGAGGAAGGTTTTTTGCCTGTTTGAGCGCCTTCGCGAGCAGGCTCGCTCCCACAGGGGACCGCGTTGGATGCGGATGTTTCGGTTGATCTTGGCCGAGGTGGGAGACCCTCGGGCCGGCCATTTTTCGGTTGTTGCTACCGGGGCGGTCAAGGAAAACCCTCCGGTACTGCTGGTAGAAATTCAATACCTCGAATGGGCTGACCATGCTGAATAATCACAATGAGCCTGTTGTTGATGCGCAATGTGAGTTGATCAGAAAAGCGGGCGATATTGAGCCGTTCCCAAGCGGGAAGATTACCTATCTCGCACCGTTGCCATTACCTACAGCAATGCCGCCTTACGGACCTCATATCGGAGCGTTCAATGACGGATACATGGACTTTGGTCTCGGCTCACTGGAGGTATTCCCATGGCAGCTAATTATCGGCGGAACGACCGCAGGCACTTTTATCGTTCTCGTTTTATTTCCTTTGTTCACGGGCTTGCTAGGAATTCTTTTTGGCTATGGAAACGAGGCAATTTGGGAGTCAATGGTAGGTGTATTCGAAGTGGCATTGGAAAATGAATTAATCAGCAGCCCCTTGATTTTGCTTATCTGTCTAGGCGTCTGGCACCACGTCCACAAAAAACGCCTCTCCCTCATTCCAACCCGCTTCAACCGTCAACGCCGCGAAGTCTGCTTCATGCCCGAGGGCGCCACCGAACCAGTCTTCATCCCATGGGAATCGCTCAGCGCCTGGATCATCGAAGCCAAAGGCGCCACCCAGTTTGGCATCCACCGCCAATACGGCATGGGCATCGGTTTCTATCAAGGTGAAAATCTCATAAGCCAGGAATTCCAATGCGCCGGCCTGGAGCTCGCGATCAGCCATTGGGAAGCGATTCGCGGTTACATGGAGTACGAAGTCAACGACCTCAAATCGATTCAGGACCTGCAAGACCTGCAAGGCCCGGACGACCCGCCTCACGAAGGCCTGCACACTTTCCGTAACGCCCGCGCGCGGATGCATCAGCAGATACGTGAAGGCCGCCGCTCGCGGCTGTCGGGGTTCTTTTGGTACCTGTATCACGTCATGACTTTATGGACGATTCCCAACCGTCTGGTCGAATGGGAAGTGCGCCGTCTGGAAACAATCGGCAAACAGGCGCTGCCGGAAGTCATGCGCGAATGGTCCGAGCCATTGCCAAAAGAGCAATGGGCCAAGCCCAGCGAAGAGCTGTTGCGGCTGAGCGAACAAGTGCGGCAGATGCACAAGCGCCAGCCGCATCGGCCGATTACGCAGATTTTCGCTGAGGTTTGCAGACGGGGTTGACGGGGCGGTGCGGGCAGGGTCGATTGCCTTCGCGAGCGGGCTCGCTCTCACAGGAGACCACGGTACAAATGTGGGAGCGAGCCTGCTCGCGAAGGGGCCGCTCGATCAGCACTGAAATCTGCGCTCTCGCGCTCTGCTAGAATCCGCCCCATTCATTGCCAGAGACTCTCCCATGAGCGAGCCGATTCGTCTGACCCAATACAGCCATGGCGCCGGTTGTGGCTGCAAGATTTCCCCGCAGGTGCTGGAAGTGATCCTTGCCGGCAGCGGCGCGCAAAACCTCGATCCGAAACTCTGGGTCGGCAACGCGTCGCGCGATGACGCGGCGGTGTATGAGATAGATGCCGAGCGTGGTGTGGTCTCGACCACCGATTTCTTTATGCCGATTGTCGATGACCCGTTCGACTTCGGTCGCATCGCCGCGACCAACGCGATCAGCGATATCTACGCGATGGGTGGCGATCCGTTGATGGCGATTGCGATCCTCGGCTGGCCGGTGAACGTGCTGGCGCCGGAAGTGGCGCGCGAGGTGATTCGTGGCGGTCGCTCGGTGTGCGACGCGGCGGGCATTCCGTTGGCGGGCGGGCATTCGATCGATGCGCCGGAGCCGATCTTCGGCCTCGCGGTCACCGGTCTGGTGGAAAAACGCCACATGAAACGCAACGACACCGCTACCGCCGGTTGCCTGTTGTACCTGACCAAACCGCTGGGCATCGGCATCCTCACCACTGCCGAAAAGAAGGGCAAATTGCGCGTTGCAGACGTCGGTGTCGCCCGTGACTGGATGTGCACTCTGAACAAGCCCGGCAGCCGTTTCGGCAAGCTCGCCGGCGTCACCGCGATGACCGACGTCACCGGTTTCGGCCTGCTCGGGCATCTGGTGGAAATGGCCGATGGCAGCCAGTTGACCGCGCGCATCGCCTACGACCGCGTGCCGCGTCTGGACAGCGTCGAGTCCTACCTCGATCAGGGCTGTGTGCCGGGCGGTACGCTGCGCAATTTCGACAGTTATTCAAGCAAGGTCGGCCGCGTACAGGAGCTGCACAAGCGCGTGCTGTGCGATCCGCAAACCAGCGGCGGTCTGCTGATTGCGGTCACGCCTGAGGGCAATGACGAGTTCCTCGGCGTTGCTGCCGAACTGGGCCTGAACCTTGAGCCGATCGGCGAATTGGTTGAGCGACAGACGAACGCAGTCGAGGTGATCTGATGCTCCGCGACTGCACCGACTACCGCGACATTTTCCTCAACGACCGGCCAATGATGGATGTCCGTGCGCCGATCGAATTCTCCCACGGCGCATTCCCGGGTGTGATCAATCTGCCGCTGATGAATGACCGTGAGCGCGAACAGGTCGGCACCTGTTACAAACAGCACGGCCAGCAAGCGGCGATTGCATTGGGTGAGCGGCTGGTGTCGGCCGAGGTTCGGGAGGAGCGCATTCAAGGCTGGGTCGAATTTGCCCGTAACCATCCCGATGGCTATCTCTATTGTTTCCGCGGTGGCCTGCGTTCACAGCTCGTCCAGCAATGGATCAAGGACGAGGGCGGTATCGATTACCCGCGTGTCGGCGGTGGCTACAAGGCCATGCGCACGTTCCTCCTGGAAACGGTCGATCAGGCTGTGGCCGAATGCGATCTGGTTCTGCTCGGTGGCATGACCGGTACTGGCAAGACTGAAGTGCTGGTGCAGTTGCGCAATGGTCTGGATCTGGAAGGCCATGCCAATCATCGGGGCTCGAGTTTCGGCAAGCGCGCCACCGGGCAACCGGGCAACATCGATTTCGAAAATCGCCTGGCGGTCGATGTGCTGAAAAAACGCGCCCGCGGGATCGGGCAATTTGTCCTGGAAGACGAGAGTCGGGTGGTCGGCAGCTGTGCCTTGCCGTTGCCGCTGTACCGGGGCATGCAAGCGGCACCGCTGGTCTGGCTCGAAGACAGCCTCGACAATCGGGTCGAGCGAATCCTGCAGGATTACGTGATTGACCTGCACGCCGAGTTCGTCGCCGTGCATGGCGAGCAGGGCTTTGCGCTGTATGCCGAGCGCTTGATTGCCAGCCTGAACAATATTCAGCGGCGACTGGGTGGCGAGCGCTATCAGCGAATGTATCTGCAGATGGAAGCGGCGCTGGCTGAACAGGCGCGTAGCGGTTCGGTCGAGCTATTCCGTGAGTGGATCGCCGTATTGCTGCGTGAATATTACGACCCGATGTATGTCTTCCAGCGCGAAAAGAAGGGCGGGCGGATCGAGTTCGCCGGGGAGCGTGGGGCGGTTATCGAGTATTTGCGCGAGCGGGTGAGCCAGAAGGCTTGAGGTGCAAGCAACTGGCCTCTTCGCGAGCAGGCTCGCTCCCACAGTTGAAATGCGTTCCCCTGTGGGAGCGAGCCTGCTCGCGAAGACGCAAGGTCAGGCACTACAAATCTCAGGTCGGGCAGGTGGCCTTGCCGTTATCCAGCCCCTGCTTGTAGCTATGGCTTTGCAAACTCGCTTTGCCGTTGTGCCATTTCAGGGTCAGCACATACAGCGAATCGAAGTCGTTGCCCGCCCAGTCTTCGGTGATGTTCTGTTTTTTGCCGACCGCATTGCCGGCGACCTTGTTGATCAGCTCCGGCAGATAGCCGTGGGACCAGGCGGTGTAGATCGTCGAGTTGTGGTACTTCTCGTCCAACAGCTCGCGGGCCAGATCGCTGGTGTCGTTGGCGGAGAACTCGATGTTCACCGGCAGGCCAAGCTTGATCGCGGCCGGGCTGATGGTCATCAGCGGGCGAATGTAGCTGTAAGAGTTGTCCAGTTCGCCTTCCTCGACGTTGCGCGTCGGGTTGGCGGCGAACACGTAATCGGCCTTGCCGAATTTTTCCGGCAGCAGCGTCGACAGATCGATGGCACGGTTCAGGCCCTGGCAGTTGAGCTGGCCGAGGCCGCCTTCGGGTTTTTCCGCATGACGCAGGAACACCAGGGTCTGCGTGCCGTCGGCCGGTTGTGCGCGGCTTTCACTGGATTCGAGGGACAGAAAAAGCGCGCTGACTGCCAGCAGGGAGGGCAGGGCCACGTACGCGCGATGTTTGAAACGTTTGGCGAAACTCATCAGGTTCGTCATCAATTCGAAGATTCTTCAGCAAAATCGGTTAAGGCTGACAAACCTTGGCACCGCGGGCTCCCAGCACCGGGTGTTTCCCTGTCGTGAACAGCTTCCTCTGCGAGAAAGGCATAGCTCAGAGTCCTGTAATGCCCGTTTGGTTCGATCCGGGCCGTGCGCAGCACTCTAACGGCAACCTTTGCGGGCATGCAGGCAGGTTAGCGACAGGATGTTACGGTTCGTGTAGGCGCCAACCCGGGCCTACATTATGATCGGCTCTCAATTTGTGACTGGATGCTTCCAATGACCGATCTGTCTGCATTCCCGATTACTCAGAAATGGCCGGCGCAGTACCCGGACTGGATTCAGCTCTACTCCCTGTCGACCCCCAACGGCGTCAAAGTGTCGATCATGCTCGAAGAGATCGGCCTGCCGTACGAGCCGCACCGCGTCGGCTTCGACACCAACGACCAGACCTCGGCGGAGTTTCTCTCGCTGAACCCGAACAACAAGATCCCGGCGATCCTCGACCCGCATGGCCCTGAAGACAAGCCGCTGGCGCTGTTCGAATCCGGCGCGATCCTGATTTATCTGGCCGACAAGAGCGGCCAGTTGCTCGCTCAGGAAGGCGCGCTGCGCTACGAGACCATTCAATGGCTGATGTGGCAGATGGGCGGCATCGGCCCGATGTTCGGCCAGCTCGGCTTCTTCAACAAGTTCGCTGGCAAGGACTACGAAGACAAGCGACCGCGTGACCGCTATGTCGAGGAGAGCAAACGCCTGTTGAACGTGCTCAACACCCGCCTCGAAGGCCGCGACTGGATCATGGGCGAGCGCTACACCATCGCCGATATCGCGACGTTCCCGTGGGTGCGCAATCTGCTCGGCTTCTATGAGGCAGGGGATCTGGTCGGGATTGAGAATTTCCCCAACGTCACCCGGGTGCTGGAGCGGTTTCTAGCTCGCCCGGCGGTCATTCGTGGCCTGACCATTCCTTCCTGACCCAACATATGCCCCTGTGGGAGCGAGCCTGCTCGCGAAAGCGTCGGCCCAGGCAACCTTTCTGTGACTGACCCACCGCATTCGCGAGCAGGCTCGCTCCCACAGGGGAACTGCATCATCAGCAGGATTGTTGCACCTGCGGTAACGCTCTCTTGATCGATCCAGGTTTGTCCCGCACCCGCCGCAAGGCATAAGCTGCGCCCCCTACGACTTTCGTCTCATCCGCTGTTTTCAGGAAAGGCCCCATGTCCAGTCAGTTCCCCGAAGCACGTCCCCGCCGTCTGCGCCGCAATGCGAGCCTGCGCAGTCTGTTCCAGGAAACCGAATTCAGCCTGAACGATCTGGTCCTGCCGATCTTCGTCGAGGAAGAGATCGACGACTTCGTGCCGATCACCAGCATGCCCGGTGTGCAGCGCATCCCCGAGCGCAAACTGGCCAGTGAAATCGAGCGCTATGCCCGCGCCGGCATCAAGTCGGTGATGACCTTTGGCGTGTCCCATCATCTCGACGCCAACGGCAGCGACACCTGGCGCGAAGACGGTCTGGTCTCGCGCATGTCGCGCATTGCCAAGGACGCCGTGCCGGAAATGATCGTGATGTCCGACACCTGCTTTTGCGAGTACACCGACCACGGCCATTGCGGCGTGATGCACAACCACGAAGTCGACAACGACCAGACTCTGATCAATCTCGGCAAGCAAGCCGTGGCCGCCGCCCGTGCCGGGGCTGACGTGATTGCGCCGTCGGCGGCGATGGATGGCCAGGTGCGCGCGATTCGCCAAGCGCTGGACGCCGCCGGTTTCACCCAGATTCCGATCATGGCCTACTCGACCAAATTCGCTTCGGCGCTGTACGGCCCGTTCCGCGAGGCCGGTGGCAGCGCGCTCAAGGGTGACCGCAAGAGCTATCAGATGAACCCGATGAATCGTCGCGAAGCCCTGCGCGAATCGCTGCTCGATGAGCAGGAAGGCGCCGATGCGCTGATGGTCAAACCGGCTGGCGCCTACCTCGATATCATCCGCGACATTCGTCAGGCCTCGAACCTGCCACTGGCGGCTTATCAGGTCAGCGGTGAATACGCGATGATCAAGTTCGGCGCCCAGGCCGGGGCGATCGATGAAGATCGCGTGGTCCGCGAAAGCCTCGGCGCGATCAAGCGTGCGGGGGCGGATCTGATCTTCACCTACTTTGCGATGGATCTGGCACTGGCCGGGATCTAAGCAGCACCCCGTACCCCTGTGGGAGCGAGCCTGCTCGCGAAGGCGATATGTCAGCCGACATCCATGTTGACCGAGATACCGCTTTCGCGAGCAGGCTCGCTCCCACATTTTAATTTTTTGTGTGTCAGATGAAGTAGGGGCGGATG
This sequence comes from Pseudomonas sp. 1L-B-1-E-C1, assembly GCF_057291835.1. Taxonomy (NCBI): domain Bacteria; kingdom Pseudomonadati; phylum Pseudomonadota; class Gammaproteobacteria; order Pseudomonadales; family Pseudomonadaceae; genus Pseudomonas; species Pseudomonas sp. 1L-B-1-E-C1. The sequence continues at coordinate 205,887 of NZ_JBXAWN010000006.1, read as the reverse complement.
CCGTGATCGCGGAAGTAGCGTTCGATCACTTTTGGATCGGCACTGTTTTCGGCAATCGCCACATAGGTATCCGGCCGCAGCAGGTAAAAGCCGTTTCGGCCCAACCCGGCTGATTCAAACGCCGGGCGCCAGTCGAAGACGTGCAGCGGCAGGTGATGTTCGGTGCACCAGGCGATCATCTCGTCGCTGGTGTCGCCATACACATGAACCTGCCAGCACGGCTGACGTAGCGGCCCGAAATTATCTCCTTCGCCATCATGTGCCCATGGCAAGCGGTCGCCGCCGTGCACATGGCCAGCTTCGCCCTGACTCAGCGGCATGCCGCGATAGTTGAGGGTGACTTGCGACACCGTGCGAAAGAGGAACTCGCGGCTTGCTTCGAACGCGGCCATTTTCGGAAGCAGAAACGGCGCCACACGCATCCGTAGCAGGTCGGCCATGCGCCCCTCGGCGGTGACGAAACTGAAGACCTTGTCGGTCGTCGAGACCAGTCGGCGGGCGAAGGCGATGCGCTCGGTTTCGTAGGTGTCGAGCAGTTTCGGTTCGGCACCACCGCTGAGCACGGCGGCGAGTTTCCAGGCCAGATTGATCGCATCGCCGATGCCGGTGTTCATGCCTTGGCCGCCGGCGGGGCTGTGTACGTGGGCGGCATCGCCGAGCAGAAATGCCCGGCCGTCACGGAAGTGTTCGGCCACGCGGTGGTGCACGCGGTAGGTGGAGAACCAGTGCACGTCTTCGATATGCACTTTCAGGTGTTCGATGGCGCGGCTGCTGACGTCGGAAAATTGCAGGGTGTCGGCACGCTCGGCGCGTTCGTCACGTACGGTGCCGATCAGCCGCGCGCGGCCTTCGCCGGCCAGTGGGAACACCGCCAGGAAATCCGCTTCGTCCAGATCCAGATGCAGCTCGCCATTGAGCGCCGGGCCGCTGGCCGTGACATCGGCGACGTAGAAGATCTGCTGATAGGTGCCGCCGGGGAAGTCAGTGTCGAGGGTCTTGCGCACCACCGAACGGGCGCCGTCGCAACCGGCCAGATAACAGGCCTGACAGACTTCCTGCTGGCCATCGGGCAGGCGCAGATGCGCGGTGACGGTGTCGCCGGTGTCCTCGAAGCTGTCCAGCGCGGTATTGCGCTCGACGCTGACGCCGTAGTCTTCGAGGCGCTCGAGCAGCAGCCGTTCGTGCTCGTCCTGCGGGAAAATCTCGACAAACGCGTAGGGCGTCAGGCCTTCGCCGATGCGCTTGAGTGGCAACTGCGCGACCGGTTTGCCGTTGACCCAGAAGTTCGCCGCCGCGACCTGATGGCCACGACGCACGATGGTGTCGGCCAGGTCGAGTTGACGATACAGCTCGAGGGTTCTCGCTTGCACGGCCAAGGCGCGGGAAGTAGTCCCGGGCGCCGAGGTCTTGTCGATGATCCGCACGCGTACGCCCAGTTTGCTTAGCCACAGCGCCAGGACCAGACCGGTCGGGCCGGCGCCGATGATCAGCACGTCGCTGCGGTTCATGGGGCTGTCCTCCTTTGGCTGTGCAGCAAGTATGGATCAGCGGGAGAGGGTGGCCAGTGTGGTCGGCCGGACGGGACGGGGCGGCTGTTTTGTGCATACCTGGGAATGGGCTGCACGGCTGCAACCCCTCACCCCAGCCCTCTCCCGAGGGAGAGGGAGCCGATCGGGGGCTTTTCAAGACCTGAGTTCGACTGGATATTTCAGGTCGGCGTAGTTCGAGAGAACATCTCGGTCAGTCCCCTCTCCCTCTGGGAGAGGGTTAGGGTGAGGGGCTTTTGATCTTTTTAGTGCTTAGAAATCAATCGTCCCGGACAGCTTCGCCACTCGCGGTTCACCTTGGGTCAGATAACCGCCCTGAGCCGACTCCCAGTACTTCTTGTTCGCCACGTTCTCAACGCCGAACCGCAGCGTCACGTCTTTCTCCGAGACCTTGAACGCATAACGTGCACCCGCGTCGAAGCGGTTCCACGTCGGCAGGCTGAGGTTGTTCGCCGCGTCGGCGTATTGCCCGCCGGTGCGCAGCATCCGCGCATTCAGTGCGACGCCTTGCAGACCCGGCACGTCCCAATCCACGCCAGCGTTGAACTGGAAGGTCGGCACGCCGATGGCGTGGTTGCCATCGTTGGCACCGTTGAGGGTGTTTTTCAGTTCGGTGTCCATCAGGGTCAGGCCGCTGATCAGGCGCAGGCCGTCGATCGGCTCGCCGAACACGTTCATTTCCACGCCTTTGTTGATCTGCTCGCCTTCACGGACGTAGGTGCAAGTGGTCGGACTGTTGATTTCGCAGTAGCCGTCGCTTGGCTGTTCGATGCGGTAAACGCCGAGGCTCGCACCGTAGGTGCCCATGTCGACTTTCACGCCGAGTTCGGTCTGCTTGGAGCGTTTCGGTGCGTAGACTTCGTTGCCGTTGGTCACGCGGAAACCGCCGGAACTGGTCGGCGAGGTCGGTCCTTGCGCGAGGCCTTCGATGTGGTTGGCGTAGAACGACACATGCTCCCACGGCTTGAACACGATGCCGTACACCGGCGTGGTGATCGATTCGTCGTAGCTCGACTTCCTGTCGCCGCTGCCCCAGCTGGCGTAGTTGTAGCCTTGTACGACCAATTGCTGGCGGCGCAGGCCGGCGGTGACCAGCAGGCGATCGTCGAAGAAACCGAGGGTGTCGGAGATCGCGACGCTGCGGTTGAAGGTTTTGCCGATGATGCCCGGATCATTGAGATCGCCGCCAGAGAAGTTGCCGACCGGTGCCGGCGGCGTGATCGGGTGATAGATGTTGTTCGAGTAGCGCGTCAGGTCGAAGTCATAGGCACTGCGCTGCTCGGCCCAGATTCCGGTCAGGCCGAAATTCAGCTTGTGGCTGACCGGGCCGGTGTTGAATTTGCCGTTGAGGCCGGCCATGACGCTGGTGTTGTCCTCGTCATGGGGCACGAACGAGCCGGTAGTGAACGAGGCGCCGCTGTTGCCGACCAGCGTGGTCGAGTTGTACCGGCCGACTTCACGGGTGTGCTTGGCGCCACCGGCGGCGTAGGCGGTCCAGTTGTCGTTGAGGTCGTACTCGGCGCGGAGCATGCCGAAGGTGTCTTCGATATCGGTGTAGCCCCATTTCGGCGCGTAGTTGGTGTCTGCCGATGGCGCATCCGGCAGGTGCGTGGCGGTGCCGAGGTTGACCGAGCTGCGGCCACCGTTGACGCGTTCTTTCTGATAGGCAAAGTCGCCGGAAAGCCGCAGCGCATCGCCGCGATAATCCAGGCCGATAGCAAACAGTTTCGAGCGCTGGTTCTCGTGATCGATGCCGGTGTCGCCTTCGCGCTGCGACAGGTTGACCCGCGCGCCGAAGCGGTTGTCTTCACCGAAACGCTGGCCAATGTCGAAGTGATGACCGATGCGGCCTTCGCTGTTGATGTCGGTGGTGTAACGGCGCAGCGGCACGTCGCCCGCGCGTTTGGGTTGCAGGTTGACGCCGCCGCCGATGCCGGAACCGGTCGGGGTCACGCCGTTGATAAAGGCGTTGGGGCCTTTGAATACTTCCACGCGTTCCAGTGCATCGGTGGAAATGATCTGCCGTGGCAGCACGCCGTACAGGCCGTTATAGGAAATGTCGTCGCCATTGAGTGGCAGGCCGCGAATCATGAAGACCTGCGCCTGGTTGGAGAAGCCCGAGGCCTGGCGCACCGAGGAATCGTTGAGCAGCACATCGGCAACGTTTTCCGCCTGCTGATCCTGGATCAGTTGCTCGGTGTAGGACGCCGCGCTGAACGGCACGTCCATCATGTCCTGATTGCCTAGCACGCCCAGCTGGCCGCCGCGCGCGACCTGACCGCCAGCATAGACCGGGGGCAGGGCGTTGGGTGCAGGGGCCTGGGCGTTGATGTTGACGTCGTCGAGCACGAGCTCTTTGCTGTTGTCTTCAGCGGCGTGGGCGGTAACGGTCAGGGAACATAGCAGGGCAAGCAAAGTCGGGCGGAACGGAGCGCCGAGTCGAGCTGAAGCGGGCATGTCGGATACCTGGAGGCGAGCGGCCAATGAATAAAATAAGGGCGGCGCGGAACTCCTTGCGCTAATACGACTCCAGGCGCAAATGATAGGTTTTCGCAGTAACGTTATGCAATCAGTTTGTCATTCGTCGTAGGAGCTGCCGCAGGCTGCGATCTTTTGATTTTTCTTTTAGAACAAGATCAAAAGATCGCAGCCTTCGGCAGCTCCTACACGGGTTGTGTATGGTGGCCTGGCTAATTTGATTGGATGGAGCAACATGCGATTACTCATTACTCTCGGCGCCTTGCTGCTGCTCGCCGGTTGCGCCAGCCAGCGCAGCCACGAACCGGCACCGCGCCCGCCGGCCGAAGTGAAGGCGGAAATCGTCCGCCTGCTGCCGGCGAAAACCGCCGATCGCCAAGGCTGGGCCACGGATATCTACGCCGCGTTCGCCGCGCAGGGCATCAATACCACCACGCAAAATCTCTGTTCGGTGCTGGCCGTGGCCGAGCAGGAGTCCACATTCCAGGCCGACCCGACGGTGCCCGGTCTGGGCAAGATCGCCCGCGATGAAATCGATCGCCGCGCCGCCAAGGTGCACATCCCCGGCCTGCTGGTCAGCGGTGCTTTGCAGGTGCGCTCGCCGAATGGCAAGACCTACAGCGAGCGTCTGAATGCGGCGCGCAGTGAAAAGGAACTGAGCGCGATTTTCGACGACTTCATCGACATGGTGCCGATGGGCCGTACGCTGTTCGGCGGCTTCAACCCGGTGCACACTGGCGGGCCGATGCAGGTCAGCATCGAATTCGCCGAAGAGCACGCCAAGGACTACCCCTACCCGGTGGACGGCACGATTCGCCGTGAAGTGTTCAGCCGACGCGGTGGCATGTATTTCGGCATCGCCCATTTGCTCGGTTACCCGGTGAACTACCGTGAGCCGCTGTATCGCTTCGCCGATTTCAATGCTGGCTGGTACGCCAGCCGCAATGCGGCGTTTCAGAACGCGGTCAGCCGCGCGTCCGGCATTCCGCTGACCCTGGACGGCGACCTGATTCGCTACGACTCGATCATGCCCGGCAGCACCGAACTGGCGGTGCGCACCCTCGGCAAGTCGCTGGGCATGCGCAACCCGACGATTCGCGATCAACTGGAGAAGGGCAAAACCCTGGAATTCGAAGAGACCAAACTCTATCAGCGCGTGTTCGAACTGGCGGAGCGGGCCGAAGGCAAGGCGCTACCGCGTGCGCTATTGCCGGGAATCGTGCTGCAGAGTCCGAAGATCACCCGCAAACTCACCACAGCCTGGTTTGCCAAGCGCGTGGACGAGCGCTACAAGCGCTGCATGGCCAAGGCCGGATAAAACATGCAGACATAAAAAACCCGGCTGCGGGAGCCGGGTTTCTCTGCGGTGTTGCGCTTGCAGTCATGCATCAGGCAACGCGACGTTCGATCAGGCGATCCGAACCACCTTCGGCAACGCGGCGTTCGATCAGACGATCAGCACCACCTTCAGCAACACGGCGTTCGATCAGACGATCAGCACCACCTTCGGCAACACGGCGTTCGATCAGGCGATCAGCACCACCTTCAGCAACACGGCGTTCGATCAGGCGATCAGCACCACCTTCAGCAACACGGCGTTCGATCAGGCGATCAGCACCACCTTCGGCAACACGGCGTTCGATCAGACGATCAGCACCACCTTCAGCAACACGGCGTTCGATCAGGCGATCTGAACCGCCTTCAGCCAGACGGCTTTCAATCAGTTTGTCCGAACCGCCTTCGGCGATCATGGTGTGCGCCGGGGTGGCGGCGAAAGCGTTTACTGCAAAAACCGAGAAGGCGATGCTGAGAAGAGTCTGGCGTTTCATGATGGTGTGCTCCGGGGTGTTGTTGGTTGGTATGGAGCTGATGTTACGCCCGGATTTTTTTATGAGAACTTCATTGCCGTGATGGTGAACATCGACGGCGATGATGATTACTGTAGGAGCTGCCGAAGGCTGCGATCTTTTGATCTTAAAAAAAGGTCGCAGCCTTCGGCAACTCCTACAGAGCACATTACAAGACTTTGACCGCACGCCCGATCGCCTGAATCGGCCCGGTCGGCTTGCCGATCGGCGAGCCGTTGGCGCCCTCCAGCGTCAGCTCGAACAACTGGTTCGGTTGCAGCGGCGGCAATTTGTCCAGCGGCACCGACAAAGCCTGCCCCGGTTTGACCAGCCCCAGGGAAACCGGCCCCGACCAGCCGTCAGCCTTGGTCCAGAATTCCAGCGCCTTGTCCGCCGGCACCTCGACCACACCCAGCGGAATCAACTGGATCTCACGCGCATTGCTCGCCTGAATCACCCAGCCCGGCGCCTTGTCCAGCGGCGCCACCAGCACCACCAGATAACTCGGTTTCGGCGTGGTCTGGGTCAGCAGGATCGTGCCGAGAATCAAGGTCGCCGCCAGCCCGGCGGCGCTCAGACCGCGCCACAGCGGCAGCAGGTTCCACCAGGAGGTCAGCGGTTTTCTCACCGTCAGCCGCTCGAGACTGCGCTCGATGCGAGGCCACAGCTGCGCCGACGGTTGCTGAGGTTCGGTCAGATCGGTCAGCTCCAGCAGACGCCGCTCCCATGCGTCGACTGCCGCGCGCAACTCAGGATCGTTCGGCAGGCGCCGTTGCACCTCGATGCGCTGTTCGAATGACAAGGTGCCGAGCACGTATTCGCCGGCCAGTTCATCCCGTTCCTGCGCTGATTCGCCGGTCATCCCATGCACTCCCGCAAAGCATTGAGGCTGCGCTTGATCCACGCTTTGACCGTGCCCAGCGGCGTGTCGAGGCGCGCGGATATCTGCGCGTGGCTATAACCGTCGACGTAGGCGTGGAGAATGCAGCTGCGCCGCTGCGGCTCCAGTTGCTCGAGGCAGCGATGGATGCGTGCCGAGTGAATATCGGCCAGTTCATCAGGCGCCGCTGCCTCATGTTCTTCGTTGAAGGGCGTTTCCCGACTTTGCTTGCGCAACTGATTCAAGGCCAGATGCCGGGTCACGCTGAACATCCAGCCCCGCGCCGAACCGCGCGCCGGGTCGAATCCGGCGGCGCCGTTCCAGATCTTGATGAACGCCTCATGCACAATGTCCTCTGCCAGCGCCGTATCGCGCACCAGCCGCTTGGCCACACCGAGCAAGCGCGGGCCTTCCTGCACATACAAATCGCGCAGAGCCGCGCGCTCGCCCCGGGCACAGGCTTGGAGGCGGTCTTGGTAATCGAACACGGATTCGGCTAAAGGCATGGCGTGCAATCTAGCTCACATTCCCCAGAATCACACAGATCCCCTTGTAGGAGCTGCGGCACGCTGCGATCTTTTGATCTTGCTTTTTAGAAGACAAATCAAAAGATCGCAGCGTGCCGCAGCTCCTACAGGGAATTTCCGACATGTCCGAAATCAGTTCGCTGCCCAGAAAATATAATCCGCCTGGTACTTCACCACTTCCTGCTTGCCCTTGTTCGCCATCGTGCATTCGCTGCCCGGCGCCACGCCGCCCTTGAGCGCGACACGCTGAATGTAGCTGACCCCGGTCATCGCGCCTTTGCCCTCGGCCGGATTGGCCTTGACCAGTTGATAGGGCAGGTTGCCCGGGCTCGACGGTGCCACGGCCAGTTGTGTGCCGGTGACTTTCGAACCGTCCTTGGCCTGCCAGGTAGCAGGCGGGCCGAAATAGGTGCCGACCTGTTTGCCGCTGCGATCGTTGAGCACCGCTTTCGGGCCAACAAAGGTCCACTCGGTCTGCCCGGTCATATTGGGCTTGTCGCGGCATTCGTATGTGATCTCGCCGATCCCGGTGGTTTCCAGGGCAATCCTGTGCCCGTCCGGCACCTTGATCGCGTCGGGATAGCTGCTCTGGGCGAAGGTGGTCGCGGTGAAAGCGAGCAAACCGGTGAAGCCAATCAGCTGGGTGATGTTCATCCGATGATTCTCCGAAAAGGGTAGAGCACTGACAGCACAAAAGTGAGCTGTTACAGGGACTACCCGTGGCGGAGGGGATTGGATGCAGGGGTCATGAAAAATAATTCAATGACCCACCCCAATCCCTTGTAGGAGTGAGCCTGCTCGCGATGGCGTTGTGTCAGTCAAAATCTATGTCACTGGGGGACCGCTATCGCGAGCAGGCTCACTCCTACAAGGTTTTGCATCTGGCTTGAACGATTCATTGACAGAATTTTCTACAGCAGGCCAGCCAGCCATCTACCCTGTGCAAAGGCCTTATCGGGGGAAACGGACATGTACCAGCTCTACGGGCACAAGAATTCCGGCGCGGCTGCCATCGAGGCGGCGCTGGAGTTGTGCCAGATCGCTTATCGTTTCATTGATACCGAAGCCAGCGCCGAGGCTGCCGAGGCGCTGGGAAAACTCAATCCGCTGAAGCAGATCCCGACCTTGCAACTGCCGGACGGCAGCGCCCTGACCGAAAGTGCGGCGATCCTGATTCACCTGGGCCTGACGTTTCCCAAGTCCGGCCTGCTGCCGAGCAAGGTTGCCGATCGTGATCAGGCGATTCGCGGCCTCGCCTATATCGTCGGCAATTGCTACGCGGCGGTCGGCATCATCGATTACCCCGAGCGCTGGTTGATCACGCCCGACGAGAGCGCACGGCAGAACCTGATCGCCGGCACGCGCCAGCGCCTGCACTTCAGTTGGGAGGTGTTTGCCGACCAGTTTTCCGGCGAGCTGTATCTGGATGACGAAACCCCCGGCGCGCTGGATGTGCTGGCGGCAGTGGTGAGCCGCTGGGCCGGCAGCCGCGAACACCTGCGCCAGACCCGCCCGGGCTTTTATGCGTGGCTGCAAAGGATTGACCGGCACCCGGTGCTGGCACCGGTGTTCGAGCGGCATTGGCCCTCTCAAGGCTGACAAATAACCCCTTGTGGGAGCGAGCCTGCTCGCGAAAACGGTCTGTCAGCCAAAGATGTTTCGACTGACCCAGCGCATTCGCGAGCAGGCTCGCTCCCACAAGGGGGCACGGCGGTGGGCTCATTCGCCGCGAATGTACTGCTCCAGCTGTTTGATCAGTTCGGCCTGTTCGGCAATCGCTTCTTTGACCAGGTCGCCGATCGACAGCAGACCAATCAGCTGGCCGTCCTCGACCACCGGCAGGTGGCGCAGGCGTTTGTCCGACATGATGCCCAGGCAGGTGTCGACGGTTTGCCGGGTATCCACGGTGATCACGTCCTTGACCATGATGTCGCGCACCGGCGTGCCCACCGAGGAGCGGCCGTGCAGTACCAGTTTACGTGCATAGTCGCGCTCGCTGATGATGCCGACCACTTTGTCGTCTTCGACCACCAGCAAGGCGCCGACGTTTTTCTCGGCCATCTTCATCAGCGCTTCGAGCACCATGTGATCGGGTTTGATCTGGTGCACTTCCTGATTTTTCTGATCTTTGAGCTTGAGCAGTTGGGCGACGGTCTTCATGGCGGTTACTCAGGTGTTGTCGTTGTTCATCAAGCATCGTAGACGCAGCCGCGCAGAGCAAGGCGGCAAAGCGGCAGTTAGCGTGCAAAAAACGCCATTCGCCGGGTTTTTCCGCAGATCCGCGGTGTTTTTTGCCGAGGCCAGGCGTGGTAATGCCGCGTAGAATGCCGGTCAGTCTGATTTTTCGAGGTCGCAGTGGTGGATTTACAGCAGGGCTTCGTCCTGACCCGGCATTGGCGCGATACGCCGGCCGGCACCGAAGTCGAGTTCTGGCTGGCGACCGACGCCGGGCCACGCCGTGTGCGCCTGGCGCATCAGCCGTCGGTAGCGTTCATTCCCGCCGCACAGCGTGAATCGGCGGAGCGTGTGTTGCACGACGAAAACAATGTCGAACTGCGCCCGCTCGCACTGCAGGATTTTCAGCATCGTCCGGTACTCGGTCTGTATTGCCAGCAACACGGCCAGTTGATGCGCCTGGAAACCGCGCTGAACCGCGCCGGCGTCGATGTTTTCGAAGCCGACGTGCGCCCGCCGGAACGCTATCTGATGGAGCGCTTCATCACCGCGCCCGTGCTGTTCGGCGGCACGCCGGATGCTGAGGGCGTTCTGCTCAACGCCCAGTTGAAACCCGACCCCGGCTACCGGCCGAAACTGCGTCTGGTCTCGCTCGACATCGAAACCACGGAAAACGGTGAGCTGTATTCGATTGCCCTGGAAGGCTGCGGCGAGCGGCAGGTGTACATGCTCGGCGCGCCGAACGGCGACGCCAGCATTGTCGATTTCGATCTGGAGTACTGCGATTCGCGCACGCTGATCCTGAAGAAGCTCAACGACTGGTTTGCTCGCCACGACCCCGACGCAATCATCGGCTGGAACGTTGTGCAGTTCGATCTGCGCATCCTTCACGAACACGCCCGGCGTCTCGGCGTGCCGCTGAAAATCGGTCGTGGCGGCGAAGAAATGCAGTGGCGCGAGCACGGCAGCCGCAATCACTACTTCGCCTCGGCAGCGGGGCGGCTGATCATCGATGGCATCGAGTCATTGCGGTCGGCGACCTGGAGCTTTCCGTCGTTCAGCCTGGAAAACGTCGCGCAGACCCTGCTCGGCGAAGGCAAGGCGATCAACAATCCGTACCAGCGCATGGACGAGATCAACCGCATGTTCGCCGAAGACAAACCGGCGCTGGCCAAATACAACCTCAAGGACTGTGAACTGGTCACGCGGATCTTCGCCAAGACCGAACTGCTGACGTTTTTGCTCGAACGCGCCAGCGTCACCGGTTTGCCGGCCGACCGCAGCGGCGGTTCGGTCGCCGCGTTCACCCATTTGTACATGCCGTTGATGCATCGTCAGGGCTTTGTTGCGCCGAACCTCGGCACCAACCCGCCGCAGGCCAGCCCCGGCGGGTTTGTCATGGATTCGCGGCCGGGATTGTATGAATCAGTTCTGGTCCTCGATTACAAAAGCCTGTACCCGTCGATCATTCGCACGTTTCTGATCGACCCGGTAGGCCTGATCGAAGGCTTGCAACATCCCGACGACGCCGACTCGGTGCCGGGTTTCCGTGGCGCCCGTTTTTCGCGTACCCGCCATTGTCTGCCGTCGATCGTGGCGCGGGTGGCCGAAGGGCGTGAGACCGCCAAGCGCGAGCACAACGCACCGCTGTCCCAGGCGTTGAAGATCATCATGAACGCCTTCTACGGCGTGCTTGGCTCCAGCGGCTGCCGTTTTTTCGATACCCGGCTGGCCTCGTCGATCACCTTGCGCGGCCACGAAATCATGCTGCGTACCCGCCAGTTGATCGAGGAACAGGGCCACGCGGTGATTTACGGCGACACCGACTCCACCTTCGTCTGGCTGCGCCGGCTGCATGGCCAGGAAGAAGCCGCGCAGATCGGCCATGCGCTGGTCAGGCACGTCAACGATTGGTGGCGCGCCCATGTGCGCGACGAATACGGGCTGGAAAGCGCGCTGGAATTGCAGTTCGAGATTCACTACAAGCGCTTTCTGATGCCGACGATTCGCGGCGCGGAGGAGGGCAGCAAGAAGCGCTATGCCGGTCTGGTCACCCGTGGCGATGGCAGCGAGGAAATGGTCTACAAGGGCCTGGAGACCGTGCGCACCGACTGGTCACTGCTGGCCCGGCAATTTCAGCAGGAACTGTATGAGCGGATTTTCCAGCGTAGGCCTTATCAGGATTACGTGCGCGACTACGTGCGCAAGACCCTCGCCGGGGAGTTCGATGACCGGCTGGTGTATCGCAAGCGTCTGCGCCGCACCCTCGACGATTACGAACGCAACGTGCCGCCGCATGTCCGTGCGGCGCGGCTGGCCGACGACTACAACGCCGAGCAGGGTCGGCCCCGGCAATATCAGAGCGGCGGCTGGATCAGCTACGTCATCACCCTGGCCGGCCCGGAGCCGTTGGAGGTGCGCCGCGCCGCCATCGATTACGACCACTACATCACCCGCCAGCTGCAACCGGTGGCGGATGCGATTCTGCCGTTTGTCGACGACGACTTCTCAACCCTGATCGGTGGGCAACTGGGTCTGTTTTGAGTCGAGCAGTTGCAGCGTCCATTCATCGAGAATGCCATGGAAGTAACGGTCCAGCGCCTGATGGAACAGGCTGTCTTCGGCGCTGAACTGGGCGAACAGGGTCATCGAAGAATGAAATTTCAGGTCATCGGGATGGCCGAAAATCTCTGCAATCGAACGCTGCGGCACGCTGAGTACCAACTGCGTGCAGGTGCGTAGCCGTGCGCCGAGCAGTTCGTGGGCCAGATAGGCCTGCGCTTCCTCGGCCGAACCAATGGCAAAGCGCCGGGCCATTTCGCTGCCGCCCAACCCGGCGAATTGCGGAAAGACAAACCACATCCAGTGGCTGCGCTTGCGGCCCTCTTCGAGTTCACGCTGGACCCGTTCGAACACCGGGTCCTGTGCCTGGACAAAACGTTGCAGGTCGAACGGGTCGTGCAGATCTGTGCTTCTCATCGCGAAGCCCTCGCAGTCGGCGGCTCAGACCATGGCCAGCCGCTGCTTGCGTTGTGGCGCCGGGAACACCTTGTCCAGCGCCGCCAGATCCCCGGCGTCCAATTGCAGCTGCGCCGCCTCGGCATTGAGTTGCACATGTTCAGGGCGCACAGCCTTGGGAATCGCAATCACGCCATCCTGGCGCAGGATCCACGCCAGCGAAACCTGCGCCGGGGTGGCGTTGTGACGACTGGCAATGTCTTGCAGAACCGGCTCGGCGAGCATCGCGCCGCCCTGGCCGATCGGACAGTAAGCCATCAACGGCAGGCGCTGGTGCTGGCACCACGGCAACAGATCGAATTCGATGCCGCGCTCCTCGAGGTTGTACAGCACCTGATTGGCCGCGCAGGCCGAGCTGGACAGTTCTTCAAGATCATCGACATCGAAATTGGACACGCCCCAACGGCCGATCTTGCCGTCCTCGCGCAGGCGTTCGAAGGCTTCGACGGTTTCCTCCAGCGGGTACTGACCGCGCCAGTGCAGCAGATACAGATCGATGTAATCGGTGCCGAGCCGACGCAGGCTGCGCTCGCAGGCTTGCGGGATGCCCTGGCGGCTGGCGTTGTGCGGATAGACCTTGCTGACCAGGAAAACCTTGTCGCGTTGACCGGCAATGGCTTCGCCGACGACCGTTTCTGCACCGCCCTCGGCGTACATCTCGGCGCTGTCGATGAGGGTCATGCCCAGCTCGATGCCCGTGCGCAGCGCCGCCACTTCACGGGTGTGCGCAGAACGATCCTCGCCCATGCGCCAGGTGCCCTGGCCAATCACAGGGACCTGCACGCCGGCCAACTCAAGGGTACGCATTCAAACCTCCTGGCTTAAAGAGTCGATATCTTTAGTGGGCAGCAGAATAGCGTCGGGGTTCCACAAGCAAAAAAGATCGCAGCGTTCCGCAGCTCCTACAGGGGGATGTGTTTTCTGTAGGAGCTGCGGAACGCTGCGATCTTTTGATCTTCCAGCTTTTACTTGGCGGAGAATTTCAGGATCACGCTGTGGGCATAAGTCTGCCCCGGATCAAGCCGCGTGCTCGGGAAGTCCGGCTGGTTCGGTGAATCCGGGTAGTGCTGGGTTTCCAGCGTAAACGCGCCCCAGTGCGGATAGACCTTGCCGCCCTTGCCCTTGACCGTGCCGTCGAGGAAGTTGCTGGTGTAGAACTGCACGCCCGGCTCGGTAGTGAACAGTTGCAGGACACGTCCGGATTGTGGGTCGCTGACTTCAGTGGCGACTTTGCTGATATCGGCCTTGGTGTCGAGCGCCCAGTTGAAATCGAAGCCACCCTGTTTCGGCTCGGCGAATTTCAGTTGCGGATGATCAGCCTTGATATGCGTGCCGATCGGCGTCGGTTTGCTGAAGTCCATCGGCGTACCGGCGACTGGCGCCAGTTCCCCGGTCGGGATCAGTTTGGCGGTGACCGGCGTGTAATGGCTGGAGTTGATCATGGCGACTTGCTTGAGAATGTCGCCATTGCCAGCGCCGGCCAGGTTGAAGTAGCTGTGGTTGGTCAGGTTGAGCACGGTCGGCTTGTCGGTGCTGGCCTTGTAGTCAATGCGCAGCTCGTTGTTGTCGGTCAGGCGATAGGTGACTTCGGTAGTCAGATTGCCCGGAAAGCCCATTTCGCCGTCGGCCGACAGATACGTCAGGGTTACGCCAGCCGAATCCTTGTCCTTGGTTTCCTTGGCCTTCCAGACTTTCTTGTCGAAACCCTGCGGGCCGCCGTGCAGCGCGTTGGACTTGTCGTTCTGCGGCACTTGATAGCGTTTGCCATCGAGTTCGAACGCGCCGTCGGCCAGGCGATTGCCGAAACGGCCGATGGTCGCGCCGAAGTACGCGGTGCCTTTCTGATAGCCCTGCACATCATCGAAGCCCAGTACGACGTCGTCGAACTTGCCGTGCTTGTCGGCAACTTTCAGCGCTTGCAGGGTCGCGCCGTAGGTGATGACGGTGGCCTGCATGCCGTGGCTGTTGCGCAGGATGTATTGCTCGACGGGCGTGCCGTCATTGGTTTTGCCGAAGGCTTTGTGTTCGACGGTCAGGCCCGCCGCGTTGGCGGAAAGGGTAGCGATCATCAGGGACAGTCCGAGGCCGGAGAGCAGGTGACGGGATTGAAGCATGGTTGACCTTCCTTTTTGTTGTTGTTTTCGTATTGACCGTAGGAGCTGCCGAAGGCTGCGATCTTTTGATCTTGATTTGATTTTTAGAAGCAAGATCAAAAGATCGCAGCCTTCGGCAGCTCCTATGTGTCACTAGTCATGCTATTTGAGTCGAGAGAGAAGATTTATAGCGGATTTGCCGGTGTTGGCAAATATAAAGTCCGACTAATTGATGGGTCGCCTGTCACCGAAGGTCGGCTAAACGCCCAGGCACTGCACTTTTTCGCAATCGGCGGCTCTATGCATGGCCAGGATGCGGTGACTCCCGCCGCACAGGAATGTGCCTGTCCGAGACTTCATGCCGACTGTTTTTGCCCTGATCACCGCCGCTTACCGCCGCCCGTGCCTGCTGCTGGCCTGCCTGTGCTTGCCGTTGCTCAGCGGCTGCAGCCATCAGAACGGCAACGGTTTCTTCAATCAGATGCGTGAAGGGCAGCCGCAGGAATTTCTGCAGACCAGCGTCGATCGTATGGCCACTCTGGCGATGCGCGACAACCTCGACAGCCTCTATCGGCTGATGGGCAAGCTCTACCTGCGCAACCCGGAAGAGCTGCGCAAATCCGGCTTCCTCAACATCAACACCGCCGTGAAACAGGTGCGCCTCGCCGTTGAGCAACAGCAGCCGTTGCCCGTCCTGGGTGGGCGCAAGGATCTGGCGGCGCTGAGCTATGCGATGAGCCCGGAATTCCTCGGCGACCGCGT
The DNA here is from genome assembly GCF_057291835.1 of Pseudomonas sp. 1L-B-1-E-C1. Classification (NCBI taxonomy): domain Bacteria; kingdom Pseudomonadati; phylum Pseudomonadota; class Gammaproteobacteria; order Pseudomonadales; family Pseudomonadaceae; genus Pseudomonas; species Pseudomonas sp. 1L-B-1-E-C1. Next base: position 190,560 of record NZ_JBXAWN010000006.1, on the reverse strand, counting down.
CGGCGCGTTCATTTATGCGATCGGCAGCATGCTGGTTACCGCCCACGGCAATCGCACCGAGTTCTACATGACCGACGCGATCAATCCGACGTTCGTGCACAACGCCGCGCGTAACATCGAAAAAGCCATGTGGATCCTCTCGCAACGGCAGAACAAGGAAGGCCAGCCATTGCTGTTTTCCAACGAAATCTCGGAGGAGGGCAGCAACCTCAGCTTCGCCACCGAATTCAGCAAAATCGTCGCGCGCCTCGATCTGCTCACGCAGATGCTTGATGAGCGCTATCGCAGGATTGGTTTGAATTACGCGCAGAGCCTGTTGTTCTTGAATTTCCTGCCGGTGCAGTGAGTCTTGCACACCACTGTGGGAGCGAGCCTGCTCGCGAAAGCGCCGGATCATTCAAATCATCGGTTGCTGACCCACCGCCTTCGCGAGCAGGCTCGCTCCCACAGAGGTACTTCGCTGAATGCCGATATGGCATAACGATAGACCGCATCGATATATGTGGCTATATGAAAAATCGCTATGCTGCGGGCCAGATTTTTCCTGTCGTTTTCTGGACGTTTGAATGGAATTGGCAAATTTCGGCCTGGTGATTGCCGGGCTGGTGGTGGGGTTTATCGTCGGCATGACCGGTGTCGGCGGCGGTTCGTTGATGACGCCGATTCTGCTGTGGTTCGGTATCAACCCGGCAACCGCCGTGGGCACCGACTTGTTGTATGCCGCGATCACCAAATCCAGCGGCGTCCTCGTTCACAGGAAAAACAACAACATCGATTGGGCCATCACCGGCTGGCTGACCCTCGGCAGTGTGCCGGCCGTGGCCATGACCCTGTGGTTCCTCAGCACCCTGCACACCGCGCCGGACGCGATGAACGCCATCATCAAACAGGCGCTCGGCTTCGTCCTCTTCGCCACGGCGCTGGCAATCTTTTTCAAGAAACGCTTGCTCGAATTCGCCCACAAACGCGCCGGCGGCAACTACAACCCGAGCGGTTCGCGGCTCAACGTGATGACGGTAATCACCGGTCTGTTTCTCGGCACCATGGTCGCCCTGACCTCGATCGGCGCCGGCGCACTGGGCACCGTCGCGCTCTTCATCCTCTACCCGTTGCTGCCGACCCGCCGCCTGGTCGGCACCGAAATCGCCCACGCCGTACCGCTGACCCTCGTCGCCGGCCTCGGCCACGCGAGCATGGGCAATATGGATTGGGGGGTGCTGGGTTTCTTACTGGTGGGCTCACTGCCAGGCATTTGGCTCGGCAGCCACCTGACCGGACGCATCTCCGACGAAGTCCTGCGCCCGTGCCTGGCGACGATGCTGGTGTTGATCGGTTACAAGTTGGCGTTCTGATTCAGCCTGGAGAAACACTTCCAATGCAGCGGCCGCAGGGCTGTGCCGATGATCGCTCGCGCCATGTTGCGCAAAGCGCGCCCTGACCTAAGCTTCTGACAGGGCAATGCCTTTTTGCCAGACGCCGCCGGAACAATCGCCACGATGCGCAATCAGTAGTGCGTGGATATCAAAAGGAGATGCGCATGCTCATCAGGTCCCTGACCCTGACCCTCTTGCTGGCGATCGCCGGCCCCTTGTTCGCCGCCGACAGCGATTCACCCCTGGCCGGGGACATGGGCCGTGCCCGCCCGCTGATCGTGATTGCGCAAAGCCCCGTCGACCCGGTGTGGCTGAGCCTGAAAAAGTCGCTGGAAGACCCGGCCAACAAAAAGGGCGTCACTGACCGCAACATCAAGGTCTACACCATCCTCAGCATGTCCGGCCAGCTCGACGGCAAGGACATGGGCCAGCAGGACACCATGGCGCTGCTGCGTTCGCTGAAGCTGGGCGCCGGGGCATATCCGAAAGTGTTCCTGGTGGGCAAGGACGGCGAAACCAAGCTCTCCGCCTCGGGTGACGAAGCCAAGGCGTTGAGCCTGGCGAAAATCTTCGAAACCATCGACGCCATGCCCATGGCCGAAAAAGAAGCCGCCGCTGCCGCCGCCGCACAAACGCCTGCCGCCACCGAGCCGGAACCGGCCAAAGGCGCGAAGGGGAGCAAGCCGAGCAAACCAGCAAAACCGAGCAAGCCGCCGCAGATGCCGGATGATTGATTGCGCGTTGACTGAATGAAGCAAAATCCCTGTGGGAGCTGGCAAACCAGCTCCCACATTTTTTTGTGAAATGCCCAGTTCAAATGTGGGAGCGAGCCTGCTCGCGATAGCGGTTTTTCAGGCGCTGAAAGGTGACTGATCGAGCGCATTCGCGAGCAGGCTCGCTCCCACAAGTCATCTGCTAATCAAAGTCGTTGCAGCATGTGCCAGCCGAAATGTCCGACACAAACACCCTTCAAACCCGGTGGATTTTTCCTGCAAGACGCGGCGGCAGTCGTGAACTGGTGCGTTGTGGCGCAGGGGGATAACCTCTTTTGGCCGCTGAAACAAACAGTGGTCGGATGTGGAAGTCCGGTGATTCCCGAGCGCGCATTGCGCCTGTAAACACATGTTGGTGGTTTTTATGCCAACATTGTTTGCTTATGGCAGCTATGCGCAGGAGCACTCTCGAGTGCACCGGGTTCCTCGGGTTTCCCCGGACTTCCACACCTGCGCAAAGCTGCCACCCTCTCGTGGAAGTGAGTTCGGCAGTTTTTTCTTTAAATGTCCCGAGGGTTTATTTATGAAAAAACACACTCCAAATCCCCCCGAATCCCCTATGGATTCAGGCTCCTTCGATTCCAGTAACCCGCGCCTGCGCCATCCCGGCAACCCCGATCCCATCAGCCACGTCTTCACCATTCTCCCCGACATCGATTCGGCGACACTCTTGAGCCACGCCTGCGAAACCCTGGCTTCACTGAATGTGCTGACCACTGAGCTGGCGTGCGAATTGAGCGGTGCGCAGCGCAGCCTGACGTTGTCGATCCAGCAATTGGCGGTAGTCGGCGAGCTGCTGGTCAACCGCGCGCTGGACAATCTCGATCCGCCAGCAAAGGCGACACAACATTGAACAGGGAGGTTCTGCCATGGCGCGCTACATACCGATTACCGGGATCGACTGCAAGATCCCTTGTCTGCTGATCGACAGCGAAGCTCCACTGGATGTTCTGCACGGCACCGCGGCCTATCGCTTGCGCTGTGTAACGCAATTGCTCGAAACCCTGGCGCTGGGTGACGGCAAGGGTCACGACGCCTTGTTGCTGCAGGATCTGGCCCGGGTCTCGGCGACGGTGCTGCGTGACAGTTGCGACCTGATGGATGTCATCGGCTGGAAATTGCAGGCGCAGCCTTAAGCACTGAAACGAAAAGATCGCAGCCTGCGGCAGCGCCAACATTGACCGAGTGAAACCCGATCCCGTAGGAGCTGCCGAAGGCTCGGGCCGCGATCGGACGATTTTTCGCTTTTAATCCGCCAGCGCCGCGAAAACCGTATGCGCAATCTTCACCCGTTCGATGTTCGGGTAGTTCTTGTTGGCAAGAATCACGATGCCCATGTCCCGCGACGGCACGAATGCCACATAGGCGCCAAAGCCACGTGTGGCACCGGTTTTGTTGAACAGCACATTGGCCGGTTCAGCTTGCGGCGGGGTCAGCCATTCGACTTTGTGCGGTTCCATGGCCATGGGCGTCGAATTGCCGTTCTGCAGTTTTTCCAGGCTGATCGGGTAGGCGTAGCGCTCCCAGCCCAGGCCTTGGGTCATGTCGCCGACGCGGTAATAACCGATGTGAGTGTTGGCGATGGCTTGGTGCAGATCAGGGGCAAGGCTGGCCGGTTTCAGCTGCGCCTGGACGTAGCGCAGCAGGTCGGCGGCGCTGGTTTTGATGCCGTAGGCTTCGGCATCGAGTGCACCGGGGCTGACGCGCACCGGTTGGTCGGCGCTGTCGTAGCCTTGGGCATACAGCTTCGATTGCGCCGGCGGCACGCTTAGGAACGTGTGATGCAGGCCGAGTTTCGGCAGCAGGGTTTGCGTCATGGCCTGGTCGAACGGCTGGCCTAGACTCTTCGCCGTCAGGTAACCGAACAGGCCCAGGCTCGGGTTGGAATACAGGCGATGGCTGCCAGCGGGAAACTGCGGTTTCCATTGTTGGTAATAGCCGAGCATCTTGTCGGAAGAATCCGCCTCAGCGGGGAATTGCAGCGGCAGCCCGCCAGCGCTGTAGGTGCCCAGTTGCAGCACGCTGATGTTGTCGAAGGCGCTGCCCTTGAGCTCGGGCCAAAGCTGGCTGGCCTTGCTCGACAGGTCGAGTTTGCCGGTGGCCTGGGCGTAACCGGCGAGGGTGGCGGTGAAGGTTTTGCTCACTGAGCCGACCTCGAACAGGGTGTTTTCACTGACCTTTTGCCCGGTGTCCCTGGCGGCTATACCGTAGTTAAAGTAATGCGTTTGGCCGCTTGCAGTGAGGGCCACCGCCAGGCCGGGAATGTTGTTTTGCTGCATCACCGGGGTGACGGCTTGCGTGACCAGTGCCTGCAATTGCGCATCCGTCGGCGTGGCGGCATGGCAGGCAATGCTGCTGAAGAATAGTGCGAAAGCGCTGTAGGAAAAGACCTTGCTTGGCTTGAAAGAACACATGATTGAATCACTCTCCATGAGTGTCGATTGTTGTATCCCGCTACACTGCGGGTGATTTTTTCATCGGGCGGCTGATCAGCGCGGCTAATTTAGGCACTTCGCCGACCCTCGACAAACGATGAAAACTCGCACGAGCCATTAGAAAAATTCGGGATAGGGCATGATTCGACCGCAACTGCCACTTAACGCTCTACGCGCGTTTGAAGTCTCGGCACGGCATCTGAGCTTCACCCGCGCCGCCGTCGAACTGTGTGTTACGCAAGCGGCGGTCAGCCATCAGGTCAAAAGCCTGGAAGCGCAACTCAACCTGACCTTGTTCAAACGCTTGCCCCGTGGGCTGATGCTGACCAGTGAAGGCGAGACCTTGCTGCCGGTGCTCACTACCTCATTCGATCATATTGCGCAGATGCTCAAGCGCTTGGCCGGTGGCCAGTATCGGGACGTGTTAACGGTCGGTGCGGTGGGCACGTTTGCCGTGGGCTGGCTGCTGCCGAGGCTGGCGGACTTTCGGGCGAAATATCCGCTGATAGATTTACGCTTGTCGACCAATAACAACCGGGTCGATGTGGCGGCGGAGGGACTGGATTACGCGATTCGTTTCGGCGCCGGCGCGTGGCATGGCATCGAGGCGACACGCTTGCTCGATGCGCCGTTGTCGGTGCTGTGCGTGCCGGAGATTGCCCGTCAATTGCACTCGCCGGCGGACCTGTTGCAGCAGACCTTGCTGCGTTCCTATCGCACCGATGAATGGCCGGAGTGGTTTCACGCGGCGGGTCTGGCAACGCAGGCCGCACCACCGCAAAGCATCGTGTTCGATTCGTCGCTGGCAATGATGGAGGCGGCATTACAGGGCAGCGGGGTGGCCTTGGCACCCCCGCTGATGTTCGCCCGGCAACTGGCGGCAGATGCGATTTGCCAGCCGTTTGCAACCGAGATCACCACCGGCAGTTACTGGCTGACGCGGTTGCAGTCGCGAGCTGAGACGGTGGCGATGAAGGCGTTCAAGGAGTGGTTGCTGCACATCTCAAGCTGAACACCGATTGTAGGAGCTGCCGAAGGCTGCGATCTTTTGATCTTCAAAACAGAATCAAAAGATCGCAGCCTTCGGCAGCTCCTACAGATATCAGCGAGGCATCAGCGCACCAGACACGGCCGTTTGTTATCGAACTTCCACCCCGGAATCAGAAACTGCATCGCGACGCTGTCATCCCGCGCGCCGAGGCCCATGCCTTTGTATAGCTCATGGGCCTTGGCCACTTGATCCATGTCCAGTTCCACGCCCAGTCCCGGTTTCTGCGGCACTTGCACGCAGCCGTCGACAATTTGCAGCGGTGCCTTGGTCAGGCGCTGGCCGTCCTGCCAGATCCAGTGGGTGTCGATGGCGGTGATGTCGCCCGGTGCGGCAGCGGCGACGTGGGTGAACATGGCCAGGGAAATGTCGAAGTGGTTGTTGGAATGCGAGCCCCAGGTCAGCCCCCACTCCTGACACATCTGCGCGACGCGCACCGAACCCTGCATGGTCCAGAAATGCGGGTCGGCCAACGGAATGTCCACTGACTGCAATTGGATCGCATGGCCCATTTCGCGCCAGTCGGTGGCGATCATGTTGGTTGCGGTTTTCAGCCCGGTGGCGCGGCGGAATTCGGCCATGACTTCGCGACCGGAATAACCGTTTTCCGCGCCGCACGGGTCTTCGGCGTAGGCGAGTACGTGATGCTGATCGCGGCACAGACGAATCGCCTCTTTCAATGACCATGCACCGTTCGGGTCGAGGGTAATACGCGCGTCGGGGAAGCGCTCGGCCAGTGCCGTCACCGCTTCGATCTCGGCATCGCCACTGAGCACGCCGCCCTTGAGTTTGAAATCCTTGAAACCGTACCTGGCGTGCGCCGCCTCGGCCAGACGCACCACCGCTTCGGCGGTCATGGCTTTCTCGTGACGCACGCGGAACCAGTCGTTGTCGGCGTCCGGTTCGCTGCGATACGCCAAGTCGGTCTCGTGCTGGTCGCCGACATAGAACAGGTACCCGAGCATCTTCACTTCATCGCGTTGCTGACCTTCACCGAGCAGCGCCGCAACCGGCACGTCGAGGTGCTGGCCGAGCAGGTCGAGGAGGGCGGCTTCCAGGCCGGTGACCGCGTGAATGGTGATGCGCAGGTCGAACGTTTGCAGGCCACGGCCACCGGCATCGCGGTCGGCGAAGGTCTGGCGCACCTGATTGAGAATCTTCTGGTAGGTGCCGATCGGGCTGCCGACCACCAGATTGCGTGCGTCTTCCAGGGTCTGGCGAATGCGCTCGCCACCGGGCACTTCACCGACGCCGGTGTGGCCGGCGTTGTCCTTGAGGATGACGATGTTGCGGGTGAAAAACGGCCCGTGGGCGCCGCTCAGGTTGAGCAGCATGCCGTCGTGGCCGGCCACCGGAATGACCTGCATGTCGGTGATGATCGGAGCTTTGGCGGTGTCATGAACAGTCATTGTTGTTTTCCTTGTCGAGACGTAGTCAGGCGTGTTTCGGCGCGGCGTCGGCCACAGCCTTTTCAGCAGCGGGTTTCGGCGTGGTGCGCGCGGCGAAGACAATGATTGCGGCGATGATCGAGGTCGCGGCCAGACCATAGAGGCCGCCCTGGATCGAGCCGGTGTGTTGCTCAAGCAGGCCAAAAGTGGTCGGCGCGACGAAGCCGCCGAGGTTGCCCACCGAGTTGATCAGCGCGATCACTGCCGCCGCGATGCGTGCATCCAGATAAGCCTGGGGAATCGGCCAGAACAGCGACGAGGCGGATTTGAAACCCAGCGCCGCAAAGCAGATCGCGACGAAGGCAAAGATCGGCCCGCCAGTGGTGGACATGAACATCCCCGCTGCGGCGATCAGCAGTGCAGTGGCGACCCATGCTTGCTGGTGTTTCCACTTCGCCGACAGCGAGGCGAAGGCGTACATGCCGACGATCGACAGCAACCATGGAATCGAGTTGAACAGGCCGACCTGCACGTCGCTGAGCTCGCCCATCTTCTTGATGATGCTCGGCAGCCAGAAAGTCGCCGCATAAATGGTCAGCTGAATGAAGAAGTAGATCAGGCAGAACAGAATGATCTGCCGGTCCTTGAGCAGTTTGCCCAGCGACGGCCGGATCGGCGTTGCGGCTTCACGGGCCTTTTGCTCGTCGTCGATGGCGCTGACCAGCGCATCCTGTTCGGCGCGGCTCAGCCATTTCGCGTCGTGGGGTTTGGCATCCAGCCAGAACCACACAAACACGCACAGGCACACCGAGAACATCCCCTCGATGAAATACATCCATTGCCAGCCGTGCATGCCCAGCCCATTGATCTGCAGGAGCAGACCGGACAGCGGACCGGAGATCAGCGAGGCCACGGCCGAGCCGCTGAGGAAGATCGCGATCGCCTTGCCGCGCTCGACACCTGGCAGCCAGCGGGTGAAGTAATAGATCACCCCGGGAAAGAATCCGGCCTCGGCGACACCGAGCAGGAAACGCAGGATATAGAAGTGGGTTTCGTTTTGAATGAACGCCATGCAGGCCGCGACTATGCCCCAGGTGAACATGATGCGGGTCAGCCAGATCCGTGCGCCGACTTTCTGCAAGAGCATATTGGACGGCACTTCGAACAGCGCGTAGCCGATGAAAAACAGCCCTGCGCCGAAGCCATAAGCGGCAGCACCAATGCCCAGATCGGTTTCCATGTGGGTGCGGACGAAACCGATGTTCACCCGGTCAATGTAATTGACGATGAACATGATCACGAAGAGCGGCAGGACGTGGCGTTTGACTTTCGAGATGGCCGAGGCGAGCGTTGGATCGACGCTTTCCTGCATCCCCGAGACGGAGGTTTTCACTTGTTTTTCTCCCACTGATTATTTTTACGCGGGTAGGACTGGGTGCTGCGTTGTTGATAGACATCATACAACTGGGTTTTTTTGTCCTACAAGTGGGGAGCGGCGATTAAATTCTTCTGATCGGTCGAATTCTTATGCGAAAACTGGATTTTGTCCCGTATTTGCTGGTCGGTTTGCACGTCGTCCAGAGCTCCTCTTTCACTGGTTATGCGTGATGCGCGTAGACGGTCTGCCAAAGAGATCTGAAGTATTTGAGTGTTGTCATACAAGTTGGTGGGTCGCCAGCCACTAAAATCAATCTCAACCGTCATCCCGCAGTGCTAGGATCGGCAAGCCCGATCACCGGAATCGACCATGCAAGAAGACCTCGACGCGCCTGCGCGTAAACGCACGCACAACCTCGCTCATGACCTGGTGGAAAAACTCACCCAGAGCATCCTGCTCGGGCACATGTCCCCCGGTGACAAACTGCCGTCGGAGAACTCCATCGTCCAGGAGCACGGCGTCAGCCGCACGGTGGTGCGCGAGGCGATTTCCAAACTGCAGGCCTCGGGGCTGGTCGAGACGCGCCACGGCATCGGCACCTTCGTGATCGAACGCGCAGCGGAGCAGGGCCTGCGCCTGAATGTCGACACGGCGCTTGGCGTGCGCAGCATTCTCGAATTGCGCATGGGTCTGGAAACGCAAGCCGCGGCGCTGGCGGCGCAGCGACGCAGTGAGCAGCAGTTGATGCAGATGCGTCAGGCACTGGATGACTATCAGCGGCTGCTGGCCAACAACGACAGTTGCGTGGAGGCCGATCGGCGTTTTCATCTGTTGATCGCCGAAGCTACCGGCAACGCCTGCTTCAGCGAAATCATGCAGCACCTGGGCAGCGCGATGATCCCGCGCAATCGGCTGAATGCTGCCGAGCGCGGCGCGGCGGATCTGAGCAAACTCGGGCACCTGGCGAATCTGGAACACGAGGCGATTCTGAATGCGATCAAACGCCAGGACCCCGATGCCGCCCGCGCCGCCATGTGGCTGCACCTGACCAACAGTCGTGATCGCTTTATCGCCCAGGGTTGATGCCACTGGTCCGATGTTTCGCACGCCGTCGGCGGCCGCGCTTCCAAACATTACGCCCCGGATAATCCGGGCCAGTACTGTGAGGTGCAGCATGGCTGATGACTCGCTTGTTCCCGGTGGCATGACGTCCACCGACCACACCCGCCCCGTGTCCGGCAGCGACGAGCCGACATTGAGCGACCATGACGTACCGCCGGGCATGCACCCGGGGCGCGACCCATTGAGCGATGGCGACCGGCCGGATGACTGGAAGGATCCGCTAGATGACGAGGATGTGCCGCCGGCGGATGAGCCGACGCCGTTGTCGGATGATATGCGCTGAGGTCTGGGTTTTTTGTTGCGTGTGCCGGCCTCTTCGCGAGCAGGCTCGCTCCCACAGGGAATCTGTGTGGTACAGACATCCACTGTGGGAGCGAGCCTGCTCGCGAAGACGGCATCGGCTTCACCGCAGATTTACGCCTTGGTCTCACCTGCCCGAACTGTCCCAAGCCCACGCTCCAGATTCAACGCCAGCACACTGATCAACACCACCACCGCCCCCATCAGTACCATCACCGTCGGCCGTTCCCCCAACCCCCACGACGCAATTCCCATGGCCGTCGGCGGTATCAGATACAAGGTCATCGTCGCCCGGCTCAAATCCACATGCTTGAGCACGTAACCCCAGGCCAGATAAGCCAATGCGCTGGGAAACACGCCCAACATCAGCACCGCCCACTGTGCATGCGCCGGCGCTTCCATCACCGCATCAGCCAGCCCCGGCAGATAAATCAGCAACAGCAACGTCCCCGACCATACCGAGTAGCATCCCAGGCTGAAGCCGTCGTAGCGTCGCGCATGATGTTTTTGCAGGGCGAAATATATGCTCCAGGAAAGCGCCGCGAGCAGGATCAGCAAGCCATGGGCATCGATGGCGCCCATGCCCTTGTCACCGCTGACTACGATCACCACGCCGACAAATCCCAATAACACGCAACCCCAGCGCCAGATGCTGACGCAGTCCTTGAACACAAACCGCGCCAGCAGTGTGCTGAACAACGGGCTCGATTGCGCCAGCACACTGGAAGCGCCGGCGCTGATGCCTTGCTGGCCAATGTTCAAGGCGACGTGGTGCAGGCTGACGGCAAAGAAGCCCAAGGCAAACAACAACGGCACATCGCGCGTCTGTGGCAGGCGAATGCCCTTGAAAAGCGTAATCAGGGCCATCAACAGCGACGCCAGCAGAAAGCGCAGCAGAGCCAGATGGCCGGGCTCATACGCTTGCAAGCCGACATGAATACCGGTGGACGAGTAGCCCCAGCAGCCAATGACGAACACCATGGCCAGGATAATTTTGCAGGCAGAAGTCGAGTACATCATCGAGGCACCAAAGCAGTGGATGCGCCGAGTATCCTGGCGCCCGATCATTCGCCACAACTGACTTATACTGCGCTGACTGTTCACTCAGGGTGATGATTATGGAGCTGGCGCAAATCCGCATGTTCAAGACCGTGGCCGAGGTCGGCAGCATTGCCCGGGCCGCTGAAAGGCTGTTCTGCGTGCCGTCGAACATCACTGCGCGGATCAAAGCGCTGGAAGCCGAGTTGGGCGTGGCGCTGTTCTTGCGCGAGGGGCGCGGGTTGCGCATCAGCCCGGCGGGGCAGACCTTTCTCGTCTACGCGGAAAAGATTCTGGCCCTGACCGTCGAAGCCAAACGCGCGCTCGACCCCGCCGCCGAGCCATCCGGACCGCTGCGTATCGGCGCCATCGAGTCCTCGGCGACCGGGCGCTTGCCGCGCCTGTTGGCGAAATTCCACAAGCGCTATCCGCAAGTGGCGCTGGAACTCACCACGGGAACCTGGAGCCAGTTGCTCGACGACACCGTCAACCATCGACTCGATGGCGCGATTGTGGCGGTGGATGTCGAACGTGCTCAGCTCAACCGTACGCCGATGTATCGTGAGGAATTGCTGCTGATCGCCTCGACGTCATTCGGGCCGGTGCGTGACATAGGCGATTTGCAAGGCAAAACCGTGTTCATGTGGCCGCCGGGTTGCCCTTACCGCGCAGCGCTCGAGCATTGGTTGCTGCGCCAGGGGCACGCGCTGCCGATTGTCAGCCTGGCCAGTTACGGGGCGATTGTCGGCTGCGTCAGTGCCGGCGCCGGAGTGGCGCTGGTGCCCAAGGGGGTGTTCGAGCAATACGCCAAAGGCGCGGGCTGCGTGGGTCATGAATTTGCCGAACTGATGGCGATCGAGAATTTGTTTTACTGGCATGAAAACGCCGGAGTGCATCCGGCGCGGGAGGCGTTTGTGGGGATGTTGCGGGAGGAGTTTGCCCACTAGCAAAGCGGCCCTCACCCCAGTCCTCTCCCGGAGGGAGAGGGGGCCGACCGAGAGATATTTGTAGTGAGTTACGCCGACCTGAAAGCGCTTTAGCGAATCCATAATCGACTCGATATTTCAGGTCGATGTATGGCGCCAGACACCTCGGTCAGTCCCCTCTCCCTCCGGGAGAGGGCTAGGGTGAGGGGCTTTTCAGGTACCCACCAAATCCCGCATCAGGCAACGCAAAGCGCAAATCCATCCGGTGCCAACTCGAAGGGCAGCTGTCGCGAGGGTTTATCGATCTGCATCTATGCTCCATGAATAAACATGGCACTCGCGCGCGCGGCGGCTGACTAAGTGGGGCGGGCGTGCGTGACGCCTGACTGACATGGACCGGATATGAACGAAAAGAGTCTGCAATTCAAATCCCTGACGGTGCTGCTGGTGCTGGTCACGGTAGCTTTTATCTGGATTCTGCTGCCGTTTTACGGCGCGGTGTTCTGGGCTGTCATCCTCGGCATTCTGTTTGCGCCGGTGCAGCGCAAGGTGCAGCTGAAATTCGGCTGGCCACGCAACTTGACCTCGCTGTGCACCTTGAGCCTGTGTCTGGTGATCGCGATTCTGCCAGTGATCATCGTCGGCATTTTGCTGGTGCAGGAAGGGGCGACGGTCTACAAGAACATCGAAAGCGGTGAGCTGGACATCGCCGCGTATCTGGCACAGTTCAAGCACAGCCTGCCGCCGTACTTTCAGCACTTGCTCGATCGCTTTGGCATGGGCGAACTCGACAGCCTGCGGGAGAAAATCGTCAAGACGGCGATGCAGGGCAGCCAGGTGCTGGCGACTCAGGCGTTCAGTTTCGGCCAGGGCACGTTCGAATTCGTGGTGAGCTTTTTCATCATGCTTTATCTGCTGTTTTTCTTTCTGCGTGACGGCCCAGAGCTGGCGCGCAAGATGCGCACCGCGGTGCCGCTGGAGGAAAACCACAAACGCCGCCTGCAACTGAAGTTCAACCGCGTGGTGCGCGCGACGGTCAAGGGCAACGTGGTCGTGGCCGTGACCCAAGGTGCGCTGGGCGGGGCAATTTTCTGGTTTCTCGATATACCCAGCGCGTTGCTCTGGGCGGTGCTGATGGCGTTTCTGTCGCTGTTGCCAGCAGTGGGCGCGGGGATTGTCTGGGCGCCGGTGGCGGTGTATTTCCTGCTCAGCGGCATGATCTGGCAAGGCGTGGTGCTGGGCTTGTTCGGGGTTTTTGTGATCGGCCTGGTCGACAACGTGCTGCGCCCGATTCTGGTGGGCAAGGACACGAAAATGCCCGACTACCTGATTCTGGTTTCGACCCTCGGTGGTCTCGCGGTATTCGGCCTCAACGGCTTCGTGATCGGGCCGCTGATTGCCGCGCTATTCCTGTCGAGCTGGGCGCTGTTCGTCGAGACCAAACCAAAGGTGCAACTGCCTTAGGCACGGAACGCGGTGCTGGTGACTTGTTGCGACAGGGCCTGCGCGGCTGGCAAAGAGGTGAGCGGGCCGCTGATCGGCTCGCCATCGCGCACCAGATACCAGCAGGCGAGCAAGCCCGACGCGCGCAGCGAAGCGGGAACTGCGCTGCCGATCACCGACATGATTTGAACCTGAGCCATGGGAAAACCTCCATCAAACTGATGGGGCTACCTTAGGGATTTGCCAGCGCTGCGGACAATCAACGCTTTCGATAGTGGTCATTGATGCCAGTGAGGTCTGGCGTCACTCGACCACCTGATCGAGCATGTGCATGACTTCGCGTTCATTGAGCAGGCCCTTGTGCACAAGGTTTTCGGCGAGCAGGGACAGCAGCTTGGCGCAGCGATGGCCTTCCAGATGCTTGAGCTCGGTGAGCGCGCTGTACACTTTGCTCGAGGTGCACAAACCGACGATGCGGTGCGGATTTTGTGTGGGCATACAGTCGTCCTTGTTGTTATCGATCTGTTGTTTACGGACGGATTCAGATTGCGGTTCCGTCATGACAAAGCGGTGACCGTTTGATGAAAAAAAGCCCAACGGTCGATTCCATCATGCCGACTTTAGCTGCTCGAACTGTCCTCACAGCGACCTCGGCGAGATTTTTTCGGACCTTCGCCGACCAGCGGTCATAAAAAAGCCCCGCTCGAAAGCGGGGCTCTGTGTTGCGCTTACCAGCGTGGACCGCCGTAGTAACCATGCGGGCCGCCATAGTAGCCATGGGGCCGACCGTAGTAACCGCGAGGCGGGCCGTAGTAAACAGGGGCCGGCTGCACGTAAACCGGTTGCTGCACATACACCGGTGCCGGTTGGTAGTAGACCGGTGGCGGCGGTTGCTGCACGTAGACCGGTTGCGGCTGAACATAAACCGGCTGTTGCTGCACGTACACCGGCCGATCCTGGTTGATCAGTGCCGAGCCGATGATGGCCGAGCCGACGATCGCGCCAAACACTGCAGGGCCCTGCCAGCCATGGCCACCACCCGCTTCAGCCTGGCCGGTGACGGCGAGTGCGCCAATCAACAAAGCCATGATGGGAAGTTTACGAATCATGATAAGTCCTCGGTTCTTCGACCCGGCGGCTGGGCCTGAACCAGGCCCACAGTTGTCGCGGGGATACAGCTAAGACAGCAAATTTGCGAAATTCAGCACAGCCGCTGGGTAAATTTTGTGTAAGGTCTGTAGCGGCTTTTTTACTCGACAGCGCGGCGCCTCGAACAAGCCGCAATGATGATTCAGAACCCGGTGGGCTGGCCAATCCCGTCCATCCGAAAGTGCGTTTGAAGGAGAAGTTTCATGCAGATGAACCCGAACAAAGACACCCAATTGTGCATGTCCCTGTCCGGGCGGCCGGGGAATTTCGGTCTGCGTTTTCACAACCATTTGTATGAGCAGATGGGCCTTAATTTCTATTACAAGGCGTTCAGCAGCCAGGACTTGACCGGCGCGGTCGGCGGCATCCGTGCACTGGGCATTCGCGGCTGCGGCGTGTCGATGCCGTTCAAGGAAGCCTGCATTGCTCTGGTCGATGAGCTGGATGCCTCGGCGGCGGCGATCCAGTCGATCAACACCATCGTCAACACTGGCGGCCACCTCAAGGCCTACAACACCGATTACATCGCCGTCGCGCAGTTGCTGAAGAGCCACGCGGTGCCGAAAGATTCGACGTTCGCCCTGCGCGGCAGCGGCGGCATGGCCAAAGCGGTGGCCAGCGCCCTGCGCGATGGCGGCTACAGGAACGGTTTGATCGTCGCCCGCAACGAGCGGGCCGGACGGGCCTTGGCGGATTCGCTGGGCTATCGCTGGCAGGTCGAGCTCGGCGACGAGCGCCCGCAGATGCTGATCAATGTTACGCCGGTGGGCATGGACGGCGGGCCTGAGGCGGGGCAACTGGCGTTCGAGCCTGAGGTGATCAAAGCGGCGGATACCGTATTCGACGTGGTGGCGATTCCTTCGGAAACGCCGCTGATCGTGCGGGCGCGGGCCGAAGGCAAGCGAGTGATCACCGGGCTTGAGGTGATTGCGATACAGGCGCTGGAGCAGTTCGTGCTGTACACCGGCGTGCGTCCGAATGAGGCGCAGTTTGCGGCGGCGGTGGATTTTGCCCGTAGCTGATTGATTTTTGTAGTGGCTGAACGGGCCTCTTCGCGAGCAGGCTCGCTCCCACAGGTTGCGCTGGAATGCGATTGAATGTGGGAGCGAGCCTGCTCGCGAAGGCCGCGCTGCGGTTCTGGATCACTCTCTATAATTCTCGCCAGCACGCACAGATGTGCCCACCACAAAAACCACAACCGAGGCCGCCCATGCATCCGCCCATCCTCAACCTCAACGAGGTCGAACTTCAATCCCTGCCCGAAGCGCTCGCCCCCCCAGGCGAAACCGCCGGGCGTTATCAGCAGCAATTTGCGCGGATCGGCCAGCAACTGGGTGCGCAGAAACTCGGCTATCGCCTTTATGCGCTGCCGCCGGGCATGCGCGGCAGCCCATTCCACAGCCATCGGGTCAATGAGGAAATGTTCTACGTGGTGGCCGGGGCGGGCGAGGTGCGGTTGGGGGCCGAGCGTTTTCCGATCCGCGCCGGTGATGTGATCGCCTGTCCACCGGGCGGGTCGGAGAACGCCCATCAAATCATCAATACCAGCGCCGGTGAATTGCGTTATCTGGCGATCAGCACTCAGCAGCAGCCGGAGATTTGCGAGTATCCGGATTCGAATAAATATGCGGTGATGGATAATTTCGCGATGGATGCGGAGGGTAATGCGTCGGGATTTGTTGCCGTCGCGCGGCAGGCGGAGGGTGTGGATTATTGGGATGGGGAATAAAATCTGAAATTTGCAGATGTCCCCTGTGGGAGCGAGCCTGCTCGCGAAGGCGGCGGGTCATTCAAGATCAGAGGTGACTGACACTACGCTTTCGCGAGCAGGCTCGCTCCCACAATGGCCCTGTGTTGGTTATTCGAGACGGGCCAGGCGTTCTTCCAGCGCTGCAATGCGGGCCTCGAGTTCTTCGATACGCTCCAGCGAAACGCCACTGCTCGAACGCTCCCCAGGATTGTGCCGCGCCGTCAATATCGCCTCGATATCCGCCGGGTCGCCCAGCGCATGGGTATAGCGATCCTCGCGCTGCCCGGCCTGACGCGGAATCAGTACCGCCAGCCCACGCGCGATCAGGCGTTCAAGCTGATGCACGACCTGCTCGGTATCTTCGAACTCATGCATGCGCCCGCTGCGGGTCAGCAGTTCGTTGACGGTCTGCGGGCCGCGCAGAAACATCAAACCCGTGAGAATCACCTGTGCCGGCACCAGCTCCAGCGCCTTGTCGACCTTGTGCTCCCAGCGGTCGGCACGGCTGCCCATGACCAGCCGGGTGAAACCTCGACCTTCCAGCGCACGCAGGCTCTGCCCGACCTGGCCCTGATTGAGGTTCATCACCGGTTCGCGGCTGGTTTTCTGATTGCAGGCCAGCACCAGCGCGTTGAGGGTCAGCGGATAGGTTTCCGGGCTGGTGGCCTGTTTTTCGATCAGCGCACCGAGAATGCGGATTTCCGTGGCATTGAGCCGAGGCTGTTCGGAGGTGGATTCTTGTTCGTTGCTCATCGCGCGTTCCCTCTGCAGTCGAAGCCGCCTAGCCTAATCCTTGCCAAACAAAAGGCAAGCCGTGTGCTCATCAAGCATGGCTATAATCGCCACCACGTATTACCCAGCCATCACATGAGACTGCCATGACCATTTCACTGTACGCCGCATCCGTCCCGGTTTTTCAACAAATGCTCAACGCCCTGAGCGATGTGCTGAAGAAGGCTGAAGCCCACGCCAGCGCGAAAAACATCGACCAGAGCGCCTTCCTGCAAGCGCGTCTGTACCCGGACATGTTCCCGCTGGTGCGTCAGGTGCAGATCGCTGTGGATTTCGCCAAAGGCGTGTCGGCGCGTCTGGCGGAAGTCGAACTGCCGAAGTACGACGACACTGAAACCACTTTCGCCGAGCTGCAAGCGCTGATTGCCAAGGTTCTGGCCTTCATCGGCGAGATCAAGCCAGAGCAGATCGACGGCAAGGAAGGTATCGAAATCGTGACCCGTCCGGGCACGCCGAAAGAGAAGCGCTTCAGTGGTCAGGCGTATCTGCTGACTTACGGCTTGCCGCAGTTCTTCTTCCACGTCACCACCACCTATGCGCTGCTGCGTCATAACGGCGTTGAAGTGGGCAAGCGCGATTACATGGGCGCGTTCTAAGCCTGCAAAAGCCCCTCACCCTAACCCTCTCCCGGAGGGAGAGGGGACTGACCGTGGTGTTTGCCCGAGATACGCTGACGTGAGCTATCAAGCCGAACTCAGGTGTGAAAACGACACAGATCGGCTCCCTTTCCCCCTCGCCCCCTTGGGGGAGAGGGCTGGGGTGAGGGGGTAGATTCCAGCCACAAAAAAGCCCGCCAAGATTCACACCAAGGCGGGCTTTTCGTTGCGCGAGAAATTACGCCGTACGCTGAGCCTTCTCTTCCTCGCCCAGGCAAGCCGCCGCGGTAAACAGTACATCTGTCGAGGAGTTCAGCGCGGTCTCCGCCGAATCCTGCAGCACGCCAATAATGAAGCCCACCGCTACCACCTGCATGGCGATCTCGCTCGGGATGCCGAACAGGCTGCACGCCAATGGAATCAGCAGCAGCGAACCACCGGCCACACCCGAAGCGCCGCAGGCGCAGATCGCTGCGACGACGCTGAGCAGGATCGCGGTCGGGATGTCCACGGCGATGCCCAAGGTGTGCACGGCCGCCAGGGTCAGCACGGTGATGGTGATCGCCGCGCCGGCCATGTTGATGGTGGCGCCGAGCGGGATCGATACCGAGTAGGTGTCTTCATGCAGGCCCAGGCGCTTGCTCAATTCCAGGTTAACCGGAATGTTTGCCGCCGAGCTGCGGGTGAAGAATGCGGTGATGCCGCTTTCGCGCAGGCACATCAGGGTAAGCGGGTACGGGTTGCGGCGCAGCTTCCAGAACACGATCAGCGGGTTCATCACCAGCGCAACGAACAGCATGCAGCCCAGCAGCACCGCCAGCAGGTGCGCATAGCCGAGCAGCGCGCCGAAACCGGAAGTGGCCAGCGTCGACGCTACCAGGCCGAAGATGCCCAGCGGCGCGAAGCGGATCACCACGCGCACGATCAGGGTCACGCCGTTGGACAGATCATCGAGCACTTCGCGGGTGGTATCGCCGGCGTGGCGAATGGCGATGCCCATGCCGATCGCCCAGGCGAGAATGCCGATGAAGTTGGCATTCATCAGCGCGCTGACCGGGTTGTCGACAACGCTCAGCAGCAGGCTTTGCAGGACCTCGGTGATGCCGCCGGGCGCGGTGACCGCAACGTTTTCCGTCGACAGCACCAGATTCGACGGAAAGCTCATGCTGGCAACCACGGCCACCACCGCTGCGGCGAAAGTGCCCAGCAGATAAAGGAACAGGATCGGCCGGATGTGGGTTTCCTGGCCGTGCTTATGGTTGGCGATCGAAGCCATCACCAGCACGAACACCAGAATCGGCGCCACGGCTTTCAACGCCGAGACGAACACCTTGCCGATGAACGCGGTGGACTTCGCCGCTTCCGGGGCGAACAGCGCCAGGGCGATGCCGGCGATCAGGCCGATGACGATCTGGCTGACCAGACTGAGGTTTTTCAGGCGTTGCAAAAGAGAAGGGGACGAAGCGGTCATAACGGCATCTCTGTTTTTTATAGGGTGCGAAGCGTCGTGGGCAGTCACGAAACGCCTGTCGAAGTGACATCAACGCCGCCAAACGGCACGTTGAACAGCTGTGCGATTTTCAGGGCGCGGACTTTATCACAGCGTAGGCGCCAACCTTCAGGCCTGTGACGATCTGCCACCGGATCGAGCGGGCAGATCGGCAGTTTTGGGCAACTCAGTGCGGACACACTCTGCTAAGATTCGCCATCCTCATTTTCAAGTTCTGCCAGCGGGCCCTCGGGTCAACGCTGGTGTCGTCGTTTTGCTGGAGTTGCGCATGCTGTTGCCTATTCTTCTGTTGTCTGCCGCGGGATTCACGGTGCTGACCACGGAATTCGTCATTGTCGGCCTGTTGCCGGCAATTGCCCGAGACCTCGAAGTCACCATCCCGCAAGCCGGGCTGCTGGTGACCTTGTTCGCCTTTACCGTGGCGCTGTTCGGCCCGTTCCTGACCGCGTATTTCGCCCGTTTCGAACGTCGCAAACTGTTTATCAGCATTCTGATCATGTTCGGCCTGGCCAACACCGTGGCTGCGCTGGCGCCGAACATCTGGGTGATGGCCATCGCCCGCTTGATCCCGGCGCTGGGTTTGCCGGTGTTCTGGGCCTTGGCCAGCGAGACGGCGGTGGACATCGTCGGTCCGGATTTCGCTGGTCGGGCGATTGCCAAGATCGGCTTCGGTATTGTCTGCGCCACGGTGTTCGGCATACCTGTCGGCACGTTGATTTCCGACGCGTTCGGCTGGCGCAGCGCGTTTGGCATTCTGGCGCTGATCGCCTTTGCCAAAGCCTTGCTGCTGTTCGTCTATCTGCCGAAAACCAGTCTGCACCAGCATCAGGTCAGCTTCCGTTCGCAATTCAAGATCCTGCGCAGCCCGCTGATGATCGGCCATATCGTCCTGTCGATCCTGGTGTTCAGCGGCATGTTCACCGCTTACACCTACCTCGCCGACATCCTCGAACGCCTCGCCGGTTTCAACGGTACTGTGGTCGGTTGGTGCCTGATGGCCTTCGGCGCAGTCGGCCTGATCGGCAACTCGCTCGGTGGGCGTGCGGTGGATCGGCATCCGCTGGGGGCGTCGGTGTTGTTCTGTGCGTTCATGATCGCCGGCATGGTCTCGCTGGTGCCGAACATTCATTCGCCCGTCGGCCTGGCAGTGGCGATGGGCATCTGGGGCGTAACCCAGGCCGCGCTGTTCCTGGTCAGCCATGTGCGCCTGATGAAAGCCGCGCCAGAAGCGCCGGCCTTTGCTGCGTCGCTGAACATCGCCGGGGCCAACCTCGGTATCGGCCTGGGCGCGATGGTCGGCGGCCGGGTGATCGACAGCGCCGGTCTGGGCTTTCTCGGCTTCGCCGCTGCCGGCTTCATCCTGCTGTCGGTGTTCCTCGCCATGGTGCTGATGACACTGAAGCCGCGTGAAGCCTGCGCTTCATAATCCGGTAAACAGCTCGCGTCGGGCACCTTCGGTAATCGCAACGATGCCAGGGTGCTTGACCTTGCGTTCCACCGAAATAGCGTAGAACGACTCGCTCACCGCATCGGTCTGGCCGATCAGCTCGACGCCATATTGGCGCTTCACTTCCTCGGCAATCACGCTCGGGCCGATAAAGATCCCGCTGCCGGATTGGCCGAAGGCCTGCATCAAAGCACTGTCATCGAACTCGCCGACAATCTGCGGCTGGATCTGCTGCTCGGCAAACCAGCGCTGCAAGCGACTGCGCACCACGGTTTCCGCCCCGGGAATCAACAGCGGCGCGCCGTGCAGGCTGCGCGGAAAGTCCTGGCCATACTGTGCGGCGAGTTCGGCGGTGGCGAAAAAGCTGATACCGCATTCACCGAGTTTCTGGCTGTAGCCTTTGATGTCCAGATGCGAAGGCATTGGGCTGTCGGAAATCACCAGGTCCAGACGCTGGATCGCCAGATCAGCGAGCAGGCGTTCGAGTTTGTCTTCGCGACAGGTGATGCGCAGCGGCTCGCTCAGCTCCATGGTCGGCGCGATCAGGCGATAGACGATGGATTTCGGCACCACGTCGGCCACCCCGACACGGAACAGGATCTGCTGCTCGTTCGGTTGCGCGCGCAGCATCAGCTCCAGCTCGCCGCCCAACTGAAACATTTGCTCGGCGTAGGGCAGGGCCTGGCGCCCGGCTTCGGTGAGCTCCAGCTGGCGGCCAACCCGGCGAAACAGTTCCACGCCATAGGTTTGTTCAAGCAGTGAAATCTGCCCGCTGATGGTCTGTGGCGTCAGGTTCAGCTGCTCGCAGGCGCGGACGATGCTGCCGGTCTTGGCCACGACCCAGAAGTAATGCAGCTGTCGGTAATTGAGCATATCGGTCGCCACTTCGTGAAAATCGAAGTATAGCCGCTAAAAATACGAATTTTCCTGAAGTGTTCACCTGCCTAGAATGCCCAGCCATCGACGGCCGGTGTCTGCGCCTGTCTGCTCATTCGAAGGAAACCTTATGAAATACACATTTCCCGCATTGATGTTTGCGTCTTTACTGGTTCTGGCCGGTTGCGATCAGGCCGAGAAAAGCGCGCAGCAATTGATGGGCGCGGCGGCTGAGACCGCCAAGCAAGCGATCGACGACACCCACAAGGCCGCCGAGCAAGCGCTCAGCGATGCTACCGGTGGCTTGATCCAGAAAAAAGAAACACCGGAAAAACAAGCGGAAGAATCCGAATCTTCCTCCGAGACCATCTGAACCGTCTTACACAGAGTCAGGACTGACCCATGGAATATCTGTTAGAACTCGCCGCCAGCCCGACCGCTTGGGTTGCTTTGGCCACATTGGTGGTGATGGAAATCGTGCTCGGCATCGATAACCTGATCTTTATCTCGATCCTGACCAACAAACTGCCCGAACAGCATCGGCAGAAGGCGCGTCGTATCGGTATCGGCATGGCCCTGATCCTGCGTCTGGCCCTGTTGAGCACCATCGCCTTCATCGTTCAGTTGACCGAGCCGGTGATCGAAATCCTCGGCCATGCGTTCTCCTGGAAGGACATGATCCTCATCGCCGGTGGCCTGTTCCTGGTCTGGAAAGCCACGACCGAGATCCACCACAGCATGGACCCGGCGCCGGAAGATCCGAAGACCGCGACTTCGACCGTGACCCTCGGTTTTGCCGCGGCTATCGGTCAGATCCTCATGCTCGACATGGTGTTCTCGATCGACAGCATCATTACCGCTGTCGGCATGACCGAACACTTGCCGATCATGATCATCGCGGTGGTGGTGTCGGTACTGGTGATGCTGCTCGCGGCTGATCCGCTGGCCAAGTTCATCAACGACAACCCGACCGTGGTCATGCTGGCGCTGGGCTTCCTGATCATGATCGGCATGACGCTGATCGCCGAAGGCTTCGGCGCCCATGTACCGAAGGGTTATGTGTACGCGGCCATGGCGTTCTCGGCCGGTATAGAGGTATTGAACATGATGTCGCGCCGGGCGAAGCAGAAGAAGGTTGCTCAGCAAGCGTAATCGCTGACAACACAAAAACCGCCTGGGCTTGTTGAGTCCAGGCGGTTTTTTTTCGCGTTGATGTTCGCCGTGTGTTTGAGAACCAGCCCCTCACCCCAGCCCTCTCCCGAGGGAGAGGGAGCCGATTGGGGGCTTTTCAAAGTCTGAGTTCGGCTCGATGATTCAGGTCGGCGTCATTCAAAAGAACAACACGGTAGGTGCCCTCTCCCTCCGGGAGAGGGCTAGGGTGAGGGGCTTTCGATCTTCAGTGCGCGGCAACGTGCCGTCCGGCATGCTTTTCTGTCTTCTCAACCGATGGCGTCTGCACCGGATGATGATGCCGCCGGGAAATCCGCAATACGCCCCATAACATGGCAGTCGCCACGGCCAGCCAGCCGGCTATCAACATCACGATGGTCATGGTCAGGCTCATTGGTGCCTCCTCTTCGCCCTGCGTCGGGCGCTCGCTTTTCGCAATTCGCTCTATTCCAGTGACAGTCTAGTCAATGGGGTGTTTCAAGCTATTGACCAAAGGTCGTTAGTGACCAATCAGTTTGCTCTATGCAATCGCGGGGTCTGCGGTTTAAGGCTATACCGCGAGGAGGTGCGGCTCTATGATCGCTGGCGTTGCCGGAACACGATGACCGGCGTCTGGAAGAGAGTGACGATGGTGCAAGTATTTTCTCGGGTGCGTGGGGCGCTGCTGGTCGGCGTTTGCGTGGTGGCGATGGCTGGGTGTGCAGGCAATGTGGCGCCGCAAGTCAAACGCTTGCCGGAGCGGGTTGAGCTCAGCGGCACTTTTTATCGGGGTGAAGCCAATCAGAGCGGGCCACAGGTGCTGGCCAGTCTGCTGTCGCAACAAGGCATCGTGATTACTCCAGGACTTTTGGTAAAGCCGCTGCACTTGCCAGGCGCTGAAGACAAGCTAGAGCAAAACATGCAGAACCTCGCTCGCGAATATGGCCTGGTGGTCTATCCGCTCGACAGCAAACTGCCCGCGTTATTGACGCAGGTTGCTGCCGGCTACCCGGTCATGGTGCGTTTCAGTGAGGGTTCGGCATTCTGGGCCGAGCCGCGTTATGCGATCCTCTCCGGCTACGACCGCAATAAACAGAAGGTCCTGCTGCGCGCCGGCATGAATCGTCGGCAGTTGATGGACTTCGGCAGCTTTGAATCAGCGTTCGAAAAGGCCGGTGGCTGGGCAATCCTCATCCAGAAACCGTCGCAGATTCCGGCATCCGTCGACCGCTCCCGTTGGCTGAAAGCCGCCGATGAACTGGCGCAGGCCGGTGAAGAAAACGCTGCGGCGCAAGCGAGAAAAGCTCTGGCGGCGCAGTAGGGTTCCGTTCGTCATCTGCCGGGCACGACTGCGCCCGGCAGGCCTCTGAAGATCAGTACCCGTGCTTCGCGGGTGAATCAAGGAGGCAACATGGCAGATTCCTCAACCCCGAAAGGCCCGCACTCGTCCGCACATTCCTCGGGTGATGATCTGGGATTCGATCCGGATTCGCCGGACCTCGACGATCCGCAAGTCGACCCTGTCGGTCCGGCGAAGGCGCCGCTGGATGTCGAGCCGGGCGAAGATCCGAAGAAACCGGCCAAGCCCTACGATCCGTTAGCCGATCTGAAACCTTGATGTGAGGTGCGTATGAGTACCGATTCAAGCTTCGATGACCAAAAACCTGAAAGCGTGCCGACCACGCCGGAGCCAGAAGTTGATCCGGTGCTGGATCCGGACAGTCCGCTGCGCGACCCGCTGGCGCGGCCCACCGTGCTGACTCCGGGCACTTCGCCGGAGCCGAGCTCTGGCGATGGCATCCCCGATGATGACAAGATGCCGCTGCCCAACGACTGATGCGCAGACGAAAAAAAGCCCCGAAGACTCGGGGCTTTTTCATGCTCGCGAACATCTACTTTGCCGCTTCGACCACGCCGCTCTGACGACTCTTGAGATTCTTGTCGGCTTTATATTGCTGCGCCACCGCAGGAACATTGGCGCTGCGCCCGGTTTCCACCCAGCTGCGGATGCGACTGGCATCGGCAAAGTGTGTGTATTTGCCAAACGCATCGAGAATCACCAGAGCGACCGGCCGGTTGCTCATCTTCGTCACCAGCACCAGGCAATGGCCGGCCGGGTTGGTGAAGCCGGTCTTGGTGATCTTGATGTCCCAATCGGCCTTGTTGACCAAATGATCGGTATTGCGAAAGCCCAAGGTGTAGTTGGGCTTGCGGAACGCCACGGTTTTTTCCTTGGTGGTCGTCAATTGCACGAGTAATGGCTGCTTGTGCGCAGCCACCAGCAATTTGCTCAGGTCGCGGGCGGTGGAAACGTTACGCTCCGACAGCCCGGTCGGTTCCACGAAGTGGGTGCTGGTCATTCCCAGTGCTTTGGCCTTGGCGTTCATCGCCGCAATAAAAGCTGCATAGCCGCCCGGGTAGTGATGCGCAAGGCTGGCGGCGGCGCGGTTTTCCGAAGACATCAAGGCGATCAGTAGCATCTCGCGGCGCGGCAGCTCACTCTTGAGTTTGACCCGGGAGAACACACCCTTCATTTCCGGGGTGTTCCTGATATCGACATCGATCCATTCGTCCATGTTCTGTCGAGCTTCTACCACCACCAGGCCAGTCATCAGCTTGCTGACAGAGGCGATCGGCACGATCACGTCAGGGTTGCTGGAATAAATGACTTTATTGGTCTGCATATCCATGAGCAGGGCGCTGCCGGAGGCGATCTTCAAAGTCGAAGCGTCACGTGGGACAGCGGTGGTTTCCGCAGCGTTGATCGTTGGCGTGATGAATGTGCCTGTCACAGCAAAAAACAGGCTCAGAATCGAGAGACGAATTTTCACGCGGGCGAACTCATAAGGGTTGGATATTCCGTTAGTTTGTAACGGGTTATTTCTTAAAGCCGGCGCATTTTAGGAGTATGGCTGAAGAACTGTCGATGGTTGTTTGAGAGACCTGAAAATCTCGTGAAAAGGCCTGTAAAAAGAGCAGTTTCCGGCGAACGGTTCGAGTTTTTTCTCAGGCATGAAAAACCCCGCACAAGGCGGGGTTCCGGTGCGGTGGAAAAAACCGGTCAGACGTGCAGGGTTTCTGCCGCGTACAGGGTGTTTTCCAGCAGGCAGGCGCGGGTCATCGGGCCCCTAAGCTAGCGCCAAGGAAGCGCTTTGAGCGTATACCTCGGGCTGCTAGAACCTATTCTCCTTGCTGTGACTTGAATGCTCACCTCGGTGTACAGATGGTTGTTGATGACGTTTGGGCCGTCAATTTCGGCTGAGACTCTGCCGTGCAAAACCTCGCCTCCGGTAGTCTTGAACTCGAAAATCCGTTTATCAGGCAAGACGCCCACAAACGAACCTGTAAAAGTCTCGTCTTCTTCTCTGATGTTGTCTCGGCTGAGCCGCGCTTTGCTGCGACGCACCTGTTCAACATCAGAAAACTGAAACCGGCGGGTACTGGTTGCCACTCCGCAGGACGCATCGTTTTCGGATAGTTCGTTGAGAAAATCCGATACTGCAGCTATTGCCCTGTCAGCCAAGCGGGAAACTGGTTCTGATAGCTCCTCGTCACTTCTTGTAGTCGTCGCCTCGAGCAACTCTGCAAGAATTTCGATTGCTTGCGATACCGGCGTGGTGCCCTCTATATCAAGCTGCTTTTCCGCCGGTATTTCTTCCAGCTCGAACCCAAAGGAGCCGCGAGCTGGCCCGGTAATTAAAAGTTGATTGGCTAACCGGTTCGGGATAGGGCCCTTATCTGCCAATGAGCCTGACAGCGATGCTGCGATTGCTGTGATCGCAACGCTGAATGCCTGAGTAGCGGAAGCGCCAAATTCAGCCAGTACGCCATGGGTTCCCCACACAGGTGCGCCGCGGTATGTCAATCGGACCTTGGCGGGGCGATACGCATGTTTGCCATTGTCTTCCAAGAACGTCCGCGCCTGCTCTATCCTTGCCTGTACCGACATCAGGGTAAGCTTGCTGATGCCTGGAGCGGCAGCTTGTTTTTCTAGAAAGCCGAGCTCTGCAGCTTTATGGGCATATTCAGATCTGTCCATCTTCTAGCTCCTGCCGACGTGTCGCGAGCAAGGTCTTTGCAGCTTCATCCTGTACAGGCGAAAGATCAACTCGCAAAAAACCCTTCCATTGTCCGGTGCGCCTGTGAGACCACATGCTGTACCAATAAGTCGTCATGGCGATCAATGACTCGGCTGGATCAGTCAACGACTGAATGTAGAAGTCGATCTTGAACGCTTTCTTAAGGTTAGCTCGGTCGCCACCAAGAAGGTTGACGTCATCATCCCCGAGTGCATCAAAAAATGCGTCGCCAGCATCAGTGAAGGTAACAACATCAATATCTCGAGGAGCACGGTGTTCAAGCATTTCGATGTCTTCGGTAAAGCTACCATCCAGCCATTGAAATCCGCTGTCCAAACCCATTCTATGAAGCTCTGAGCGATGAGCGAGATAGCCTGCGAAAATATCACACCGGTCTTGACTGGTCGCGAACCTATCGACCATCTGCTCGAGGCTCACGTAATACGGAGCCCGGTCAGACCCTGTCGGGTCATCAATATTGATGGGAGGTAAAACTCCCTCGGCATTCCATTGTGGGATCAAACTAGCCTCCTTGCATTTCTTCAGGCCTGAAACGCCCTCGAGCCTCATGGCAAGGCGTTGGCACTGACTTGTCAACATACGCGTTGTGGAAAGACCCTCAAATGGTGGAGTTGCTACAACTTGTTAAATCGCAAATTAGGTTAATTTTTTCTTGGCATTAAAAAATGAGGCGCAGCTTTTCCAGCTGCACCGGAACCCCGCACAAGGCGGGGTTCCGGTGCAGCTCAAAAAACCGGTCAGACGTGCAGGGTTTCTGCCGCGTACAGGGTGTTTTCCAGCAGGCAGGCGCGGGTCATCGGGCCGACGCCGCCCGGTACCGGAGTGATCCAGCCGGCGCGTGGCAGGGCGGTTTCGTAGACGACGTCACCGACCAGCTTGCCGTCGTCCTGACGGTTGATGCCGACGTCGATCACGATCGCGCCTTCCTTGATCCACTCGCCCTTGACCAGGCCCGGCTTGCCGGCGGCAACGACCACCAGATCGGCACGACCGACGTGACCGGCCAGGTCCTTGGTGAAGCGGTGGGTCACGGTGACGGTGCAGCCGGCCAGCAGCAGTTCCATGGCCATCGGGCGACCGACGATATTGGAGGCACCCACGACCACAGCGTCCATCCCGTAAAGATCAGCGCCAGTGCTTTCCAGCAGGGTCATGATGCCTTTCGGGGTGCAGGGGCGCAGCAGCGGGATGCGCTGGGCCAGGCGGCCGACGTTGTAGGGGTGAAAACCGTCGACGTCTTTGTCCGGGCGGATGCGTTCCAGCAATCTGGATGCGTCGAGGTGTTCTGGCAGAGGCAGCTGCAGCAGAATGCCGTCGATGGCTGGATCGTCATTGAGGCGATCGATCAGATCGGTCAGGGCGTCCTGAGTGGTGTTGGAGGGCAGGTCGTAGGCTTGAGAGAGGAAGCCAACCTCTTCACAGTCTTTACGCTTGTGCGAGACATAAACCTGAGAGGCAGGATCGCTGCCGACCAGGATCACCGCGAGGCCGGGGGTGCGCAGGCCTTGCTGGCGACGCTCGGCAACTCGTTGGGCGATCTGCTGGCGCAGGCTGGCGGCGATCGATTTGCCGTCGATTAGTTGTGCAGTCATTGCGCGTGATTAACCATCGAGAGGGGAAAAAATGAGAACGCATTCTCGCATGTCGAGCGGTGAGGGCAAAGGCGCTTGGTCAGCAAATTCCGCTAACTCCTTTAATTAAATGAATTTTTTTCAAAAAGGATTTGACGACCTTTGGAGCCCTCTATACTATTCGTCGCACTTGTCGGGCACAGCCTAGCACTGGTTAAGAAGGTGAAGCGGAATCAAGGTTCTGCGACACTGGAAAGCACTTAGTTTGTAGTCCTTTAAGAGTACAGATTAACAAGGCGCCCGTAGCTCAGCTGGATAGAGCATCCGCCTTCTAAGCGGATGGTCGCAGGTTCGAGTCCTGCCGGGTGCGCCATTAGGCAGCTTTGGCACAAGTAACGCGATATGGTGGGCGTAGCTCAGTTGGTAGAGCACGGGATTGTGACTCCCGTTGTCGTGGGTTCGATCCCCATCGTCCACCCCATATTTCGAAAGGCGCCAGATTTAACGGTCTGGCGCCTTTGCTTTAAAAGCTTCATCCGCGGATGTGGTGGAATTGGTAGACACACTGGATTTAGGTTCCAGCGCCGCGAGGCGTAAGAGTTCGAGTCTCTTCATCCGCACCAAATAAAGCTTCATCTGCGCCTCGGGCCTGATGAAGTTTCGACAAAGAAGTTGTTTGGCTTTTTTGTTACGCAATATGGTGGGCGTAGCTCAGTTGGTAGAGCACGGGATTGTGACTCCCGTTGTCGTGGGTTCGATCCCCATCGTCCACCCCATATTTCGAAAGGCGCCAGATTTAACAGTCTGGCGCCTTTTTTGTTTTAGCGGTTTGGAATCCGACCTGGTCGGTTTCAGGTCGCAGGGCAGGGCACTTCATCGAATATAAAGGTTCCGATGAGGCTGAGCTGCTCGCTGTTCCGGTAATTGCCGGGATAGCTGTCTGGGGCCAATCGATTGCCCTTCTATATATAGAAGGGTTGATGCAGAGCCCTGGCGTGATCGCTTGTATTCGCCTGTGGAGTGCGCGGCATTCGTGCGGCGCTCCCTATAAATTGCCTGCTGTTTTTTTACCCGTTTCCAGTAGGGTGACTTCTTGAGTTTGACCCACTAGAATGCATGCCCTTGATTCTGGGGTCGGAAACGGCCGGCTAACGTCTGTGCAACGAGGAATATCCATGCAAGTTTCTGTTGAAAATACTACTGCTCTCGAGCGCCGCATGAGCGTCACCGTGCCGGCAGAACGCATCGAGACTCAGGTCAACAAGCGTCTGCAGCAGACTGCCCAAAAGGCCAAAATTGCTGGCTTCCGTCCAGGCAGAGTGCCAATGAGCGAAATCAAGCGCCGTTTCGGTGCTGACGCGCGCCAGGAAGCGGTAGGCGACGTGATCCAGTCTTCGTTCTACGAAGCCGTGGTTGAGCAGAAGCTCAACCCTGCCGGTTCGCCTTCGATCGAGCCAAAATCCCTCGAAGCGGGCAAGGATCTGGAATACGTAGCCGTATTCGAAGTGTTCCCTGAGTTCACCGTTGCCGGTTTCGAAGGCATCACCGTTGAGCGCCTGAGCGCTGAAGTGGCTGACGCTGACCTGGACAAGATGCTCGACATCCTGCGCAAGCAGAACACTCGTTTCGAAGTGGCCGATCGTGCTGCTCAGAACGAAGACCAGCTGAACATCGATTTCGTTGGCAAGGTCGACGGCGAAGTGTTTGCTGGCGGTTCCGCCAAGGGCACTCAGCTGGTGCTGGGTTCCGGCCGCATGATCCCGGGCTTCGAAGAAGGCCTGGTTGGCGCTAAAGCTGGCGAAGAGCGCGTTCTGAACCTGACCTTCCCTGAGGACTATCAGAACCTGGACCTGGCTGGCAAAACCGCCGAGTTCACCGTGACCGTCAACACTGTGTCCGAGCCTAAGCTGCCTGAGCTGAACGAAGAGTTCTTCGCTCAATTCGGCATCAAGGAAAGCGGCATCGACGGTTTCCGCACCGAAGTTCGCAAGAACATGGAGCGTGAACTGCGTCAGGCGATCAAATCCAAGGTCAAGAATCAGGTAATGGACGGTCTGCTGGCCACCAACCCGATCGAAGTGCCAAAGGCCCTGCTGTCCAACGAAGTTGACCGTCTGCGCGTGCAGGCTGTTCAGCAAT
Organism: Pseudomonas sp. 1L-B-1-E-C1; assembly: GCF_057291835.1. Taxonomy (NCBI): domain Bacteria; kingdom Pseudomonadati; phylum Pseudomonadota; class Gammaproteobacteria; order Pseudomonadales; family Pseudomonadaceae; genus Pseudomonas; species Pseudomonas sp. 1L-B-1-E-C1. The sequence goes on along the minus strand of NZ_JBXAWN010000006.1, from coordinate 160,257 downwards.
TCGGCGGCAACATCAAGCCGGATCAACTGCCGGCCGAGCTGTTCGAAGAGCAAGCCAAGCGTCGCGTCGTGCTGGGCCTGATCGTTGCTGAAGTGGTCAAGCAGTTCGACCTCAAGCCTGACGAAGCTCGCGTTCGCGAAATGATTCAGGAAATGGCTTCCGCTTACCAGGAGCCAGAGCAGGTCGTGTCGTGGTACTACAAAAACGAGCAGCAACTGAACGAAGTGCGTTCGGTTGTGCTGGAAGAGCAAGTTGTGGATACTGTTCTGCAGAAAGCTAGTGTGACCGATAAATCGGTCTCCTACGAAGAAGCAGTCAAGCCGGTAGAAGCTCCAGCAGCCGACTGATTGATTTTGCGTTAGAAGTGCACACCATAAGCCAGCTCTCGAGCTGGCTTATGCGTATTCAAGACATAACTATTTGGGAGCGACTGCAGAGCATGTTCCGTAATTCTTATATTCAGCAGAACTCTGATATCCAGGCCGCTGGCGGCCTGGTCCCGATGGTTGTCGAGCAGTCCGCTCGTGGCGAACGCGCCTACGACATCTACTCGCGCCTGCTCAAGGAGCGAGTGATCTTTCTGGTGGGCCCGGTAGAGGACTACATGGCCAACCTGATCTGTGCGCAACTGCTGTTCCTTGAAGCGGAAAACCCGGACAAGGACATCCATCTGTACATCAACTCGCCGGGCGGTTCGGTGACAGCAGGCATGTCGATCTACGACACCATGCAGTTCATCAAGCCGAACGTGTCGACCACCTGCATCGGTCAGGCCTGCAGCATGGGCGCATTCCTGCTCACCGCAGGTGCTCCGGGCAAGCGTTTCTGCCTGCCGAACTCGCGCGTGATGATTCACCAGCCACTGGGCGGTTTCCAGGGCCAGGCGTCGGACATCGAAATCCACGCCAAGGAAATCCTCTTCATCCGCGAGCGTCTGAACATGCTGATGGCCAAGCACAGCGGCCGTACTCTGGAAGAAATCGAGCGCGATACCAACCGCGACAACTTCATGAGTGCCGAAGCTGCGAAGGAATACGGCCTGATCGACGAAGTGATCAATCAGCGTCCAGCTTAATATAAGCAGCGCAAAACAGGCCTGATCGGCATGTCCGATCAGCGGCGGGCTTGAAAAAGCCCGCAATAGCCTTCATCTTGTGTTGCAAGCCTATCGGATTTGGATCGAACGAATGACTGACACCCGCAACGGCGAGGACAACGGCAAGCTGCTCTATTGCTCCTTCTGTGGCAAAAGCCAGCATGAAGTGCGCAAATTGATTGCCGGCCCCTCGGTCTTTATCTGCGACGAGTGCGTCGACCTGTGCAATGACATCATCCGCGAGGAGGTGCAGGAAGCACAGGCCGAAAGCAGCGCGCATAAATTGCCTTCGCCTAAAGAAATCAGCGGCATCCTTGACCAGTACGTCATTGGTCAGGAACGTGCGAAAAAGGTTTTGGCCGTAGCGGTGTACAACCACTACAAGCGCCTGAACCAGCGTGACAAAAAGGCTGACGACGTCGAACTCGGCAAGAGCAACATCCTGCTGATCGGCCCGACAGGCTCCGGTAAAACCCTGCTGGCCGAAACACTGGCCCGCTTGCTGAACGTTCCGTTCACCATCGCCGACGCTACCACCCTCACCGAGGCCGGTTACGTAGGTGAAGATGTCGAGAACATCATTCAGAAGTTGCTGCAGAAGTGCGATTACGACGTAGAGAAAGCCCAGATGGGCATTGTCTACATCGACGAAATCGACAAGATTTCCCGCAAGTCCGACAACCCGTCGATCACCCGTGATGTTTCCGGTGAAGGCGTGCAGCAGGCCTTGCTCAAGTTGATCGAAGGCACGGTCGCTTCGGTACCGCCGCAAGGTGGCCGCAAGCATCCGCAGCAGGAATTCCTGCAGGTCGACACTCGTAACATCCTGTTCATCTGCGGCGGTGCGTTCTCTGGCCTGGAAAAGGTCATTCAGAACCGTTCCACCAAAGGCGGCATCGGCTTCAACGCCGAAGTGCGCAGCAAGGAAGAAGGCAAGAAAGTCGGTGAATCCCTGCGTGAAGTCGAGCCTGACGATCTGGTCAAGTTCGGTCTGATCCCGGAGTTCGTCGGTCGTCTGCCGGTCCTGGCGACACTGGACGAGCTCGACGAGGCTGCACTGATGCAGATCCTCACCGAGCCGAAAAATGCTCTGACCAAACAGTATGCCAAGCTGTTCGAGATGGAAGGCGTGGATCTGGAATTCCGTTCCGACGCGCTGAAATCGGTCGCCAAGCGTGCCCTGGAACGTAAAACCGGGGCCCGTGGCCTGCGTTCGATTCTCGAAGGTGTGCTGCTCGACACGATGTATGAAATCCCCTCGCAGTCCGAGGTGAGCAAAGTCGTGATCGATGAAAGCGTGATCGAAGGCAAGTCCAAGCCACTGTATATCTACGAAAACAGTGAGCCGGCGGCGAAGGCAGCGCCGGACGCGTAAGCGTCCACCGCGCCGCAACAAAGAAGGGGCCTTCGGGCCTCTTTTTTTTTAAGTCGTTTTTTACCTCCGCTTTACGCTTGTTTTTTTTCGAGGCAGCCCCCATCTTGGTTTCAAGCTCAATTCCATCTGATTACGGCCATATGGCCGCCGTAGAGGCGAAATCATGAAGACAACCATCGAATTGCCTCTCCTGCCATTGCGTGATGTCGTGGTTTATCCGCACATGGTTATCCCGCTGTTCGTGGGGCGCGAGAAATCCATCGAAGCCCTCGAGGCAGCGATGACGGGTGACAAGCAGATTCTGCTGCTGGCCCAGAGAAACCCGGCTGACGATGATCCCGGTGAAGACGCTCTCTATCGCGTAGGTACGATTGCCACGGTTCTGCAGTTGCTGAAGCTGCCTGATGGCACCGTCAAGGTTCTGGTCGAAGGCGAGCAGCGTGGCACCGTCGAACGCTTCAGCGAAGTCGATGGCCACTGCCGCGCCGAAGTTTCGCTGATCGAAGAAGTCGACGCTGCCGAACGCGAATCCGAAGTCTTCGTGCGCACGCTGCTGTCGCAGTTCGAACAATATGTGCAGCTGGGCAAGAAAGTCCCGGCTGAAGTCCTGTCGTCACTCAACAGTATCGATGAGCCGGGTCGTCTGGTCGACACCATGGCCGCGCACATGGCGCTGAAAATCGAGCAGAAGCAGGAAATCCTCGAGATCATCGATCTGTCGGCCCGTGTCGAGCACGTGCTGGCGCTGCTGGATGCCGAAATCGACCTGCTGCAGGTCGAGAAACGCATTCGCGGTCGCGTCAAGAAGCAGATGGAGCGCAGTCAGCGCGAGTACTACCTGAACGAGCAGATGAAGGCCATTCAGAAAGAGCTCGGCGACGGTGACGAAGGTCACAACGAAATCGAAGAGCTGAAGAAACGCATCGATGCGGCCGGCCTGCCGAAAGACGCACTGGCCAAAGCCACCGCCGAGCTGAACAAGCTCAAGCAGATGTCGCCAATGTCGGCTGAAGCCACCGTGGTGCGCTCGTACATCGACTGGCTGGTGCAAGTGCCGTGGAAGGCGCAGAGCAAGGTACGCCTCGATCTGGCCCGTGCAGAAGACATTCTCGACGCCGATCACTACGGTCTCGAAGAGGTCAAGGAACGCATCCTTGAATACCTCGCTGTGCAAAAACGCGTGAAAAAGATCCGTGGCCCGGTGTTGTGCCTGGTCGGTCCTCCAGGTGTAGGTAAAACCTCGCTGGCGGAATCGATTGCTCATGCCACCAACCGCAAATTCGTGCGTATGGCCCTGGGCGGCGTGCGTGATGAAGCGGAAATCCGTGGTCACCGCCGGACCTACATCGGTTCGATGCCGGGAAGATTGATTCAAAAGATGACAAAGGTGGGCGTTCGCAACCCGCTGTTCCTGCTCGATGAAATCGACAAGATGGGCAGCGACATGCGTGGCGATCCGGCGTCCGCATTGCTGGAAGTGCTCGATCCGGAGCAGAACCACAACTTCAACGATCACTATCTGGAAGTCGATTACGACCTGTCCGATGTGATGTTCCTGTGCACCTCGAACTCGATGAACATCCCGCCAGCCCTGCTGGACCGGATGGAAGTCATCCGTCTGCCGGGTTACACCGAAGACGAGAAGATCAACATCGCCGTGAAATACCTGTCGCCAAAACAGATCGCCGCCAATGGTCTGAAGAAGGGCGAGCTGGAGTTCGACGAGGAAGCGATCCGCGACATCATCCGTTACTACACCCGTGAAGCGGGCGTGCGTGGTCTTGAGCGGCAGATTGCCAAGGTCTGCCGCAAGGCGGTCAAAGAGCATGCACTGGAAAAACGTTTCTCGGTAAAAGTGACAGCTGATCTGCTCGAGCATTTCCTCGGCGTGCGCAAGTTCCGCTACGGTCTCGCCGAGCAGCAGGATCAGGTGGGGCAGGTTACTGGCCTGGCGTGGACTCAGGTTGGTGGCGAATTGCTGACCATCGAAGCCGCGGTGATTCCGGGCAAAGGACAACTGATCAAGACCGGTTCGCTGGGTGATGTGATGGTCGAATCGATCACTGCCGCGCAGACCGTCGTGCGCAGCCGCGCCAAGAGCCTGGGCATTCCGCTGGACTTCCACGAGAAGCGCGACACCCACATTCATATGCCCGAAGGTGCTACGCCGAAAGACGGCCCTAGCGCTGGCGTGGGCATGTGCACGGCGCTGGTATCGGCGTTGACCGGGATTCCAGTGCGTGCCGATGTCGCCATGACCGGCGAAATCACTCTCCGTGGTCAGGTGCTGGCAATCGGCGGTTTGAAGGAAAAACTGCTGGCGGCACATCGCGGCGGAATCAAGATCGTGATTATTCCGGAAGAAAACGTCCGCGATCTGAAGGAGATTCCTGACAATATCAAGCAGGATCTGCAGATCAAACCGGTTAAATGGATTGACGAGGTCCTGCAAATTGCGCTGCAATACGCGCCGGAGCCCTTGCCGGATGTGGCTCCGGAGATAGTTGCCAAGGACGAAAAACGCGAGTCTGATGCCAAGGAAAGAATTAGCACGCATTAATACGTTTTAGCCTGGGGGGCTTTCCTTGACAGCATTTTAGAGCCCTTGTTATAAAGCGGCTCTTAAGTGTCTGTAGGCCATTCAGCACTCGTTTTTGCTTTCACCAAAAAACTTAGAAACATCTCAAAATAGATATAAGGGGACTTAGAGTGAACAAGTCGGAACTGATTGATGCTATCGCTGCATCCGCTGATATCCCGAAAGCTGCTGCTGGCCGTGCGCTGGACGCTGTAATCGAATCCGTCACTGGCGCTCTGAAGGCTGGCGACTCCGTTGTTCTGGTTGGTTTCGGTACTTTCTCCGTGACTGACCGTCCGGCTCGTACCGGCCGCAACCCGCAAACCGGCAAGACTCTGGAAATCCCGGCTGCCAAGAAGCCAGGTTTCAAAGCCGGTAAAGCACTGAAAGAAGCTGTTAACTGAGTTTTCAGGTTTTTACCCATCCGGGTCGGGGTCAAGCCTGACTTGGCAGCGGAGCGGTAGAGCAGGTGGCTGGAACAGGCACCTGTAACGCCGGGATCGAGGGTTCGAGCCCTGTCCGCTCCGCCAGTTACGAGAAGGCGCATCCTCGGATGCGCCTTTCTTCTATCCGGATTCTACCCACGCTCCACGGTTGCCTAAATTGAAGTTCAACCGTTTCTGGGGGACGCATGCTGCAGAATATCAGGGACAATTCACAAGGCTGGATTGCCAAGACCATTATTGGGGTCATCGTTGCACTGATGGCCCTGACCGGTTTCGATGCCATTTTCCAGGCCACGACTCACAAGAACGAGGCGGCCAAGGTCAACGGTGACGAAATCAGCCAGAACGAGCTGAGCCAGGCGGTTGACATGCAACGCCGTCAGCTGATGCAACAGCTGGGCAAGGACTTCGATGCTTCCTTGCTCGACGAAAAAATGCTGCGCGAATCGGCTCTCAAAGGCCTGATCGACCGCAAGTTGCTGCTGCAAGGCGCCGAACAGGCGAAGTTCTCCTTCTCCGAAGCCGCGCTGGATCAAGTGATCCTGCAGACACCTGAATTCCAGGTCGACGGCAAGTTCAGCTCCGAGCGTTTCGACCAGGTGATCCGTCAACTGGGTTACAGCCGCATGCAGTTCCGCCAGATGCTGGCTCAGGAAATGCTGATCGGCCAGTTGCGCGCTGGCGTTGCCGGCAGCGGTTTCGTGACCGACGCCGAAGTGCTGGCATTCGCCCGTCTGGAAAAACAGACCCGCGATTTCGCCACTCTGAACGTCAAGGCCGACCCGGCTGCGGTCAAGCTGACCGATGACGAGGTCAAGGCTTACTACGATGAACACGCCAAGGAGTTCATGACTCCGGATCAGGTGATCATCGATTACGTCGAGCTGAAGAAGTCGTCGTTCTTCGATCAGGTCGCGGTGAAGGATGAAGACCTTGAGGCGGCGTATCAGAAAGAGATCGCCAACCTTTCGGAGCAGCGTCGTGCCGCGCACATCCTGATTGAAGTGAACGATAAGACTACCGAGGCACAGGCCAAGGCGAAGATCGACGAAGTCCAGGCGCGTCTGGCCAAGGGCGAGAAGTTCGAAGCGCTGGCCAAGGAGTTCTCGCAGGATCCGGGTTCGGCGAACAATGGCGGTGACCTCGGTTATGCCGGTCCTGGCGTTTACGATCCGGCCTTCGAAAAGGCTCTGTACTCGCTGTCGAAAGACCAGGTATCCGAGCCGATTCGTACCGACTTCGGTTATCACCTGATCAAGCTGTTGGGTGTGGAAGCGCCTGAAGTGCCGACTCTGGCCAGCCTGAAAGACAAGCTGACCCGCGAGCTGAAAGCCGCGCAGGTCGAGCAGCGTTTCGTCGAGGCGACCAAGCAACTGGAAGACTCCGCATTCGAAGCGTCCGACCTGGCTCAGCCAGCGGCGGATCTGAAGCTGACCGTGCACACTTCCAAGCCGTTCGGCCGCGAGGGTGGCGAAGGTGTTGCGGCCAACCGTGCCGTGGTCACTGCTGCGTTCAGCCCGGAAGTGATTGATGAAGGTGCGAACAGCACGGCCATCGAGCTGGATCCGGAAACCGTGATCGTGTTGCGCGCCAAGGAGCATCTCAAGCCTGCGCAACTGCCGCTGGAAAGCGTGAGCGCGGCAATCCGCACTCAGTTGACCAAAGAGCACGCCAGCGCCGAGGCCAAAACTCGTGCCGAAAAGCTGATTGCCGATCTGCGCGACGGCAAGGCGCCGCTGGACAAGGCCATCGACGGCCAGACCTGGAAAACCACCGAAGCGGCCACCCGTGGTCAGGAAGGGGTTGATCCAGCTGTGCTGCAGGCGTTGTTCCGTATGCCGAAGCCGGCTGCGAAGGACAAGCCGACGTTCACCAGCGTTACGTTGCCGGACGGTAGTCTGATGATTGTGCGTCTGAATGGCGTCAATGAAGCGGCTGCGCCGACGGATGAAGAGAAGGCGCAATACCGTCGCTTCCTGGCTTCCCGTGAGGGGCAGCAGGACTTTGCGGCTTATCGCAAGCAGTTGGAAGCTGAGGCGAAGATCGAGCGGTTCTGATCTTTTGACTGACGTTTGAAGGAGCCCCGGCCGTTTGGTCGGGGCTTTTTTTTTGTGCCTTGGCGGCCTTTGGGCCGACCATGCTGCTTGGGGTTTTGGGTGAATATCCATTTCTGCGGTAACGGCGACTTAGGGTTCCGCCCTTACGGCGGGTCACCTTTTCCAAACGCCGAAAAGGTAACCGAAAAGGCTTGCTCCTGCGTTCGGCCCTCGCAGGCTCGGGTTCCTTCGCTGCGGGATCGATCCGGGCGCAGCGGCTCCGGTTTGCTTCGCTGCACCTCCTTCCGCTGTGTCTGGCTGCGCCAGACGGTCGCTGCGCTCCCACGCCCGGATCAATCCCTCCGCTCAGCCTTCCGAAGTCGCCCGTAGATCAAAAGCACTCGAGCTAACGCTCATTGTGTAGGAGCTGCCGAAGGCTGCGATCTTTTGATCTTGCTTTTCTGTGGGAGCGAGCTTGCTCGCGAAGGCGGCCTGACAGCCGACCTGATTTCTCCAGATGTACACCGCCCCCTTGTAGGAGTGAGCCTGCTCGCGATGGCGACATGCCTGTCAACCAATCTCCTGCAGGTCGCACAGATCGAGGCTTGTCATCTTTCTAAACGGTTTCACCGCCCCGACGGAAACTCATGCGCCCTGGCCATCACCACCGCAGACAGCGTCACCACCAGCAACCCCGCAACAATCCACGGAAATGCCCCGACCCCGACATTTCCCATCATCAATCCGCCGGCCAGTCCGCCGCCGGCAATACCAACATTCCAGAGTGTCACCAGCATCGATTGTGCTGTATCAGCGGCTTGGGAGGCGGTTTTCGCTGAGGCGGTTTGCAGGAGCGAAGGCATCGCGCCGAATGCCAGTCCCCAGACGATAACGGCTGCGTAAACCACGCCGGGCGATGCGCGCCACAGCGCCAGGGCTATCGCAGCGAGCAGGAACAGTGCCGCACTCCCGAGTACCAGTTCACGCAACCAGCGATCAATCAGGCTGCCGACAATCCACAGGCTCAGCACCGAGGCCAGGCCGAACGCCAAGAGTACGCGATCAATGTCCGAAGTCAGACCGGAGGGTTGCAGGAACGGCGCGATGTAGGTGTAGAGAAGGTTATGCGCCACGACGTAGGACAAGGTTACAAACAGTACCGATCGTATGCCGGGCAGGGTGAATACCTGACGCAAGGGCAGGCGTTTTCCTTCAACTTCGCCGGCGAAGTCCGGGACTCGCAGGTGCACCCAGATTACCAGCCCTAGGGTCAGCGCGGTCATGATGGCAAAGCTCAGGCGCCAGCCCACCATCGTGCCCAGCAGCGTCCCGGCGGGTATGCCGAGCGCTAGCGCCAATGGCGCGCCGAGCATGGCGACGGTGATAGCGCGGCCTTGCAGGTGAGGTGCGACCATGCGACTGGCGTAGCCGGCCAGGAGTGCCCAGAGCAGGCCGGCGAAGAGGCCGGCGATAAAACGTGCGCTCAGGGTCAGCCAGTACTGCTCGGATACGGCAGTAACGCTGTTGGCCACGGCGAAGCCGGCGATCGCGGTCAACAGCAATGGTTTGCGGCGCCAGCCACGGGTCGCGATGGTCAGGGGGATCGCCGCGAGTATCGAGCCGACGGCGTACAGCGTGACCAGTTGTCCGATCAGCGCTTGAGATACGTTCAGGCCGGCGCTCATTTGCGGCAGCAGACCCGCCGGCATCGCTTCGGTCATGACGGTGATGAAACCTGCCGTGGCCAGCGCCAGCAGTGCTCCGTAAGGCAGGCGTTCGCTGTTGTCAGTCGGCTGGTCAAGCCCTGAGGAAGTGAAATGTACGTCGGTCATGTTCCTGCGTCCCTGTGTGATCAATGTCGAGGAACACAGGGTAGGGCGCTGCGTATTGCGGAAAAACAGGTTAGGGTTCCGAACATATCGGACACGGATGTCGCCAATCGGAGGTGTGAATGGATAGCCTGGGTAGCATCTCGGTATTTGTGCAGGTCGCCGAGACTCGCAGTTTCACTGAAGCCGGCCGCTTGCAAGGGGTGTCATCGTCGGCGGTCGGCAAGAGCATTGCGCGGCTGGAAGCGCGGCTTGGCGTGCGCTTGTTCAATCGCAGCACTCGCAGTATCACCCTGACTTCGGAAGGCGCTTTGTTTCTCGAGCGTTGTCGCAGGATTCTGGCGGAGGTGGAGGCGGCGGAGTTCGAGTTGTGCAATGCCGCCTCGGCGCCCCACGGTCGGCTGCGGATCAGCCTGCCGCAGGTGCACGAGTTGGTCATGCCGGTGATGACCGAATTCATGATGCTGTACCCGCACATCGAACTGGATCTGGATCTCACCGACCGCATGGTCGATGTGATTGATGAGGGTTTCGACGCGGTGATTCGCACCGGCAAACCCAAGGATTCACGACTGATGGCGCGGCCGCTGGGCGAGTTTCATCTGGTGCTGGTGGCGAGCCCCGATTATCTCGAACACAGAGGTGAACCGCGCACGCCGGGCGATCTGGCCGATCACGCCTGTTTACGTCACACCTTTCACGCCACCGGCAAGCTGGAGGCCTGGCCGCTGCGCCGCGCAGAGGGGGCGCCTGAGCCGGTATTGCCGCTGCGTCTGCTCAGCACCTCGATCGAGGCGGTGCAGCATGCGGTGCTGGCCGGGATGGGCATTGCCTGTCTGCCGGATTTCATGGTGCATGAAGCGGTGCGCCAAGGTCGCTTGCGCCGGGTGCTCGATGAGCATGTGGAGCATGCCGGGCAGTTCTGGGTATTGTGGCCGTCGAGCCGGCAGGCCACGGCGAAATTGCGCGCGCTGATCGATCATTTGTCGGCGCGGCTTTTTCCTGGCGCTCATGACCGGTAAAGTTGTAACCGATTCTTGACACTATTCCATGCGCCATGGGGCGGCGATCTGTTGCACAATACGCCCCGGACTGTTTTCCCTCAGGATGTTCAATGTTGATTTCCACTCCCATGCGTGTCGTCGGGCTGGCGCTTTTGTTGACTGCGGTAGCCGGTTGTTCCAAGGACAAGCCGATCTATGAGCATGAGAACTTCGATGACTCCGGCACCTTTTCGCGCAATTACCCGGTGACCGATACCGCCAGTTGCGAAGCCGCCCGGCGCGCGTTGCTCAGTCAGGGCTACATCATTACCAGCAGCGATCCGAAACTGGTCAGCGGTCACAAGAGCTTCCAGCAGACCGGCGAGACGCATCTTGAGATCAGCTTCAATGTGGTTTGCGCCGGAGACGGCAGCGCCGGGCATCACGCGACGGTGTTCGCTAACGCCTTGCAGGACCGATACGCGCTGAAGAAGACCAATAACTCGGCCAGCCTCGGGGTTGGCGTGTTGGGTTCGGTGTCGATGCCGATCGGCTCTTCGGACGACTCGATGGTCAAGGTCGCCAGTGAGACCGTCACCGCGCAGAAGTTCTACGAGCGTTTCTTCACCCTGGTCGAGCAGTTCCTGCCCGCCGATGCGAAGAAGGCTGCGCACATCGAAGAAAAACCGAAAACCGATCTCGGTGTACCTGAGCCGAAAGCGACGCCTGCTCCGGCTGCTGCGCCACTGGTGCCGACACCTGCAGCGGAACCGGCCCCCGCGCCGGCTGCGGAACCTGCACCGGCGCCGGCTGAAACCGCACCAGTGAGTTCCGAACCGGTGGCGCCACCAGCGGAGTCGGCACCGATCACGCCAGCGCCCGTTGAAGAGCCAGCACCGGCCAGCGAAACCATCACGCCACCGACCAATCCGGATATTCCACCGCCGTCCGAGCCGATCCCGGCGATGCCTGCGTCGGGACAGTAAGAAAACTCAGCGAAACCCTGTGGGAGCGAGCCTGCTCGCGAAGGCGGAGTGTCAGTCGACAGATTGTTAGACTGACCCACCGCCTTCGCGAGCAGGCTCGCTCCCACAGTGGTTTCGGGTTGGCTTAAGATCTGGTTACATCCCTGCGACACCATCCCCGCGATAAATCCCCAACCACCTGCTACGTTTTATTCATGAAGGTCGCGTTTCACTTTTCCTTCACACGGGCACTTTATGCTCGGGGCACAGGTCGATTGATCAGGCCATTTTCACAGCGAGCTGTTGGGGAGATTTATACGATGGATGAGTATCAGGAAGAACTGCTCGAATACCAGGCCTTTGAACTGGATCAACCAGAGCCGGCTGACGACGCGACGGAGCTCTGAGCTTCAAGCTCCCGAGCGATAATTTCGTCGAGATTCGCCGGGCGTCTGTCCGCTCCAGCGCTTGAATGCGCGCTGGAAAGCTTCGGCTGAGGCAAAGCCCAGCAGGTAGGCGATTTCGCCGAACGCCAGTTCGGTGTCGCGGATGTAGGTCATCGCCAGATCGCGGCGTGTGTCATTGAGGATCGCGCGAAATTGCGTGCCTTCCTCGGCCAGTTTGCGCCGCAAGGTCCAGGTGGGTAGTTTCAGACGTGCTGCGACTTCTTCCAGATCCGGCTCGCGGCCGCCATTGAGCAACGGGCCGAGCAATTGCGTGATGCGTTCGCGCAGGCTGCGGGTGCGGGTCAGCTGTTCCAGTTCCCGTTCACACAATTGCAGCAAATGCCGCCAGGTGCTCGGACAATGTTCGGGGTTGCGCAGGGCGAGGCTGCTCAGGCTCAGGCGCAGTTGATTGCGTTCGGCGCTGAACTGGATCGGGCAGTCGCCGAGCACAGCGTAGGCATCACGATAATCCGGCGCTTCGAACTCGATTTCGATTCTTTCAGCGCGTAGCGTTTCGCTGCATAGACTCGACAACTGGTGCAGCCAGCCGGCGAGGATCGAGTCGACCACGAAGCGGTTATAAGCGTTGTAGGGGCTGATCGAGTAGAAGCGCAGCCAGGCGCCATTGGCGTCTTCGTGGAAACTGGATTGCCCGCGATAGTTGGAGCCGTAAAGCGGTTCAAAGCGAGTCAGGCAGCGGGCCGCCTCGCGCACGGTAGGCGCTTGCGCAGCGGTGATGCCGGCCAGACCGGCCTGGTTCAAGCGGATCATCTGCCCCATGCGCAGGCCCAGCGCCGGGTCGCCAGTGAGTTGGATCGCCGCATGGCCGAGGCGCATGTAACGCGGGATCGACAAGCGTGCGCCGGCCTCCGCCAGCCGCGCGGCATCGAGGCCGTATTGCTCAAGCAGAGGCAGCGGGTCCGCGCCGTGGCTATGCACGGCCTCGGCCAGACTATGAACGAAGCCCACCGACAGATCCCCGAGACGCATCGGTTGCGGCTTCATGGTTTACAGCCAGACGTTCAGCAAGCGCGCACCACGGGCCTCGCCATCGGCGAACTGCTGGCCATTGCTGCTGAGGAAGCTTCTGCCGGTACTCGGCTTGTCCCAGAACTGTCCGCGCATGAACACACTGACCCCGGCAATGGCGCGGCTGCTCGGCGGCTGCGCGGTGAGAGTCAACCGATGCCAGGCCTGACCTTCGCTGAGGTCGCCAGGCTTGAGGCTGACCGACCCCGGCGTGCTCGAACCCTTGTAGCCGCGCCATGGTTTGTCCCAGGCACCTTGGCCAATCACTTGCGCCGGCACGGCGACCAGTTGCGCGCCTTGATCGTCGAGGGTGCGGTAGTTGCCGGGATACCAGCTGTCACTGCCGATGAGGATGCCCAGACGTCCGGCCGGGGTGTCGACGACCTGGATGGCGTGCTTGTCTTCGGCCTGAATCACCCCCTGCTGATCGAAGATCGGGTGCATCTGCCGTTGCGGCTGGCCCAGCGGTGCGCCGTCGCGGCCGAATACCACGCTGCTGTTGAATAGCGCGCCGCTGCCAGGCTTGAGCCGGCCGTCGCGGATGCTCGGCTCCGGCAGCACGATGGAACCGGCGACCAGGGTGACCTGAAACTCCTTGGCCAGACCGCCGAACAGTGCCTGATAATCCTTGGCCATGGCCTTCGATTTCATCCGCAGATAAGCATCGTCCAGACGTTGCTCGCCCTTGGCGCGCAACCACGCGCGGGCGAACAGCAGCGGATTGCTTGCCGCCAGCCAGTTCATCGCTTCAGCCAGGGTCGGCGCTTGATACAACTCGTCTTTCTCGCCGCTGATCATCAGCCAGGTGCCGACATGCTCCGGCAATACCACCACGGTTTTCTCATTGAGCAAGCCTTGATCGCGGGCTTGCTGAAGATACGCCGCGAGCTTGCGGTGCAGGCGTGCCGGGCTTTGATAATCGGTGGGGAAGAGTTCGGGTTGAATGCCCAGCAGGTTCCCACGACCGGCGGGCGTGCCCTGATTGACGGCAAGCTTGATGCGCAAATCCGACAGGTAGTGCCCCGCCGGCCGGTCTGCCGCCCACATGGCGTAGGTGGTCAGGGCGGCAACGAGGGCCATGGAGAAAAACAGGTACAGAAGTTTGCGCATGAAAACCAACAACAGCCGGTACAGAGTGTGGCGCCTAGGGTAGGGCCCATGGCCCGGATTGCCAAGGGGCACTGCGCATTTGGATCAATAACTTGTCAGTTACGGTCATTGAGTGACAGCGGTGCGCCTCTTAGTCTGTCGAACATGACTGACGGGGGACGCAGAGCTCCCGCAATTTTCCGTGATCGCACGTTGTGGAGTTACCGATGACCGCCGCTCATTACCCGCATTTGCTGGCCCCGCTGGACCTGGGATTCACCACGCTGCGCAACCGCACCCTGATGGGCTCGATGCACACTGGCCTGGAAGAAAAGCCGGGTGGCTTCGAACGCATGGCGGCGTACTTCGCCGAACGTGCCCGAGGCGGCGTCGGCCTGATGGTCACGGGCGGCATCGGCCCGAATGATGAGGGTGGCGTTTACTCTGGCGCGGCGAAACTGACCAGCGAAGAAGAGGCGCTCAAGCACCGCATCGTCACCCGCGCGGTGCATGAGGCCGGCGGCAAGATCTGCATGCAGATTCTCCACGCTGGCCGTTATGCCTACAGCCCGAAGCAAGTAGCGCCGAGCGCGATCCAGGCGCCGATCAACCCGTTCAAGCCCAAAGAGCTGGACGAAGAGGGCATCGAAAAGCAGATCAGCGATTTTGTCACCTGCTCGGTGCTGGCGCAGTCTGCCGAATATGACGGCGTCGAGATCATGGGGTCGGAAGGTTATTTCATTAACCAGTTCCTCGCCGCCCACACCAACCACCGCACCGACCGCTGGGGCGGCAGTTACGAAAACCGCATGCGCCTGCCGGTGGAAATCGTCCGCCGTGTGCGCGAAGCAGTCGGGCCGAACTTCATTATCATCTTCCGCCTGTCGATGCTCGACCTGGTCGAAGGTGGCAGCACCTGGGATGAAATCGTCATGCTGGCCAAAGCCATCGAACAGGCGGGCGCGACCATCATCAACACCGGTATCGGCTGGCACGAAGCGCGGATTCCGACCATCGCCACCAAGGTTCCGCGTGCGGCGTTCAGCAAGGTCACGGCCAAGTTGCGCGGTTCGGTGAGCATTCCGCTGATCACCACCAACCGTATCAATACCCCGGAAATTGCCGAGCAGATTCTTGCCGAGGGCGATGCCGACATGGTCTCGATGGCGCGACCGTTCCTTGCCGACCCGGAGTTCGTCAACAAGGCCGCCGAAGGTCGTGCCGACGAAATCAACACCTGCATCGGCTGCAACCAGGCGTGCCTCGACCACACCTTTGGCGGCAAGCTCACCAGTTGCCTGGTCAACCCGCGTGCCTGCCACGAGACTGAACTCAATTACCTGCCGGTGCAGCAGATCAAGAAAATCGCCGTGGTCGGTGCCGGCCCTGCCGGGTTGTCCGCCGCCACCGTGGCCGCCGAGCGCGGTCATCAGGTCACGCTGTTCGATTCGGCCAGTGAGATTGGTGGTCAGTTCAATATCGCCAAGCGCGTGCCGGGCAAGGAAGAGTTTTTCGAAACCCTGCGCTACTTCAAGCGCAAGTTGCAGACCACGAATGTCGAGGTGTGCCTGAACACCCGAGTCGACGTGACAAAACTGGTTGAAGGCGGTTACGACGAAATCATTCTCGCCACCGGTATTGCCCCGCGCGTGCCGGCGATTCCGGGTGTCGAGAATGCCAAGGTCCTGAGTTATCTGGACGTGATCCTCGAGCGCAAGCCGGTCGGCAAGCGCGTGGCGGTGATCGGTGCGGGTGGTATCGGTTTTGACGTGTCGGAGTTCCTCGTCCACCAAGGCGTGGCCACCAGTCTGGATCGAGCGGCGTTCTGGAAAGAGTGGGGCATCGACACGCAACTGCAAGCCCGTGGTGGTGTGGCGGGAATCAAAGCGGTACCGCATGCGCCGGCCCGTGAAGTGTTTCTGTTGCAGCGCAAGAAAACCAAGGTCGGCGACGGTCTGGGCAAAACCACCGGCTGGATTCACCGCACCGGTCTGAAGAACAAGCAGGTGCAGATGCTTAACAGCGTCGAATATCTGAGCATTGATGACCAGGGTCTGCATATTCGCATCGGCGAAACCGGCGAGCCGCAACTGCTGGCGGTGGACAACATCGTGATCTGCGCGGGGCAGGATCCGCTGCGTGAGTTGCACGAAGGCCTGGTTGCCGCCGGGCAGAATGTGCACTTGATCGGCGGTGCGGATGTGGCGGCGGAGCTGGATGCCAAGCGTGCGATCAATCAGGGCTCGCGTCTGGCCGCTGAACTGTAAACACATTTTGTAGGAGCTGCCGCAGGCTGCGATCTGTTGATCTTGTGTTCAAAAGCAAGATCAAAAGATCGCAGCCTGCGGCAGCTCCTACTAGTATGTGGTCTTTTCCAGATTGTGCAGTGTCCATGCTTTTGCCTCCCGCCAACTGGCTACCCCAAGCCCCGCTCGAACCCCTCCATCTGGACTGGCTTGCAAGCGCCGGCATCGAAGTCGCGATCCTGCGTCTGGACCGGATCGACCCGCTGATCAGCGGCAACAAGTGGTTCAAACTCGTCGAACACCTCAAAGCCGCTGAGCGTGCCGGCGCCGATGGCATCATCAGTCTTGGCGGCGCGCATTCCAATCATCTGCATGCGCTGGCGGCGGCGGGCAACCGGCTGGGGTTCACAACCGTGGGGCTGCTGCGCGGGCACCCGCAGGACACGCCGACAGTGCAGGATCTGCACGCATTCGGGATGCAGTTGCATTGGCTGGGTTACGGCGGCTACCGCGCGCGGCACGAAGCTGGATTCTGGACGCCGTGGCAGGCGCAATATCCGGCGCTGTATGCAGTGCCCGAGGGCGGTGGTGGACTGGCCGGCGCACTGGGTTGCGCGGCGATCAGGCAGCAGGTCGATGGACAATTGGCCAACGTGGGATGGGATGATTTCGACGCATGGTGGCTGGCTTGTGGCACCGGCACGACCCTGGCCGGGCTGGCACTCGGCGAGAGAGGCAAGCGCTCACTGTATGGCGCGCTGGCGGTGCCGGATGATCATGGCGTGGCGCCGAACATCGAGTTGATTCTTGCGCACGCCACCGAGCCTGCGGCGGGCTATCAACTGGTCGACGCCAGCCGGGGTGGCTTCGCCAAAGTCGACGAGGCGCTGCTGACCTTCATTGAACAGACCGAGCAAGCCAGCGGTATCCCTTTGGAACCGCTGTACACCGGCAAGGCCTTGCTGGCGCTCAAGCAGCATGTCGAGTCAGGTGGATTCGCCGCTGGCACTCGTCTGATTTTCGTCCACACGGGCGGCCTGCAAGGGCGACGCGGATTTGCCGCGACGCCCTGAGGCTCAGCCGCGCCTGGGCATCATCCGCAGCAAGGTGTTATCGCGCACCACGTAATGGTGATAAATACCCGCCAGCGCATGCAGGCCGATCAGCCAATAGCCGATCGTGGCGATCAGCACATGCCAGCCTTCGACCTGTTTGGCGAACGCCTTGTTTTCACCGACCAATAGCGGCAGATCGAAACCGTAGAACATCACTTGATGGCCCTCGGCGCTGGTGATCAGCCAGCCCAATATCGGCATGCCGAGCATGAACAAGTACAACGCCCAGTGCATCAGCCGCGCCACGGCGGTTTGCCAGGCGGGCGAAGCGGGGAAGATTTTCGGCGCATGGCCGAGGCTGCGCGCAAGCAGGCGAAACCACACCAGTACGAAAACGGTGAGCCCCAGCAGATAGTGCATCTCGCGAATCAGCGTGCGACCGCCGCTGCCCTTGGGGAAGAAGCCGCGCAGTTCCATGCTGGCGTACACCAGCACCAACAACACCAGCATCAGCCAGTGCAACAGAACCGATACAGTGCTGTAACGCGATTCGGAGCTTGTCCACGGCATAAGGGGTTCCTCGGGATCGAAATGCAATCAGGCCGTCGTCGCGGCACTCGTTTCACTGTAAACCTGCCGGGATGTTTTTGCCTGCAATGCATGATGAATTTTGCAACGAAGAAAAGTCTCTGGTGCCCGGTTTTTGATTTGCCCGGTATTCAAAAGTAACGATCATAAGTTGTCCTGCGTGGCGTAACTGTATGTTGTTTATATCTTGTACTTTCTTTTGATTTGAATGGTTCGTTGGGTGTGGTTATTGTCGGATCGGGTCTTTAGTTAGTTATTGAAGATTAAAATTTACTTTATTTTGAGTGTGCGTATGAAACGTCCAACCACCAAGCCTCGTCCCACTACCACGAAGCCAAAACCAGTAGCTCCAACCAAACCGGTTACATCTACCAAGCCAGTTGCGCCAACCAGACCGGTGGCACCGACCAAGCCAGTAGCTCCAACCAAACCCGTGGCACCCACCAGGCCAGTAGCTCCAACCAAACCCGTGGCACCGAGCAGGCCAGTATCGCCGACCAAACCAGTGGCCCCCACCAGGCCAGTATCGCCGACCAAACCAGTGGCCCCCACCAGGCCAGTAGCGCCAACCAAGCCAGTCGCACCGACCAGCCCGGTAGCCCCTATCAAACCCGTGGCAGCGGTCGACAACAAGCGTCCGCCAATGCCATGGCCGACCATCAACATCAACGTCGATCCGGTGGCCTTGATAACGTTGATTCAGACACTTGGTGCAACGGTCAATGTCGATGGTTCGACCACACTCCCCGACGGTAGCGTGGTGGATGTCGATAAAACTTCGATCAAGCGTCCCGACGGCATCATTCAATATGAAGACGGCCGGGTAGAGCATCCTGACGGGCGGATCGTCTGGCCGGATAATACCGTTGAATATCCGGATGGTCGTATTGTCTGGGAAGATGGAACTGAACAGTTGCCAGACGGCAGTGTTAAACATCCCGATGGCCTTACATACGATGCCCAAGGTAACCTTGTTTCGGAATAATTGATTACCGAGCGTTATCGTGGTTTTCAGATAGTGCAAAAAAACACCGCTGACGGTCATTGATCAGCGGTGTTTCGGTGTTCAGCCTCAGGCAACTTGTGGCATCTCGCCGTTGGCCAGACGTTTGTTGATGTCGGCGATCACGTGCGGCAGGTCGCTGATGGTGTCGATCATGTAATGCGGACGCGAGCTTTCGAACAGTGCGTGAATGCGCTTGCGTTCACTGGCCAGTTCATCATTGCCCAGTGCGCGGAAACCCTCGTAGTCCAGACCCAAGGCGTTGCCCGAACAGATCAGCGCAACCGTCCACATGCCGGCACGGCGACCTTCGAGAATGCCCGGCACGGTGTCGTCGATCTTTACGCACGCCGCAACGTCGTCGATGCCCAGGGCGATCACGTTGGCCAGGGCTTGCGCCGGCCATGGACGACCGTTCGGTACCTCGTCGGTGGCGACCACGTGATCGGCGACGTAGCCGTTGCTGGCGGCCAGTTCGACGACTTTGTCCATGACCGCTTTCGGGTAACCGGAGCAGGAGCCGATCTTGATTCCTTGCTGGCGCAGTTGGGCGATAGTGTCCAGTGCGCCTGGAATGAGTGCCGAGTGCTCGGCGATCTTCTCGATCTGCAGCGGCATGAAGCGGTTGTAGATGGCGGTAACGTCATCGTCGGTTGGCGTACGACCGAATACTGTGCGGTAACGCTCGGCGACTTGCGGCTGATCGCAAAGGGTGCGGATATGATCCCATTTGCCCATGCCCATCGGCCCGCGGGCTTCTTCGATCGACACCTGCACGTCGAACTCGGCGAAGGCTTCGACGAAGATCTGCGTCGGCGCGAACGAGCCGAAATCGACCACGGTGCCGGCCCAGTCGAGGATCGCGGCTTGCAGCTTGTCTGGGTTGGTGTAGTTCATGGCAATCAATTCCTGAGTTGGCAATACGATTCAAATGTAGGAGTGAGCCTGCTCGCGATGGCGGTTGATCATTGAGCATCTTCGTCGACTGACAGGGCCTCATCGCGAGCAGGCTCACTCCTACAGGGGATTTGTGGTGGGATTTAAATGTCGAGCACTTCCATCTCCCGCAGCGCTTCAGCCACGGCTGCCACCGCCCGGCGCATTTCGTCCGGGGTGACGTGGCCGATGCAGCCGACGCGGAAGGTTTCGACCTGGGTCAGTTTGCCGGGGTAGAGGATGTAACCCTTGGCCTTGACCCGTTCGTAGAAATCCTTGAAGCGATAACGCGGATCCTGCGGCGCATGGAACGTGACGATGATCGGCGCCTGAATCGCCGCTGGCAGAAAGCTGCGCAAACCGATTTTGTTCATCTCTGCCATCAGCGCCTGGCAGTTGGCGGCATAACGCGCATGCCGCGCCGGCAGGCCACCTTCTTCACTGTATTGCAGCAATGCTTCGTGCAGCGCGGCGACCACGTGGGTCGGCGGGGTGAAGCGCCATTGCCCGGTTTTGATCATGTAGGCGTGCTGGTCGTACAGGTCCATCGCCAGTGAGTGCGAGTTGCCGGCGGCCGCGGCCAGCGATTCTTTGCGGGCGAAGACAAAACCCATCCCCGGCACGCCTTCCAGGCATTTACCGGAGGCCGCGATCAGCGCGTCGAACGGCACTTTTCGCGCATCCACCGGCAATGCGCCGAAGGAACTCATGGCATCGATGATCAAGCGTTTGCCGTGTTGCGCGACGACCCCGGCGATTTCCGCCAGCGGATTGAGAATGCCGGTACTGGTTTCGCAGTGAATCAGCGCGACGTGAGTAATGTTGGCGTCGGCGCGCAGCAGTCGGTCGACGTCGACGGCGGTGGTCGGTTGGTCTTCGGCGGTTTCGAAGGTGCTGAACGAGCGACCGAGCACTTCGCAGATTTTCGCCATACGCTTGCCGTACGCGCCATTGATCAGCACCAGCACCTTGCCGTCGCGCGGCACCAGCGTACCGATGGCAGCTTCGACGGCGAAGGTGCCGCTGCCTTGCAACGGCACGCAGTGGTGGCTGGTG
Source organism: Pseudomonas sp. 1L-B-1-E-C1 (assembly GCF_057291835.1). Classification (NCBI taxonomy): domain Bacteria; kingdom Pseudomonadati; phylum Pseudomonadota; class Gammaproteobacteria; order Pseudomonadales; family Pseudomonadaceae; genus Pseudomonas; species Pseudomonas sp. 1L-B-1-E-C1. The sequence goes on along the minus strand of NZ_JBXAWN010000006.1, from coordinate 139,501 downwards.
GCGCCGTTGACGATGGCCAGCAATTGTTCGCACAGACTGGCGGTCAACTGGTTGAAGCGCTCATCCCACGAACCCCAGTCGACCATCATCGCCTGACGGGTGCGGGCCGAAGTGGTCAACGGACCGGGAGTGAGCAAAATCGGTACGGCGGTACTCATTAATGGTGTCCTTGCAAGAGCGCTGTGGAGTGACGCTACTGGGCATACGTTGCAATTCGCGGTTGCATCAATCAAATTGTTTGTTGTTATGCCAGCCATCAGTGAGGCTTATTCATGAACCTGTTTCAGCTACGCGCCTTCGACGCCGTGGCGCGGGAATGCAGTTTCACCCGCGCCGCCGCGCGGTTGTTCATCAGCCAGCCGGCAGTGACCGGGCACATCAAGGCACTGGAGGAGCATTACCAGATCACCCTGCTGCGGCGCACCGCGCGCCGGGTAGAGCTGACCGAGGAGGGCACCAGACTGGCGGCGATCACCCGTGCGATGTTTGGCCTGGCGCAAGAAGCCCAGACCCTGCTTGAGGCCAATCGGCAGTTATTGACCGGGCGCCTGGAAGTGGCGGCGGACGGGCCGCACTTGGTCATGCCGATGCTGGCCAGTCTGCGCGCGCGCTATCCGGGGATCACCGTGAACCTGCGTCTGGGCAATGCGCAGGAAACGCTGGCGGCGCTGTTGTCCGAGCACGCCGATGTCGCGGTGCTGACTGAGGTCGAGCCGCGCAAGGGACTGCACTTGCAAGCGCTGAGTGAGTCGCGGATCTGCGCGCTGGTACCGGTGGCGCATCCGTGGGCGGCGCGCTGCGGTGAAGTGAAACTCGAAGAGCTGGATCAGGTGATCATGGTCTTGCGCGAACCGGGCTCGATCACCCGCCGCACGTTTGACAAGGCTTGCGCGCAGGCGTCGATTCAACCGCGGGTGTTACTGGAGCTGGACAGTCGCGAGGCGGTCACCGAAGCGGTTGCGGCTGAGCTGGGCGTTGGTGTGGTGTCATCGGTGGAGGTCAGCCACGACCCGCGCGTAGTGGCGATTCCGATTGCCGGGGAAGGGCTGATGAACCGGCACATGATCGGCTGCATGGAGCGTCGGCGCGAGTTGCGCTTGATTCACGCGTTCTTTGATCTGGCGCCAACCTGAATACCGAGGCGACTCCTTCGCGAACAGGCTCGCTCCCACATGAATTCTGCGCCTGGCGCGATGAATGCAGGAGCTGCCGAAGGCTGCGATCTTTTGACTTTGCTCTAATGCTCGGCGCGGTTGATCAGCCAGTCCAGCAGCAGGCCGTCGCGTGCAGGCTCCGACTCGCATGCCGGCGGCTGGCGCGAATGGCCGAGGCACAGAATCGGTCGGTCCGGATCGCTGTCGAGGAAACTGACCCACACTTCACTGCCGGCGCGAGGCAACTCGTCAATGCCGACCGGGCGGTTGAGCCGACTCATGGCGATCGGCAACCACAGGGCGTCGCTGTCGGGTTTTCCCTCCGCTGGCCACAAGACCACAGCGAGGCGTCCGTTTTCATCCACTTGCGCCGGTTGCCCGGGCGCGCCCGCCACTCGCGCGAGGTGATAACCAGCAATATTCGGACGCGCCTGTTTGAGCGGCGGACGGAAGTCGCTTGACCAGGGCTGTGCAGTAAAGTCGTTGTGGTAGCGATGAGCAGTCGGGGCCGTCTCGAGAATTGAAGGATGCTGCCCATGGTGGCGCACGGCATTGATAAGCCACTGTTCGTTGAAGTGATGGATCGGGTGCTCCGCCACCAACAGCAAGCGGCCACTGAGCAAATCGCTGCAATCACTGCGACCGTGAATGGTGCGCAGCTGGCAGCGTTGTCGCTGCAGATGACGACGGCTGCGTTGTTCTGCGTGCAGACGCTCCAGCGATCGCGCTGGCATCGGTAGCTGCGGGGTGACTTCGTTGGCTGCTTCATCGTTACAGGTTGGCTGACCGCGATTGCGTACCGCATGCAGTACCGGGGCAGGTGCCGCGCGATGCTGTTGGTACAGAACGCTGACGCAGGGCGACGGCGGCTGTTCGTCGGCATTGAACGGAATCTCCACTGGGGTTTGTGGCAGGCTCAGGCTGTCGTCGGCGAACACCACAACATGTCCTTCAGGCCCGTGCTCGAAGTGATAGTGGATCCCTTCTTCTTCGCAAAGCCTCTGTACCAGCGCCAGATCGCTTTCCTCGTACTGAATGCAAAACGGCCGTGCCGGGTAATGGCCCGCCGTCATTTCAATACGGTAGCTGTCGACTGGCAGGGCGTGCTCCTCCAGCAGCAGTTGAATGATCTGCGGCGCACTCAGGTGGGTAAACACACGTCGTTCAGGCGTTTGCGCCAGTTGTTGCAGATACGGCACCAGAATCAGGCGATAGCCCACCCGATGGGTGCCACGATGTTCGCAACTGGCGCTGGAGATCGTACCGTGGAAACCCTGTTGTTCGCTCAGACGCATAAAAGCCTGGCAGTGCAAGAAAGCGCTGGGAGCGATGGCCGGAGCCAGACCGACCAGTTGGATGTCGAAACGGTAGGGCTGGTTCAGCGCTTCCTCACCGCGAAAACGCACCACTGGCAGGCGCAATCCACTGTCGATCAGAGTAAGGGTGAACGGACTTTCCTTGTCATTGAGCATTCGAGCAGGCCCTGTCAGGCGATACGGGGTTTCAAGGGTACGAAACCGTCGAGCTCAATGGTCATGTCAAAGCCGCTTTTCAGAATCCCCCTACACGCTTTGGTGAAGATGTCGATTCCGTCGGCTGTTTTTTTGGTCGATTGCCGACTTTAGGCCGTATAAACTTGCGGCCACGCGTCGGCCAATAGATGTCTCGGCGCCACAGATCAAGAGAGTGAGTAATGGGCGCACAGTGGAAGGTTAAACACAAAGAAGCGGCAGCCAACGCCAAAGGGAAAATCTTCGGCAAACTGGTGAAGGAAATCACCATTGCTGCGCGCAACGGTCCCGACACCGCCACCAACGCACACCTGCGTCTGGTGGTCGAACAGGCGAAAAAAGCCTCGATGCCGAAGGAAACCCTCGATCGCGCGATCAAGAAAGGCGCCGGTCTGCTGGGCGAAACCGTCCAGTACCATCGCGTCACCTACGAAGGTTTTGCCCCGCACCAAGTGCCGCTGATCGTCGAATGCGTTACCGATAACATCAACCGCACCGTCGCAGAAATCCGCGTGGCGTTCCGCAAGGGCCAGTTGGGCGCTTCCGGTTCGGTGGCATGGATGTTCAACCACGTCGGCATGATCGAAGCCTCGCCGGATACCCCGGACGCCGATCCGGAAATGGCCGCGATTGAAGCCGGTGCCCAGGATTTCGAGCCGGGTGAAGAGGGCGCAACGTTGTTCCTCACCGATCCGACTGACCTTGACGCTGTGCAGAAAGCCCTGCCGGAACAAGGCTTCACCGTGCTGTCGGCCAAGCTCGGCTACCAGCCGAAGAACCCGGTCAGCGGCTTGAGCGACGAGCAGATGGCTGAAGTCGAAGCGTTCCTCGAAGGCCTCGACAACCATGATGACGTGCAGGACATGTTTGTCGGTCTGGCTGGCTGATCCTCTGCATCAGTAAGGGCTTCTTCGCGAGCAGGCTCCCACCCTTGAAATGCATTTCAATGTGGGAGCGAGCCTGCTCGCGAATGACCGCGCAGCGGTCACAGATTCTCCAGCACCTCGATCACTTCGCTGAACCCCGGCCGCCCCAACACATCCGCCTGACAGCAACGCCTTTCAAGCGCCTCCAGCGCCAAGCGCCGCTCGGTACTCAACCCCGAGTCGATACGCGCCAGCAACTCCCCCAGCAACACGCCGAACGCGCGCACTTCCAGGCGTTGCAATGCACAGGTCTGCGCATCATCGGTAGTGGCATGAAACGACGCCGCACCAAAATCCCCCAGCAGACAATCGCCCTGATCGTTCAGCAGAATGTTGTGGCCGTAGAGGTCGCCGTGGGTAATGCCTTGCCGATGCAAATGTTGCGCTGCCGAAGCGACGCCGTTGGCGATGCGCAGCGCAACCTCCGCCGAGAATCGGCAATTCTCGGCGTAGACGTCTCGCGAGCACGAGGCGAGGCTCGGCAAGCCGGCGAGGTTGCGAAAACTCGGGTCGATCAACTGCATGACCAATCCCTGCTGGTGATCGGGATGGCCGCTGATGCGCCCTTCGACGCGGATCAGGTTGGGGTGCAAACCGGCGGTGATAGAGGCGTTCATCTCGTGCAGCGGCGAGCCGTCGCTGGTCATCTCGCCTTTGTACAGCTTGACCGCAACCGCCTGCGCCGTGCCGTCGTCACGCTTCCACACCGCCCGGGAAATCACCCCGGAAGCGCCTTCGCCCAGCTGTTGCTCAAGGCGCAGCGCCGACCAGTCGATCAGCGGCGTGGCCTCGAGGGCAGCGGCATCGGCTTCGGATTCCAGCGGATTGCCGGCGTAGGCCAGCCAGGTCAGGCTCGGCAGGGTCAGCAGCCACTGTGGCAGCTCGGTGAGCTGGTTGGCGGCGATGCGCAGCAATTCCAGCCGATGACAGTGGCGCAGGGATTCCGGCAGCGATTGCAGGCGATTGCCGGCGAGCATCAGTTTCTGCAGGGCGGGGCGTTCGCCGAGTTCGCTCGGCAGGCTTTCGATGCGGTTGTCAGTGAGGATCAGCCAGCGCAGCTGTGGCGGCAGGGCAGCGCCGGGGACATCGACGATGCGATTGGCCTTGAAGCCGACCATCGTCAGCGCGTTGCACTGGCCGAGGCAGGCCGGCAGTTCAGTGAACTGGTTGTCGGAGCAGAACAACACGCGCAGTCGGGTCAGACGATGCAAATCGTCTGGCAGGCTGCTCAACGCATTGCCGCTGAGATTGAGCACTTCCAGCGTGTCGGCCAGTTCGAAAATTTCGCGAGGGAATTCGCTGAGGCCGCAAGACAGGTCGAGGCGGGTAATGCCAGACAGCTCGCCGGCGCGCAGTTGAGCAAGGGTGTGCATGTTTGGTTTCGCTATTGATCGGTGGAGCGACGCGGGGGCGCTGGGAATGGGCGACATGATAACGGTAAAGCGGATGCTGGATTGGGGCGGGATGCTGGAATACTGGTGGGTATCATTGTGGGAGCGAGCTTGCTCGCGAAGGCGGCGTGTCAGTCGAAGCTGATGTAATTGATACACCGCCTTCGCGAGCAAGCTCGCTCCCACAGGGGGCCGGGTATCAGTCAGATTCGTGGATTTCCTGTAATTGCCCCAATCGGCTGCGCGTGCGCGCCAGATCGATGGCGTGGCCTTCCAGGCTCTGGCCCAGCGGCAGTTGGCCGAGCAGGGTCAGGTGTTTGTCCTGATCGTAAAGCACGTCGATCAGATTGATGAAGCGCTGTTGCACGGCGATCGGACAGTCCCCGAGCAGTGGCAGGTCATCGATGATCCACTGGTCGAAACGCTGGCACAGCTGCAGATAATCCATCACTGCCGTCGGTTGTTCACACAGGTCATTGAAAGTGAATGCGATTCTTCGGCCCTCGCACAAGCGCGCCTGGAGCTGGCGCTTGCCAACCTCGAGGGCAAGGGCAGGCGCGTCGGCTGGCGGCAGGTTGAGAGCCTGGCGCTGCGCCGACGTGGCCGGCCACACGTAGTGTCCCTGGGTAAACACCTGATGCGTGTGCTGGCGGTTGAGCGTGCGGTAATCGTGGGCGCCGCCGACTTCCATCACCTGCATGCGCGTGTTGATCAGCTCGATCACCGGTTTGAAGCGCGCGTGATACAGCGGATTGGGCAGCAGGCCCTCCGGCGCGTAGTTGGACGTGACCAACAGCATGATCCGTCGTTTGAACAGTGCCTTGAACAGGCGCGTGATGAGCATCGCATCGCCGATGTCATGCACGTGAAACTCGTCGAAACACAGCGCCTGACAATCTTCCAGCAGCTCGTCCAGGGTGATTTCCAGCGCGTCTTCCTGCTGGCGATGACGGAACATGCCCTCGTGCAGTCGGGCAAAGAACTGATGGAAATGCAGGCGACGCTTGCGGGTGATCGGCAGTGCCTGGAAGAAACCGTCGAGCAGCCAGCTCTTGCCGCGCCCGACCGCGCCGTGCAGATACAGACTGGGTGGTGTGAGTCCGCTGTCGCCCAACAGCACGCTGGCCTGTTGCGCCATGCAATCAATGACGTGCTGCTGGCTGCGGCTGAGGGTGTAACCCTGACTGTGAGCCTTGTCGCGAAAATAATCGCGGATGATCGCGGCGTTGGCATCGTGCCCGGCGCTGACAGGCACGCCTTTGCCGAACAGGCGGCGCAGCAACGGCCAGCGTTGGCTCAGTCGTGATCGTTTCGGCGTTCGGGCGGGCACGCGGGACAGGCTCCTGGTTGATTGGGCGGGCTCCACCGGGAGCGCGGTGGCGCCAGTGTAACCAGAGCTCAGGGGCTGGCTCCATGAAATATGTGCACGGTCCCTGTAGGAGCTGACGAGTGCAACGAGGCTGCGATCTTTTGATCTTGGGTTGCCGCGAACAGATCGCAGCCTCGTTGCACTCGTCAGCTCCTACAAGGGCCCTGTTTCAGAACGGTGGCGATTGCTTGAGCAACTCTGCTGCCGGCGAGTCGGTCGGGCTGACCACCGCGTAGTTGTAGCCCGGCCCCGACCAGTAATCGGCCTGCAGATCGCCATCGCTGCGCGAACCGCGCGGCAGCAGAGTGTTTTGCGGCCCCGGCGGACGCAGGTAGAAACTGACCTTGTGGCCGCCGCCATCCTCATACATCACCATCGCCGCCGGGCCTTCATCGGTGCTGAGCAAGCGCCCGCTGACCGGTTCAAAACCGGCTGCCTTCAAATTCGGCAAGCGTCCGGCGCCGCTGAAGTAACGGTCGAGCCAACGCTGCATGTCGCCGTCACTGTCGACCTTGTAATCGGCGGGCAACACGCCTTGCTGGGCGATCAGACGATAGGCTTGCAAGGCGTCAGTCATCGGCAATTGCGCAGGGCGCACCAGAGTCATTTCCCGCGCCTGCCAGCCACTGAAACCGCCGACGCTGACGGCGATCAGCAACACCGCCGCGCTGGCCAGATGCCGACGTGACTGTTGGCGGCGACGCTGGCGAATCATCATCGGATCCAGCGCCGGATTACTCGGCTGCTGCAACCCGCCACTGAGGGCCGCACGTAACTGCTGGGCGTCGCGTTGCCAGGCGCGAACCTGCGCCGCTTCTTCAGGGTGGCTGGCCAGCCATGTTTCCAGCACGCGCCGGTCGGCGTCGCTGAGCTGGTGATCGACGTAGGCGTGCAAGTCACGCTCATTGGGAGGCAGGCTGATCATTTGAGTATCCGCAGGGAAGGGCTGCTGATTTCGCCGTCGCTGAGTTGGCGCAAGGCCTGGCGGGCGCGGGACAGGCGCGACATCACGGTGCCGATCGGGGCGCCGAGGATCTCGGCGACCTCTTTATAGGACAGGCCCTCCACCGACACCATCAGCAGCAGGGCGCGTTGTTCGGTGGGCAGGCGTTCGAAGGCTTGCAGGGTCGACTGGGCAATCACCGTGCGCTCCACCGAAGGTTCGGCGTCGTCACGACCGGTGAAAAATTCGAGCATCCGCGCATAGCGCCGCGAGCGACGGTGCGCGTCGAGAAATTGCCGATAGAGGATCGCAAACAGCCAGGCACGCAAGTCGCCTTCGGCGCGTTTTTCGCCCCACGCCGACAGCGCCCGCTCGAGGCTGGCCTGGACCAGATCGTCAGCGCTGCAGCTGTTGCGCGTCAACGACACGGCGAAGCGGCGCAATCTGGGAATGATTTCTCTCAACTGTTCGTCGAATTCGCTCATGAATTTCTGCTGGTCGCTACGCTGTGGACTAGGAAGACGCCCGTCAGCGCAGGTTATTCCCCGTGCGCAAAAATAAATACGGCGCCGTGGAATAAACCCTGACGGGGTGCGTCTTGCTGACTCTTTCCACTTGTGGCCGATGGCCTGGAGATATTCATGGTTGATCGCTCGTCCCCCAACGCTGCACCGCCGGGCAGGCCGCCGCGCCAGCCACTGAGCGCCGCGAGCCTGGTTTTCCGTCTGGGCGCCATTGCCGTGATTGTTGCCGCCGTGGCCGGGGCGTTTGCCTACGTGCATGGCAACCTTGACCCACAACGATTGACGCCAAAAGCGCTGGTCGATGTGCTGGAGAAGAACAACGGCGTGCATCCCGGCTTTCGTCGCAATCATGCCAAGGGTGTGTGCGTGATCGGCCATTTCGAGAGCAGCGGCGCGGCGCGCGAGTATTCCACTGCGCAGGTGTTCAACCTGCCGCAGACGCCGGTGGTGGGGCGTTTCGCCTTGCCGGCCGGCAATCCCTATGCGCCGGACAGCGCCGTGCCGATCCGCAGTCTGGCGCTGCGCTTCACTCAGGCGGACGGCCAGCAGTGGCGCACCGGCATGAACAGCATGCCGGTGTTCCCGATCGGCACACCCGAGGCGTTCTATCAGTTACAACAGGCGCAGTCGCCGGATCCCGCCACCGGCAAACCCGACCCTACGAAGGTGCCGGCCTTCTTCGCCGCACACCCTGAGGCCGTGCCGTTTCTGACTTGGGTGAAGACCGCCAAGCCTTCGGCCAGCTACGCCACTGAAACCTATAACAGCATCAATGCGTTCTATCTGGTCGATGGCAACGGCAAGAAACAGGCGGTGCGCTGGAGCATGACGCCATTGGCCCAGGACGCGGCGGGTGCCACCGCTCCTGAAGGCGCGGACTTTCTCGAGAAGGACCTGGTGCAACGCTTGGCCGCCGCACCCTTGCGCTTCCAGCTGAACATCACCCTGGCCAACGCCGACGACCCGGTCAACGATGCGAGCAAATCCTGGCCTGCAGATCGCAAAGTGCTGAACGCCGGGACGCTGGTGCTGGAAAAAACCCAGCCGCAGCTGAGTGGCGAGTGCCGCGATATCAACTATGACCCGCTGGTGTTGCCAGCCGGGATTCAAGGTTCGGAAGACCCATTGCTCGCCGCGCGCTCCGCCGGTTACGCCGATTCCTACCTGCGTCGCACCAGCGAAGTCAGCCAATTGCCCGCCGCCAGACAGGAGGCTCGCCCATGAGCAAGCACCCGACTCATTTCGTATTGCTGGCGCGTTTGCTGCACTGGCTGATGGCGCTGATGATCATTGCAATGCTGTTTATCGGCGCAGGCATGGTCACTTCGGTGTCGTCTCGCCATGAATGGCTGATTCATCTGCACAAGCCGCTGGGCATCGCGATTCTGGCGCTGGTGATTGTGCGCCTGCTGGTGCGCTTCACCACGCGCCAGCCACCGTTGCCGGATGATCTGCCGGGCTGGCAGGTGCTGGCAGCCAAGGCTTCCCACGTCTTGTTGTATGCGTTGATGCTGGTATTGCCGCTGCTCGGCTGGGCGATGATCAGTGCATCGGGCGAACCGGTGATGCTCACGGCGTCGCTGCATCTGCCGTCGATCGTGCCGGCGGATGCGCAACTGTTTGCGCTGTTGCGCAAGTCCCATGGCTATCTGGCGTATCTGCTGTTTCTGACGGTGTTGCTGCACCTGGCGGCCGCGCTGTTTCATGGCTGGGTGCGTCGTGACGAAGTGCTCGAGAGCATGTTGCGCGGGCGCGATCGCGGCTGAGTCGTCAAAGCAAAAGATCGCAGGCCGGCTGCGATCTTTTGTTGGTGCGGGCGAGGGGATCAGCGCAGGGTGTCGACCATGTCGGCGAGCGTGGTCAGCACGTCCTTGCCCAATTGCTTCGAACGCTTGCCCGACCAGCCGGTGATCTTGTCCGGGTGGTCGTCATGGTCCTTGAACGGCATCTCCAGGGTCAGCGACAGGCAGTCGTATGTCTGCCCGACGCTGTTGCAGGCCAGCGTCATATTGGCCTGACCCGGTTCGTCGCGGGTATAGCCGTAGGTGGTCTGGAAGTCTTTGGTGGTGTGCTTCAGATGGCTGCGGAAATGCTCTTCAAGCTTTTCGATGCGCGGTGTGAAGCCAGGATTGCCTTCACAACCGGCGGTGAAAACGTGGGGGATTTCCTCATCGCCGTGCACATCGATAAATGCATCGACACCGTATTTTTCCATCTGCTGCTGGACGAAAAGTACTTCCGGGCTGATGTCCTGACTGGCGTTCTGCCAGGCGCGATTCAGGTCCTGGCCCATGGCGTTGGTGCGCAGGTGGCCGTGGAAGGCGCCGTCCGGGTTCATGTTCGGCACCAGATACAGATCGGCGCTGGCCAGCAGTTTGTTCAGTACCGGATCGTCCTGTCGTTCCAGGCGTTCGATCACACCTTCCATGAACCATTCGGCCATGTGCTCGCCCGGATGCTGCTGGGCGATGATCCAGATCTTGCGTTGGCCTCCGGCGCCGCTGCCTTTGCGCAACAACTGAATGTCGCGGCCCTCGACACTTTTGCCGGTTGCCAGCAATTCGGTGCCAGCCTTGCTCAGCGCCTGCTCGATCAGCCAGTCGTGACGGCCGCGGCTGTAGGGTTCGAAATAAGCGAACCAGGCGTGGGTCTGTTCGGCTTCGAGGCAGAAACGCAGGCTGTCGCCTTCGAAGCTGGTGGGGATACGGAACCAGTTGACGTGGTCGTAGGAAGCGACTGCCTGATAGCCGGTCCAGGCTTTGTTATAGGAGGATTGGCTGGCGTTGACCAGGCGAAACCAGTGCTCCTGATGAACATGCAGGCCGCTGGCCTTGAAGTGGAACCACTGGAAATGGGCGCTGCGAGTGTCCGGGCGGATGGCCAGAACCGGATTGAGCGGGTTGCTGATGTCGATGACTTGGATATTGCCGCTGTCGAAATTGGCGCTGATATCGAACGAAGATTTGGCCACGGTCATAGTCGCTTCCTGAGCAGGATTTTTATGACCGGTACTTTACACGCAGGCTGGGGTGAAACCGAGGGGAATTGCGGATCGCGAGCGGGGGGCGTCCTCCGTGACGCGACCGCAGCTTAGGGCCTATGCGATTGATTCTCAAGTGCTGATTGCCATTAGTTTCGGCCATTGTGGCTGGGCTCGGGTTGCCAATCGATATTCATTTGATATTATCCGCGCCATCGAATTTGCAGCACCCAAAGACTTCATTAGCCTGAAGACACAAGCCCGGAAAACGGGCAAAAAAAAGACCCGGCAAAAAGCCGGGTCAAAAACCGTGATTAGCCTGATGAGGAGATAGTCCAGAAGACCGACCTAAGGTCTCTGGTCCATCGACTGATCTCGCGACCAGCTGCTTGCAATAATAATCATTATCATTTGCAAGTCAAATGTTTTTATCTGCGCGATGGGAAAATTCTTTCCTGTCCGCCCGAACCTTGTTCGCCGTGACTTCGTCGTTATCGATCGAATGGTCGACCATCGCCCGCGCCATATCCACCATGTGCACCACCGAGAAAGCCAGATCCCGATTCGTGCCTTGCAGGTTTTCTGCTGCCTTGAATGCCGTGGCGGCTGCACATCGCAATAGATCCGAAGCATGTACCAGCGCTTCCTCGCCGCTGAGATGGCCTTTGACATTGAAGAAACGTTCGTCCGTCTCAGGTTCTGAAACAGCCGGTTTCAAGTAATAGTCCAGCGCGCGCTGTGCGGCGGCATTGCCCTGAGGCGAGGAGAAGCTGGTATCGATTTGCAGGTCGGGCAAGTCTTTGCTGCTGATGTTCATCATGAAAGGGCACTCCATGTTCAATTGAAAGTCCGTTTCCTTAGGATAGTACCGCTTGTATTTGTGACGAGAATTTAAATACTACAATATGTGTTTTGCCGGTCGAAGACGTCCGCGTAAGGTGCGGCACATGGATAAATGGATTGAGTTGGTCAAGGCCAAGATGAGTGAACTCAAAATCACTCAAACAGAGCTCGGAGAGCGCGTCGGCATGTCCCAGGGCGGGATCGGTCATTGGCTGAACAAGCGTCGCGAACCCGGTGTCAGCGAAATGAATCGCGTGCTCAAGGCGCTGGGAATGGATTTCCTCGAAGTCGTCCTGGTCATCCGCGAGCCGCAGCCCACGGCGGATGACGAGATGCCGCTGGCGCAGAAGTACAACCCGTACTTCCGTTACCCGGTCTGCGACTGGCGAGCGCCGTGCGAGGTGCGCGACGCTGCAGCTAGCTACGCCGGCGCATCGGCGAAGCAGCGCTTCGAACTCACTGATTACCACGCTCGCGGCGGTGCGGCGTTCTGGCTGACGGTCACGGGGGATTCGATGACCGCGCCGAGCGGCCAGAGCATTGCCGAAGGCATGCTGATTCTGGTCGATCCGGAGTTGGAAGCGGTGCCCGGCAAACTGGTGATCGCCCAGTGGCCGGACAGCGAAGAAGCAATTTTCCGCAAACTCGACGAGCAGGCCGGCCAGCGTTACCTGGTGCCGCTCAATCCGACCTGGCCGAAAACCCTGCTCACCGATGAATGCCGGATTATCGGCGTGGTGGTTCAGGCAACGGCGCGTTACTGAGCGGATCGATCCTCGCTCAAGGCCAGGATCGATCCTTTTATTTCATCCTTCTTCCAGTTCAACCAAAGCGCTGCCTTCGCTGACCATATCGCCCTCCTGGCAATACAGCGCTTTGATCACACCGGCCTGTGGCGCGCGGATGCTGTGTTCCATTTTCATGGCTTCGAGCACTACCAGGTGCGCCCCGGCCTCAACCGCTTGCCCGGCTTCGACCAGCACGCGCACGATGCTGCCGTTCATTGGCGCGGTCAGGCCGCCCTGATGGCTATGGCTGGCTTCGACGGCACTGACTGGATCGAACGCCTCGATGCGCCGCAATTCGCCGTCCCATTGCAGATACAACGAACCACCCTGACGAATCGCCCGCAACGTGCGGCGCACGCCTTCATGCTCGACCACCAGCGCTTCGCCCAACAGTTTGGCGTGGGCCGCAGCTCCCAGGGTCAGCGCGCGATCCTGTCCCTCGCAACTCAAATGCAAAGTGATTTGCGCCGGCAAACCTGCTCGCAGACCACTGCCGCAAGACCACGGCGAAGCGGGGTCATCTGCCCGCGCACGGGTTGGCAGACTCTGCGCAAACGCCTGCGCCGCCACCTCCCAGAACTCATCGCTCAATGTGCCCGGCCTTGGCAGCAATTGCTCCTGATAGCGCGGGATAAACCCGGTATCCAGCTGTGCCGCGGCAAACGCCGGATGCGCGATGATCCGGCGCAGGAAATTGATGTTGGTCTTCAGACCGCCGATCGCAAACTCATCGAGCATGCTCAACAGACGCAAGCGCGCCTGTTCGCGGTCTTCCCCCCAGGCAATCAGTTTGCCGAGCATCGGGTCGTAGAACGGCGAAATCTCGTCGCCTTCCTCAACGCCGCTGTCCACCCGTCGCCCCGGTCCCTGCGCCGATTCGCGATACAAGTCCAGACGCCCGGTGGCCGGAAGAAAATCATTCGCCGGATCTTCGGCATACAAGCGCACCTCAATCGCATGACCATTGAGCGGCACCTGTGCCTGACTGATCGGTAGCGCCTCACCACGGGCGACGCGAATCTGCCAGGCGACCAGATCGAGCCCGGTTATCGCTTCGGTCACCGGGTGCTCGACCTGCAGCCGCGTGTTCATTTCCATGAAGAAAAACTCGCCGCGCGCGTCGAGCAAAAATTCCACGGTGCCGGCGCCGACATAACCGATCGCCTGCGCCGAACGTACGGCGGCTTCGCCCATCGCCCGGCGCAATTCGGGCGTCAGGCCCGGCGCTGGTGCTTCTTCGACGACTTTCTGATGGCGACGCTGAATCGAACAATCGCGCTCGTTGAGATACAGGCAGTTACCGTGCTGATCGGCGAACACCTGAATCTCCACATGACGTGGCTTGAGCAGATACTTCTCCACCAGCATCCGCGAGTCGCCAAACGAGGACTGCGCTTCGCGCTGAGCGGAGGCGAGGGCTTCAGCCAACTGGCTGACGTCCTCGACCACTTTCATACCCTTGCCGCCGCCACCGGCCGTGGCCTTGAGCAGCACTGGATAACCGATGCGTTCGCAGGCTTCGCGGAAGGTATCAAGATCCTGCGCTTCGCCGTGATAGCCCGGCACCAACGGCACACCGGCCTTTTCCATCAGCGCTTTGGCGGCGGATTTGCTGCCCATGGCATCAATGGCCGAGGCGGGCGGGCCAAGGAAGATCAGGCCGGCAGCTTCGATGGCGCGGGCGAATCCAGCGTTTTCCGAGAGAAAGCCGTAGCCTGGATGAATCGCCTGGGCGCCGCTGGCCTTGGCAGCAGCGATCAATTTATCTATTTGCAGATAACTCTCAGCGGCCTTGCTGCCGCCCAGGTCAACGCGGATATCGGCTTCACGGCTGTGCCGCGCATCTCTGTCGGTGGCGCTGTGCACGGCGACGGTGGTCAGACCCAAGGCCTTGGCGGTGCGCATGACCCGGCAGGCGATTTCGCCGCGGTTGGCCACCAACAGGGTGGTAATCACAGGTGCGCTCATCAACGCGACTCCTTGGTGGATGCGGCTTGCCAGTTCGGCGGGCGTTTTTGCAGAAAGGCGCGCAAGCCTTCCTGGCCTTCGGGGCTGACGCGAATCCGCGCGATCGCATTTTCCGTGTAACGGCGCAGGGCCGGGGTCAGTGCGCCATTGCCGACTTCACGCAGCAAATCCTTGCTGGCACGCATGGCGGCGGGGCTGTTGAGCAACAGGTTGTCGATCCACTGCTCGACCTGTTGCTCCAGTTCAGCGGCAGGACAGCTTTCAGACAACAAGCCGATTTCCCGCGCCCGCTGTCCGCCGAAGCGCTCGGCCGTTAGCGCGTAACGCCGCGCCGCCCGTTCACCGATCGCCTGCACCACGAACGGGCTGATCACCGCCGGCGCCAGGCCGATGCGCACTTCCGACAGGCAGAACTGCGCGTCATCGGTGCCGATCGCCATGTCGCAGCAACTGATCAGACCCAGCGCACCGCCGAACGCCGCACCCTGGACCACGGCGAGGGTGGGGATTTTCAGCTTGGCGAGGTTGTACATCAGCTCGGCCAGTTCGCGGGCGTCGTCGAGGTTGGTGTGGTAATCAAGCTCGGCCGATTGCTGCATCCACGCCAGGTCGGCGCCGGCACTGAAGTGCTTGCCGCGCCCGCGCAGCAGCAGAAAACGCAGGCTCGAATCGCTGGCGACCTTGTCGAGGGCAAGGATCAGTTCGCGGATCATCTCGGCGTTGAAGGCGTTGTTTTTCTCGGCGCGGTTGAGCCACAGCGTCGCAAAACCGCGTGGATCGGGTTGCAGTTCGAGGGTATTGAAGTCGTTCATCAGATTCTTCCCATCACATCCGGAACACGCCGAAGCGGCTCGGTTCGATTGGCGCGTTCAGCGCCGCGGACAAGGCCAGGGCCAGCACATCGCGGGTCTGCGCCGGGTCGATGACGCCGTCGTCCCACAGCCGCGCGCTGGAGTAGTAGGGGTGACCCTGCTCTTCGTACTGGTCGAGAATCGGCTGCTTGATCTCGGTCTCCTGCTCAGCAGTGAACGCCTGACCGCTGCGTTCGGCCTGTTCGCGCTTGACCTGCACCAGCACACCAGCGGCCTGTTCGGCGCCCATCACGCCGATCCGGGCGTTCGGCCACATCCACAAAAACCGCGGGTCGTAAGCGCGACCGCACATGCCGTAGTTGCCGGCGCCGAAGCTGCCGCCGATGATCACGGTGAATTTCGGCACCTTGGCGCAGGCCACCGCGGTCACCAGTTTGGCGCCGTGCTTGGCGATGCCGCCGGCCTCGTATTTCTGGCCGACCATGAAGCCAGTGATGTTCTGCAGAAACAGCAGCGGAATTCCGCGCTGGCAGGCCAGCTCGATGAAGTGCGCGCCTTTCTGCGCGGCTTCGGCGAAGAGGATGCCGTTATTCGCCAGGATCGCGATCGGGTAGCCGTGCAAGTGAGCGAAACCGCAAACCAGCGTGGTGCCGAACAGCGCTTTGAATTCATCGAACACCGAGCCGTCGACCAGCCGCGCGATCACTTCGCGCACATCGAATGGCTGCTTGGCGTCGGCCGGGACCACACCGTACAACTCGTCGCTGGCGTACAGCGGCGCGATCGGCGTGCGTTGCTGCACCTCGCCGAGCTTGCGCCAGTTGAGGTTGGCGACGCTGCGGCGGGCCAAGGCGAGGGCGTGTTCGTCGTTCTCGGCGTAATGGTCGGCCACGCCGGAAGTCTTGCAGTGCACATCGGCACCGCCCAGGTCTTCGGCGCTGACCACTTCACCGGTCGCCGCTTTCACTAGCGGCGGGCCGGCGAGGAAAATGGTTGCCTGGTTGCGCACCATGATCGCTTCGTCCGCCATCGCTGGCACATACGCGCCGCCAGCGGTGCACGAGCCCATGACCACGGCGATCTGCGGGATGCCCATGGCGCTCATGTTGGCCTGATTGAAAAAGATCCGTCCGAAGTGCTCGCGATCCGGAAACACTTCGTCCTGACGCGGCAGGTTGGCGCCGCCCGAGTCCACCAGATAAATGCACGGCAGGCGATTCTGCTGGGCGATGGTCTGTGCACGAAGGTGTTTCTTCACCGTGAGCGGGTAATACGAACCGCCTTTCACCGTCGCATCGTTGGCGACGATCATGCATTCCACGCCTTCGACGCGACCGATCCCGGCGATCACGCCGGCGGCCGGCACGTCTTCGCCATACACCGCATGGGCGGCGAGTTGGCTGATTTCGAGAAACGGCGAGCCCGGATCGAGCAGGCGGTTGATGCGCTCACGTGGCAACAGTTTGCCGCGCGAGGTATGGCGTTCCTGGGCTTTGGCACCGCCACCCTGCGCCACTTGGGCGAGCAAAGTGTGCAGCGCGTCGACCTGTTTGAGCATCGCCGCGCTGTTGGCGGCGAACTCCGCTGAACGCGGGTTGAGCTGAGTGTGCAGCGTTGCCATGGTCAGCTCCGTTTAGCGGGTTTCGTTGAACAGTTCGCGACCGATCAGCATGCGGCGGATTTCGCTGGTGCCGGCGCCGATTTCGTAGAGCTTGGCGTCGCGCAGCAGGCGCCCGGCGGGGAATTCGTTGATGTAGCCGTTACCGCCGAGAATCTGGATCGCGTCGAGGGCCATTTGCGTGGCGCGTTCGGCGGTGTAGAGGATCACCCCGGCGGCGTCCTTGCGCGTGGTTTCGCCGCGCTCGCAGGCCTGGGCCACCGCGTACAGATAGGCGCGGCTGGCGTTGAGTTGGGTGTACATGTCGGCGACTTTGCCCTGGATCAGCTGGAATTCGCCGATGCTCTGGCCGAACTGCTTGCGGTCGTGGATGTACGGCACGATCAGATCCATGCACGACTGCATGATCCCGGTGGGACCGCCGGAAAGCACCACCCGTTCGTAATCGAGACCGCTCATCAGCACCTTCACGCCGCCGTTGAGCACACCGAGAATGTTCTCTTCCGGCACTTCGACGTCATCAAAAAACAACTCGCAGGTGTTGGAGCCGCGCATGCCGAGCTTGTCGAACTTGTTGCTGCGGCTGAAGCCCTTCCAGTCGCGCTCGACGATGAACGCGGTGATACCGTGCGGGCCTTTCTCCAGATCGGTCTTGGCGTAGATGACGTAGGTGTTGGCGTCGGGCCCGTTGGTGATCCAGGTTTTGCTGCCGTTGAGGACGAAACGATCGCCGCGTTTGTCGGCGCGCAGCTTCATAGAGACCACGTCGGAACCGGCATTGGGCTCGCTCATCGCCAGGGCGCCGACGTGTTCGCCGCTGATCAGTTTTGGCAGGTATTTGCTTTTCTGTTCGTGATTGCCGTTGCGGTTGATCTGGTTGACGCAGAGGTTGGAATGCGCGCCGTAGGACAGCGCCACTGATGCCGAACCACGGCTGATCTCTTCCATCGCCACCACGTGCGCCAGATAACCCAGGCCCGCGCCGCCGTACTCTTCCGGCACGGTGATGCCGAGCAGCCCCATGTCACCGAATTTGCGCCACATGTCGGCGGGGAACAGGTTGTCGTGATCGATCTGCGCGGCACGCGGCGCGATCTGGTCGGCGACAAAGGACTGCACCTGATCGCGCAGCATGTCGATGGTTTCACCGAGGGCGAAGTTCAGGGATGGATAGCTCATGGGGCACCTTTTGGCTTTTTTATCGGGTGGAGCGCACGACGAATCGGCGTTCAGCTTTACGTTAACGTAAAGCTTCCACAGTTCTACTGTCAATCGGCTTTACGTAAGCGTCAACTTGGGCGAGAGTAAGGACAGTTCAGACTCGCAAGCCGAATGAAACCTGTGGGAGCGAGCTTGCTCGCGTCAGTTCAGTGAACATTTATGCTGAATATGCTGGCCTCTTCGCGAGCAAGCTCGCTCCCACAAAGATTGAATTCGGTCAAACCCACTAATAAAGACAATAGGGGTCGTCATGGATCAACCCAGTGCAAATCCGCAGCCTAGCTACAGCCGTGGCTCTCAGGAGAAGGCTCTGCTGGCGATGACTATCGGTCAGCGCTTCGATCAGACCGTCGCGCAACACCCGGACGGCGAGGCGCTGGTGGTGCGCCATCAACAGTTGCGCTACTCCTGGCGGCAACTGGCCGACGCGGTGGATGAGCAGGCCAGAGCCTTGCTCGCATTGGGTCTGCAGACCGGCGATCGCCTCGGCATCTGGGCGCCGAATTGCGCGCAGTGGTGCATCACCCAGTTCGCCACGGCGAAGATCGGCGTGATCCTGGTCAACATCAATCCCGCCTACCGCAGTTCCGAACTCGAATATGTGCTCAAGCAGTCCGGCTGTCAGTGGCTGGTCTGTGCCGGAGCGTTCAAAACCTCGAATTATCACGAAATGCTCCAGGGCCTGGCGCCAGAACTGGCCGAGCACGCCATCGGTCACCTGCGCAGTGAACGCCTCCCGGATTTGCACGGCGTGATCAGCCTCGACGCAAATCCGCCGCGCGGCTTTTTACCGTGGGGGCAACTGAACGATCTGGCCGCCGGCGTCTCACCCGATCAACTGCGCGAACGCAGCGCCAGTCTGCATTTCGATCAACCGGTGAACATCCAGTACACCTCCGGCACTACCGGTTTCCCCAAGGGCGCGACCCTCAGCCACTACAACATTATCAACAACGGTTTCATGGTCGGCGAAAGCCTCGGGCTGACGGCTGCCGATCGTCTGGTGATTCCGGTGCCGCTGTATCACTGTTTTGGCATGGTCATGGGCAATCTCGGTTGCGTCACCCACGCCAGCACGATGATTTACCCCAACGACGCCTTCGATCCGGCGCTGACCCTGCAAGCGGTGGCCGAAGAACAGGCCACGGCGCTGTACGGTGTGCCGACCATGTTCATCGCCATGCTCGATCAGCCGCAGCGGCAAGCTTTCGACCTGTCGAGCCTGCGCACCGGGATCATGGCCGGCGCCACTTGTCCGATCGAGGTCATGCGCCGGGTGATCAACGAAATGCACATGAGCGAAGTGCAGATTGCCTACGGCATGACCGAAACCAGCCCGGTGTCGTTGCAAACGGGGCCGGCGGATGAGCTGGAGTTGCGCGTGACCACGGTCGGCCGCACTCAGCCACAACTGGAAAGCAAGATCATCGACACCGCTGGCAACATCGTGCGGCGCGGCACCATCGGTGAATTGTGCACGCGCGGTTACAGCGTGATGCTCGGCTATTGGAATAACCTACAGGCCACGGCCGAAGCCATCGATGAGGCGGGGTGGATGCACACCGGCGATCTGGCGAGCATGAACGAAGAGGGCTACGTCAACATCGCCGGGCGTAACAAGGACATGATCATTCGTGGTGGCGAGAACGTTTATCCCCGCGAGCTGGAGGAATTCTTCTTCACCCACCCGGCGGTGGCGGACGTGCAGGTAATAGGCATTCCGTGCTCGCGCTACGGTGAGGAAATCGTCGCCTGGATCAAATTCCACCCCGGCCACAGCGCCTCGGAGCTTGAGCTGCAAGCGTGGTGCAAGGAGCGCATCGCTCACTTCAAGACACCGCGTTACTTCAAGTTCGTTGACGCGTTTCCGATGACGGTGACGGGGAAGATCCAGAAATTCAGGATGCGTGAGATCAGTATCGAAGAGCTGAAAACAATCGACCGATAACCACAAAACTTCTGTGGGAGCGAGCCTGCTCGCGAATGCGGTGTGTCATTCAGCGTAAATGTGTCTGGCACACCGTTTTCGCGAGCAGGCTCGCTCCCACAGGGATGCAGTGATAGAGAGACGAATCACAGAAAGCACAAAGGGGAGCCGAGGCTCCCCTTTAATTTGTCGTTGCGTGCTCTTTTTATTATTGAGGGTCGGTCTGTTGTTGTTTTTGGCAACCGTGGCCCTGTACAGCTTTTGGCGACCCCCATCCGGGGTCAAGAGCAAACGTATTTTTTTGAGCGCTGATCTGCTTTCTCGTCAAACGATCCAACCGATTCGGGAGCTACCTGAAGGTAGTTTTATTGTTCTCTGCCCGGTTGCGGGTCACTCCTGAGAGCACCCTGAAAAGCACACCTTCTCCAAAAAAATCTGTTAGCTGCGTCTCTGCCGTGTTGTTCTTGTTATGTCAGAGTCGTTTCGTCTTGTTTTTATTGGTTGCGGCTTTTTATTCTTGTTATGCGATAGAGATAGCAGGTGTCGTGCCAACTTTAGAAATACGTTGTAAATCAAGTGGTTACGATTTTAAGTATTTTTCAGCGTAGGGCAAAGCCAGACAATTTGTTTCCGTGTTACTCGCTTTTGCCCACATCACTGACCCAGCGGTAACACCTCACTGGGCACTACGTGCCTTCGCCACTCGCGATCCAGTTGGGCGGCCGAGCACTGAACTGATCTGCTGGCCCGCGGCGATCAGGGCGTCCAGGTCGATACCGGTCCCGATGCCCAAGCCGTCGAGCAGGTACACCACGTCTTCGGTGGCGACGTTACCGCTTGCGCCTTTGGCGTACGGGCAGCCGCCGAGGCCGGCGATAGAACTGTCGAACACCGCAATGCCTTCGAGCAGGCTGGCGTAGATGTTGGCCATGGCCTGGCCGTAGGTGTCGTGGAAATGCCCGGCGAGCTTGTCCCGCGGCACTTGCGCCGAGACCACCTCGAACAGGCGCCGGGTCGCACCCGCCGTGCCGGTGCCGATGGTGTCGCCCAGCGACACTTCGTAGCAGCCCATCGCGTACAGCTCACGGGCGACCATCGCCACTTGCTCCGGCGCGACCGTGCCTTCATACGGGCAGCCCAGCACACAGGAAACGTAACCGCGCACGGTAACGCCGTGTTGTTTCGCCGCCTCCATGATCGGCGCAAAGCGCCCCAGGCTCTCGCTGATCGAACAATTGATATTGCGCTGTGAAAACGCCTCGGAGGCCGCAGCGAACACCGCGACTTCCTTGACCCCGGCGGCGAGTGCGTCTTCAAAGCCGCGCAGGTTCGGCGCCAGCGCGCCATAGGTGACGCCAGGCTTGCGCTGGATCTGAGTGAACACCTCGGCCGAACCGGCCATCTGCGGCACCCACTTGGGCGAGACGAAACTGCCGACTTCGATATAGCCCAGACCTGCGGCGCTCAGGGCATCGACCAGTTGCACCTTGTCAGCCACGCTGATCGGCTGGGCTTCGTTCTGCAGGCCATCGCGCGGGCCGACTTCGATCAGGCGTACTTGGGAGGGGAGGGACATGGGCGGGCCTACCTGTTTTTTGGGTTCACGTAGAACCCTGTGGGAGCGAGCTTGCTCGCGAAAGCGCAGGGTCAGTGACAGATATTCTGAATGTCAGACCGTATTCGCGAGCAAGCTCGCTCCCACAGGGGAAATGGTGATTTGTTAAATCGCCTGCTGGCTCTTGAGCGTCTGCTCCAGCGCCTGAACGCAGCGCTCTTCAGCGGTGTCCAGCTCGAGCTTCATCTGTTCGATATCCAGCAACTGCTGCTCGAGCTGTTCACGGCGTTCGCTGATTTTCGCCAGCATGCTGTTGAGCTGTTTGGTGTTGCCGCCTGACGGGTCGTAGAGCTCGATCAGTTCGCGGCATTCGGCCAGGGAAAAACCGATGCGCTTGCCGCGCAGGATCAGCTTCAGAGTGACCTTGTCGCGCGGCGAATAGATACGTTCCTGGCCACGACGCTCGGGGCTTAGCAGGCCTTGCTCTTCATAAAAACGGATCGCCCGGGTGGTGATGTCCAGCTCGCGGGCGAGATCGGAAATGCTGTAAGTCTGACTGCTCATGAAAGCGCTCGGAAAAGGGGCATGGCGCTAAGCTAATCGGTGGTTTACGTTTACGTCAAGCAAGAAAAAGATCGCAGCCTTCGGCAGCTCCTACAGGGGGAATGCATTCCAAATGTAGGAGCTGCCGAAGGCTGCGATCTTTTGATTTTCCTCAAACCGCCTGCTTATCCAGCTTTTTCTCCTGCGCCGTCACCTGCTGGCACAACTCGATCATCTGCTCGCGCATCCAGCGGTTGGCCGGGTCCTGGTCGGTGCTTTCGTGCCAGTACAAATGCGTTTCCACCGACGGCACATCGTTCACCGGCAAATTGAACGCCTGCAAGTCATGACGGCGGGCGAAGCGTTCCGGCACGGTCATGACCATGTCGGTCTGCTGCATCACTTGCGACGCCATCAGGTAGTGCTGCGAGCGCAGGGCGATCTTGCGCTGGATGCCCATTTTGCCCAGCGCCAGATCGACATAACCCAGACCACTGCGGCGGCTGGAAATATGGATGTGCGTCAGCGAAAGATAATCATCGAGGCTGAGTTTTTCCTTGCCCGCCATCGGATGGCCCTTGCGCATGGCGCAGACGTAACGGTCGTCCATCAGCTTGACGTGACGCACCTGCGGGTCGGTGTTGAGCGGCGCATCCACAGCGAAATCCAGACGCCCGGCCGCCAGTTCCTTGGTGGTTTCCCGGCGTTTCGACAGAAAGCTTTCAATGATCACCGTCGGCGCCAGGCGGCGCAGACGCTGGAACAATGGCGGCAGAATGATTGCTTCCGTCAGGTCGGTCATGCTGATGCGGTAAGTCTTGACCGCCTGCGCCGGGTTGAAAATGCGGCTTTCCTGCACCGACACGCGCAGCAGCGACAGGGCGTTGCGCACCGGGCCGATGATGTTCTGCGCCATCGGGGTGGGCACCATGCCTTGGGCAGTACGCACGAAGAGCGGGTCGTTGAAGGTTTCGCGCAACCGCGCCAGGGCGTTGGACACCGCCGGCTGGGTGATGCCGACAATCTGCCCGGCGCGGGTCAGGTTGGCTTCGGTGTAGATCGCGTCGAAGACGATGAAAAGGTTGAGGTCGACCTTGCTCAGGTTCATAACGCGGCTTCTCTTGTTATTAAGTGCAAGTGTTTTGGGGCTCAGGATCAGCCGATCATATATCGGTGATGAATGTTTATACACGCCGAGAATAGGCTAGGTAAATTATCAGCGCTGTTCTAGCATCGATTGCATAACTTGAACAACCTCTGCCGAGAAGGTAACTACCCATGGATTTCGCTTATTCGCCCAAGGTGCAAGAACTGCGTGAGCGCGTGACCGCGTTCATGGACACTTATGTTTACCCGGCCGAAGCGGTGTTCGAGCGCCAGGTCGCCGAGGGCGATCGCTGGCAGCCGACCGCGATCATGGAGGAGCTCAAGGCCAAGGCGAAGGCTGAAGGGCTGTGGAATCTGTTTCTGCCCGAGTCCGAACTGGGTGCCGGCCTGAGCAACCTCGAATACGCGCCATTGGCGGAAATCATGGGCCGTTCCCTGCTGGGGCCGGAGCCGTTCAACTGCTCGGCGCCGGATACCGGCAACATGGAAGTGCTGGTGCGTTACGCCAATGAAGAACAGAAACAGCGCTGGCTCGAACCGCTGCTGCGCGGCGAGATCCGTTCGGCGTTCGCCATGACCGAGCCCGACGTGGCGTCTTCCGACGCGACCAACATGGCCGCCCGCGCGGTGCGTGATGGCGATCAGTGGGTGATCAACGGCAAGAAATGGTGGACCTCCGGCGCCTGCGATCCGCGCTGCAAGATTCTGATCTTCATGGGCCTGAGCAACCCCGACGCACCGCGTCACGCCCAGCACTCGATGATCCTCGTGCCGGTCGACACCCCCGGCGTGAAGATCGTCCGGCCGCTGCCGGTGTTCGGTTACGACGATGCACCGCACGGCCACGCCGAAGTGCTGTTCGACAACGTGCGGGTGCCGTACGAAAACGTCCTGCTCGGCGAAGGACGTGGCTTCGAAATCGCTCAGGGTCGCCTTGGCCCGGGCCGGATTCACCACTGCATGCGTTCGATCGGCATGGCCGAGCGTGCGCTGGAACTGATGTGCAAACGCTCGGTGAGCCGCACCGCGTTCGGCAAGCCGTTGGCGCGTCTGGGCGGCAATATCGACAAGATCGCCGACTCGCGGATGGAGATCGACATGGCGCGCCTGCTGACGTTGAAAGCGGCGTACATGATGGACACCGTCGGCAACAAGGTGGCGAAAAGCGAGATCGCACAGATCAAGGTTGTGGCGCCGAATGTCGCCCTGCGAGTGATCGATCGGGCCATCCAGATGCACGGCGGCGCCGGGGTGTCGAACGATTTCCCGCTGGCTTACATGTATGCCATGCAACGCACCCTGCGTCTGGCCGACGGCCCGGACGAAGTGCACCGCGCGGCGATCGGCAAGTTCGAGATCGGCAAGTATGTGCCGAAGGAAATGCTGCGCAGCGGCCAGTAACACCGCGTCGCCTCATTCGCGAGCAAGCTCGCTCCCACACTGGATTTGTGAACAGCACAGATCCCTGTGGGAGCGAGCTTGCTCGCGAAGGGGCCATCAGCTTCACCACAAAAGGATCAGGGTCAATACACCCAAACCTCCACCCGCCGATTCTTGATCCTTCCTTCATCCGCACTGTTGGTCGCCACCGGCATCAGCGCGCCGAAGCCGCGCACCTCGCGCATTACCACACCGTTCCTGACCAGCTCGCGGCGCACCGCCATCGCCCGCAGCTTCGACAGCAGATCGGCCCGCGCCGGGTCATCCTTGAGGTCACCAAAACCCACCAGTGTCACCGCGCGCTCGGTCTTGCCGTTGCGCTTCATATAGTCGAGCACCCGCGCCAGATCCTGCCGCGCCTTGTTGTCCAGACTGGCGCTACCCTCGGCAAAACGGAAGTTCACTGTCAGACGCTGGGCGTGTCGGCTGAGGGATTGGTAACCCTCGGGCATCAGCGCATTCGGCACCACGCTCATGGCCTGCACGGTCTGGCTGACGAAACCGCTGGCAGCGACAATTGCTTGACCCTCTGGACTCTGGGCAAAGCTGGCCAAGGCCTGCGCCCACTGATTCTGTGTGTCGGGCGGCAGATAAAAGAACAGGCGCCGCGACAGCGGATAATCTTCGGTAGCGATCAGACTGTTCAGCGGCAACATTGCTTGCGAAGCGCCATCGGCAATCGCCACGGCTTTGGCCTGACGCACGTAAGGCAAGCCGATGAAACCGATACCCTGCGCATCGGCGCTGACCGCGTCGGACAACTGCTCGCTGGATTCGAAACGTTTCGCCGTGCTGCTGAGACTTTTCCCACGCCGGCTCAGGACCAGTTCCTTGAACGTGTCGTAGGTTCCGGACTGATCATCCCGCGCATATAAATGTATGGCGCCGCCACGGCCACCGAGGTCTTCCCAGGTTTTCACTTCGCCGGCAAAAATCCGCGCCAGTTGTTCGGTATCCAGCTGCTGCAGCGGATTGGCCGGGTTGAGGATGATCGCCAAACCGTCGATGGCAATGACTTGCTCGGCCGCCGGGCTTTTCAGATCGCCGAGGGTTTGCAGGGCGAGCAGTTCGCTGTCCTTGATCTCCCGGGAAGAAGCGGCGAGATCGGCGCTGGTGTTTTTCAACGCGGTGAAACCGGTGCTGGAACCGTGGGCGGCGACTTCAATGACCACGCGTTGACCTTGTGCGGTCTGGCCGACGATGCGTTGTTCATTGGCGGTGTCCGGGGTTTCGCGGTGGATTTTCAGCAGGCCTTGTTCCTGTAACAAGCCCTCGACCAACGCCGGGCCGAGTTCGGCACCGATGGTGTTGGAACCCTGAATGCGCAATGCCGGGCCGTTTTCGGGGATCGGCAGAGCGGCGGCGGACACCGAAAGCCAGCCACTCAACAGGAAAACGCAGAGAACACGCAGGGTCATGCCGGCACCGAATCAAGCCAAGGGGATTGCCGGGGAGATTAAGTCAGGCGCGTGACCGAAATATGACAGATCAAAAGATCGCAGCCTTCGGCAGCTCCTACAGGGAAAATGCATTCCAAATGTAGGAGCTGCCGAAGGCTGCGATCTTTTGCTTTTAGCTCAATTCAAGCCAGATCGGCGCATGGTCCGATGGTTTTTCCATGCCGCGCAGTTCGTAGTCCACGCCCGCGTCCTTGACCCGTGGCAGCAAACCATGGGAAGCCAGAATCACATCGATGCGCAGGCCGCGCTTGGGCTCGTCTTCAAAACCACGGCTGCGGTAGTCGAACCAGCTGAACATGTCGGTCACGTGCGGATTGAGGTGGCGATAGCTGTCAGTGAGGCCCCAGTTCTTCAGGCGCGCCATCCACTCGCGTTCTTCCGGCAGAAAGCTGCATTTGCCGGTTTTCAGCCAGCGCTTCATGTTGTCCGGGCCGATGCCGATGTCGCAGTCTTCCGGGGAAATGTTCACATCGCCCATCACCACCAGTGGCTGTTCGTTGTGGAACTGGCTCTCCAGCAGCGCTTGCAAATCACTGTAGAAACGCTGTTTGGCAGGGAATTTGGTCGGGTGGTCGCGGCTTTCACCCTGTGGGAAATAACCGTTCATGATTGTCACCGGCACGCCATTGGCATCAGCGAAAGTGCCCCAGATAAAGCGCCGCTGCGCATCTTCTTCATCGGTGGCGAAGCCTTTGTGGATGGCGATCGGTTGGTTGCGCGAGAGCAGGGCGACACCGTAATGACCTTTCTGGCCATGGAAGTGCACGTGATAGCCCAGGGCGCGGATGTCTTCGAGGGGGAACTGGTCGTCGTGAACCTTGGTTTCCTGCAGGCCGATCACGTCGGGCTGATGTTTTTCGATCAGCGCTGCCAGCTGATGCGGACGGGCACGCAGTCCGTTGATGTTGAAGGAAACGATCTTCATGGTCGGCAGTCCTGGCAAAAGGGCGATGCTAGCTGACATGGGGGAGATGGGCCAGTGTGGGAGAAATCATTTTGGCCTGTGGGCTTCGGGTTGTTGGATCTGGCCCCTTCGCGAGCAGGCTCGCTCCCACATTCAGACCGCGGTCCCCTGTGGGAGCGAGCCTGCTCGCGAAGAGGCAGGCAAGATCGATGAAGATCCCGACTTGGTCTATACCTGTCAGGGGAACCACCACACCCGCCCAAGGTTCGTACCAACAAGCGCGCCAGCCTCCGAGCGCGCTCCGGGGAGAATCACTGCCATGCCTGAAACCCAGTTCGCCAGCGCCGCCATCCACATGCTCGACCGCGGCTACTCGCGCGAGGCCCGCTCGTTGCTGTATCAGGCCTATCGCCACGAGCCGACCTTCGGCTACCTGTTCGAGGCCGAGCGTCCCGGCTACGAACAACGCGTGCGCGCCACGGTGCGTGAGCTGGTCAAACAGCATTTCCTTCAGGATTTGCCGGCGATCGGCCTGTTGGTCAACGACCGCCTGATCGGCATCGCCCTGATCGCGCCGCCGCAACGTCGTCTGGGGGTAACGGAAAGCTGGGCGTGGCGGTTGCGCATGGTGCTCAGCACCGGTTTTCGCTGCACCCGGCGTTATCTGGAGTATCACGATGCCGTGGCGGCGTGCGTGCCCGGCGACTCGGTGCACATGCTGCCACTGCTCGGCGTACATCCGCAGTTTCAGGGCAAGCACTACGGCGAACAACTGCTCACCGCCGTGCACAACTGGTGCGCGGTCGATGAAACCTCGCAAGGCGTGGTGCTCGACACCGGCAACCCACGCTATCTGGAATTCTACAAAAGGCAGGGTTATCAGGAGATCGGCGAGGTTGCCGTCGGACCGGTGCGCGAACACGTATTTTTCCACGCCAACCCGCAGGTGTTACAAACAGCCACGGGATAATGATCGAACTTCTTCACAAATTACCTGTTCTATCAGGCTCCCGAGCCCGTGATAGCATCCGCGCCTATGAAGTTTCCACGAAGATTTACCAGCGGCGTGCTGATGCTGTTATCCAGCTGCGCGGCGCTGGCGCAAAGTGAATTGGATGTACGGATCAAGCCGTCCAACGATGAACTCAAGGCCAATATAGAAGGCTATATCGGCAGCCTCGGCGATCGCGACGAAGAAGCCTTGCTGCGCTTCAGTCGCGGCGCCGAAGAGCAGGCGCGCAAAGCCGCTCAGGCGCTGGGCTACTACCAGCCGCAGATCGACAGCGACGTCAAGGGCGGGGAAAAACCGCGTCTGGTGCTGAACATAGATCCCGGCGAGCCGATTCGCCTGCGTAACGTCACCGTGCGCGTCGATGGCCCGGCGGCCTCGCTGAAATCCTTTCGCGTCCCGAAAAGCGACCTGCTCAAGTCCGGCGCAGTGCTCAACCATGGCCGCTACGAAGACGCCAAACGGGTCATCCAGAATCAGGCCTCGCGCTTCGGTTACTTCAGCGGCCATTTCACCAGCCAGAAACTCATGGTCGATCCGCGCGCGGGTGTCGCCGACATCGAACTGATCTACGACAGCGGCCCGCGTTATGCGCTGGGCAAAGTCAGTTTCGAGGGCGACACGCCGTTCGACGAAGACCTGCTGCAACGCATGGTGCCGTTCAAGGCAGGCGAACCGTACGATTCCGAGCTGATTGCCGAACTCAATCGCGACCTGCAGTCGAGCGGCTATTTCGAAGGCGTGCGCGTTGACGCGGCGCCCACCGCAGCGAAAAACGATGTGATCCCGGTCGAGGTCAAACTCGACACGCGCAAGCCGCGCACCATGGGCCTGGGCCTCGGTTACTCTACCGACGTTGGCCCACGGATCAAGGCCAACTGGACGCGTCACTGGGTCAACCCGCAGGGCGACAGCTATGGCTGGGAGGCCGAGCTCTCGGCGCCCCGGCAGAACGTCGGGCTGTTCTATGACATCCCGCTCGACCCGCCATTGACCGACAAACTGCGCTGGGCCGGCGGCTATCAGTTCGAAGACATCGAAGGCTCCGACACCCTCAGCAAGCTGCTGACCTTCGGCCCGGAATGGCACAGCAAGTTGCCCAGCGGCTGGCAGCGGGTGATCTCGCTGAAGTGGCAGCGCGAGGAATACGAACTCGGTGACGACTCCGGCCTGAGCACATTGCTCATGCCCGGCATCAGTTATTCGTACCTGAAAAGCGACAACCGCATCGACCCGCGCAACGGCTATCGCCTGAGCTTCGAAAGCAAAGTGGCCAAAGAAGGCCTGGGTTCGGACAACAACCTTTTATACGGCACCGCGCAGGTCAAAGGCCTGACCACGGTGTTCGACAAGCATCGCTTGCTCGGCCGCGTGCAGGTTGGCGGCAGCGCCACCAATGGCTACAACTCGATTCCGCCGTCGCTGCGCTTCTTTGCCGGTGGCGATCAGAGCGTGCGCGGGTACGACTACCAGAGCCTGTCGCCGAAAAACTCCGACGGCGACCGCATCGGTGGTCGCTACATGATTGCCGGCAGCGTCGAATATCAATATTCGATCGCCGAGAAATGGCGGGTCGCGACCTTCGTCGACCAGGGCAACTCCTTCAACAAACTCGAACTGCCCGACCTCAAGACCGGGGTCGGCGTAGGTGTGCGCTGGGTCTCGCCGGTCGGGCCGATCCGCCTCGACCTCGCTCATGCGCTGGACGATGACGGCGGCATCCGGCTGCACTTTTCCATGGGGCCTGAGCTGTGAAGCGTGGTGTGAAAATAACGGCGCTGACTTTGTTGGCGCTGGTCTTGTTGATCGTTTTGAGCCTGGCCGCACTGCTTGGCACGCAGGCCGGCAGCCGTTGGGCGCTGGGCCTTGTACCCGGCTTGAGCGTGGAGAATTTCCAGGGTCGCCTCGGTGGACAATGGAGCGCCGATCATTTGGTGTGGCAGCAGGACACCAGCCGAGTCGAGCTGAACAAGGCGATCTTCGCTTGGTCGCCGCTGTGCCTGACGCGCATGACCTTGTGCATCGATCAGCTCAAGGCCGAGCAGGTGATCCTGCAATTCCCGCCGAGCGAAGAAACCACCGAGAGCGGCCCGATCAAACTGCCCGATCTGCAATTGCCGCTGGCCATTGAACTGGGTGACGTCGAGGTCGGCAGTCTGTTGTTCAACGGCAGCGAACAGCTCAAGGGCTTGCAACTGGCGGCGCACTGGACCGCTCAGGGTCTGCAGATCGACAGCGTGAAATTGCAGCGTGACGAACTCAGCCTGAACCTGTCCGGCCTGCTGCAACCGAGCGGCAACTGGCCGCTGAATATTCAGGGCGATCTGACCTTGCCTGCACCCGGCAGCGAACCGTGGACGCTGGCGCTGAAAGTCGACGGCGACCTGCTGAAAACCCTCAACCTGCACGCCGACAGCCGTGGCTACCTCGACGGCCAGTTGAGCGGCGAATTGCAAGCGCTGGCGGAAAACCTCCCGGCCAAGGTGCGCATCACCAGCGAGGCGTTCAAACCGAGCGCCGATCTGCCGGACACCCTGCAATTCAATCAGCTGTTGCTCACGGGCGAAGGCGACCTGAAAAACGGTTATCAACTGCTCGGCAATGCCACGCTGCCCGCCGAGAAATCACCGGTGACGCTGCTTCTCAAGGGCAAGGTTGACGCCAGCGGCGCGCAGATCGCCGAGCTCGACATCAACGCTAATGACACGCAGAGCCTCAAGCTCACCGGCAATGTCGACTGGAGCAAAGGCCTCAGCGCCCAGGCCAATATCAACTGGCAAGACTTCCCGTGGCATCGGCTCTATCCGGAAATCGACGAGCCGCAAGTCGCGTTGCGTACTTTCACTGGCGAAGTGTCCTACACCGACGGCCAGTACCTCGGCAATTTCAACGCTGCGCTGGATGGCCCGGCCGGTGCGTTCACCCTGAGCAGTCCATTCAGCGGCAGCCTCGAACAGATCGCCTTGCCGCAACTGGTCATGCAGGCCGGGCAGGGCAGGGCCGAAGGGCACGTCATTGTGCGCTTCGCCGACGGCATCGCCTGGGATACCGCGCTGGATCTGTCGGCGCTCAACCCGGCGTACTGGGTCGCGGAACTGCCGGGCACCCTGGCCGGGCCGCTGAAGAGCAAAGGCGAGATGAAGAATGAGCGACTGAGCCTCAGCGCCGACCTCGATCTCAAAGGCAAACTGCGCGGCCAACCGGCGATTCTGCAAGCCAAGGCTGACGGCGCGGGCGAGCGGTGGAACCTCAATGCCCTGCAAATCCGCCTCGGCGATAACAGCATCAGCGGCAAGGGCAGCCTGCAGGACAAGCTCGGCGGGCAGATCGATATCAAGCTGCCGCGTCTCGCGCAGCTATGGCCGCAATTGCGCGGGCAGGTCAACGGTCAGGTCAACGTCGCTGGCACGCTGAAGGCGCCACAGGGCAAGCTCGATCTGCAAGGTTCGCAACTGGCCTTTCAGGATAATCGCCTGCAAAGCCTCAACCTCGACGCCACCCTCGACAGTGCGCAACGAGCGAAAATCAATCTCAAAGGCAGCGGCATTCAGACCGGCGACACCGCGCTGGGCACCCTGACCGCCAGTGCTCAGGGCGATATCAAAAGCCAGAAACTCAACCTCGACCTGATCGGGCCGAAGCTGAAACTTGCTCTCGGTCTGGACGGCAATCTGGACAAGGGCAACTGGCGCGGACGCTTGGCCAGCGGCGACATTCAGGCCGGTGGCCAGGACTGGAAACTGCAAAGCCCGGCGAGGCTGGAACGTCTTGCGAACGGCCAGATCAATTTCGGCGCGCATTGCTGGCTGTCCGGCAATGCCAGCCTGTGCGGTGAAGACCAGCGCCTGATGCCCGAGCCGAAGCTGCGCTATCACCTCAAGCAATTCCCGATCGAAAGCCTCGCGCAATGGCTGCCCAAGGACTTCGCCTGGCAGGGCCGGCTCAACGCCGCTGTGCAATTGGACCTGCCGGCCAGCGGCCCGAACGGCGTGGTCAGTGTCGATGCCAGCGGCGGCACCCTGCGCGTGCGCGACAAGGATCAGTGGCTGGATTTCCCCTACCAGACGCTCAAGCTCAGCAGCAGACTCACGCCCAAGCGCGTCGACACCGAACTCAACTTCGTCGGCGGCAAACTCGGCGAATTGATGGTGCAGGCGCAGCTCAATCCGTTGCCGAAAAACAAACCGCTGAGCGGCTCGTTCCGCCTTTCCGGCCTCGACCTGTCGGTGGCGCGGCCGTTTGTACCGATGGTGGAAAAACTCACCGGCCGGCTCAACGGCAGCGGCACGCTGTCCGGTGGCCTGCTCGCGCCGCTGGTCAATGGCACCGTGCAGCTCAGCGACGGCGAAGTGTCCGGCGCCGAACTGCCGATGGAGCTGCAGAACCTGCAACTGACCGCAGCGATTGCCGGCGAATCGGTGCGTCTGGACGGCGGCTGGAACAGCGGCAAGACCGGCCGGGGCAGCCTCAACGGCAACGTCGCCTGGGGCCAGGCGCTGGTGGTCGATCTGGCGCTCAAGGGCACGCAATTGCCGGTCAGCGTCGAACCCTACGCCAAACTGGAAATGGCCCCGGATCTGAAGATTTCCATGGCCGGCGATGAGCTGAAAGTTGCCGGCAAGGTGCTGGTGCCGAAAGGCGAAATCACTGTGCGCGAGCTGCCACCATCAACGGTGAAAGTCTCCGACGACACCATCATTGTTGGTGCGCAGACCGAAGAGGGCAAACCGCCGATCGCGATGAAAATGGACATCGACGTGATCGTCGGCCAGGACAAACTGAGCTTCGCCGGTTTTGGCCTGACCGCCAATCTGCAAGGCCAGGTGCACATCGGCGACAATATGGACACCCGTGGCGAACTGTGGCTCAACGACGGCCGCTATCGCGCCTATGGCCAGCGCCTCACGGTACGGCGTGCGCGTCTGTTGTTCGCCGGCCCCATCGACCAGCCGTATCTGGACATCGAAGCGATCCGCCAGACCGACGACGTCATTGCCGGCATTCGCCTGAGCGGCAGCGCCGAACAGCCGACCACGCAGATCTTCTCCGAACCGGCCATGAGTCAGGAGCAGGCGCTGTCGTATCTGGTGCTGGGCCGTCCGCTGAGCACCAACGGCGAAGACAACAACATGCTCGCCCAAGCCGCGCTGGGCCTCGGTCTGATGGGGAGCGCCGGGGTCACCAGCGGCCTGGCCAAGGATCTGGGCATCGAGGACTTCCAGCTCGACACCCAGGGCAGCGGCAACGACACCAGCGTTGTCGCCAGCGGCAACATCTCCGAAAAACTCAGCCTGCGCTATGGCGTCGGCGTCTTCGAACCGGCCAGCACCATCGCCTTGCGCTACAAGCTGAGCAAGAAGGTCTACGTCGAAGCGGCGAGCGGCGTGGCGAGTTCGCTGGATATTTTCTACAAGCGCGATTTCTAGAGCGCATCTGTTCATTTCAACCGAGTCGCACCCTTCGCGAGCAGGCTCGCTCCCACAGTTGGAATGCGTTCCCCCCCTGTAGGAGTGAGCCTGCTCGCGAAGGCTTTTGTCAGGCCACCGAGTACATATCCATTGCTGCGGTAACGGCTGCTTAGGGTTCCGCCCTTACGGCGGGTCACCTTTTTCAAACGCCAAAAAGGTAACCCAAAAGGCTTGCTCCTACGTTCGGCCCTCGCAGGCTCGGGTTCCTTCGCTGCGGGATCGATCCGGGCGCAGCGGCTCCGGTTTGCTTCGCTGCACCTCCTTCCGCTGTGTCTGGCTGCGCCAGACGGTCGCTGCGCTCCCACGCCCGGATCAATCCCTCCGCTCAGCCTTCCTACGTCGCTGGTGGATCAAGATCAAAAGCGGGCGAGCTGACACTCGGCCCATGGGCGAACGCGGAAACTGTAGGAGCTGCCGAAGGCTGCGATCTTTTGCTCT
Organism: Pseudomonas sp. 1L-B-1-E-C1; assembly: GCF_057291835.1. Classification (NCBI taxonomy): domain Bacteria; kingdom Pseudomonadati; phylum Pseudomonadota; class Gammaproteobacteria; order Pseudomonadales; family Pseudomonadaceae; genus Pseudomonas; species Pseudomonas sp. 1L-B-1-E-C1. The sequence continues at coordinate 105,602 of NZ_JBXAWN010000006.1, read as the reverse complement.
TGCTCTTGCTTTTGTAGGAGTGAGCCTGCTCGCGAAGGCGGCTTTCCGGTCGGCAGAGAAGGTGCGGCTGACGGCCTCATCGCGAGCAGGCTCACTCCTACAGGGGAATGCATTCCAGCGCCTCTATATCGCTAAAACGCAACTAATTACCAAGCCTGCTAACTATTGCGTTGACATTCGCTGCCTAAGCAGTAACATCTCGACATACATTCACTGCCTAGGCAGTTATCAGGTCAGCCCATGAAGCATTTCACCCCGGAAGAATTCAAACACTGCCACCTCGGCCTGTTACTCGGCCGTGCCGCGTTGCTCAAGGACCGGATCATCGACACCCACATGGAACCCCACGGCATTACCGCTGCGCAGTTCAAGGTGTTGATCATCATGGCCCAGTTCGGCGTCGACACACCGGCCGAGCTGTGCCGGCACTTGTCGCTCGATAGCGGTTCGATGACGCGGATGCTCGATCGTCTCGAGCAGAAAGCTTTTCTGCTTCGTCAGCGCAGCGAAGGTGACCGTCGTCAGGTGCAGCTGAAGCTGACCGAGCAGGGCCAGCAACTGGCCGATCGCCTGCCGCACATCGGTGCCGATGCGATGAATGAACTGGCCGGCGCGATCTCCCGCGACGAGCTGAAGACCCTGGAATACATCCTGAAGAAAATCCTTCTGGCCGCCGGTGACCCGATCACCGTCCAGCGTTTGGGTGAACACAATGAGCGCTAAGACCTTGCGCAGCAGCCTGACGCTGTTGCTGTCGGCGATGATCCTCGCCGGTTGCGCCAACTACAGCGGCCTCGACACCGAAGGCCAGCGCCTCGACGTGGCGCAGTTGAAGACAGCGAAGTCTCTGCAAGGCGTGACCCTGTCGCCGGCGGCGTGGCCGAAAAGCGACTGGTGGAGCAGCCTCGGCGATCCGCAGCTTGACGGGCTGATCCGCGAAGCCCTGCACGACAGCCCGGACATGCAGATCGCTGAAGCCCGCGCGCACCAGGCCAGCGCCGCCGCGTATGCCGCCGATGCCGAGCGCTATCCGACCCTCGACGCCAGCGCTGGCGTCAGCCGTTCGCGTCTGGCCCGCGATCAGGATCCGTTGGGGCAGGGCGGTGCCTATGCGACGGTGCGCAATGTCAGCGCCGGCTTCAATTACAACTTCGACTTGTGGGGCGGCCAGCGCGATGCCTGGGAAGCCGCCCTCGGCGAGGCGCGCGCCGCTGAAGTCGATCGTCAGGCCGCGCAGCTGACACTCGCTGCTGACGTCGCCCGTGCTTACAGCGATCTCGGTCAGGCGCACATCGTTTACGACCTCGCCAGCGAAGACCTCAAGCGCACCCGGCAAATGCTTGACCTCAGCCAGCGCCGCTTGAGTTCCGGGATCGACAGCCAGTACCAGTTCCAGCAAACCCAGAGTCTGGAAGCCAGTTCTCAGGCCAGCCTGATCGACGCGGAAAAACGCCTGAACAGCGCGAAAATCGCCTTGGCGGTATTGCTCGGGAAGGGCCCGGATCGCGGCAACGAAATCGCCCGACCGAAAGTCCTGCAAGCCAGTGCAGTGGCGGTGCCGTCGGTGTTGCCGGCGGAACTGCTCGGGCGCCGCCCGGATCTGGTCGCGGCGCGCTGGCGTGTCGAGGCGGCGAGCAAGGATATCGACGCGGCGAAAACCCGTTTCTATCCCAACCTCAACCTGTCGGCCTCGGCCGGCGCCGAGTCGTTGCTCGGTGATGCGATGTTCGGTTCCGCCAGCCGTTTCTTCAACATCGCGCCGACCGTGTCGCTGCCGATCTTCGATGGCGGACGCCTGCGCGCCAGCCTTGATGCCCGCGACGCTGATTACGATCTGGCGGTGGCGCAGTACAACAAAAGCCTGGTGAAAGCCCTCGGCGATGTCGGCGATACGATCAATCAGCTGCGCGATATCGGCCGGCAGATCGGCGCGCAGCAACATGCCACCGACATCGCTCAGGATTCTTACAACACCGTCGTCCAGCGTTACGGTTCCGGCATCGGCAACTACCTGGACGTGCTCAGCATCGAGCAGCAATTGCTCCAGGCCCAGCGTCAGCTGGCGACCCTCAATGCCGAGCAGATCGACCTGTCGATTCAACTGATGCAAGCGCTGGGCGGCGGCTTTCAGGGTGAAAACCTGAATGCAACCAACGCCAGCCCAGCCTCGTCGCACCATTAATTCAAGGTATTTGTCATGGCCACTGCCGAAAACACCCAAGCTCAAGACAACACCCCGGACACCGGCAACCCGCGCAAACGCAAAGTGATGCTGCTGGCCCTCGCCGTGGTCGTCCTGCTCGCCATTGCCGGCGTCTGGGCCTATCACGAATTCATCGGGCGCTTTAACGAAAGCACCGACGATGCCTACGTCAACGGCAACGTCGTTGAGATCACGCCGCTGGTCACCGGCACCGTGGTCAGCATCGGCGCAGACGACGGTGATCTGGTCCATGAAGGCCAGGTGCTGGTCAACTTCGACCCCAACGACGCCGAAGTCGGCCTGCAAAGTGCCAAGGCCAAACTGGCGCGCACCGTGCGTCAGGTGCGCGGTTTGTACAGCAACGTTGACGGCATGAAAGCGCAGGTCAACGCGCAGCAGGCCGAAGTGCAGAAAGCCCAGGACAACTACAACCGCCGCAAAAATCTGGCTCAGGGCGGGGCGATTTCCCAGGAAGAACTGTCCCACGCCCGCGACGACCTGACCTCGGCGCAGAACGCACTGGCCAACGCCAAACAGCAACTGAAAACCACTAGCGCACTGGTCGACGACACCGTGGTCTCGTCGCATCCAGACGTGATGTCGGCGGCTGCCGATCTGCGTCAGGCCTACCTGACCAATGCGCGCAGCACCTTGATCGCGCCGGTCACCGGTTACGTCGCCAAGCGCACCGTGCAACTCGGCCAGCGCGTACAGCCAGGCACCGCGTTGATGGCGGTGATTCCGCTGGATCAGCTGTGGATCGATGCCAACTTCAAGGAAACCCAACTGCGTGACATGCGCATCGGCCAGCCGGTGGATATCGAGGCCGACATTTACGGCAGTGATGTGAAATACAGCGGCACCGTCGACAGCCTCGGCGCGGGTACCGGCAGCGCGTTTGCCTTGCTGCCGGCGCAGAACGCCACCGGTAACTGGATCAAGATCGTCCAGCGCGTGCCGGTGCGCATTCACATCAATGCCGAAGAGCTGGCCAAACACCCGCTGCGTGTCGGTCTGTCGACCAATGTCGAAGTGAATCTGCACGACCAGAGCGGCCCGGTGCTGGCCCAGCAACCGCCGCAGAAAGCCTCGTTCAGCACCAACGTCTACGAGCGTCAACTGGCCGAAGCGGACGCGATGATTGCCCAGCTGATCCACGACAACAGCGCTGCGGCGGGCAAGACCGCACAGCGCTGAATCTGCATTTAACCCTGTGGGAGCGAGCCTGCTCGCGAAGCGGTGTGTCAGACGACATCTGTGTTGAATGTCGGTCAGCATTCGCGAGCAGGCTCGCTCCCACAATGGGCCGGTGTGTCTGTAACTGACGCAGCGCCTACCTGGTTTCAAGGGATTCACAATGAGCAATAACGCTTCTTTCACGCCGCCCAGCCTGTTGCTCAGCACCATCGGCCTGTCGCTGGCGACGTTCATGCAAGTGCTCGACACGACCATCGCCAACGTGGCGCTGCCGACGATTTCCGGCAACCTCGGGGTGAGTTCGGAGCAGGGCACTTGGGTCATCACTTCGTTTGCCGTGAGCAATGCGATTGCGCTGCCGCTGACCGGTTGGCTCAGCCGCCGCTTCGGCGAGGTGAAGCTGTTTCTGTGGGCGACGATGCTGTTTGTGCTGGCGTCGTTTCTCTGCGGTATCTCGACTTCGATGCCCGAGCTGATCGGTTTTCGTGTGCTGCAAGGTCTGGTCGCCGGGCCGCTGTACCCGATGACGCAGACCCTATTGATCGCGGTGTATCCGCCGGCGAAACGCGGGATGGCCCTGGCGCTGCTGGCGATGGTCACGGTGGTCGCGCCGATTGCCGGGCCCATTCTCGGTGGCTGGATTACCGACAGTTACAGCTGGCCGTGGATCTTCTTCATCAACGTGCCGATCGGCATCTTTGCGGTGATGGTGGTGCGTTCGCAACTGGCGAAACGGCCGGTGGTCACCAGTCGCCAGCCGATGGATTACGTCGGCCTGATCACGCTGATCATTGGCGTCGGCGCGTTGCAGGTGATCCTCGACAAAGGCAATGACCTGGACTGGTTCGAGTCGAATTTCATCATTGTCGGCGCGGCGATTTCCGTGGTCGCGCTGGCGGTGTTCGTGATCTGGGAAATGACCGACCGCCACCCGGTGGTCAATCTGCGTCTGTTCGCCTATCGCAACTTCCGCATCGGCACGCTGGTGCTGGTGCTGGGTTATGCCGGTTTCTTCGGCATCAACCTGATCCTGCCGCAGTGGTTGCAAACGCAAATGGGCTACACCGCGACCTGGGCGGGCCTGGCGGTGGCACCGATCGGTATTCTGCCGGTGCTGCTGTCGCCGTTTGTCGGCAAGTACGCGAACAAGTTCGACCTGCGTCTGCTCGCCGGGCTGGCATTTCTGGCGATTGGCTTGAGCTGCTTTATGCGTGCCGAGTTCACCAACGAGGTGGACTTTCAGCACATCGCGCTGGTGCAGTTGTTCATGGGCATCGGTGTGGCGCTGTTCTTCATGCCGACCCTGAGCATTCTGATGTCGGACTTGCCGCCGAGCCAGATTGCCGATGGCGCTGGCCTGGCGACGTTTTTGCGGACGTTGGGCGGTAGCTTTGCGGCGTCGCTGACCACCTGGATCTGGATTCGCCGGGCCGATCAGCATCATGCGTACATGAGCGAGAGCATCAGCACCTTCGAGCCGGCCACCCGCGAAACCTTGAATCAGTTGGGCGGGGCAAGTCAGTCGGCCTATGCGCAGATGGATCAGATCCTCACGAGCCAGGCGTATATGTTGTCGACCGTGGATTACTTCACGTTGCTGGGCTGGGGGTTCATGGGGTTGATTCTGATCGTGTGGCTGGCGAAACCGCCGTTTGCTGCCAAAGCAGGGCCTGCTGCATCCGCTCATTGATTTTGCGGTGACTGCTAAAAGATCGCAGCCTTCGGCAGCTCCTACAGGAGAACGCATTCCAATGTAGGAGCTGCCGAAGGCTGCGATCTTTTGATCTTCGCTTTAAATCGTAGGGGCAGGCAGGGCGGGTGGCGGGGCGAAGTCGAACGGGGCCAATGCGTACCCGCTCTCGTCCACCTGCAACGCCCAACCCTGACGATCCCAATCCCCTAGCACAATCCGCTTCGCCGCCTGTTCACCAAGCTGCAACTTGTGAATCGCCGGGCGGTGGGTGTGGCCGTGAATCAGGGTTTTCACGCCGAACTCCTGCATCACTCGCGGAATCTCTTCCGGGGTGACATCAACGATGTCATTGGCCTTCATCCGCGTTTGCGCACGGCTCTCGCTGCGCAGCTTGCGCGCCAGTTTATGGCGGCTGCTCAGCGGCAGATGACGCAGGATGAACAGGGTGATCGGGTTGCGCAGGTAGCGGCGCAGCTTCATGTAGCCAACGTCGCGGGTGCACAGGCTGTCGCCGTGCATCAGCAGCACCGGCTCGCCGTAGAACTGCACGACACTCGGATCCTTCAGCAATGTGCAGCCGGCCTGTTTGCAGAAAGCCTTGCCGAGCATGAAGTCGCGATTGCCGTGCATCAGGAATATGGCCGTGCCGCTGTCGCTCAAATCGCGCAGGGCCTGGCAGATGGAGCGCTGAAAGGGCGTCATGGCGTCGTCGCCAATCCACGCCTCGAAGAAGTCGCCGAGGATGTACAACGCACTCGCCGAGCGGGCGCGTCCGGCGAGCAAATCCAGAAACGCCCGGGTAATGTCCGGGCGCTCCTCTTCCAGATGCAAGTCTGAAATCAGCAATATCACGCTGCGATGATCTCGGCTTTCTCGATGATCACGTCGTCTGCGGGTACGTCCTGGTGGCCGGCCTTGGAAGTGGTCGACACGCCTTTGATCTTGTCGACAACGTCGGTGCCTTGGGTGACTTTACCGAATACCGCGTAGCCCCAGCCCTGCACGTTCTTGCCGCTGTGGTTGAGGAAGGTGTTGTCGGCAACGTTGATGAAGAACTGTGCCGAAGCCGAATGCGGCTCCATGGTGCGGGCCATGGCGACGGTGTACTTGTCGTTGGAAAGACCGTTGTCCGCTTCGTTCTGGATGCTTGGGCGCTTGTCTTTCTTTTCTTTCATGCCAGGCTCGAAACCGCCGCCCTGGATCATGAAGTTACCGATGACGCGGTGGAAAACAGTGTTTTCGTAGTGACCGGCCTTCACGTACTCGATGAAGTTGGCAACGGTGATCGGCGCCTTTTCAGCGTTCAGTTCGATGACGATCTCGCCATGGTTGGTGGTCAGTTTGACTTGAGTCATGGTCATTACTCTTCATAGGGAATTCGTGGTTCTGGGACCTTTAGCCCCACAACCGGTTCAGCCTGCTTCGGCCAAGGTGCGCAGTTTAGCGTGACAGGCGCGAATTTCGAGGCGGTTTTTCAAATCCCGGCGATTAAATGCATGCCTTTATAAGAGCTGCTCTGTCAGGCCCTTGACAGCATCGGCTATGATAGCGGCTTTGTTTTGTCTGGCCCCTCTTTGCGGCCGCGCACCTGTACGTCAAGGATCCTATGAGCAAGCCCACTGTCGACCCTACCTCGAATGCCAAGTCCGGCCCTGCCGTGCCGGTCAACTTCCTGCGGCCGATCATCCAGGCAGACCTGGACTCGGGCAAGCACACCCAGATCGTGACTCGCTTCCCGCCGGAGCCCAACGGCTACCTGCACATCGGCCACGCCAAGTCGATCTGCGTCAACTTCGGCCTGGCCCAGGAGTTCGGTGGCGTCACGCACCTGCGTTTCGACGACACCAACCCGGCCAAGGAAGATCAGGAATACATCGACGCGATCGAAAGCGACGTCAAATGGCTGGGCTTCGAATGGTCCGGTGAAGTGCGCTACGCCTCGCAGTATTTCGACCAGTTGCACGACTGGGCCGTCGAGCTGATCAAGGCCGGCAAGGCCTACGTCGACGACCTGACCCCGGAACAGGCCAGGGAATACCGTGGCAGCCTGACCGAGCCGGGCAAGAACAGCCCGTTCCGCGACCGCACCGTGGAAGAGAACCTCGACCTGTTCGCGCGCATGAAGGCCGGTGAGTTCGCCGACGGCGCCCGCGTGCTGCGGGCCAAGATCGACATGGCTTCGCCGAACATGAACCTGCGCGACCCGATCATGTATCGCATCCGCCACGCTCATCACCACCAGACCGGCGACAAGTGGTGCATCTACCCGAACTACGACTTCACCCACGGGCAGTCGGACGCCATCGAAGGCATCACCCATTCGATCTGCACCCTCGAGTTCGAAAGCCATCGCCCGCTGTACGAGTGGTTCCTGGAGAACCTGCCGGTGCCGGCGAACCCGCGCCAGTACGAGTTCAGCCGCCTGAACCTGAACTACACGATCACCAGCAAGCGCAAGCTCAAGCAACTGGTTGACGAGAAGCACGTCAACGGCTGGGACGATCCGCGCATGTCCACGCTGTCGGGCTTCCGCCGCCGAGGCTACACGCCGAAATCGATCCGCAACTTCTGCGAAATGATCGGCACCAACCGTTCCGACGGCGTGGTCGACTTCGGCATGCTGGAATTCAGCATCCGCGACGACCTCGACCACAGCGCACCGCGCGCGATGTGCGTGCTGCGTCCGTTGAAAGTGGTCATCACCAACTACCCGGAAGGCCAGGTCGAAAATCTCGAACTGCCACGCCACCCGAAAGAAGACATGGGCGTGCGCGCCTTGCCGTTCGCCCGGGAAATCTACATCGACCGTGAAGACTTCATGGAAGAGCCACCGAAGGGCTACAAGCGTCTGGAACCGGCCGGTGAAGTGCGTCTGCGCGGCAGCTACGTGATTCGTGCCGACGAAGCGATCAAGGACGCCGACGGCAATATCGTCGAACTGCGTTGCTCGTACGACCCGGACACCCTCGGCAAGAACCCGGAAGGGCGCAAGGTCAAGGGCGTCATTCACTGGGTGCCGGCCGCTGCCAGCGTCGAGTGCGAAGTGCGTCTGTACGATCGCCTGTTCCGCTCGCCGAACCCGGAGAAGGCCGAAGACAGCGCCAGCTTCCTCGACAATATCAACCCTGACTCGCTGCAAGTGCTGACCGGTTGTCGCGCCGAGCCATCGCTCGGCAATGCACAGCCGGAAGACCGTTTCCAGTTCGAGCGCGAAGGCTACTTCGTCGCGGATCTGAAGGACTCGAAACCCGGTCAGCCGGTATTCAACCGTACCGTGACCCTGCGTGATTCGTGGGGCCAGTGAGTGAGTCAAGGAACTAACGTGCTAACGATCTACAACACGCTCACCAAGAGCAAAGAAGTCTTCAAGCCGCTGGATGGCAACAAGGTGCGCATGTACGTCTGCGGGATGACCGTGTACGACTACTGCCATCTCGGCCACGGCCGCAGCATGGTCGCGTTCGACCTGGTGACGCGCTGGTTGCGCTTCAGCGGTTATGACCTGACCTACGTGCGCAACATCACCGACATCGACGACAAGATCATCAATCGCGCCCGCGAGAACGGTGAATCGTTCGAAGCGCTGACCGAGCGCATGATCGCCGCGATGCACGAAGACGAAGCGCGCCTGAACATCCAGAAGCCGGACATGGAACCGCGCGCCACCGATCACATCGCTGGCATGCACGCAATGATCCAGACCCTGATCGACAAGGGCTACGCTTACGCCCCGGGCAATGGCGACGTGTACTACCGCGTCGGCAAATTCATGGGCTACGGCAAGCTGTCGCGCAAGAAGATCGAAGACCTGCGCATCGGCGCCCGTATCGAGGTCGACGAGTCGAAGGAAGACCCGCTCGACTTCGTCCTGTGGAAAGCCGCCAAGCCGGGCGAGCCGAGCTGGGAATCGCCATGGGGCGCCGGGCGTCCGGGCTGGCACATCGAGTGCTCGGTGATGTCGACCTGCTGCCTCGGCGAGACCTTCGACATTCATGGCGGCGGCAGCGATCTGGAGTTCCCGCACCATGAAAACGAAATCGCCCAGAGCGAAGCGGCCACCGGCAAGACCTACGCCAACGCGTGGATGCATTGCGGCATGATTCGCATCAATGGCGAGAAGATGTCCAAGTCGTTGAACAACTTCTTCACCATCCGCGACGTGCTCGACAAGTACCATCCGGAAGTGGTGCGTTACCTGCTGGTGTCGAGCCACTACCGCAGCGCGATCAACTACTCGGAAGACAACCTCAAGGACGCCAAGGGCGCACTCGAGCGTTTCTACCACGCGTTGAAAGGCCTGCCCTCTGTGGCGCCGGCCGGTGGCGAGGCGTTCGTCGAGCGTTTCACTACGGTGATGAACGACGACTTCGGCACCCCTGAAGCGTGCGCCGTGCTGTTCGAGATGGTGCGCGAGATCAACCGTCTGCGTGAGAGCGATCTTGATGCAGCGGCAGGTCTGGCGGCGCGTCTGAAAGAGCTGGCCAGCGTTTTGGGTGTGTTGCAGTTGGAGGCCGAGGATTTCCTGCAGGCGGGCGCTGAAGGGCGTGTCGACGCGGCTGAAGTCGATGCATTGATCGCGGCGCGTCTGGCGGCGCGGGCGGGTAAGGATTGGGCCGAGTCGGACCGCATTCGTGATCAGCTCACCGCGATGGGTGTGGTACTGGAAGATGGCAAGGGTGGGACTACGTGGCGGTTGGCTGACTGAGTAGGCGCCTGCCTTGTTCGTTCCCACGCTCTGCGTGGGAGCGATCAAAAGATCGCAGCCTTCGGCAGCTCCTACAGGGATCGCGTTTCCATGTAGGAGCTGCCGAAGGCTGCGATCTTTTGATCTGGCTTTTAATTGCCAATCTGCCGCAATCGCTTATAGAGAGTATTCCGACTCACCCCCAACCGCCGCGCCAGGTGCGAGATATTCCCTCCAGCTGCCTTCAACTCCCTGTTCAACGCCTCAGCATCATTCAAATCCAGCCCCAGCGGCGCAGCCGTCTCCACCGGCTCCATCTCCAGGTCGACAAAAAAATCATCCGGCAAATGCTCCGGCCGCACCGGTTGCTCTTCGGCCATGGCCAGCGCCACCTGCATCACGCTGCTGACCTGACGCAGATTCCCCGGCCACGGGTGCTTCTCGAACAGCTCCAACACCTCCGGGCTCAGCCCCGCCCACTGCGTCGGCTCGCGATGCTGCTCCCACAGCCGTTTGAACAGCGCTTGCTTGTCACTGCGCTCGCGCAGCGGCGGCAGTTCCAGCGTCAGCCCGCCAATCCGGTAATACAAATCCTCACGAAAGCGGCCCAATTGCACCTGCTCGCGCAACGATCGGTTGGTCGCAGAGATAATTCGCAGATCCACCGCAAACAACTCGCTGCTGCCCACCGGCTGCACGCAACGCTCTTGCAACACTCGCAACAAACGCGCTTGGGTCGGCAGCGGCATATCGCCGATCTCGTCGAGAAACAGCGTGCCTTTGTCGGCCTTGCGGATCAGGCCGATGCTGCCTTTCTGGTTGGCGCCGGTGAAAGCGCCTTTCTCGTAGCCGAACAGTTCCGACTCGACGAGTTCGGCGGGGATGGCCGCGCAGTTCACCGCAATGAACGCCTGTTTACTACGCGAGCTGGCCTGGTGCAGGGCTTTAACGAAGACTTCTTTGCCGACGCCGGTTTCACCGTGGATCAACAACGGAATGTCTTTTTCCAGCAAACGCTCGGCCTGACGCACGGCTTTTTCCACGCGGCTGTCGCCGAAATGCAGGGTATTGAGGCTGATCGCAGTGGCTGGCGCAGGCTTGTCCTCGGCGACAAACATCCGCGCTTGCACCGGCGCCTGTTTCGGTCGTTTGAGCAAGCACTGGAAACGGTTGCGCCCGGAGGTCTGCAAGGCAAACGGCATCCCTTCGGGCTGATTGATCAGCTCCAGCAGCGACACCTTGAACAGGCTTTCAACGCTGACGCGGGACAGACGCACGCCGAGCAGATTGTCGGCGCGGCGATTGGCCGAGAGCACCTGGCCGCTTTCATCAAAGATCAACAACCCGGCCCATTGGCTGTCGAGGTTGTTCAACCCGGTGTTGAAGGTCAGTTGAAAATGCTGGCCATGGAACAGGTTGAGGATCAGCCGGTTTTCCACGGTCTGGCTCATCATTTTGACCATGCCCAAGGTGTGCGAGGGCGGCAGGTAGCTGTCGCTGGACACATCGAGCACGGCGATGACCTTGCGCTCGGCGTCGAAGATCGGCGCGGCGGAGCCGGTCATGAAGCGGTTGGCCTTGAGGAAGTGTTCGTCGTGTTCGATGTGCACCGCCTGCTCACAGGCCAGCGCGGTGCCGATCGCATTGGTGCCGCTGCTGCGCTCCATCCAGCTCGCCCCGGCCTGAAAGCCCCGGGCCAGACCCGGTTCGATAAAGCGCTGCGTGCCCCACGACGTCAGCACCTGGCCCTGATTGTCGGCGAGCATGATCAGGCAGTTGGAGTTGCTGAGGATGTTTTCGTAGTAGGGCAGGACTTCCTGATGCGTGGTCTGCACCAGCGAATGATGACTGTCGAGCAGTTGCGCGATGCCGGCGGCGGGCAACTGGTCGAAAGCCGGGGTGCTCTGGTGGTCGAGGCCGAACGCGCGGCAACGTTGCCAGGAGGTCTGGACGATCGCGTCGTGGGACAGCGGCGAAGCAGGTGCGGCCATGGGGGCGAGCCTCTGAATGCAGCGATTTTATTATTGTTATGGGGCTCACCTTCCCCCGTAGGAGCTGCCGAAGGCTGCGATCTTTTGATCTTGATCTTGATCTTGATCTTGATCTTGATCTTGATCTTGAAAAGCAAAGTCAAAGTCAAAAGATCGCAGCCTTCGGCAGCTCCTACATGGGGGTGAACAGTGCATAGAGTGTTGTTCACTATTGTTCATTGTCAATCACCCCGACTGTTCAAAAGTGTTCAGCTGTGAACGCCACTTCCTCACGTAATCAACGATTTTCACGGCAAATCAACCACTTGCCATTTCTGGCACGAATGTCGCTCTGTTGCTCCGGTCGCTTGACTCCAAAAATAACAAAGGCCGAGCCATGTCACTCACCCTGGAGCACGTCAGCCGCACCGTCGAGGGCCAGATCTGGATCGACGATGCGTGCCTGAAATTCGAACCCGGATCCTTCAACGTTCTTCTTGGGCGCACCCTGTCCGGCAAGACCAGTCTCATGCGCCTGATGGCCGGCCTCGACAAGCCCGACAGCGGCCGTGTGCTGATGAACGGCGTTGATGTCACCCAGCGCCCGGTGCGGCTGCGCAACGTGTCGATGGTCTATCAGCAGTTCATCAATTACCCGACCATGACCGTGTTCGAGAACATCGCCTCGCCGCTGCGCCAGGCCGGCATCTCGAAAGAGATCATCCACAGCAAGGTGCAGGAAACCGCGCGCATGCTGCGCATCGAGAAGTTCTTGCAGCGCTATCCGCTGGAGTTGTCCGGCGGTCAGCAGCAGCGCACGGCCATGGCCCGCGCGCTGGTCAAGGATGCCGAACTGATCCTCTTCGACGAGCCGCTGGTCAACCTCGACTACAAGCTGCGCGAAGAGCTGCGTCAGGAAATGCGCGAGCTGTTCAAGGCCCGCCATACCATCGCCATCTACGCCACCACCGAACCCAATGAAGCACTGGCCCTCGGCGGCACCACCACCATCCTGCACGAAGGCCGGGTGATCCAGAGCGGGCCGTCGACCGAGGTCTATCACCAGCCGCAGTCGGTGCTCGCCGCTGAATTGTTCTCCGAGCCGCCGATCAACCTGATGCCGGGACGCATTGCCGGCAACGAAGTCAGTTTTGCCAACTTTGTCCATTTTCCGCTGAACGTCGATCTGCGTCCGGTGGGCGAGGGCGAGTTCCGCTTTGGCGTACGCCCCAGCCATATCTCGCTGGTGCCGAGCAATGATGACGATCTCGAACTGGCGGTGACCGTCGAGGTCGCCGAAATCAGCGGTTCGGAAACCTTCCTGCACGTGCGCAACGAGCATTTTCTGTTGGTGCTGCACTTGCCGGGGGTTCACGAATACGACGTCGATGCGCCGATCCGCATCTACATACCGACCCACAAATTGTTCGTTTTCGATGCGCAGGGCCGTCTGGTGCAAGCACCGGGCCGGCGTGTCGCGAGGGTTGCCTGATGGCCGAAATCCGTTTGCAGCACCTCGCCCATAGCTACAGCAAAACCCCGAGCGGCGCGGAGGATTATGCGATCCGCGAGATGGATCACGTCTGGGAGCAGGGCGGCGCCTACGCCTTGCTCGGCCCGTCCGGTTGCGGCAAGTCGACTTTGCTCAACATCATTTCCGGCCTGCTCAGCCCCTCCCAGGGCCATGTGTTGTTTGACGGCAAAGCGGTCAACGACCTGACCCCGGAGAAGCGCAACATTGCCCAGGTTTTCCAGTTCCCGGTGGTCTACGACACCATGACCGTGTTCGACAACCTCGCTTTTCCCTTGCGCAATCAGGGCATGGCCGAGGCGAAAGTGCACAGCAAGGTGCAGGAAATTGCCGAGGTGCTCGACCTGCAGAATCTGCTGAGCAAGAAAGCGCGCAACCTCACTGCCGACGAAAAACAGAAAGTCTCCATGGGCCGGGGTCTGGTGCGCGACGATGTCTCGGCAATCCTGTTCGACGAGCCGCTGACGGTGATCGACCCGCACCTGAAGTGGAAACTGCGGCGCAAGCTCAAGCAGATCCACGAGCAATTCAACATCACCATGGTCTACGTCACCCACGATCAACTGGAAGCCTCGACCTTCGCCGACAAGATCGCGGTGATGTACGGTGGCCAAATCGTCCAGTTCGGTACGCCACGGGAATTGTTCGAACGGCCGAGCCACACCTTTGTCGGCTATTTCATCGGCAGCCCGGGGATGAACCTGATCGACGTGCAGCCGCAACCCGGTGGCGTCGGTTTCGCCTCGACGCACCTGCCGTTGTCTGACGCCATGCAGCGACATATCGAACACGGTCAGTGGAAAAATCTGAAGGTCGGCATCCGCCCGGAATTCATTCATGTGTGGGACGAGCCGTTTGATGACGCCATGCAGGCAAGAGTCGTACACGTCGAAGACCTCGGCACCTACAAGATCATGACCCTCGACCTCGACGGCGCGCCGTTGAAAGTACGGCTGGCCGAAGACAAACCGGTTCCCCAAGGCACGGCGTACATCAGTTTCCCGGCGCAATGGCTGATGGTCTATGCCGATGAGTTTCTGCTCGAAGCCGACGATGAGGTGCAGCCATGAACAAGGTGCAGAACAACAAGGCCTGGTGGCTGGTGTTACCGGTGTTTCTGCTGGTGGCGTTCAGTGCGGTGATCCCGATGATGACCGTCGTCAACTATTCGGTGCAGGACATCTTCGACCAGTCCAGCCGCTACTTCGTCGGCGCTGACTGGTACAAACAAGTGCTGCTCGATCCGCGCCTGCATGACTCGCTGCTGCGCCAGTTCATCTATTCAGCTTGCGTGCTGCTGATCGAAATTCCGCTGGGCATCGCCGTCGCCCTGACCATGCCGAGCAAGGGGCGCTGGTCGTCGGTGGTGCTGATCATTCTGGCGATTCCGCTGCTGATTCCGTGGAACGTGGTCGGCACGATCTGGCAGATCTTTGGCCGCGCCGATATTGGCCTGCTCGGTTCCAGCCTCAATGCCATGGGCATCAGCTACAACTACGCGGCCAACACCATGGACGCCTGGGTGACGGTGCTGGTGATGGACGTCTGGCACTGGACATCGCTGGTAGCGCTGTTGTGTTTTTCCGGCCTGCGGGCGATTCCCGACGTCTATTACCAGGCTGCGCGCATCGATCGCGCCTCGGCCTGGGCGGTGTTCCGCCATATCCAATTGCCCAAGCTGAAAAGCGTGCTGCTGATCGCGGTGATGCTGCGCTTCATGGACAGCTTCATGATCTACACCGAGCCGTTCGTGCTCACCGGCGGCGGTCCGGGTAATGCCACAACCTTTCTGAGTCAGACGTTGACGCAGATGGCCGTAGGGCAATTCGACCTCGGTCCGGCAGCGGCGTTTTCGCTGGTGTACTTCCTGATCATCCTGTTGGTGTCCTGGCTGTTCTATACCGCCATGACGCACTCCGACGCCAACCGCTGAGGCCCGGCCATGAGCAAGAAAAAGCTTATTCCGTTGCTGGTGTACATCCTGTTCCTGCTGGTGCCGATCTACTGGCTGCTGAACATGTCGTTCAAGAGCAACACCGAAATCCTCGGCGGCCTGACGCTTTTCCCACAGGATTTCACGCTGGCGAACTACAAGGTGATCTTCACCGATCCGAGCTGGTACACCGGCTACTTGAACTCGCTGTATTACGTCAGCCTCAACACGGTGATTTCCCTGAGTGTGGCGTTACCGGCGGCTTACGCGTTTTCACGCTATCGTTTCCTCGGCGACAAGCACCTGTTCTTCTGGCTGCTGACCAATCGCATGGCGCCGCCGGCGGTGTTCTTGCTGCCGTTTTTCCAGTTGTATTCGTCGATCGGCCTGTTCGACACGCACATCGCCGTGGCCTTGGCGCATTGCTTGTTCAACGTGCCGCTGGCGGTGTGGATTCTTGAAGGCTTCATGTCCGGCGTACCCAAGGAGATCGACGAAACGGCCTACATCGACGGCTACAGTTTCCCCAAGTTCTTCGTGAAGATTTTCATCCCGTTAATCGGCTCCGGCATCGGCGTCACGGCGTTTTTCTGCTTCATGTTTTCCTGGGTCGAACTGCTGCTGGCGCGCACGCTGACCTCGGTCAACGCCAAGCCGATTGCGGCTGTGATGACGCGCACGGTGTCGGCATCGGGGATCGATTGGGGCGTGCTGGCAGCGGCGGGGGTGTTGACCATCCTGCCGGGCATGCTGGTGATCTGGTTTGTGCGCAACCACGTGGCCAAGGGCTTTGCCCTCGGTCGAGTCTGAGGAGCAGATGATGGAATGGATGAGCTGGACGACACCGACCGCCGCGTTCTTCATCGGCATCGGTCTGATTCTGGTGGGGATGACCACTTGGGAATTGCGCTCGCCGAGCATTCTGCGGCGCGGGTTTCTGCCGATTGCCACCACCCGTGGCGATCGCTTGTTTATCGGTCTTCTCGGCAGCGCCTACCTGCATTTGCTGGTAATCGGCGTCACCGACTGGAGCATCTGGGTGGCGTCCGCGTTGTCCCTGGTGTGGCTGTTGGCTGTGATGCGTTGGGGCTAGTCGAATCGTTCGGCAACGCGGCTCCACAACTTAAACAGGAGGTCTCTATGTTCGATAAAAACAATAAGCTGCGACATAGCATTTCATTGGCAGCCATGCTGGCACTCAGCGGTTTGAGCGCATCTGCCTGGGCCGACGCCTATGAAGATGCGGCGAAAAAATGGATCGGCAGCGAGTTCAAGCCCTCGACCCTGACGGCCGAACAGCAGCTCGAAGAATTGAAATGGTTCATCAAGGCCGCCGAGCCGTTTCGCGGCATGGACATCAAGGTCGTTTCCGAGACCCTGACCACCCACGAATACGAGTCCAAGGTGCTGGCCAAGGCCTTCAGCGAAATCACCGGGATCAAGCTCACCCACGACCTGCTGCAGGAAGGCGACGTGGTCGAGAAAATGCAGACAGTGATGCAGTCGGACAAGAACATCTATGACGGCTGGGTCAACGACTCCGACCTGATCGGTACACACTTTCGCTACGGCAAGACCGAATCGATCACCGACCTGATGGCCAACGAAGGCAAGAACTTCACCTCGCCAACCCTCGACATCAAGGACTTTATCGGCATCTCTTTCACCACCGCGCCGGACGGCAAGATCTATCAACTGCCCGACCAGCAATTTGCCAACCTGTACTGGTTCCGCGCCGACTGGTTCGAGCGCGCCGATCTGAAAGCCAAGTTCAAGGAAAAATACGGTTACGAGCTGGGTGTGCCAGTGAACTGGTCAGCCTATGAAGACATCGCCAAATTCTTCAGCGAAGACGTCAAGGAAATCGACGGCAAACGCGTCTATGGCCACATGGATTACGGCAAGAAAGATCCGTCGCTGGGCTGGCGCTTCACCGACGCCTGGTTCTCCATGGCCGGCGGCGGCGACAAGGGCATTCCCAACGGCTTGCCGGTGGACGAGTGGGGCATTCGCGTCGAGGACTGCCACCCGGTCGGCTCCAGCGTGACCCGCGGCGGCGACACCAACGGCCCGGCGGCCGTGTTTGCCACCACCAAATACGTCGACTGGCTGAAGAAATACGCGCCACCGGAAGCGGCCGGCATGACCTTCTCCGAGTCCGGCCCGGTGCCGTCCCAGGGCAACATCGCTCAGCAGATTTTCTGGTACACCGCGTTCACCGCCGACATGACCAAACCGGGTCTGCCGGTGGTCAACGCCGATGGCACACCGAAATGGCGCATGGCGCCATCGCCGCGCGGGCCGTATTGGGAAGAGGGCATGAAGCTCGGCTATCAGGACGTGGGTTCGTGGACGTTCATGAAGTCCACGCCTGAGAAACAGAAACTGGCAGCGTGGCTATACGCGCAATTCGTCACCTCGAAAACCGTATCGCTGAAGAAAACCATCGTCGGCCTGACGCCGATTCGTGAGTCGGACATCAACTCGCAAGCGATGACCGATCTGGCGCCGAAGCTCGGTGGCCTGGTCGAGTTCTACCGCAGCCCGGCCCGCGTGCAATGGACCCCGACCGGGACCAACGTGCCGGACTATCCGCGTCTGGCGCAACTGTGGTGGAGCCACATCGCCGAAGCGGCCAGTGGCGAGAAGACCCCGCAACAAGCGCTGGATGGCCTGGCCAAGGACCAGGACCGCATCATGGAACGCCTCGAACGCTCCAAGGCCCAGGCCACTTGCGCACCGAAAATGAACCCGGAACGCGATGCGCAATACTGGTTCGATCAACCGGGCGCACCGAAGCCGAAACTGGCCAACGAGAAGCCGAAGGGTGAAACCGTGAGCTATAGCGAACTGCTGAAATCCTGGGCGGATGCGCGTAAGTGATAGGGGAACTGTGAAAGGCAAACGGCACCGCAAGGTGCCGTTTTTTTTGCTGCCTTTGCCATTGCTATCGCGAGCAGGCTGAACTGGTCAAGTAATCCCAGACACCGGTTACGGTGTTTTAGGCTGCTTTTTGCTCCATCGCTATTGGCGACAGATAACTGTTGTAGCTGTGGAGCCGGGTGCGGTTGTAATACACGAAGAAACGCACCATGTCGGTTTTAGCTTCATCGATCAGGCTGTAGCCGCTGCGAGGCACCCATTCTGATTTCAACGTTCCGAAAAAACGCTCTGTCGGAGCGTTATCCCAGCACTGGCCACGACGACTCATGCTTTGCAAAATGCCATGGTTCATTAGTTCTTGTTGAAACTTGCGACTGGTGTATTGGCAACCCTGATCCGAGTGAAACATCAATCCCGGCGGGCACGTTCGTATCTGTGTGGCCATCCGTAGCGCCTTGCTGACCAAGTTAGCGTCATTGACCAGCGAGAACGCCCAGCCAATGACCCGGCGAGCAAACAAGTCGATCACAATGGCTAGATGAACCCAGCGCTTGCCCACCATCAAACTGGTAACGTCTCCACACCAGACCTGATTAACCGCCGTTGGCTTGAAATTTCGTTTGAGCAGATTGGGTGCGACAAATGCTTCAACTCCCCTGGATCTGAATGGATGCGGCTGGCGCTGTTTGCTGACAATGTTTGCCTCTCTCATTAGCGCTCTGACAAGACTCCTTCCCGCCGCTATGTTTTGGGCCTTCAGACCTTTGCTGATCATTCTGGAGCCCATGGCATCCCGGCTTTCGCTGTGCAGTTCAACCACTTTCAGCTTGAGTTCTTCGCGTTTTATCCGTGGCTTGGCGAGCCGCTGAAGCCACTCGTAAAAGCTGCTGCGCTTCACATCGAAAACACGGCACAGAGTGGCAGTCGGAAAAGACTCTCTTAGCTCCGCGATCATCGAAAACGATCGGGATCCGACATCAAGAGAGCAGTAGCCTTTTTTAAGATATCGGCTTCCATCTCCATGCGTTTGATCTTGGCTTTCAGCTCCTGAATCTCGCGCTTTTCTTCAGTAATCGCTTTAGTGCCATTGACCGGCTGTCCTTCGCGTTCTTTGCGAACTTGGTCCACCCACCGCCTTAAGGCAGTAGGGCCTATATCCAGCGATGCGCAAACGTCTAGAACCGGGCAGTTGTCGTCAAGCACCATGCTGGCAGCACGCAGCTTGAATTCGCGGGTATAAACCTTTCTTTCGTTCATGAAACCTCCAGATTGGCGAAATCATATCGCCCTTAAGAGGTGTCCGGAATTATTAGGCCAGTTCAGGCTCACTCCCACAGGTTTCAGGAACACCCTTGATCCCTGTAGGAGCTGCCGAAGGCTGCGATCTTTTGATCTTGATCTTTAAAATGAAAATCAAAAGACCGCAGCCTTCGGCAGCTCCTACAGGGGGGGATGTCAATATCACGGTCTGTATTTCGATTCGGGATGTTTAAAGGTGTAGGGGCAATCGCAGAACCTTCCCACACTGTTTTCAGGTTGTCCGTCGGACGTCGGCTCTCTAGTGTGTGAGCGTCGCTGCCCAATCAGCGATCGGGATTGGAACCCCGGGACCTAGAAAGCGCAAAAGTGGCTTTCATGACGTATGCTTGCGCACCTTGATGGTGTGCACGCTGTTATGGCGGCTGTGCGCGGGAGACTTCGAGTCTGCCGGGTTTTCTCTGGTCCCCGGGTTCCAACCTGCGTACAGCTGCCACCCTTCGCGTGGAACCGAATGGGCCAGCTCCACCGCAAGACTGGAGATACACCATGAAAAAGCCAACACCCAATCCGCCCGAAACAACCGTTACTGCGGACGCCAATACAACGTCCCCCTACGCCTGCGAAGACACCCGCAAACTCCACAAAGCCGCCGACCGCGCGCTCGACTTTTACCTCAAGCCCGCCGCCGCCATCATGGCCACGCCGTACTCCCCCAATCAGATGTTCCAGGTCAATCCCAAAGCCGACACCGAATCCCTGCTGGCCAACGCCTGCGAATCCCTTGGCTCGGCCAGCGTCATGCTTGGCGACTTCGCCGCGTTGCTGGAAGGCTCGCGTCGCAAGACGCTGCTCGGTATTGCGCAAGTGGTGATGCTCGGCGAGCTGGCGGTGAACAAGCGCTGGATAACGTCGACCCCGCCGCGTGAACCCTGTAGGAGTGAGCCTGCTCGCGATAGCGCAGTGTCTCTCAGCAGAAGTGTTGGCTGACCCGACGCCATCGCGAGGCTCACTCCTTCAGGTTTAAGTGAAGCTGTATCAGGGACACTAATAACGTCCTGATTGATTTCCAGATCTCGGTTGTCGATTTCCTTTTATAAAGGGATCCACAGATCTCTCAATGCCCTCTCTCAGGTCTTTATTTTCCAACATCGTTAGTGAGAATAGAGCGAGTGTTTCGGCCTCTTCCGACTGAATATGTTCTGCATGACCTCGGGTTCTGTGGGTATCTCTAAGTTCAGCATGAACACGAGCTATTTGTCTGGGTAACCTCTTGAGGCTGGTGGCAGTTTCAATACCTGAGGCATTATTGAAAGTGTCATCATTGGGGTAGTGGAGTGTATCCACCGTGTGCGCCACCAAATGAGACAGTTCATGAATAAAGGTCGAGGCTCTCCCAATGACGTTACTTAATCTGAAGTTATCTGTTACGAAAATTCGTCGGTGCGGATCCTTGGGGTAGACAAAGGCGTCGGCCTCTTCTAAGGCGGATTCGCCCTGCAGATAAACAATCTGATCCCGAAGGTCGCCTCCCTTCTGATAGCGAGGTATTTCTTTCAGTATTGATTGATAGGTTTTCAGCATGGATTCAGCCACGGTCAGTCCTGAATTCAATGTAATTTCGCTGTCACCGCGTAAAAACCTGTCAAGGTGAGTGGAGGGTCCAGATTCAAGATGCTTGATAGTTGCCTTTACCAACTCTGCGCTTAACTTCCACGCAGCATCATTGGTTTCGGAAAATCCTTTTTCACCAGCGTCTAAGGCCTCGGCGTTTCCTCGATATTTTATTGAGTAGCCACTGTCGGTTTTTTTTAAGTTTTTCTCGAATTTGTCGTTCGCACCTTTGTATGACAACCCTTGCACGTCATATCCACTGGAAGGATTGTTCTTCGCGAACGTATAAAGATTAAGCCCATCAACCACCCCGGCCGGATCCGGATTCAACCACCGCTGCAACCACGCCACGTGATACCTGAACCCATAGTAATAAAGCCCTGTCGCATCGCGCTCTTTCCCCGAGTAGCGCAGGATTTTATAACTCGCCTCGACTTCCTCGCGCCCGGCAAACCACGCGGTGGTACCGAAGGGGTGATAACGCTCATGGCTGATTACCTGACCCACGCTGTCGAGTTCCAGCGTGCAGGAGCCCAGATGATCGCTCAGGCTGTAACGTTGCTGATCGTTGGTGATGTCCTTGGGCGGTTCGGATTCCCAGTGCAAAACCTGCACGTTGCTGCGTCCGGCCTGAACGCTGATCACATGCAATATTTCACCCGTGCCACTGTGGGTACGGATTTCCAGGTTCGGCAGGTAACGCATTTCAATGACCAGCGTTCGGGCATTGCTCTGGGTCGAGCGCACTTTGCGCAGGCGCCTGCCGTCGGCTCCGTAGAGGTAACGCTCGCTATCGCCAGTAGCGAAGGCGCGCTCTATCGTTTGGACTTCATGCAACTGGTTGCGCAGGTCCCAGTGCAGCGATTGCCCCGGTTGCAGGATGAGCAAATTGCCGTTGGCATCGAAGCCGTCGCGAAAATCTTCGTCGTCCGGCTCCACGCCATCGATGACGGACAAACAGCGGTTGCTCCCTGCGGCGGCGACCAACCGATGGCTATGGTTTTGCGGCCCTTCATGAGTCAGTTCCAAGAGATTGCCGCCGCGATCGTAGCGGTAGGTCTGGGTGAAACCGGCGCACGCTTGAGGATCGTCAAATGCCGAGAACTGCGGGCCTTGACTGGCGCCGCCAGCCTCCCATCCCATTGCCTTGATCAACCGGTAGAGACTGTCATACCCATAGCGATTGACCGGTTCGATGCGCTGGTTGGCGAAGTAGCGAATGGGCAGGGCGGCGTCTTCGATGCTCAGCACATTGCCGACCGGGTCGTAGGCATAGCGCAGGTCTTGCAGGACATCATTGCCGCGTCGGGCTTGCAGGCGGGTCAGGCGACCATCTTCGGAATCGTATTGCAGCGTAGTGATGACGCCATTGCTGGCGGTTTCCTGTTCAGTCTGGCCTTGGGCGTTGTAGTGGATGGCGCTGATCAGGGTTTTCGGCGCGGTGTCGGCTTTCAGTTGCAGGCGTACCTTGCGCAACTCGCCAGCGAGGGTCTGGCTGAAGAGCTGGCTGTTGCCCCGAGCGTCGACCTGCTGGATGGCTTCACCCAACGGGTTGACCAGCGCTCGACTGATCGCTCCCGCACCAGGCTCAAGCAGCGCGTCCCGTTCGGCCACAAGCTCGGGCCAGTCGGGGGAATCCCGCGCCTGCAGAAAGTGGCGAGTCTGCTCCAGCACTGCGCCCGTCAATCCGTAGCCGGTCAATAGCTGCGTGCCCGCCGGATCATCGTGCCGTATCAGTCGCCCGCACTGGTTGCGCGTGGCGAATGCCGGGTCGCTGTCGCCATACACACAACGCTCGGCGCACAGCGATTCACCCGCCAGCGTCTGTTCGAACACGGCCATTGGCCGCAGTTGCCGGTCATACTCGACACGCCGATGGCTGCCACGATCATCCCAGCCATGCACCGGCTGATTTGCTTCGCCCGGCAGTTGCGCACGCCAACCGGCATCGACGCTGAGGGTGCTCAGCACCTGGCCGGACAGGGAGTGGATCGTGGTGAGGTTGGCGGCCGTCAGCCGTGGATCGCGTTGCGCCACCAGGCGTCCGGCGCTGTCATATTGCTGGAGGGTGGGACGGGCCTCGGGATCGCTGCGATCCTGGCGCCAGTAGGCAATTTGGCGCACGGGCAGGCCTCGGCCGTCGATGACGGCGAGCTGCGGCGTGTGCAAATGCACACTCATTTCCCCGTCCACCAGTTACCTCGTCGCTGTTCCGGTGCAGCCTCGAACAGGTCATTCTCATCGAATGCCACGTTGCACCAGGTCCAGTACCAGATTTCCCGACGCAACGGCTTCAAAATCGGCGGATTGCCTTGCAGCATTTTCTTCGCCAGCACGGTTTCGGTCGGCCGGCCCGCCGCGTCGTAGAACTGCTGATCGTGGAAGGCGTGCTCGCGCATCGAGCGGTCGTTGATGTAGCGCGGGTGATCGGCGAAGTAGGGCCGATAAATCCGCACCTTTTCGCCTTTGTTGTTGTATTCCACCGGCTCACTTACGCGCCAGCGTCGCGGCACTTCGGCTTCCTGCGGATGACCGTCGGCGTCAAGGATCAGTTCACCATTGGCATCGACCTGCCACGACTTGCCCGGCGGGACCTCCTGCTTGGATTGCAGCGTCCGGCCGAAACCGTCCAGGCAAGTAATGCTGACGCGCACCTGCAGCTCTTCATCGTCGGGGTAGCGGTCGGCCAGCAACGTGACGGCGTACACGGGTTCTCGGTGTGCCGCGTCGATTTGCTGCTGCAGCGTCGTCTCGTCGGGGTCAGGGTTTTCCAGTCCGGCCACGTGTCGCCGGGCTCGCTCGCACAGGTGCCCGTCGGGCAGTACGAAACCTTCACTTCGGGCCCAGGCCAGCCAGGCCGGAGAGGGCGGATCCGAGCGGGAGATACGGCCCATCCAGCTGAACGGATCGGCAAAACCGGCGCTGGCAAATTTGCCGATAGCCTGTTTTGGATCGGCAATCGCAATGGCCGGGTCGCGATCCGGCGGCGGTGCGTAGGTCTCCAGTTTATGAAAGCCCACGGGTTGTCCCAGTTCGGTGCCATGGAAACTGGTCACCAGCGGTTCGCCAAAGGCGTTGTAGAGCGCCTCCTGAATATTGCGATTGGCGTCCTCGATCGCTGCCGGGAGGAAGGTGCGGTAATCGATGTCGAGGCTGCGGGTGGTGCAGCCGTCCGGCAACGTCACGGCGACGGTCAGACACCCGTAATCGTCCCACTCAAGCTGGGTTTCACCGTGGCTGCGGGTTTCCTGGTACTTCTCCACGTTGTAAAAGCCATCCAGCTTCTGGTACGTCGGGAAACCTTTGTGTACGGCCCACAAATAGTTTTTTGCATCGTCCGGATCTGCCAATTCCTGTGCGGCGACTTCAGGCAAAAACAGATCCATGATGTGGTAACCCACCTCGGGCGATTCGAGTTTTTCTTTGAGGTTGAACGGCATGTTGTCCTGTGCATCCTTGAGCTTGTCGTAAGCGCTCAAGGCGATCGCATCCAGCTCTGCCATTTCAATATGGGCGGGCAGGCCTTCGTAGGTCGCTTCGCCGGGCGCGAGAGTGGTCCTGCCGTCTTTGGGGTCCATGTAATGTTGCAAGGACAGTCCGCTCAGCACCGATTGTCCGGCCCAGGCACCATCGTCCGTGCTCTGCTCAAGAAAATGCTCGTGATTGATCGTCGCCGGGGTCAGTGCCTGCTTGTCCAGCACCAGCGCATTGCTGCGATTGCGATAGGGCAGGCCCAGGCGCCACGCCTGCAAATCCGCCAAGTGAATGCACTGCGATCGGGTCTGCGTCAGGTACCATTTTTGCTGAGCATCGTCATGGGCATCGTGCCACCAGTTTTTCTGGTGTTCGTCACTGAAGGGTGGCGTATCGCCGACGGTTTTGCGCCGTGCGTAGTGCACGTCGAAGCCATGGACGCTGGTCCCGTATTCGTCCCACTCAAGGTTGAGATGGTGCTGACACAACGGGTCGTCTCTGAGCGCCGTCTCGTATTGATAGCTGACGGATTCCAGTTCCAGCGGTTGCAGGACCGCGTAGGGTTGATACTTGCCTTTGGCGCGCAACACCCGCACCAGTGCGCGGGTTTCCTGAACGGTGTAGGGCACGGCAACGTCCGGGTCGTCGTCTGCTGCATAAACTTCCGAGCGCAGTACACGGCCGCTCAGGGCGCGGGCGATTTCCCGGGCGTCGTCTTCGTCAGTGGCCGTGAACGGCTGCGCCGCACGGTCGTTGAAGTGGTAGTTCTGCATTAGCGTGGGTTGCAGGGCAATCGCCGCCGTATCGCGGGCGTAGTAACCGTCCCGCGGCGGATCGATGGTGTCGCCGGTGTGGAACCAGGTTTTGCTGAGGATCGGCGCGGTGAACCCTGCGCGGGCGCGTTCAGCCGCCGAGGCTTCGGTATCGGTCTGCAAGAGCAGACGAAAGCCGCAGAACTCGCGTTCGTAACGGTCGTAGCGACCGCCTCGATAACTGAAACACTGGGTCAGCCGGTTTCCGCTGATTTCGTCGAACTGCGTCTGTCGTTTGACCAGGTGCAGGGCAAGCGGCAGATGGGAAACCGGATTGGCGATCTCGTTATCGTGTTGTTCCTTTTTTTCATCCAGCCATTCCTGCGCCGAACTGCGATAGCTCACAGCGGTGCTGGCGCCCATGTTGTTGCAAGTGCCGCTGGCCAGATAGGGTTTGCCGTCGACGAAGTCGTAGCGCCAATGCCGAGGCTCCATGTGCGGCACCGTCAGGATAAGGCTGGAGCAGCCCAACCCTTGCAGGTCGGCGGTGCTGACCTGGCAAAGTGAATCGTACTGCACGTCTTCAGGCCAGGGCAGGTCGGTGGACGTCTGCTCGTAACCCTGGCCGCAATGGTTCATGAACACCCGCAGACGATCCGTTTCCAGGTAGATCAGGTCGGCAGCGCCCGAGCCGTCAAGGTCAGCCAGCAACACGTCGGCGGCGTTGAATTCGCCCTCGGCAAATGGCAGAGCACACAACACAAAGCCTTTGCCGAAATGTCCACGCCCCAGATTGGGCCAGCATTTGACTTCGTTGTGACGGATGCGCACCAGATGTTGCTGGCCGCTGCCGAGCACATCGGCAAACGCCACCAGTTCGAGCGGCGTATTGCTCAGCGCGGGTAGTTCATCGTCATCGCCCTCGGGTGTTCGCTCCTCATGAAGCACATCGATGCCATCGGCGAAGCCGTGTGCACGACGGTTGGCATACAGACGCACGCTGCGGGTGCCGATCAGCGCGATGTCGCTCAGGCCGTCGCCCATGAGGTCGGTAATTTGCGCCTTGGGGTGCAGAAATTCGTTGGGGAACGCTTCGAAGGGGACAAAACCGGACCAGTTGCGATCCGGATCCAGGGTGAAAAAGCCGCACAGCCCGGGCATGGCGATCACCCAGTCGAGCCGGCCATCGCCGGTCAGGTCGGTGAGCGACTGGTGAACGGGGTTACGGCTGTTGGCCAGCGGAATCTGCTCCAGGCATTTCCAGTCGCTGTAACACACGTTGTCGCCGCCGCTGTCACAGCGCAACGGCTCGCGGTAATACCAGGCCTGATCGTAACGACACAACGTGCCTGGCAGGCCTTCGCCGTACAGGTCCACCCATTGATGGCCCTGACCGTTGTTGAGACCGGGCAGGTCGGCAAGCTGGCACCAGCCCGGATTACGGGCGTCGGGTTCGAAGGTGTTGTAGCTGAACTCCATGGGCGGCCGGCTCTCGACCTGGCCGAGGCCATCATAGGCCTGGCAATGAGCCGCCGTCAGGTGGTTGTAACCCAGCGGACTTTGCCGGTGCTCCAGCAGCAGACGCTTGACCAGCACAGGCTCGTCGCCCAGTTCCTTGGGAAAGTGATGGAACATCAGCACCTGTCGGCACAGGCGTCGGGTGCCCAATTCGAAACCGTAGCTGTAGATCCAGAACGGGTCGCTACGATCCAGCCAGTCGTGCTCTTCCTCGAACCGGGGCGCCTGTTCGAGATCGGTACTGCGCTCGCCGTAATCGAATATCAGGTGAAAGTGCCACGAGTGTTGTTTCCAGCTGTCGGCCTTCCAGGCGTACAGATGCGGGTGCGCGGTGGTGTTGCCGTAGCACACGCGTTTGAGGTAACGCTGGGCACGATAGTCACGCAGCTGTGGCGGGGCAGGTAAATCGGCTTCGGTTTTGTACTCGTAGACGATGTGCTCACCGCGCGTGTTGAGGCTTTCGTCAATCAACCAGACGCCGACGTGTTGTGGGTCTCGCGGATCGCTCCTGCGCGAGCTCGCGCTTGAGCCATACATGTGCAGCGTGCCATCGGCGCCGTGGATCAGCCAGAACCCTGCGGTGTCGGTCGGCGTCGACCAGTGCTCGATCAGGGCGAACTCGCCCTCGATCCGCGGCCAATGGCGTACCACCGTGCAGGTTTTTCCCAGTGGTTGGTTGTTGTAAGTGGACGCGGTGCGGGAAATCAAGGTGCCATCGCTTTCATTGCGCTCAGGCATCCACACATCGCCGCCAGGCCCTATCACCTGATCCGTGCCGTCGTACCCCGGCACGCCCTTGTTGATGCGCAGGGAGATCGCCTTGACTTGCATCTGCCAGCCGATCCCTAACGTGCTGTTGCCGACGTTGCTGGTGTAATTCAATGCCAGCGCCGGGGCGAAACCGCGCCCGGGCGAAATCGGCAGGGGCAACTCCAGTGACGCCGCGCCGCTGGTACCGACGGCGGCCCAGCCCTTGCCGATGCTTTGAATCGCACCGCCCATTTTCGGAAGCGTCGGTGTATTGATCTGCATCGTCGACTGCTGTTGGGGCTGTTGCTCGTTCATAGCTAAGCGCCCTCGGTTCTGGCGGTGTAGCACACATGCACGACAACGTTGCTGAGGGAGTTGATCAGAGCGCTCTGCGCCTCTTTGTTGGGGAAGCTGAGGATCCAGCTGGAAATCCCTCCGGTGAACTCGAACGGCAGATAGCGTTCATCCTGGAAGTTGATCTGGCAATGGCCGTTGTCATCCATACCGTGGGAAAGCGCGATCTGCTGGTTGGCGCGCAGGTTCTCCTTGACGGCGGAGCCAACGGTGGCAGCCATTTCGACTTTGCTGTAGTTCTGCGTCAGCAACGCACAGACATCCGTGTACGGCCCGAAGTTGCCCGGCAGGGTCACGCTGACGGTCTTGATCCGGCGCATGTAGTGGTTCTGGCCGGGAAAATCGTCATCGAACATTTTTTGCGTCAGCTTGAATTGACAGGCGCCATCTTCTATCAGTGCCTTTTTGATTTCCGCCCAGGTTTTGTTGGCCTCGGGATCTTTGGCATTGAGGTGTTTGAGCGAAACGGTTTTGCGGATTTCGAGTTCGCGCTTGTTGTTTTTCAGGTATTGGGCGTGCATTTGCTGCAGGCACATTTTCAGTTCTTCGCCGGCACCCAGGCCACGGTAGCTGGCGTTCCACGCGCCGGAGCGAATGAACGTCCGGGTGAAATCGCCCATCTCATACTGCCAGCAGGCCTCGGCCGCCTGGCACAGCGATTGGGCGGTGGCGTAGGCGCTGCTGTAGAAACCGGCGAACTTGCTGTTGAGCCAGTCGTAGGTCTGCGAGCGGCTGAAGCGGTTGCTGCTGTTCAGGAAGTCATGGGTCGCCCGGGCCTGGTTCAATGCGGTTTGTGCCTGGCGCAGTTGCAGTTGGGTGGCTTTGTGTTGTTCCTCGTAGACAGCGAGCTGTGCCTTGATTTGTTCGGCTTCGAGTTTTGCCTGGTCAAGGGCCTGGGTCCATTCTTGACCGCGGCGACGGTATTGCTCGTAGCGATCCGTGAGTTGGCCTTTGGCTGATTGCGCGGATGACGCTGCTTGTACCCTGGCCATTGCGGAATAAGTCGGCCCTTCGATGCGTTGGCCACCATCCGCAAAGCCGAAGATATTAGGGGCGGTTTTTTGCGTTTCGGCATTCGCCTGAATTTCGGCGGCCGTGACTTGCATTATACCGCTCTGGAAGTGAGCAGCCCCCGCCGCAATTTCCAGAAGGCTCACACTTTCGTTCACCAACTTCTCGTAATAATTGACCCTGCCCGCGATTACGGCCTGACTCGCTTCCAGAGCAGCCTTGTTTTTTTTATCGACCTCCATGGCCTGCCGCTGTAGTTCTACCGCCCCTTCCGCCAGATTCCACGCTTGTCGCTGTTGCAGTTCAAGGTATTGCGCCGATTCCTTGCGTTCGATCAACGACAACAATGTCGCGCCGAACTGGATCACGCTGTCCACCGCGTTTTGCGCCAAAGCAAACATGAAGGTGAATCGGTAATGGGGAATCTGCGGGTTCAACAGGCGGCTGAGCGCTGCACCGGACAAACCCTGACCCCAGGCAGCCAGCAAGGCGCGCGGATCCAGCGGTGCGGCAAACAAGGGCAGGTCCAGACGATTGCCAGCTATGTCCAGGTTATGACGCAGGTTGTGCACGCGGCTCTCGGCCCGGTCCCAGCACCGGGTGAGTTCCGGGTTGAAGGGGCGACGCCAATACGGATTATCGAGTTCTAGCAGTGATGAGTCAGCGCCGCAAGGAAACAGGCACAGCAGCGGCGCGGCTTGCGAGTCCGGTGCCTTGCCGATGCGCAGCGGCGGGTGTTCCTCAAGCTGACGCTGAGCGCCGATCAGGTGTTGTTCAAATTTGCGCAAGTTCTCATTCTTTGCCGAACTCAACACGCCCAACGTGACGGGTGACCAATGATCGACCTGACGGTCGTCCGGGCGCAATCCGAGCAAGTCCTGAATGCGCACATAACGCAACTTGGCTTCGGCAAGGCCGTCCGGGGTCAGCTCCAGATAGTTCTGGTCAGCCTGATTGCTTTCGATATCGATATAGAGCCGGTACAGCGCCTTGCGAAAGTGCACCGGAAAACTCAGGGCGATCTGGTGCGGGTCGTGCGGATACAGAATTGCCTGGCTCGGGTCGGCGGGGCCGGGCCATACCGGATCCTCCAGCGGTACCGACTGCCAGTAGCCCGGATGGCCGGGAGCGTTGCTCTGGCGGGAAGGATCGAAGAGGAACGCGAGCCAGTGCCGGGCCTCGTCGTACTGCTGTTCTTCATTCAAACGATGTGCCACCAGCCATGGCAGGTACAGGAACAGTTCGAGGAAATACAGGTAGTAGGCCCCGGAGAAATCCATGGGCTGTGCGCCGAGTCCATCGGGAATGGGCGGTTCTATTCGGTCATTTTGGGTTTCCCAGCTCAACAGGAGGGGCATATCGCTTTCGGCAAGTCTGGTCAACTCCCTGGGGAAGACCGTATTCATGCGGATGGGCGGCCGCACGATTTTGGCGCATTCTTCTCCGTCACTGTACTGAATGCTCGACTCCGTAAAGTCGATGAACTGAGCCTTGCCCAGGGACGGACTGTCTCCTTGAGTCGGGCTGAGCACACTGTCGATGCTCGGGGCGATCTGCGCCGTTTGCCCAGTGGCTTCGTTCCAACTGATGGACAAGGTTCTCAGGGCTCCGCCTTTAAGCTCCGGCTCAGACAATGGCCCCTCATGGATAAGCACACCGTAAATAAGGGGAATGTTTAGGTCTTCGATCTCATCTGGCCATTCAACAGGCCAACCATCAGGCTGGTAGGTAGTCTGGTTGATTGAAAACGTATGGGTCAGTTCGGCATCCTTTGCCATTCGACTGAGCAGGCCAGACTCCCTCAGCGTGCGCATTTCAGAAAACTCTACGGGTGGACCGGCGTTGACATCCAAAGGGTGCGCGATGAACAGCTTGTAAAGGTAAGGCCCGATCTGGTTGACCCCCAAGGATTTATGAAGGTGCAATCTATGCAATCCATTCGAATAGGTTCGGCATTCCGTGATGTAGGCCGATCCAACTATCAACTCTTCCATCATTTTCTTGTACAGTCGTTTTCCTTTAAGTGACGCAGCAACCCCTTGCTTTGTGGCTGGCAAGGCGAAGGTATCGCCGCCTGAGCCATCGATAATCAGGTTTTTTCTGCCCGAGTTGTCGGTGAACATGTGTGTGGCATTTTGCCGGTCAAGCCAGTCAGTGCCTGGTGTAATGCTCGAGCCCTCGAGCAATGTATAGCGCCGGTCATAGAAGCTGGATTCGCTGATGACCAGTTTCAATTTGAAGAGCTCAAACTCCGGATCACCTTTGTCTTTGATAGAAATCTCAAGGGTACGATCATCGTTAAACTTGTCCGCCAGCTTTACCGTCAGCTTGATACTGGAACTGTTTTTGTCATAGACGAGTTCCGCGTCCTGACTGCTCTGCCGGATACGGGTCTGCCAACCGGCGAAGTTCCAGGTTCCTGACTCTTTGTCGGTTTCCGGGTGGTCGACCCCCCCAAACTCGGACGTAGCGCTCGGAAGCCAGTATTGAAGTCGCCGGGCATTCTTTTGTTCACTGGCGAAAATATGGCCAATCAGCAGGACATGTCCCCTACTTTTGTCGTCCTCCTGGAGGTTGGTTGGTGACCGGTCAGCCAATGGCGACGGGATGGCTGAGCCTTGCTTCGGGTAGAGCGACGCCACGTGAAAATTTTTGTCGACCCGCAGGGTTCTCAAGAAGTCATAGCGATCTTTGTCCCCGGTTTCTGCTGAGTCATCGGCGGTGTAGCCGCTGTAGAGCGCCAGAAACATCGACTCCGGTGATGTCGAATGGTCATACACCGCAATCGTCTGCGTCTCTCGCTTGATCTGCTCCAGTGTTTTGCTGACCAGCGGTTCTATGTCGCAATAATTCTCGATATAGACCCGGGGTGTGCTCCAGCTGTCATCGTATTTCTTGTAGCTGGCGTACAAGCGGAAACGCGGATACACCTTCACAATTTCAGCTCGCGTTTTGGAGTCAATGGCGTCCGGATCCTGGAGTTCCACCTCGGCCCAGATCACGAACAAGCGATTATTGAACCAGCACGGACGGACCGTATGTTCCAGAGCCTTTTCCGAAATCGGCACATTGGCTCTTTGCCAATCGGTCCAGGCATTGGGCAAGGGCTTGTCGTATTTGTCGGGGATGACGTCCGGCGTCGCTTTGGAACGCTTCACCGCGCGCTGGCTCATATCCAGTGAACGCCAGTACCAGACGTTTTCCGCCGGGGATTTGCCGATGAAGTAATAGATGCTGTTGGCGAAATCTTCGCCGTCGATGTAGCCGTTGCAGACCTTCAAATTGGCGATTTCTTCAAAACGCCCCAGATAGGCCAGCACCGCCGCCTGTATCGTTTCGGGTTGAATCTGCGCCTGGTTGAGGTCGCTCTCCAGCTGCTCGAAACTGGCGGTCTTGGTCAGGCGCAGTGTCGGGTTCAGATAGACGTCCGGAAAGCAGTGCAGTTGCTGGATGGCCGCCCAGATCGGGTAACGGTTCAGACCGTCGCGCCAGGTTTTGAGCATTTCGGGTGTCAGGCTGTGGTCGCTGTATCCGGGCTCCATGTTGAGCACCATGGCGTTGATCAGTTGCTGCAGACTGGCAATGGCGCAGGCCACCAGACTGGTCGGCACATTCTGGCTGACCAGCACATCCAGCAACCAATATTCATAGAGGTCGTTGGCTGTCTTGATCTGCCCGGCGAGCCCCTGCTCGATCAGGTAGGGATCGTTGGGCACGGCTTCGTGCAGATACAGTGCGAGCATCGCGTCACGCAATGACTCATTCAAGAGGGCATCGAAGGCAGTCGTCATGATCGTTCCTCAACCATTGGCAGGGGTCAGTTCGTCGGGGAGTGGGCGGCCATGACCGCGTCACCGAGGGTTTTCCAGGCAACCAGCCCGCTTTGCCTGGTCAGCGCGGTGGCGCCCATCAGCGCCGTGGCAGATAGTCCACTGGCGCGACAGGTGGCCTGGCAACGACGGACCCATTCCACCTCTGCCATCGAGCAGGCACGTTTTTCACTGAGATTTTCGGTCAGCGCAGTCACTTCCGCCTCGGACCACTCCAGCAGCCGGGCCAACGCACTGTTGGCCGATTCACTGACGGCCTTGCGCAGGGCTTTGTTTTTCAATTTGCGCGCGGGTGGACTGGCAAGACTGAAATAGCTCAGCAGGCTGTCTTCCGATTCGCTTTGGTTGTGAAACCAATGACTGAAGCGTTCGAGCAGAAAGAGGTCGCTGAGCGAAGGCTCGCTGCTGCTGCCGTCATACCAATCGCCGCCCAGCATCTGCGGATTGACCAGGAACTGGCGCAATGTGCTGTTGCTCAAGCGCAGTTGCACGACGACTTCGGCGTGGCGCGCTACACGCTGGAAATGTTCGATCAGCTCGGGGGTGACTTCATCCGCCAGGGTGGCGAGCAGAATGCTGTACACCGAAGCGTGCGCCCAATGAATGACCGCGATGCAGCGCTCCGGGGGCAACTGAGCGGTTTCCTGGAACATTCTTTCAAGCAGCTGTGTTTGCCCCTCGTGCGCGCCCAGCAAGAGTTCGACGAGTTTAGCGGCGCAGAGCTCTTTGACGGCGGGGGACAACTTGAGATCTTTGAGCAAGGCATCGACATCGCCCTGTAGCCAGGTGGCAGGTTCGTCCACCAGCGTCAGGGGCCGGTCTAGCACGCGCAACAGGCCATGACCGTCCTTATCAAGGACCTCATGGTTGATCAGTAATTCGAACCACTTGATGGCGTCACTGGATGGGGCATCTTCTGTCAATGGCAAGCCCAGTGCTGCCACCTGCTTTTCGGTCACCAGGTGTTGGCTCGTGTCGGCCTGTAAAGTCGCCAGGCGAGCGAGCAGGTCGTCGGGCAGGGGAGCGGGCTCAGCCACTTTGATTTGCGGGTGATCGTCCGGGGCTTCGGCCACCAGCGGGACGTTGGGCCCCAGGCGCTGCTGCAATTGCGCGACCGTTTGCTGGCTGTCCTTGAGCCAGTCGACCGCCCAGTCCAGTTGCATCAACACATCGAGGATATCTGGCGCCGGCTCGCCTTCCTGTGAACTCAGCCTGCCGCTTGCCAGTGCCGTTTTGAAGGCGCGCCCGCCGAGCAGTCCCGCCAATGTCAGCAGCTCGGCGACGGAGTAGTCGAAGAGCCGGGCAATCCGCGCCTGGCGGTAGAGCGAGGACACAGTGGGCAGGTCACGTTTGAGTACCTTCAGGTGGTTCTCAGTCTGCGCAGCAATCAGCAGCAACGAGTCCTCGGTGGGTTGCACACCCAGACCGGCACACAGTTGCAGCAGGGTTTTCTGCGTGTCGGCATCGGTGGCGTCCAGCTTGATTGGCTCATGATCGAGAATCAGCGGCTTGTCGAACAGTTGTACCCGATTGAATACCTGATCGAACAACGGCACTTCATCCTTGCCACTGGCATAGGGGCAGAGGTCGTGCATCAGCGCCGCGAACTCTTCAGGTTGAATGCCGTGCCGCTGGTTCATATAGCGATAAACGCCCAGGGCGCGCAGCGTGTTTTCGCTGAATTCCATGCCCAGGTTGGCGCCACCCTCGGCGCGAATGGCGCTGATAATCAATGTGTCCAGATGGGCGAAGGGAATGCCGCTCCAGCGTTGCAGGCGGATCATGCGTTGCAGACGGTCGAGACGATTCAGTGACGTTTTGGTCAGCCGCCAGTGCTTGTCTTTACCCTGCGTGTATTGCTCCAGATCCATGGCATTGTCGAACTGATCGCGAATGATGGACTCGTCAGTCGGTGGCAGTTGGCTGTCATACAGGTCGGCACCCGTACCGGTGCCATTGACGTAGCAGGCGCCATAGTGATTGGGGTGAGGAAACGGCAATACCTTGCCGGCACTGCCCGGGAGGGTCACGCCGGTGTGTTGCGGATTCTGGCTCGGGCAATTCGGTGACAAGCGCACCGCGCAGGTGCGTCGGCATAGCAGCCTTTCAACTTGTTCGGCATTCAGACCGGTGTGCGCCATGAAGTCGGTGAGCAGGGTCAGGTGCCAAAGTGGAGAGCTGTGGGTGACGTCAATACCGTAGGATTGTTTGAAAAAAGCGATCTGCGCGGCATTCAGGCTGTACTCATCATCGAGAGTGAGGGTGAAGCTTTGCAGCGCGAGACTGATCGGAGCCTCATTCGTGCCCGTAGTGGCGACGAGGTTGAAATGGGCGGTGTAGCCACTTTGCTCTGGTTCGGAAAGGGTTTCCTTGGCTTTGACATAGGAGGTGATGGTGTTCACGCTCGGTACGTACATCGAGTTCAGCAGCGATATGTCGTTAGTGCTCGTGGGTGAAGTTGAACCCAATAACAGCGCCACCTCGGCAATTGCCGGTGCTCCTTCCTTCTCGAAGGTCACGGCTACCGTGTTGGTTCCTTCTGCGGGACTGACAGGTACATCCGCCTGGGGATCGGCGCTACCGACTCCCGCTTGCCCAGTGGGCAATGTAAAGCACTCACTCATGGACGTATGCGGGCCGAGGTAAGTGCTGCCGGCGCTTCTCCAGCCCTTGTTCAAATCAATGCGTGTGAGAAAGAAATTGCTGAACAACGACGGTTCGATCAGCAAGGCCAGTTGCTGTGGACTGAAACCGGACAACAGTTGCTGCGCTTGCCGTACGGGCTCCTGCACGGCTCCGTAAGCATTGGTTGCGCTCTGGTCGATCGGCAGCAGCAGGCTGGCCCGATAATTCAACTCCCCCAGTCGCGGTTTTTTATCGGCCAGCCCCAGGTGACATTGGTGGTAATAGAAGTTGTAGGGCAATTCAAACGGGTAACGCCGCTCGGTCAGTACTTCCTGAGTCGTTTTGGGTTTGTCGACCGGGTTGCGATCCAGATAAACGCGCAGATTGGAATCCAGCACTTGGTTGACGATTTTCAGCATCGGTATGGGTGTGAAGGTACTTTCCTGGGTGATCAGCAGATCATTCAAATCAGGGCGGCGTTTATCCAGCAGGATGCGTGCGGTGTCGTCGCCGATCTCTTCCAATTGCCGGATGAATACCCTCATCGCACTCAAATAGGCGGGCGGCGAATGGTAGGCGGCGATGGCGTCGAACTTGCAATACTCGTCCCATGTTTCTTCGAACAGCCTGCAAAACGTCGGCCCCACCGGAACCAGCGCGCGCACGCCACTGCGTTGGGCGAGTTGCTGGGGCGTACCGGAAGAGGTCTGGTGCTCACGGTACAAACGGCCGATCAGCGTCGCGTAAGCCTTGGCGTTCTCGTAGGCGAGCCCGGCGTCGGCATCCGAAAACCGGGCGAGCTGGCGCGCAAATGCCGGTTTGGGCAGGCGAATGATGTCAAAGACCGATGTGAAGCCCATTTTCTGCATGGCCGTCGCGAAATCGACCCGACCCTTTTCCAATGAATCTGCAGGTGCGACGAGTACTTCCATCAGCGAATTGTTGTCATCGGCCATGACCGTGATGCTCCTACCAGAAGGATGGCATTGACGGATGCAATGCCCGGCAGGATCACGCTAACGATAAACGGGGGAGCTGTAACCTGTCAGACCTGACAGGTGGCGGCGGATTTTTAGGATTATTAAGTTCTAGCAATAATTCTGTTAAGCGCTTTTTGGAATATCAGGTACAGAGAGCGCCAGATGGTTACTCCTGTGAATTTTCATAGAACTTTAACGTCTTGAAGTGTTATTGAATAATTCATTATTGGTATAAAAAACTGTCAGACATGACAGTTGGCGATAGCCAGTTCTGGAACTATTGTGCTGCTCAGTCTGTTTTAAATCGGCAGAGCATCACTGCAGAACAAACTCGTCTCTCGTTATCTGTTTCGAAGTTATTTGGAGCAGGTATCTGGATGTCGCCCTGAGTTCTTTTCGTGTTAGCAGACTGTCCAAAGAGCGATAGAGCCAGGCGTATAGATCACGATGAAAAAGTCAGAGGGAGTCGGGATGAATTCTGAAAAAGACGTTAAAAGAAACAACTCCACCATCATAGTGCAAGAAGGGTTTGTCAATGGAAGTGACGGCGAAGAACAGATTATAGACATTTCGACTGATGATTATTATGTCCTTGCTGTCGAAAAAGCACCCGGCAATGTATTGTCCAGACAGATATTCCAAGTCCGTCACCCAGGGTTAGGATGGTCAGCAAGCCTCGATGTGGAATATTCATTCAATTCTTCAGGTACTGTTTTTACGTGTCATGCAAAACGTTATAGAGCGAGCGACAATGGCCGAAAAAAAGGAAATGTTCATTTCGGCTTTGAGTTTGTAAATGGATGGATGATGCGGGAGATAAGTGATGATAATGCCATTCAAGATAGTAATTGGCATGATATAAGTGGGGGTGGTAGTGTCTCGGGCTTTGGGGTATATGCATATATAAAATTCAAGTTCATATATGATGTGCCATTTCCTCTTCCAGAAACATGGGCTTCAGTAAACGCACCAGTTCAATTCAACCCGCCGATGCCGGAGATCCGCACGCCAACGGAAGGCTGGTCGCACATTGGACACGGTGAGCTCAATGGAACCTGCGTGGCCGGGGCGGAAATGAGGGCGAGATTCATCAACGGCACTCCACCGGAGGCGCCTGTCTATGTGTTGGGAAATTCATGGGCATACAGATATGAATGGGCCCCAGGGATGCATCAATTTCAAGTGCGGCAGACGGTAAATGGACAGATGTCAGAGTGGACTCCTGTTCTGACGTTTTATATCAAACCACCCATGCCACCGATTACCGAACCTGAGGCGAAAACCAGTCATCTGGCCGATGTGCTGGTGAAAGGAACCTGCATGGCGGGGGCGACAGTTGCGGTGTGGGACTCTAACGGTAAGCCACTCGCAGGCACCTTGAGCTACAACGGGGGCACATGGTCGTTCGCTTATCCCTGGTTACCGGGGGCCAAACACATCAGGGCCGTACAAACGTTGAACTGGCAGAGGTCAGCTGCTACCGGCGTGCTTGAGTTTTATGTCAAACCAGTCAGACCGGTGATTAAACCGCCCCCTGTTCCAGCCACCGCGACTGAACTGCTGATCATCACCGGTGTAATGTCTGGTGCTCATCTGGAAATGTTTACCGAGGCGGGTGTCCGGATTGACGGGACTTTCAAAACCGAAGGGACAACCAGCACATTTACACATGCAGGCAGCTGGTTATTGGGCACCACCAGGGTCAAGGTCACCCAGACGGTGACCAATGTCCGCTCCGATGACAGTGCGCTTGTGGCTGTATCGGTGAAACCACCGGCGCCGGCAATCACGCTCCCCGAGGAGGGCCAAGGCTATAACACAGTTGAAGTGCAGGGCACCTGTGAGGCCGGAGCGACGGTCAATGTCTGGAGTGCCGGTACTCACCTCGGAGCGACCGTGGTAACGGGCACGAACTGGCGGAACCGCTACGCTTGGCAACCGGGCCCCAAGGTTGTTCACGCAATCCAGACGGTCAGAGAAATGGAGTCCGATCCCAGTGTGGTTATCAACTTCACGGTAAAACCGCCGCCGCCGACGATTGTCCAGCCACCCAACCCGACTGCGGCGAAGCAGGTGCTGACCCTTACGGATGTCTGGGCCAGTGCCAGCCATTTGCAAATGTATACGGAGGCAGGTGAAACGATTGCTGGCGATTTCAGCACCAGTGGAACCACCTCGACGTTCACCCCGCAAGCGGATTGGGCATCGGGCATCAGCAAGGTTCAGGCCACGCAGGTTGTGAACACTGTGGCTTCCGATCCCAGCGAGTCGGTGACCGTCACGGTCAAACCCCAAGCTCCACAGATTACGCTCCCCGAGGAGGGCCAAGGCTATAACACACTTGAAGTGCAGGGCACCTGTGAGGCCGGAGCGACGGTCAATGCCTGGAGTGGCGGTACTCACCTCGGAACGATTGAGCTAACGGGCACGAACTGGCGGAACCGCTTCGCTTGGCAACCGGGGCCCAAGGTTGTTCACGCAATCCAGACGGTCAGAGGATCGCAGTCCGATCCCAGTGTGGTTATCAACTTCACGGTAAAACCGCCGCCGCCGACGATTGTCCAGCCACCCAACCCGACTGCAGCGAAGCAGGTGCTGACCCTTACGGATGTCTGGGCCAGTGCCAGCTCTTTGCAAATGTATACGGAGGCAGGTGACACGATTGCTGGCGATTTCAGCACCAGTGGAACCACCTGGACGTTCACCCCGCAAGGGGATTGGGCATCGGGCATCAGCAAGGTTCAGGCCACGCAGGTTGTGAACACTGTGGCTTCCGATTTCAGCGAGCTGGTGACGCTTACAGTGAAACCCGAGGCTCCACAGATCACCCTCCCCAAGCAGGACGAAAGCTATGTCGAACTGCAAGTGCAAGGCACCTGTGCGTCTGGGGCGACGGTTGCGGTCTGGAGCGGCGGTACTGATCTTGGCGCGGGGAAAGTGGTCGGCACGCGCTGGACCAATGACTTCGACTGGCAACCAGGTCCCAAGATTGTTAAGGCCAGACAGACAGTAGCCGGGCAGAATTCTCCTGATAGCGAGGAGATCAGCTTCAGCATCAAACCACCGAAACCCATGATCAGCCCGCCCCCCAACCCGGCAGCGGCGGACGAGGCTTTGATCATTAGCGGCGTTTGGAACGGTGACGTCACCCTGGCCTTAGTCACCGAGGAGGGAGTACCGATTGCTGGCGACTTCACTACCAATGGTGAGAACAGCACCTTTAAACCGATGGCGGAATGGGCACCGGGCGCCACTTCGGTCAAGGTCATGC
The DNA here is from genome assembly GCF_057291835.1 of Pseudomonas sp. 1L-B-1-E-C1. Classification (NCBI taxonomy): domain Bacteria; kingdom Pseudomonadati; phylum Pseudomonadota; class Gammaproteobacteria; order Pseudomonadales; family Pseudomonadaceae; genus Pseudomonas; species Pseudomonas sp. 1L-B-1-E-C1. Next base: position 66,072 of record NZ_JBXAWN010000006.1, on the reverse strand, counting down.
AGACGGTAAATGGCGTGGCTTCCGATCCCAGTGAGTCAGTGACCGTTACGGTCAAACCCCAGGCTCCACAGATCACGCTCCCCAAGCAGGACGAAAGCTATGTCGAACTGCAAGTGCAAGGCACCTGTGCGTCCGGGGCGACGGTTGCGGTCTGGAGCGGCGGTACTGATCTTGGCGCGGGGAAGGTGGTCGGAATGCGCTGGACCGTTGACTTTCCCTGGCTACCAGGTCCCAAGATTGTTCAGGCCAGACAGACAGTCGCCGGGCAGAATTCTCCTGATAGCGATGAGATCCGCTTCAGCATCAAACCACCTAAACCCATGATCAGCCCGCCCCCCAACCCGGCAGCGGCGGACGAGGCGCTGCTCATTACCGGCGTTTGGGACGACGATGTCACCCTGGCCATGTTTACCGAGGAAGGAGTACCGATTGCTGGCGACTTCACTACCAATGGTGAGAACAGCACCTTTATACCCACGAATGATTGGGAGGCGGGCTTTAACACGGTCAAAGTCGTGCAGACCGTCAACACTGTCGGCTCCGATCCAAGCGATGTGTGCACATTTACCGTCGAAGCAGGGGAGAAACCCGATGCTCCGTACTTCGAATTGCCGATGGCAAGCGACAAAACCTCGACACGGCCACTCGTGAGAGCCGTCGGCTTGCCTGGGGCGCTGCTTACCGTCCAACGTGCTGGCGCCGAGACGTTGCACTCGGGCAACGCTGATGGCGATGGCATCCTGGAGTTCACCGTCGAGACGCCGTTAACCCCTGGAGAGAACGGCCTGCGAGTGAATCAGAAAGCGGGCGGGCCGGTCTCCGACTGGAGCGAACCTCGTCGGTTTACGGTAAAGGAGCTGCCCCAAACACCCACCATTGACGCGCCGAAGGATTGCGCACTGTCTCCGCGCAAACCCATCATCAGGGGCAAAGGGCAGACCCGAGGCAAGATAGCGCTGCGTCATGTGGAATCCGAGGAAATGATCGTCAGCCTGGACGGAGAATCGGGCTGGCGCTGGACCGCCAAGGAGGCGTGGGGGCTGGGCAGTTATACCATTGAGGCACAGCAGACAGACGACGGGGACAGTTCCGAGTGGACAGAACCCCGTAGGTTCGAAGTGGTGGAGGCTCTTTTCGGCATTGGAGACGCCACTCCGGTACTCGCCAACCCGGTGGTCGGCTCCGGGCAGAGTGTGACGTTACGGGTTCAGGTCGTGTCAGGTGACAGTGGGGAACCGGCCGAAGGGGTGAAAGTGCAATGGCGGATCAAAGGCCAGGAGAACGTCCTGGCGACCACTGTGACCGAGGGCGACGGTTGGGCGCATTATGCCTATACACCTGAAACTGAAGGCAAAAGTGAAGTCGTGGCGGATATCACCAACGATAACGCCGGTGTTGTCATGACCGAGCTCTATGAGGTCAACGCCCGGTTGCAGGATGACTGGGCGCAGGAGGTCGCGCTTTATCTAGACAACTGGCCAGTCGACTTGGCCAGGAGCGATTTGGTACTGGTGACCGGAAGAACCTCCAGATTGCACTTCGCGCTGAAAGGCGGCAATCATTTGTGGGGTTCGACCGTCACCTTGCAAGACGTATGGGGCGCAGCGGAATCGGGTCTGACCTTCGTCCCGGCACTGGGTACGCCGCAGAAGGTAGACGCAGATCTCGTTTCTTGGGACATTTGTGTGCCGGAGGGGCAAGGCGCAATTTTCGGCTTGAAGCTGACCAGTCCGGTGCTACCCGACTGGCAATTACCGGTACAGGTGATAGCGGTAGATTTAGCTCAGTCCGTGGATGTCGATTTTGATGCGATCCCGCAGGTTTTCGGAGGCAAAGCGGCCTATCTCTGCCTGGGGGCGACGCACACGCTATCCGTGCGACCCAAATCCGATAGCCTCTTGCTTCACCATCCCGTAAAGCTGACGTTGACCCACCAGGCAGACGGCCTCGGGGTCACCGTGAGTCCGCGTGGCTATTATCGCCCATTGGAGGAGGATGGATTGAGCTGGTCGGTGGATTGCGCCAACAGCAGTAAAAGTGGCAATTTTGTATTGCGGATGGATTCGGAACTGTGGGGTTACAAGGTGCCGGGAATGCCAATCTCTCTGGGGCACAACAAGGTCGAGATCACTGAAAGGGACGGCCCCAGACAGATAGATGGGCGTTGGAGGTATGGCATTCGTGTGACGTCGGCATTCTCGGCACAGCCTGCGGGCGATGTTCCGGTGACGATCACCATTTCCGGCTCGGGAGACGTGCAGCGCAGTACTCAGCCAGATGGTTGGATTTATGTCCACTATGACGACGGCCAGACAGTAAGTTTCAGCATTCATAACGGCTATGACGGAACTACTGTCACTGGCTGACAGCACGGTAATCTGCGCGAGCGAGCCTGCTCGCGAAGAGACGCTTCGCGAGCACCGGCGAAGTCGAATCCCGCGAAAACAAAAACGGCACCTGCGAAGGTGCCGTTTTCATGTGTAGCCCGCCAGCTGATCAGCCCGCCAGACCCGCCTGCTGTACCAGCACCAGCAATGGCTGCGGGTACACGCCCAGGAAAAATGCGACCAGGGCGATGGCCAGCAGCATTACGCCGCCTGCCTTCTGTTCCCAGTGCAGCTGGGCGTCGTGGCGACGCAGGTTTGGCTCGATCAGGTACAGGGTGACCATCACGCGCAGGTAGTAGAACACGCCGATGGCGCTGCCCAGTACCAGTGCGCCGACCAGCCACCACTGACGGGTTTCGACGCCGCTGGCGATGATGTAGAACTTGCCGATGAAGCCGGCGGTCAGCGGGATACCCGCCAGGGACAACATCATCACGGTCAGCACGGCGGTCAGGTACGGACGGCGCCAGAACAGGCCGCGGTATTCGTACAGCGCGTCGGCGTCGCGGCCGTTGTACGGCGACGACATCAGGGTGATCACGCCGAACGCGCCGAGGCTGGTGATGACATAAGTCACCAGATAGACGCCGATGGCTTCCACCGCCAGACCCTTGCTCGCCACCAGCGCGATCAGCAGATAGCCGAAGTGCGCGATGGACGAGTAACCGAGCAGACGCTTGAGGTTGCTCTGGGTCAGGGCCAGCAGGTTACCGAACAGGATCGAAGCGACCGCGATCACGCTCAGCACGTCGCTCAGCACGCCACTGCTGGCGGCAGGGGAGATCTGGAACAGACGCACCATCACCGCGAACACCGCCACCTTCGAAGCAGTAGCGAGGAACGCCGCCACCGGTGCCGGAGCACCTTCGTAAACGTCCGGCGTCCACAGGTGGAACGGTACCAGCGACAGCTTGAACGCCAGACCGATCAGCATCATGCCCAGGCCCAGTTGCGCCAGCGGGCTAGGCAGACCGGTCGCGGCCAGGGCCTGACCGATGCCGACGAAGCTCAGCGAACCGGCGTCGGCGTACAGCAGCGCCATACCGAACAGCAGGAACGCGGAACCGGCGGCCGAGAGCACCATGTACTTGATGCCGGCTTCCAGCGAACGCTTGTTGAAGAAGGCGTAAGCCACCAGACCGTAGACCGGTACCGAGAGCAGTTCCAGACCGATGAACAACCCGGCCAGGTGCTGCGCGCTGACCAGGACCAGACCACCGGCGGCGGCCATCAGGATCAGCAGGTACAGTTCTTCGCGGTTGCCCGGGTAGCCCGAACCGCCATCACCCAGATAAGCGTGGGCAAGGGTGACGCAGGCGAGGGTGGCAACCAGGATCATCGCCATGTACAGGCAGGCGAACGCGTCGATCTGCAGCAGTGGAGTCACGGCCAGAGGCGCGACTTTCAACGCCGGCAGGATCGACAGCAAGGCCAGGTTCAGACCCGCCACCGAAATCAGGAAGGTCTGCGAGTGGTTGCGGCGCCAGGCGATTGCCAGCATCACCACGATAATGGTGAGGCTGGTGATCAACAGTGGCGCAAGCGCAATAAAGTGTTGAATCGTGAATTCCATAGCGCTCTTACCGGGCCGAAGCGAGTTGAGAGAAGGCGGTGCCGAGCCACTGCTGCACGCCATGCATGGTGGCGGCAGAGGTGTCGAGGAACGGTTGCGGGTAGACGCCGAGGTAAATCAGCAATACCGCCAGACCGAGCACCATGATCAGTTCGCGCGCGTCCATGCCGTGCAGCACCGCGTCGGATTTCGACGGGCCGAAGTAGGCACGGTGGATCATGATCAGCGAGTAGACCGAACCGAACACCAGACCGGACGTGGCAATCGCCGTGACCCAAGGAGCGCTGGCGAAGGAGCCGATCAGGATCAGGAACTCGCCGACAAAGTTACCGGTACCCGGCAAGCCCAGCGACGCCGCAGCGAAGAACAGGCTGATCGCCGGCAGGTAGGCGATACGCGACCACAGACCGCCCATCTCACGCATGTCACGAGTGTGCAGACGCTCGTACAACTGACCGCTGAGGATAAACAGTGCCGCTGCCGACAGACCGTGCGCCAGCATCTGGATCACTGCGCCTTGCAACGCCAGTTGGCTGCCGGAGTAGATACCGATCAACACGAAGCCCATGTGGGAAACGGAAGAGAAGGCAATCAGACGCTTGATGTCGGTTTGGGCGAACGCGAGGAACGCGCCGTAGAAGATCCCGACCAAACCGAGGGTCATGGCGATCGGCGCAAACTCCGCCGAAGCGTTCGGGAACAGCGGCAGGGCGAAACGCAGCAGACCGTAGGCCGCGGTTTTCAGCAGGATACCGGCGAGGTCGACGGAACCGGCAGTCGGCGCCTGGGCGTGAGCGTCAGGCAGCCAGGAGTGGAACGGAACCACTGGCAGCTTGACCGCGAAGGCGATGAAGAAGCCGAGCATCAGAATGTACTCGGTGGTCATCGACATCTTGGTTTTCAACAGGTCGGCGTAGTTGAAGGTAATCACGCCAGTGTTGTTGAAGTTGACCAGCACCAGACCGAGGATCGCCACCAGCATGATCAGGCCGGACGCCTGAGTGAAGATGAAGAACTTGGTCGCTGCGTAGATCCGGGTTTTCTTGCCGTCCGAAGAACTGTGACCCCAGAGCGCGATGAGGAAGTACATCGGCACCAGCATCATTTCCCAGAAGAAGAAGAACATGAACAGGTCGAGGGCGAGGAACACGCCAACCACACCGCCGAGGATCCACATCAGGTTCAGGTGGAAGAAGCCAACGTGACGTTGAATCTCTTTCCACGAGCAGAGGACCGAGAGGATACCCAGCAGGCCGGTCAGCAGGATCATCAACAACGACAGGCCGTCGAGGGCCAGGTGCACGTTGATGCCGAAACGCTGGATCCAGACATGCTTGAACTCAAGCGCCCAGGTCGGATCGGCGCCCGGCGCCGGTGCGAATGAATAGTCACCGTGGGCCCACAGCCAGAGGCCGAGTGCGAGTTCCAGGGTCATGGTCAACAGCGCAATCCAGCGCGGGAGGGTAGCGCCGAAGCGCTCACCCATCCAGCACAGCAGGCCGCCGATGAAGGGGATCAGGATTAGCCAAGGCAGAATCATGACGGGCTCGTTTCCTTTCGCAAATTCGCAAGGTTCATATCAGACCGCTACCAGCACGATGGCGCCGATCACCAGCACGGCACCAGCAGCCATCGAGGCGGCGTACCAACGCAGTTGACCGGTCTCGGTGCGGCTCAGGGCAGTGTGACCACCCTTGGCCATACGCGGGATCAGACCGATGGTCTGGTCGAGCGGGTCTTTGCGCAGTACATGGCTGATCGCAAGGTACGGCTTGACGAACAGTTTGTCGTAGATCCAGTCGAAGCCCCAGGCAGCGAACCACCAGGCCGAAAGGAAACGGCCGATGCCGCTGTTGGCGATGGCCGTGACGAAGCGACGCTTGCCAAGGAACAGCAGCGCTGCCAGCAGGATACCGGCCAGGGCGATGGCGCCCGAGGCGATTTCCAGACTGTGCTTGGCTTCGCCACCGGCATGGCCGACGCTTTGCGGCAGTACGCCGTGCAGCGGCGGCACGATCATCGCGCCGACGAAAGTCGACAGCACGATCAGTACCGACAGAGGCAGCCAGTGCGCGATGCCGTGGCCGGCGTGGGCTTCGGTCTTGGCTTCACCGTGGAACGCGATGAAGATCAGGCGGAAGGTGTACAGCGAGGTCATGAACGCACCGACCAGACCTGCGTAAAGCAGACCCTGATTGCCGCTGGCGAACGCTTCCCAGAGGATTTCGTCCTTGGAGTAGAAGCCTGCGGTGACCAGCGGCAGCGCAGCAAGTGCGGCACCACCGACGATGAAGCTGGCGTAGGCCAGTGGCAGTTTCTTCCACAGACCGCCCATCTTGAAGATGTTCTGCTCGTGGTGGCAGGCAACGATCACCGCACCGGAAGCCAGGAACAGCAGGGCTTTGAAGAAGGCGTGGGTCATCAGGTGGAAGATCGCGCCTTCCCAGGCGCCAACGCCCAGCGCCAGGAACATGTAGCCGATCTGGCTCATGGTCGAGTAGGCGAGGATACGTTTGATGTCGGTTTGCACCAGCGCGGCGAAACCGGCCAGCACCAGGGTCACGCCACCGACGATGCCGACCAGATGCAGGATGTCCGGCGCCAAGGCGAACAGACCGTGGGTACGGGCGATCAGGTAGACACCGGCGGTGACCATGGTCGCGGCGTGGATCAATGCCGAAACCGGGGTCGGGCCGGCCATCGCGTCCGCGAGCCAGGTTTGCAGCGGCAGCTGAGCCGATTTGCCGACAGCACCACCGAGCAGCATCAGGGTTGCCAGAACGATCCAGAAATCGCCGACCTTGAAGTGCTCAGGCGCACGTACCAGCAGTTCCTGAACGTTCAACGTGCCCAGTTGCTGGAACAGGATGAACAGGCCGATGGCCATGAACACGTCGCCGATGCGGGTGACGATGAACGCCTTGAGTGCCGCGTTACCGTTGTTGCGGTTGCTGTAGTAGAAACCGATCAACAGGTACGAGCACAGGCCCACGCCTTCCCAACCGAAGTAGATGAACAGCAGGTTATCGCCGAGGATCAGGAACAGCATGCTGGCGATGAACAGGTTGGTGTAGGAGAAGAAGCGCGAGTAACCGTCTTCGCCACGCATGTACCAGGACGCGAACAGGTGGATCAGGAAGCCAACGCCGACGACCACGCCGAGCATGGTCACCGACAGGCCATCCAGGTACAGCGCGAAGTTCGGCTGGAAACCTTCCACCGACATCCAGCGCCACAGCACCTGGGTGTACACGCCACCCTCCGGCGGTGCGACGTTGAATTGCCAGATCACGTAAGCGGTGACGATGGCCGACAGGCCGATCGAACCGACACCGATCAGCGCCGAGAGGTTTTCCGAGAAGCGGCCGCGCGAGAACGACAGCAACAGGAACCCGATCAGAGGGAATACGAAAGTCAGAAAGAGTAGGTTCATCCGCGCATCTCACTGGCAGCGTCGATATCGAGCGTGTGGAAGCGGCGATACAGTTGCAGCAGGATCGCCAGGCCAATACTGGCCTCGGCCGCTGCAAGGCTGATCACCAGGATGAACATGATCTGTCCATCCGGCTGCGCCCAGCGGGCGCCCGCGACGATGAAGGCCAGGGCAGAGGCGTTCATCATCACTTCCAGACTCATCAACACGAACAAAATGTTGCGGCGGACCATCAGGCCGACCAGACCAAGGCAGAACAGGATGCCGGCTACGGCTAAACCATGTTCGAGAGGGATAGCAGGCATGTCTTACTCCTTCGCCTCGTTACGGCCCAAATGGAACGCCGTGACGGCTGCGGCGAGCAGCAGCATCGAGGCGAGTTCGACCACCAGCAGGTACGGGCCGAACAGGCTGATGCCCACGGCTTTCGCGTCTACGGTGGTGTGGCCGATGGCCTGGCCGCTCTGGTGAGCGAACAGCACATACAGCAGTTCGGCCAGCAGCAGCGCGGCAAGAATCACCGGCCCTGCCCAGATGCCGGGCTTGAGCCAGGTGCGTTCCTGCTGCACCGAGGCGGGGCCGAGGTTGAGCATCATCACCACGAACACGAACAGCACCATGATGGCGCCGGCGTAGGCGATCACTTCCAGCACACCGGCGAACGGTGCGCCGAGGGCGAAGAAGGTCATGGCCACGGCGATCAACGAGATGATCAGGTAGAGCAGGGCGTGCACGGGATTGGTGTTGGTGACCACACGCAGCGTGGACACCACAGCAATACCCGATGCGAAATAGAAAGCGAATTCCATCGTTCTTCCTTAAGGCAGCAAGCTCTTCACGTTGATCGGTTCGGCTTCGTTCTGCGCAGCGCCTTTCGGCTTGCCAGCGATTGCCATACCTGCAACACGATAGAAGTTGTAATCAGGGTTTTTGCCGGGGCCGGAGATCAGCAGATCTTCTTTCTCGTACACCAGGTCCTGACGTTTGAACTCGGCCATCTCGAAATCCGGGGTCAGCTGGATCGCGGTGGTCGGACAGGCTTCCTCGCAGAGACCGCAGAAAATGCAGCGCGAGAAGTTGATCCGGAAGAAGTCCGGGTACCAGCGACCGTCTTCGGTTTCAGCTTTCTGCAGCGAGATGCAACCCACCGGGCAGGCCACGGCGCACAGGTTGCAGGCGACGCAGCGTTCTTCGCCATCGGGGTCGCGGGTCAGGACGATGCGGCCACGGTAACGCGGCGGCAGATAGACCTGCTCCTCGGGGTATTGCAGGGTGTCGCGCTTGCGAAAGCCATGGCCGAAGACCATGACCAGGCTGCGCAACTGGGTACCGGTACCCTTAACGATGTCGCCAATATATTTGAACATGGGTCAAATCCTCACTGAACCGCAACCGCAGGCGTGTTCAACAACACAACCGCAGCGGTCACCAGCAAATTGATCAGGGTCAGTGGCAGGCAGAATTTCCAGCTGAAATCCATCACCTGGTCATAACGCGGACGCGGGATGGAAGCGCGCAGCAGGATGAACAGCATGATGAAGAACGCGGTCTTCAGTGCGAACCAGACGAAGGACAGTTGCGGCAGGATGCCGAACGGACCATGCCAGCCACCGAAGAACAGGGTGACCAGCAACGCCGAGATCAGGATGATGCCGATGTATTCACCGACGAAGAACATGCCCCATTTCATACCGGCGTATTCAATGTGGTAACCGTCGGCCAGTTCCTGTTCCGCTTCCGGCTGGTCGAACGGGTGACGGTGAGTCACGGCGACGCCAGCGATGAAGAAGGTACAGAAGCCGAAGAACTGCGGAATGATGAACCACAGGTTCTGCGCCTGGTACTCGACGATGTCGCGCATGTTGAACGAGCCGACCTGGACCACGATGCCCATCAGGGCCAGGCCCATGAACACTTCGTAGGACACGGTCTGCGCCGAGGCACGCAGGCTGCCGAGCAGGGCGAACTTGTTGTTGCTCGACCAGCCGGCGAACAGCACCGCATACACCGACAGACCGGCCATGGCGAAGAAGAACAGCAGGCCGATGTTCAGATCCGCCACGCCCCAGGTCGGGGTGATCGGGATGATCGCGAAGGCGATCAGCAGGGCGGACATGGCCACCACCGGCGCCAGGGTGAAAATCACCTTGTCGGCGAACGGCGGAGTCCAGTCTTCCTTGAAGAACATCTTCAGCATGTCGGCGGCGATCTGGAACATGCCGAACGGGCCAACGCGGTTCGGACCGTAACGGTCCTGCCACCAGCCCAGCAGGCGACGTTCGACAAAGCTGAGCAAGGCGCCTGCGACCACCACGGCCAGCAGGATCACGATGGCTTTGATGACCGTCAGGATCACATCGATCACTTCAGGGGTGAACCAGGTCATTGCGCTGCCTCCTGCAGACCGTCGACGGACACGCCGGCGAATGCCGGTGGAATGCCGGCGATGCCCGCAGGCAATGCCACCAGACCGGCGCCCAGTTCCTCATTGATGCGCAGCGGCAGACGCAGGGTCTGGCCGGCAACGTTCAGGCTCAGCAGAGCACCGTCGTTGACGCCGAGGCGATCCGCTTCGGATTTCGCCAAGGCCACGTACGGAGCCGGAATACGCTCTTGCACCGGCGCGGCTTTCGAAGAATTTTCTTCGCTGCCGAACAGGTGGTAGAACGGCACGGCCTGCCAGGTGCCCGGCGCCGGGTTGAATGCGCGCGGCGCAGCGGCGAACCAGTTCAGCGAGTCGCCAGTGCTTTCGATCAGGCGCGTGCCCGGATCGCCAGCGCGCAGGTGACCACCGACTTCGTCCTGGAACTTGTTCCACGCTTGTGGCGAGTTCCAGCCCGGCGACCATGCAAAAGGCACCTGCTGACGCGGTTCGGCAGAGCCCGAGTAACCTTCCATGGAGAAGGCGAACGCGGTGTCCTGGTCTTGCGGAGTGCGTGGTTCGTGAACGCTGATGTCGGCGCGCATTGCGGTGCGACCGGAGTAACGCAGCGGCTCACGGGCCAGTTTCAGACCCTTGATGCGGAACGCCGCGGAAGGTGCAGCATCGACGATACGTGCCAGTTGCGCGGTGCTCGAGGCAACGGCAGCGGTGACGTGGTCGAGTTGCGTCCAGTCGATCGGCTGGTTCAGCAGGGTCGCGCGCAGGGCGTGCAGCCAGCGCCAGCCTTCGTGGACCAGAATGCTCGCGTCGAGGTATTGCGGATCGAAAACCTGGAAGAAGCGCTGGGCGCGACCTTCCTGGCTGACCAGCGTACCGTCGCCTTCGGCGAAGCTCGCCGCTGGCAGCACCAGGTGCGCGCGATCGGTGGTGGCGGTTTTCTGATGGTCAGCGACGATCACCACTTTAGCGGCGTTCAGTGCAGCATCGACCTTGGCGTTGGCAGTGCGGGTGTACAGATCGTTTTCCAGCACGACGATCGCGTCGGCCTTGCCATCGATGACCGCTTGCAGCGCGTCGTCGACCGATTCGCCACCGAGCATGGCCAGACCGAGGCTGTTGGCTTCCGGCACGATCAGGCTGATCGAACCGTTCTTCTCGCGCAGCTTCAAGGCTTTGGCGATGTTCGCCGCGGCTTCGATCAGCGCTTTGGAACCCAGCGAAGTACCGGCGATGATCAGCGGGCGCTTGGCCGCGAGCAGGGCGTCGGCGATGCGCTTGGCCAGTTCCAGGGCTTCAGCGTCCAGACCTTCGACGGCCGGAGCGCTGGCATCCAGCGCGTGAGCCACGGCGAAACCGATGCGTGCCAGATCGTCGGGAGCGGCGTGTACGCATTCTTCAGCGACGTCGTCGAGCTTGGTCTCAGCGAGGCTGGCGATAAACAGCGGGTTCAGCGCGTGCTGACCGATGTTCTTCACCGCCGCGTCGAGCCAAGGCTGGACGCGCATGGCTTCGGCCATGTCTTCAGCCTTGCCCTTGACCGACTGACGCAGGGCCAGCGCCATACGGGCGGCGGTCTGGGTCAGGTCTTCGCCGAGGACGAAGATCGCGTCGTGGTCTTCGATGTCGCGCATGTTCGGCACTGGCAACGGGCTGTCGTTCAGCACCTGCAGGACCAGACGAATGCGCTCCAGTTCGGAGGCTTCGATGCCGGAGTAGAAGTGCTCGGCACCGACCAGTTCGCGCAACGCGTAGTTGCTTTCAAGACTGGCGCGCGGCGAACCGATACCGACGATGTTGCGTCCGCGCAGCAGATCGGCGGCTTTGTCCAGCGCCGCGTCGAGGCTGAGTTTGGTGCCATCGGCCAGCAGCGGCTGACGTGGACGGTCGGTGCGGTTGACGTAGCCATAACCAAAACGGCCACGGTCGCAGAGGAAGTACTGGTTCACCGAACCGTTGAAACGGTTTTCGATGCGACGCAGTTCACCGTAACGCTCGCCCGGGGAGATATTGCAACCGCTCGAGCAGCCATGGCAGATGCTCGGCGCGAACTGCATGTCCCATTTGCGGTTGTAACGTTCGGAGTGCGTCTTGTCGGTGAACACACCGGTCGGGCAGACCTCGGTGAGGTTGCCGGAGAACTCGCTCTCGAGGGTGCCGTCTTCAACGCGACCGAAGTACACGTTGTCGTGGGCGCCGAATACACCGAGGTCGGTGCCGCCGGCGTAGTCCTTGTAGAAACGCACGCAGCGGTAGCAAGCGATGCAGCGGTTCATTTCGTGGGAAATGAACGGGCCCAGTTGCTGGTTCTGGTGGGTGCGCTTGCTGAAGCGATAACGGCGCTCGTTGTGGCCGGTCATCACTGTCATGTCTTGCAGGTGGCAGTGACCGCCTTCCTCGCACACCGGGCAGTCGTGCGGGTGGTTGGTCATCAGCCATTCGACAACGCTGGCGCGGAATGCCTTGGATTCTTCATCGTCGATGGAGATCCAGGTGTTGTCGGTGGCGGGGGTCATGCAGGACATGACGATGCGACCACGGGTGTCGTTCTCGTCGGTGTACTGCTTGACTGCGCACTGGCGGCAGGCCCCGACGCTACCAAGCGCGGGGTGCCAGCAGAAATATGGAATGTCGAGGCCCAGCGACAGACATGCCTGTAACAGGTTGTCTGCCCCGTCGACTTCGAGCGCTTTGCCGTCTACGTGGATAGTGGCCATGGTTCAAAGGTCTTCGTTGGCCCGGTGTCAGCGGGCGTGGCTAATGGAATCTTGTTATGCGTCCGAATCCAAACAGCCCCGAAGGGCGTCATCGGACGAAAGGCGAAGGGCACGGACCCTTCGCCTTTTTAAGCGTTTACGCGCCGACTACGATCGGCCTTGCCAGAGGCGGGACGGCGGCGCTGACAGGCGCGATACCGGCTTCGAACTCTGGACGGAAGTATTTGATGGCGCTGCCCAACGGCTCCACGGCACCCGGTGCGTGAGCACAGAAGGTCTTGCCCGGGCCGAGGAAACCGACCAGACCCAGCAGGGTCTCGATATCGCCCGGCTGGCCCTTGCCCTGTTCGATGGCCATCAGGAGCTTGACGCTCCATGGCAGACCATCACGGCACGGGGTGCAGAAACCGCAGGATTCGCGTGCGAAGAACTGCTCCATATTGCGCAGCAGCGAGACCATGTTGACGCTGTCATCCACCGCCATCGCCAGACCGGTACCCATCCGGGTGCCGACCTTGGCGATGCCGCCGGCATACATTTGTGCGTCGAGGTGCTCCGGCAGGAGGAAACCGGTACCGGCACCCCCTGGTTGCCAGGCCTTGAGCTTGAAGCCGTCGCGCATGCCGCCGGCGTAATCTTCGAACAGTTCACGACCGGTGACGCCGAATGGCAGTTCCCACAGGCCCGGGTTCTTGACCTTGCCGGAGAAGCCCATGAGCTTGGTGCCCATATCTTCGGAGCCTTCGCGGGCCAACGATTTGTACCAGTCAACGCCGTCGGCAATGATCGCCGGCACGTTGCACAGGGTTTCGACGTTGTTCACACAGGTCGGCTTGCCCCACACGCCGACGGCGGCAGGGAAGGGCGGCTTGGAGCGCGGGTTGGCGCGGCGGCCTTCGAGGGAGTTGATCAGTGCGGTTTCTTCACCGCAGATGTAACGCCCGGCGCCGGTGTGGACGAACAGCTCGAAATCGAAACCCGAACCGAGAATGTTCTTGCCCAGCAGGCCGGCCGCCTTGGCTTCTTCCACGGCACGGTTGAGGTGCTTGGCGGCGGTGGTGTATTCGCCGCGCAGGAAGATGTAGCCACGGTAGGTTTTCAGCGCGCGGGCACTGATCAACATACCTTCGATCAGCAGATGGGGCAGTTGCTCCATCAGCATGCGGTCTTTCCAGGTGTTCGGCTCCATTTCATCCGCGTTGCACAGCAGGTAGCGGATGTTGATGGATTCGTCCTTGGGCATCAGGCCCCACTTCACGCCAGTGGGGAAGCCGGCGCCGCCGCGACCCTTGAGGCCGGCGTCTTTGACGGTCTGGACGATAGCGTCCTGATCCATGTCGGCGAAGGCTTTGCGCGCAGCGGCGTAACCGTTCTTGGCCTGGTACTCGTCGAGCCACACGGCTTCGCCGTCATCACGCAGACGCCAGGTCAGCGGGTGTGTCTCGGCCGAGCGCTGGATGCGGTTGGCTGGACCAAAAGATGTCAGGGTCATACGTAGCCCTCGAGCAGTTTGGCCACGCCGGCAGGCTGGACGTCGCCAAAGGTGTCGTCGTCGATCATCAGCGCCGGTGCCTTGTCGCAGTTGCCGAGGCAGCAGACAGGCAGCAGGGTGAAACGACCGTCGGCGGTGGTCTGACCCAGGCCGATGCCCAGATTGTTCTGGATTTCGCTGACCACCGACTCGTGGCCGCCGATGTAGCAGACCATGCTGTCGCAGACGCGAATGATGTGGCGGCCGACCGGCTGACGGAAGATCTGGCTGTAGAACGTCGCCACGCCTTCAACGTCGCTGGCGGGGATGCCGAGGATCTCGCCGATCGCGTACAGGGCGCCGTCCGGCACCCAGCCGCGTTCCTTCTGAACGATCTTCAGGGCTTCGATCGACGCCGCGCGCGGGTCTTCGTAGTGATGCAGCTCGTGCTCGATGGCCGAGCGCTCGGTTTCACTCAAGGTGAAACGGTCTGTCTGGATAAGCGTGCTGTTCATGCTTAGCGGTCCACGTCGGCCATAACGAAGTCGATACTACCCAGGTACGCAATCAAGTCCGCGACCATGCTGCCTTTGATCACCGAAGGGATCTGCTGCAGGTGCGGGAAGCTCGGAGTACGGATCCGGGTACGGTAGCTCATGGTGCCGCCGTCGCTCGTCAGGTAATAACTGTTGATACCCTTGGTCGCTTCGATCATCTGGAAGGATTCGTTGGCCGGCATGACCGGACCCCACGAAACCTGCAGGAAGTGCGTGATCAGGGTTTCGATGTGCTGCAGGGTGCGCTCTTTCGGCGGCGGCGTGGTCAGCGGGTGATCCGCCTTGTACGGGCCTTCCGGCATGTTGCGCATGCATTGATCGATGATCTTGATGCTCTGGCGCATCTCTTCGACGCGGACCATGCAGCGGTCGTAGGCATCGCCGTTGACGGCCAGCGGCACTTCGAATTCGAAGTTCTCGTAGCCCGAGTACGGACGCGCTTTACGCAGGTCGAAATCGCAACCGGTCGAACGCAGGCCGGCACCGGTGACGCCCCATTCCAGGGCCTCTTTGGTGTTGTAGGCAGCGACGCCGACGGTACGGCCCTTGAGAATGCTGTTCTGCAGGGCGGCCTTGGTGTATTCGTCCAGACGCTTGGGCATCCACTCGACGAAATCCTTGACCAGTTTTTCCCAACCACGCGGCAGATCGTGGGCGACGCCACCGATGCGGTACCAGGCCGGGTGCAGACGGAAACCGGTAATCGCCTCGATCACCGTGTACGCCTTCTGGCGGTCGGTGAAAGTGAAGAACACCGGCGTCATGGCGCCGACGTCCTGGATGTAGGTACCCAGGAACAGCAGGTGACTGGTGATCCGGAAGAACTCGGCCATCATGATGCGGATGACGTCGACCTTCTGCGGCACCTTGATGCCGGCGAGCTTCTCGACCGAGAGCACGTACGGCAGGTTGTTCATCACGCCGCCGAGGTAGTCGATACGGTCGGTGTACGGAATGTAGCTGTGCCAGGACTGACGTTCGCCCATCTTCTCGGCGCCACGGTGGTGGTAACCGATGTCCGGGACGCAGTCGACGATCTCTTCGCCGTCCAGCTGCAGAATGATGCGGAACGCACCGTGCGCTGAAGGGTGGTTCGGGCCGAGGTTGAGGAACATGTAGTCCTCGTTGGCACCGGAACGCTTCATGCCCCAGTCTTCGGGACGGAAACGCGCGGCTTCCTCTTCAAGCTGCTGCTTGGCGAGGTTGAGGCTGTACGGATCGAATTCGGTGGCGCGCGCCGGGAAGTCCTTGCGCAGCGGGTGACCTTCCCAGGTCGGCGGCATCATGATGCGCGACAGGTGCGGGTGGCCTTTGAAGTCGATGCCGAACATGTCCCAGACTTCGCGCTCGTACCAGTTGGCGTTCGGCCAGATGCTGGTGACGGAAGGCATGCTGAGGTCGCCTTCGGACAAGGCCACCTTGATCATCACGTCACTATTACGCTCCAGCGACATGAGGTGATAGAACACGGTGAAATCGGCGCCGGTTGGCAGCCCTTGACGCTTGGTGCGCAGACGCTCGTCCACGCCGTGCAGGTCATAGAGCATGACGTACGGCTTGGGCAGGTTGCGCAGGAAAGTCAGGACTTCAACCAGTCTGGCGCGGGCCACCCACAGCACCGGCATGCCGGTGCGGGTTGCCTGCGCGGTGAACGCTTCGGCGCCAAAACGGTTGTTCAGTTCGACGACCACATCCTGGTCGTCTGCCTTGTAAGGCGGGATGTACAGAGCACTGCCTGTAGTCATGGTTATTTTTTCGCTTTCGGTCAACGTAAAGAATGAAGCCAGCTTCTCGTTACTTGGAACAGAACTGGATCAGACTTCGTCAGGGCTGCGCAGATTGGTGACTGCGATTCGCTGTTCGCGGCGCTGTTCCTTCTGCGAAGGCATGTCGGCGCGATAGACGCCTTGATCACCAACGACCCAGGAAAGCGGACGACGCTCCTGTCCAATCGATTCCTGCAACAGCATCAAGCCTTGCAGAAATGCTTCCGGACGGGGCGGGCAGCCAGGTACGTAGACGTCTACGGGCAGGAACTTGTCTACCCCTTGAACCACGGAGTAGATGTCGTACATGCCGCCGGAGTTGGCGCACGAACCCATGGAGATAACCCATTTCGGTTCGAGCATTTGCTCGTAGAGACGCTGAATGATCGGCGCCATCTTGATGAAGCAGGTACCGGCGATAACCATGAAGTCGGCCTGACGCGGCGAGGCCCGGATCACTTCGGCGCCAAAGCGCGCGATGTCGTGGGGCGCCGTGAAGGCGGTGGTCATTTCCACGTAGCAGCACGACAGGCCGAAGTTGTACGGCCACAGGGAGTTTTTACGTCCCCAGTTGACCGCGCCACTCAGCACGTCTTCCAGCTTGCCCATGAAAATGTTTTTGTGGACTTGATCTTCTAACGGATCGGCAACGGTTTCCCGCTGGCCAATCGGATACTGCTCGTTAGGAGCATCGGGGTCGATCCTGGTGAGATTGTATTGCATTGCCAAAGCCTCATTGTTTCAGCTTCGCCTGCCGCTTGCGACGAGCTTCCGGAGCCCAGTCAAGGGCGCCCACTCGGAACAGGTAGACAAGACCTGCCAACAGAATTGCTATGAAAACGAGAGCTTCGACGAATCCGGTCCAGCCGCTTTCGCGGACGGACACAGACCATGCAAAGAGAAAGAGGGCTTCGATATCGAAGATCACGAAGAGCATCGCGACCAGATAGAATTTGGCTGAGAGCCGCAGGCGGGCGCCACCGGTAGGTAGCATGCCCGACTCGAACGGTTCGTTTTTGCTGCGACCCCAGGCTTTTGACCCGAGGAGGCTGGAGACGCCAAGCATGAAGGCACACAGGCCGACGACACCCAGAAGGAAAATGGCAAAGCCCCAGTTGTGGGCCATGAGTCCTGTCGCTTCGGGCATGCTGGTAATCCTTAACAGAGAGCAAAGGTCTCTGAGCTTGATAAAGAAATAAGGCAGTGACGATATGTCGCAGCAATCAATCGGGCTGATTTTATGGCTAAACACCCGGCAAGTAAAATTCCAAAGGCGAAATTATTTACCGGATTAAGGACATAGCGCTTGCTCATAGCCCTGCGGCCCATGCGTTGCGGGCATTAGCCGGGTTTCCATCAATTATGTTTTGTAGGGTTTGTAACGAACATAGTTGCCGCTGAATGATAATTGATATCGTTTGCGGTGGTTTTGTAACTGTTTAACGAGTGGGTGGTTGGGAAGTTGTCATACTTGCGCGTTACTGCAAGTAGCGAGGCCTACGGTTTTAGCGGAAATTTCTGACGCTTGTACCGCTTCAGATCAATGTTTCACGCCCACGCCACAGATCCCCTGTAGGAGCTGCCGAAGGCTGCGATCTTTTGATTTTGCTTTTGAAGGGCAAGATCAAAAGATCGCAGCCTTCGGCAGCTCCTACACTGCGCGAATCGATTTCCCCAGGCAAAAAAAACGCCCCGATCCAGTCGGGGCGTCAGTTTTGCGGCTCTGCGGTTAGCTTTTATTCGATCCGCAAAGGCCGTTTGCTCAGCGAAGCGCTATCAGTGGAACTGTTCTTCTTCGGTCGAACCGGTCAGCGCGGTCACCGAGGAGGAGCCGCCCTGGATCACGGTGGTCATGTCGTCGAAGTAGCCGGTGCCCACTTCCTGCTGGTGCGCCACAAAGGTGTAGCCTTTGGCGGCGTCAGCGAATTCCTGCTCTTGCAGCTTCACGTAGGCAGTCATGTCGTTGCGGGCGTAGTCGTGCGCCAGGTTGAACATGCTGTGCCACATGTTGTGAATGCCGGCCAGGGTGATGAACTGGTGCTTGTAGCCCATGGCGGACAGTTCGCGCTGGAACTTGGCGATGGTCGCGTCGTCCAGGTTCTTCTTCCAGTTGAAGGAAGGCGAGCAGTTGTACGACAGCAGCTGGTCCGGGTATTCCTTCTTGATCGCTTCAGCGAAGCGACGGGCTTCTTCCAGATCCGGCTTGGCGGTTTCGCACCAGATCAGGTCGGCGTACGGCGCGTAAGCCAGGCCACGGGCGATCGCTTGGTCCAGGCCGGCACGTACCTTGTAGAAACCTTCCTGAGTACGCTCGCCGGTCACGAATGGCTGATCGTACGGGTCGCAGTCGGAGGTCAGCAGGTCAGCCGCGTTGGCGTCGGTGCGGGCCAGAATGATCGTCGGCGTACCGGCAACGTCAGCCGCCAGACGGGCAGCGGTCAGCTTCTGTACGGCTTCCTGGGTTGGCACCAGAACCTTGCCGCCCATGTGGCCGCATTTCTTTACCGAAGCCAATTGGTCTTCGAAGTGAACGCCAGCGGCGCCTGCTTCGATCATGCTCTTCATCAACTCGTAGGCGTTGAGTACGCCGCCGAAGCCAGCTTCAGCGTCGGCCACGATTGGCGCGAAGTAGTCGATGTAGCCTTCATCGCCCGGGTTCTTGCCGGCTTTCCACTGGATCTGGTCAGCACGACGGAACGAGTTGTTGATGCGCTTGACCACGGTTGGCACCGAGTCCACCGGGTACAGCGACTGGTCCGGGTACATCGATTCGGCGGAGTTGTTGTCCGCAGCCACCTGCCAGCCGGACAGGTAGATCGCCTGGATACCGGCTTTAACCTGCTGAACAGCCTGGCCGCCGGTCAGGGCGCCCATGCAGTTGACGAAATCTTTCTCTGGACGGAAGGACGGCTTGGCACCCTGGGTGACCAGGTTCCACAGCTTCTCGGCGCCCATCTTCGCGAAGGTGTGCTCAGGCTGAACCGAGCCACGCAGGCGGACCACGTCGGCAGCGGAGTAAGTGCGAGTCACGCCTTTCCAGCGCGGGTTCTCGGCCCAGTCTTTTTCGAGGGCTGCAATTTGCTGTTCGCGTGTCAGTGCCATGGAGATAAACCTCGTCGCGTCTTTTATGAAAAGTTGTTCTGCGGTGGAAAATTCCTGCGCTCGCTGACCAGAAGCTTAGGTGGTCAAGTCGGATTCGGCGGGGTAGGCGACGGGATGAACGATGGGCTCGAGGGGAAGTGAGCAGGTAGTGGCGGACTGCGGGGCGCATGCGGGCGTCGTGGGCCTCTATACGGACAACAGTGTGAAGCCGGGTTACCTAAATACGCTTCCGTCCCTCGGGACAACTTCGTTCCAGTCGGCAACCTCGTCAAACACACCTTGTGGGCGGTACAGACACGAAACGGTTCGCGGGGTAGGTGCGAACGGCGCTTCGAAGGCCCTTGCCAGGGCCTCTGATTAGCGGGAGCGAGGCCATCATGCCTTCGCTTTTTTACCCCGTCAAACGTTTTGTAGTGCTTTTTTTCAAGCACTACATCTTTAGTCTGATACGACTAATCAGTCAGTTTTCGGTGCTTTAGTCCAGCGTGTCGACTTTGACCCGCAAGGTCATGTCATCCCGGCCTTGAGTCGAGTAGCTGCGGGTCAGGCCCTGTTTATCGGCCTGAGTCTGGCTGTTGACGCCGGCGAGGGTGATCCACTCACCGAGGCGTCCGGTGACGGTTGTGTCGGTACTCTGAACGTTCACTACATCGGGACGTTCCTGGCTCATCTGGTCACGGTTGGTACTGATTGCCAGATGAACGGTCTCGCCGGTGACGCTGGCGGTGACGTAGAAACCCTGGGTGACGTTGCGGTATTGGGTCTCGCTGCTGTAACCGCCGTAGGAATCGCTCTGGGTGTTGGTGATCGGCACACTCTGGCCGACCTGGATCAGCGCCGGAGTGCCTTCACTGGTCTGCACTTGCTGGACGCCGCCGTTGCGGCTGGTGGTGCTGCGACTGATGATCCGGGTCTGGTTCGGCTGGGCGCCATTGACCGAGTAGCCTTCGTCGCCACGCCCATTGTTTTCGTTGGTGTCGACGGTGATCAGCAAGCGCTTGGGCGCGGTGTCGAGTTGCGCCAGCAGATCCTTCAACTCCTGAATCTTGCCCGGCTCGGCCTTGACGATCAGTTGGTTGCCGTAAGCGCTGACCTGACCGTCCTGGCCGATGAAGTCCTGCGCCACCGGCAGCATGTCGGCGCTGGTGTGGTATTTGAGAGGGACGATTTCTGTGGCTGCCAGCACCGAAAAACTGCAGCCGAGCAGCAGGGTGGTGAGCAGGGTGCGTAGGGACATGTCCGTTATCTCCGCGTTCGAAAGGCTTGATATTGCCAGTTTGTCGGCCCGGGGTGGGGCAAGTTGAATCGTAGACAGCAAAACGCCCCGACATCGTTGAATGCCGGGGCGGTTAGTGGTGTTCTCAAGGGCCTTTTCGCGAGCAGGCTCGCTCCCACACTGGATCTCTTTCTGACACAAAATATGTGTCCACCGCAGATCTACTGTGGGAGCGAGCCTGCTCGCGAAGGCCGCGCCTCGGTATCAGGCCGAATGCCGAACCATGTCGACATGCGGAATCCCGGCTTCCAGGAATTCCTCACTGACCAGGCTGAAGCCCAGGCGTTCATAAAACGCTGTGGCTTGCACCTGAGCGCTGAGCTTCTGTTGCTTCAGACCGCGGGCTTCGGCTTCGGCGATGACGGCTTGCATCAGCGCGTCACCGACCTTCATTCCGCGCCAGTCTTTGAGTACCGAAACCCGACCGATATGCCCATCGGGCAACAGTCGCGCCGTGCCGATCGGGAAGTCGCCTTCGAACGCCAGAAAATGCACGGCGGTCGCGTCATCCGCGTCCCACTCAAGCTCGGGTGGCACTGATTGTTCGGCGATGAACACCGTTTCACGAATGCGCCGGATCTCGGCGATATCCTTCTGCCAGTCTGCGACACGAACGCGAATTTTATTCATCGGCGAACCCCAGGCTTCCTTGCTTGACCAGTTCGCAGAGCAGGCTGCGGCCGTCTTCATCGCTCAGCCATTCGCCGAGGTTATCGGCGTGCAGGGCGTCAGCGGCGCAGATCAGCTTCAGCAGTTCGCGCAGCTTGCCCGGCAGGTAACGGCTCTGGCCGCTGGCGAACAGCAGCAGATCGTCATCGACTTCCGACCAGGCCAGGCGCGCGCTCGGGTTGCGGATCAGCACAGCACCGTCCTGCAGGGCGGCGAGGAAGTCTTCTTCTTCGACGTCTTCCGGTCCGACCACCAGTTCCGGATAACGCGGCTCAGTCATGTACTGGCCGAACCAGGTCAGCAGCAGACGCTCATCGCTCATGTGCTCGGCGAGCAGGCTTTTCAGGCGATCCAGCGCGTCGTGTTGAATCTGGTGCGGGTCGACCGCCGGCTTGGCGTCGGCATCGGTGTAGCGCTCTTCGTCGGTCAGGAACTGGCTGAGGAAGTCGGTGAAGTGGGTCAGCACTTCAGCGGCGCTTGGGGCGCGGAAGCCGACCGAATAGGTCATGCAGTTGTCGACCGCGACGCCGCAATGGGCGAGACGCGGCGGCAGGTAAAGCATGTCGCCCGGCTCCAGCACCCACTCTTCAGTCTCGTGGAATTCAGCGAGGATGCGCAGGTCGGCGTGCTGCAGCAGCGGACTCTCGGAGTCGCACATCTGGCCGATTTTCCAGTTGCGCTTGCCGTGGCCCTGCAGCAGGAACACATCGTAGTTGTCGAAGTGCGGGCCGACGCTGCCACCCGGTGCGGCGAAGCTGATCATCACGTCGTCGACTCGCCAGCTCGGCAGGAAGCGGAAGTTTTCCAGCAGCTCGCTGACTTCCGGCACGAACTGGTCAACCGCCTGCACCAGCAGGGTCCACTCTTTTTCCGGCAGTTTGCTGAACTCGTCTTCGGCGAACGGGCCGCGACGCAGTTCCCACGGACGCTCGCCGTGCTCGATGACCAGGCGCGATTCGACTTCTTCTTCCAGGGCCAGGCCGGCCAGTTCGTCGGCGTCGATCGGGCTTTCGAAGTCAGGAATCGCCTGACGGATCAGCAGCGGTTTTTTCTGCCAGTAGTCACGCAGGAATTCGCGTGCTGTGAGGCCGCCCAGAAGTTGAAGAGGAATATCGGAATTCATATGTAACCTATTGAAAAAAAGCACTTTTCAGACGGGAATAAAAACGCCCGGCGCGGCCGGGCGTCTCAAACGGAGCAAACGGTCGATCAGATGCGTTTGGCTTGTGCCACAGCGTTGCCGATGTAGTTGGCCGGGGTCAGTTGCTTGAGCTCGGCTTTGGCTTCGGCTGGCATGTCCAGGCCATCGATGAAAGTCTGCAACGCTTCAGGGCTGATGCCCTTGCCACGGGTCAGTTCTTTCAGCTTTTCGTACGGGTTTTCGATGTTGTAGCGACGCATCACGGTCTGGATCGGCTCGGCCAATACTTCCCAGCAAGCATCGAGGTCAGCGGCAATCTTCTGCTCGTTGAGTTCGAGTTTGCTGATGCCTTTGAGGCTGGCTTCGTAAGCGATCACGCTGTGGGCGAAGCCGACACCGAGGTTGCGCAGGACGGTGGAGTCGGTCAGGTCGCGCTGCCAGCGGGAGATCGGCAGTTTGCTCGCCAGGTGCTGGAACAGTGCGTTGGCGATACCCAGGTTGCCTTCGGAGTTTTCGAAGTCGATCGGGTTGACCTTGTGCGGCATGGTCGACGAACCGATTTCGCCAGCGATGGTGCGCTGCTTGAAATAGCCCAGGGAGATGTAGCCCCAGATGTCACGGTCGAAGTCGATCAGGATGGTGTTGAAGCGCGCGATCGCGTCGAACAGCTCGGCAATGTAGTCGTGCGGTTCGATCTGCGTGGTGTACGGGTTGAAGCCCAGGCCCAGCTCGTCTTCGATGAAGGCGCGGGCGTTGGCTTCCCAATCGATCTGCGGGTAGGCCGAGAGGTGCGCATTGTAGTTGCCGACGGC
This sequence comes from Pseudomonas sp. 1L-B-1-E-C1, assembly GCF_057291835.1. Classification (NCBI taxonomy): domain Bacteria; kingdom Pseudomonadati; phylum Pseudomonadota; class Gammaproteobacteria; order Pseudomonadales; family Pseudomonadaceae; genus Pseudomonas; species Pseudomonas sp. 1L-B-1-E-C1. Next base: position 42,788 of record NZ_JBXAWN010000006.1, on the reverse strand, counting down.
GCCGTTGATCTTGCCCAGCAGTGGCACGGCAGCGACCTGAGCGATCTGGCGCTCGAGACGGTAAACCACGTTGGCCAGCTCTTTACCCAAAGTGGTTGGCGAAGCCGGCTGGCCGTGGGTGCGCGACAGCATCGGCACGTCGGCGAAACGGATGGCCAGTTCGCGGATAGCGTTGGCGGTCTGGCGCATCAGCGGCAGCATTACGTCGTCACGGCCTTCGCGCAGCATCAGCGCGTGGGACAGGTTGTTGATGTCTTCGCTGGTGCAGGCAAAGTGGATGAATTCGCTGACCTTGGCCAGCTCCGGCAGCTTGGCTGCCTGCTCTTTGAGCAGGTATTCGATTGCTTTGACGTCGTGGTTGGTGGTGCGCTCGATCTCTTTGACGCGCTCGGCGTGCTCCAGCGAGAAGTTTTCCGCCAGTTCGTTGAGAACGGCGTTGGCCTCGGCGGAGAAGGCTGGCACTTCAGGGATGCCAGCGTGGGCGCCCAGGCGCTGGAGCCAGCGCACTTCAACCAGAACTCGGGCACGGATCAGGCCGTACTCGCTGAAAATCGGGCGCAGGGCCTGGGTTTTGCCGGCGTAGCGGCCGTCAACAGGGGAAACCGCAGTGAGCGAAGAGAGCTGCATGGGGTGTTCTCGGACAGTCGGGCAACGAAATGGGGCGCGTATCATACATGAAAAAATCCGCCGGTCCGTCGCCAACTGACCGGCGTATTACGCGTTACAGACTACAAAGCCTTCATGACGCGGCGTTTATTCGCTGCGCATCAACGGATAAAGCTCCTTGAGCAGCTTGCGGCGGCTGATCACCAACTGCCAGCGATGGCCGCCGAGCTGTCGCCACAGGCGCGCCGAGCGGATACCGGCGAGGAGCAGGGCGCGGATCTTCGAGGCGTTGCTCGGCTGCTGCAGGTTGCGCATGTCGCCGTGCACCTGAATGCGCTGGCGCAGAGTGCTCAAAGTGTCCTGGTACAACGCACCGCAAGCGGCCACGACGTTTTCGTGGGCCGGGCCGAAATGCTCCACCTGCGACTGAATCTGCGGCAGGCGTTTGGCAATCGTCTCAAGCATGTCGTCACGCTTGGCCAGTTGCCGCTCAAGACCGAGCATCGACAGGGCATAGCGCAGTGGCTCGCGCTGCAAGGTGCTCGGATCGCGCTCGAGGGCGCCAATCAGCGCGCGGTAACCCTCACGCAGATTGATGTCGTCGCCGCCGTACACATCCAGCGTATCTTTCGGATCACGCACCAGCAGGCTGCCGAGCATGCAGCTCAGGCCCGCTTCGTTGGTCTGGCCGGTCTTGGCGATGCGATCCACCAGCACGGCGGCGAGAAACACGCCGCCCAGCGCCGTCAATTGCTCCTGAGTCGGGCTCATGCCTGGCCGCTCCACGGCTCGGCCACTTCGATCACACCGCCACCAAGGCAGATTTCGCCGTCATAGAACACCACCGACTGGCCCGGCGTCACCGCGCGTTGCGGCTCGTCGAACACGGCGCGGTAGCCGCTGGCGGTTTTTTCCAGGATGCAGGCCTGATCGCTCTGGCGATAACGCACTTTCGCCGTCAGGCGCAGCGGCTGGCTCAGGTCGATCGGGTTGACCCAGTAGATTTCCGAAGCGAGCAGGGCGCTGGAGAACAGCCACGGATGGTTGTTGCCCTGGCCGACGATCAGCTCGTTGGTGTCCAGGTCCTTGCGCAGCACGTACCACGGCTCGTCACCGGCGTCCTTCAAACCGCCGATGCCGAGGCCCTGACGCTGGCCGATGGTGTGGTACATCAAGCCGTGATGACGGCCGATGACTTCGCCTTCGGTGGTTTTGATCTCGCCCGGTTGTGCCGGCAGGTATTGCTTGAGGAAATCGCTGAAACGGCGCTCGCCGATGAAGCAGATCCCGGTGGAATCCTTCTTCTTGGCGGTGGCCAGTTCGTACTTCTCGGCAATCGCGCGGACTTCAGGCTTTTCCAGTTCGCCGACGGGGAACAGGGTCTTGGCAATCTGCTCGCCGCCGACGGCGTGCAGGAAGTAGCTCTGATCCTTGTTCGGATCGAGCCCTTTGAGCAGCTCGGTGCGGCCATCGATATCGCGGCGGCGCACGTAGTGGCCGGTGGCGATCAGGTCGGCGCCGAGCATCATCGCGTAGTCGAGGAACGCTTTGAACTTGATCTCGCGGTTACACAGGATGTCCGGGTTCGGCGTACGGCCGGCCTTGTATTCGGCGAGGAAGTGCTCGAACACGTTGTCCCAGTACTCGGCGGCAAAGTTGGCGGTGTGCAGCTTGATGCCAATCTTGTCGCAGACAGCCTGCGCATCCGCCAGATCGTCCATGGCGGTGCAGTATTCCGTTCCGTCGTCTTCTTCCCAGTTCTTCATGAACAGGCCTTCCACTTCATAACCCTGCTCGATCAGCAGAAGGGCGGAAACGGAAGAGTCCACGCCGCCGGACATGCCGACAATGACGCGCTTCTTGGATGTGTCAGAAGGGGCTGGATCACGCATAGGAATTCAATGAGTGTCTTGGAAAAGGGCGCGATTCTATCAGGCTCGCGGCCGCAAGGCTAAAGAGAAGGGCGGATCAGTTCGAGGCCGAAGTGATTGCCCGCCAGATAATCGTCGATGCAACGGATGATCAGCTCGCTGCGCCAGTGGTCGCGCTGGGCGATTAATTCGTCGCGGGTCAGCCACTTGGCCCCGAGAATGCCGTCGTCGAGCTGGTAATCCGGATGGTGCTGGACGGCTTTGGCGCTGAAGCACACGCGCTGATAGGTCACGCCGTTGCTCGGGGCGGTGTACAGATAAATGCCGATCACCCCGGTGGGTTCAACGTCCCAACCGGTTTCTTCAAGGGTTTCGCGAATGGCCGCGTCGATCAGGGTTTCATCCGGATCGAGATGGCCGGCGGGCTGGTTGAGCACGTTACGGCCGCCTTTGTGTTCTTCGACCATCAGGAAGCGACCGTTGTCCTCGACGACGGTAGCGACGGTGATGTGGGGGAGCCATTCCATAAATTTTCCTCAATTCTGAGAATGTAATGAGAACACTGTGGGAGCGAGCTTGCTCGCGAAAGCGGTGGGTCAGTCAATGAAGACCTTGAATGATAAACCGCATTCGCGAGCAAGCTCGCTCCCACAAGGGAATTGCGTGCATTCTGAAAACACAAACCCCGGCACAAGGCCGGGGTTTGTTTAACGCATTACAACCTTAAACCAGCGCAGCGATCGCGGCGTTGAAGGTTGCGCTTGGGCGCATGGCCTTGCTGATCAGCTCGGCGTCGGCGTGGTAGTAACCACCGATGTCGACTGGCTTGCCCTGAACGGCGTTGAGCTCGGCAACGATGGTCGCTTCGTTCTCGGTCAAGGTTTTGGCCAGGGTCGCGAACTGCGCTTGCAGTGCAGCGTCTTCAGTCTGGGCGGCCAGGGCCTGAGCCCAGTACATCGCCAGGTAGAAGTGGCTGCCGCGGTTGTCGATGTTGCCGACTTTGCGCGATGGCGACTTGTTGTTGTCGAGGAACTGGCCGGTGGCCTGGTCCAGGGTTTTCGACAGCACCAGCGCTTTCGGGTTGTTGTAGTTCACGCCCAGGTGCTCAAGGGAAGCGGCGAGGGCGAGGAACTCACCCAGCGAATCCCAGCGCAGGAAGTTCTCTTCAACCAGTTGCTGCACGTGCTTCGGAGCCGAGCCGCCGGCGCCGGTTTCGAACAGACCACCGCCGTTCATCAGCGGCACGATCGACAGCATCTTGGCGCTGGTGCCCAGCTCCATGATCGGGAACAGGTCGGTCAGGTAGTCGCGCAGTACGTTACCGGTCACCGAAATGGTGTCCTTGCCTTCGCGGGTGCGCTGCAGGGTGTACTTCATCGCATCGACCGGGGCCATGATCTGGATGTCCAGGCCGCTGGTGTCGTGATCCTTCAGGTACGCCTGAACCTTCTCGATCACCACGCCATCATGAGCGCGCATCGGGTCGAGCCAGAAGATCGCTGGCGTGCTGCTTGCGCGAGCACGGTTGACGGCCAGTTTGACCCAGTCCTGGATCGGCGCGTCCTTGGTCTGGCACATGCGGAAGATGTCGCCGGCTTCGACAGCCTGTTCCATCAGCAGCTTGCCTTTGCTGTCGGTGACGCGAACGATGCCGTCAGCCTTGATCTGGAAGGTCTTGTCGTGGGAGCCGTACTCTTCGGCTTTCTTCGCCATCAGACCGACGTTCGGCACGCTGCCCATGGTGGTCGGATCGAAAGCGCCATTGGCTTTGCAGTCTTCGATCACGGCCTGGTAGATGGTCGCGTAGCAACGATCCGGGATCACAGCCTTGGTGTCGTGCAGCTGACCGTCGGTGCCCCACATCTTGCCGGAGTCACGGATCATCGCCGGCATCGAGGCGTCGACGATGACGTCGCTCGGCACGTGCAGGTTGGTGATGCCTTTGTCGGAGTTGACCATCGCCAGCGACGGACGATCGGCATAGACCGCTGCGATATCGGCTTCGATCTGCGCTTGCTGCTCGGCCGGCAGGGCCTTGATGCGCGCGTACAGATCGCCGATGCCGTTGTTCAGATTGAAGCCGATCTGGTTCAGCACGTCAGCGTGCTTGGTCAGTGCGTCTTTATAGAACTCGGCAACGATCTGGCCGAACATGATCGGGTCCGAGACCTTCATCATGGTCGCTTTCAAGTGCACCGAGAGCAGCACGCCCTGGGCCTTGGCGCTTTCGATCTCGGCAGCGATGAACGCACGCAGGGCGTTTTTGCTCATCACGGCGCAGTCGAGGATCTCGCCAGCCTGAACGGTGGTTTTTTCTTTCAGAACGGAAGCGGTACCGTCCTTGGCGATCAGTTCGATCTTCACAGCGTCAGCGGCGTCGATCAGGACAGCTTTTTCGCTGCCGTAGAAATCGCCGGTGCTCATGTGAGCGACGTGGGACTTGGAGTCTTTGGCCCAGGCGCCCATTTTGTGCGGGTGCTTGCGCGCATAGTTCTTCACCGACAGCGGAGCGCGGCGGTCGGAGTTGCCTTCACGCAGAACCGGGTTCACGGCGCTGCCCTTGACCTTGTCGTAACGCGCCTTGGCGTCTTTGTCGGCGTCGCTGGTCACGGTTTCCGGGTAATCCGGCAGGTTGTAGCCCTGTGCCTGCAACTCTTTGATCGCGGCTTGCAGCTGTGGCACCGAAGCACTGATGTTCGGCAGCTTGATGATGTTGGCTTCAGGCGTAACGGCCAGGTCGCCCAGTTCAGCGAGGTGGTCGGCTACGGCTTTGTCGCCCAGTTGCTCGGGGAAGCTTGCCAGAATGCGTGCTGCAAGAGAGATATCGCGGGTTTCCACGGCGATATCGGCCGAGGCGGTGTAAGCCTCGATGATCGGCAGCAGGGAATAGGTGGCGAGGGCAGGAGCTTCGTCGGTGAAGGTATAGATGATCTTCGAGCGGGTGGGCATATTCGGATTAACTCTCTCTTCTTTGCTAAAGCGTGCGCAGAAACTCGAGGGGCGCCGGGTAAGCGCGTTCGTTCAAAGTCATCCATGAACCGAATGTCGAGATTCTTCGCGGTGATGTTGGGTGCATCAGTAGAGCGTCAAGCAGTCAGGCTGCGGTAACAACCCGACCAATCAGGCGGAAAGTCTCGTGCTAGAGAGGCCAGCCGTCGTGACCCTGTGGTCAGCGGGCGGCATTATACATAGGTAGCTGGCAATCTGCCGATGGTTCATATGCAACGATTCTCGTCCATTGGTCTAAAGGTCGCAGGGCAGCATCGGGCAAAGACTCGTTACGAATGCTGGAGTTTGGCGCTTTTCCCTTTGCTTTCAGGCTTGTACGAAACGAGATGTGCGCGGCGCCGGAACATAGGGTTTGCGTGTTGATTCAACTGGGTTACGCTCGAAGCAAGCCAGGTGTTCAATCCAAACAATGGAGTTCAGCATGGGTTACAAGAAGATTCAGGTTCCAGCCGTCGGCGACAAAATCACCGTCAATGCAGACCATTCTCTCAATGTTCCTGATAACCCGATCATTCCCTTCATCGAAGGTGACGGTATTGGTGTCGACATCAGTCCGGTGATGATCAAGGTTGTCGATGCTGCTGTTGAAAAGGCCTACGGCGGCAAGCGCAAGATTTCCTGGATGGAAGTCTACGCCGGCGAAAAAGCTACCCAGGTTTACGATCAGGACACCTGGCTGCCGCAGGAAACCCTCGACGCCGTCAAGGATTACGTGGTCTCCATCAAAGGCCCGCTGACCACTCCGGTCGGTGGCGGTATCCGCTCGCTGAACGTGGCCCTGCGTCAGCAGCTCGACCTGTACGTCTGCCTGCGCCCGGTGCGCTGGTTCGAAGGCGTGCCAAGCCCGGTGAAAAAGCCTGGCGATGTCGACATGACCATCTTCCGCGAAAACTCCGAAGACATTTACGCCGGTATCGAATGGAAGGCCGGTTCGCCGGAAGCCACCAAGGTCATCAAATTCCTTAAAGAAGAAATGGGCGTCACCAAGATCCGTTTCGACGAAAACTGCGGCATCGGCGTCAAGCCTGTATCCCGCGAAGGCACCAAGCGCCTGGCGCGCAAGGCCCTGCAATACGTGGTCGACAATGACCGCGACTCGCTGACGATCGTGCACAAAGGCAACATCATGAAGTTCACCGAAGGTGCCTTCAAGGAATGGGCCTACGAGGTAGCGGCGGAAGAGTTCGGCGCGACCCTGCTCGATGGCGGCCCGTGGATGCAGTTCAAGAACCCGAAAACCGGCAAGAACGTTGTGGTCAAGGACGCCATCGCCGACGCCATGCTCCAGCAGATCCTGCTGCGCCCGGCCGAATACGATGTGATCGCTACGCTTAACCTCAACGGTGACTATCTGTCTGACGCCCTGGCCGCGGAAGTGGGTGGTATCGGCATTGCGCCGGGCGCCAACCTGTCGGACACCGTGGCGATGTTCGAGGCGACCCACGGTACCGCGCCGAAGTATGCCGGCAAGGATCAGGTCAACCCGGGCTCGCTGATCCTCTCGGCCGAGATGATGTTGCGTCACATGGGCTGGACTGAAGCGGCGGACCTGATCATCAAGGGCACCAACGGTGCGATCGGCGCGAAGACTGTTACTTATGATTTCGAGCGTTTGATGGATGGGGCCAAGCTGGTTTCGTCTTCGGGGTTCGGGGATGCGTTGATTTCGCATATGTAAAAGTTACAGGCACATGAAAACCGCCTGACTCGATGGGTTGAGTCAGGCGGTTTTTTTTCTAAGCGTATTCAGGCCGGAATCAGTCAGCTCATCGCTTTGGCAGTTGCGGCAGCGGCAGCTGCGCCGACAGCGGCACTTTCAGAAGCGGTGGATGGTTCGATGATTACGGACTCAATGGCTACCGCATGCAGTCCCTTCGGACCTTGCACGATGTCGAATTTCACTGACTGGCCCGCTTTCAGCGTCTTGTACCCGTCCATTAGAATGGCCGAGTAGTGGGCGAAGAAATCAATGTCCTTGCCATCCTCATCGCGACCTTCCCGGGCGTCGGTATTGATAAAGCCGAACCCCTTGGCATTGTTGAACCATTTCACCTTGCCGACAGCCATGCTCAAATCCCTCTGCAACAGACTCCATCGCTGGAGTATCATCCACGACATCCGCAATCGAATTCGATAAAAGAATTGACTCCGCGGATCTTTTTTACCCACTGTGGGCTCTATTGGTTGTAACACCGTTTTCCCGATAGTCAAGGTGACCGGGCAGTCGTAGTTGAAAACGTGTGCAACCGCCCCCACCACTGTATTCGCACAACTGACGAACCTTTTTTTCCATGCATGCAATCAGCCAGATTCGACTAACATTCAATCAGGATCGCCCGCTTCTCCAAAAGGATCTTCCACAGGAGCACGACGACGATTCGGCAGGCGTTGCTGTTCAGGAAGCAAAGCCCGCGTTACAGGCGCCGCCGATGTACAAGGTGGTTTTGTTCAACGATGACTACACACCGATGGATTTCGTCGTCGAAGTGCTCGAGGTGTTTTTTAACCTGAATCGCGAGCTGGCGACCAAGGTCATGCTGGCCGTCCATACAGAAGGCCGGGCAGTATGTGGAGTGTTTACCCGCGACATCGCCGAGACAAAGGCCATGCAGGTCAACCAGTACGCCAGGGAAAGCCAGCATCCGCTACTCTGTGAAATCGAGAAGGACGGTTAATCGCCGACCACTTGGGTATGAGGTGAAGCTATGTTAAACCGCGAGCTCGAAGTCACCCTCAATCTAGCCTTCAAGGAGGCTCGTTCGAAACGTCATGAGTTCATGACTGTCGAACATCTCCTGCTGGCCCTATTGGATAATGAGGCTGCCGCCACCGTTTTGCGTGCCTGCGGCGCAAACCTCGACAAACTCAAGCATGATCTGCAGGAGTTCATCGACTCCACCACGCCATTGATCCCCGTGCATGACGAGGATCGCGAAACCCAGCCAACCCTGGGCTTCCAGCGTGTCCTGCAGCGTGCTGTTTTTCACGTACAGAGCTCGGGCAAACGCGAAGTGACCGGCGCCAATGTGCTGGTCGCCATCTTCAGTGAGCAAGAGAGTCAGGCAGTGTTCCTGCTGAAGCAGCAGAGCGTTGCGCGCATCGATGTCGTCAACTACATCGCCCACGGCATCTCCAAAGTACCGGGGCACGGCGATCACTCTGAAGGTGAACAAGATATGCAGGACGACGAGGGCGGTGAGTCTTCTTCTTCAGGCAATCCTCTGGATGCTTATGCCAGCAACCTCAACGAACTCGCGCGCCAGGGTCGCATCGATCCGCTGGTCGGCCGTGAATCGGAAGTCGAGCGTGTCGCGCAGATTCTCGCGCGTCGGCGCAAGAACAACCCGCTGCTGGTCGGCGAGGCAGGCGTTGGTAAAACCGCGATTGCCGAAGGCCTGGCCAAGCGCATCGTCGACAACCAGGTGCCGGATCTGCTGGCCAATGCGGTTGTTTATTCGCTCGATCTTGGCGCTCTGCTCGCGGGCACCAAGTATCGCGGTGATTTCGAGAAGCGCTTCAAGGCGCTGCTCAATGAACTGAAAAAACGTCCGCAGGCGATCCTGTTCATCGACGAGATCCACACCATCATCGGTGCGGGTGCTGCCTCCGGTGGCGTGATGGATGCTTCCAACCTGCTCAAGCCGCTGCTGTCGTCTGGCGACATTCGCTGCATCGGTTCGACCACGTTCCAGGAATTCCGTGGCATCTTCGAGAAGGACCGCGCCCTGGCGCGCCGCTTCCAGAAGGTCGATGTCGTCGAGCCGTCGGTGGAAGACACCATCGGTATCCTGCGCGGCCTGAAAGGACGTTTCGAGCAGCATCACAACATCGAGTACAGCGATGAGTCGTTGCGTGCCGCTGCGGAACTGGCGTCGCGCTACATCAATGACCGGCACATGCCGGACAAGGCCATCGACGTCATCGACGAGGCGGGCGCCTACCAGCGTCTGCAGCCGGTGGAGATGCGCGTCAAGCGTATCGAAGTGCCACAGGTCGAGGACATCGTTGCGAAAATCGCGCGGATTCCGCCGAAGCACGTCACCAGTTCCGACAAGGAACTGCTGCGTAATCTTGAACGTGACCTGAAACTGACGGTGTTTGGTCAGGACGCTGCGATCGACTCGCTGTCGACCGCGATCAAGCTGTCCCGCGCCGGGCTCAAGTCGCCTGACAAGCCAGTTGGTTCGTTCCTGTTCGCAGGGCCTACCGGTGTCGGTAAAACCGAGGCAGCGCGGCAACTGGCCAAGGCTTTGGGGATTGAACTGGTTCGCTTCGACATGTCCGAGTACATGGAGCGTCACACCGTATCGCGTCTGATCGGTGCACCTCCAGGCTATGTTGGTTTCGATCAGGGCGGTCTGTTGACCGAAGCGATCACCAAGCAGCCACATTGCGTATTGCTGCTCGATGAGATCGAGAAGGCGCATCCGGAAGTCTTCAACCTGCTCTTGCAGGTCATGGATCACGGTACGCTGACTGATAACAACGGGCGCAAGGCAGACTTCCGCAATGTGATCGTGATCATGACCACCAACGCCGGCGCCGAAACGGCCGCGCGGGCTTCGATCGGTTTCACCCATCAGGACCACTCGTCTGATGCGATGGAAGTGATCAAGAAGAGCTTCACGCCGGAATTCCGTAACCGTTTGGACACCATTATCCAGTTTGGTCGCCTCAGCCATGAGGTCATCAAGAGCGTGGTGGACAAGTTCCTCACCGAGCTTCAGGCGCAGCTGGAAGACAAGCGTGTGTTGCTTGAGGTTACTGATGCTGCGCGTAGTTGGCTGGCGGCGGGTGGTTATGACTCGGCGATGGGCGCGCGTCCAATGGCGCGTCTGATCCAGGACAAGATCAAGCGTCCGCTGGCGGAGGAGATTCTGTTTGGCGAACTGGCCGAGCATGGCGGTGTGGTGCACATCGACATCAAGGACGGGGAGTTGACGTTCGACTTCGAAACTACTGCGGAAATGGCCTGACGGCTGTTGGCTGTTGATAAAGCTAAAGGCGCCTTCGGGCGCCTTTTTGCTGTTTGTCGTTTGGGGGTTTTGGGTGAATATCCGTTGCTGCGGTTACGGCTGCTTAGGGTTTCGCCCTTACGGCGACTTACTTTTTTACAAGCGCCTAAAAAAGTAAGCAAAAAACGCTAGCTCCTGCGTTCGGCCCTCGCAGGCTCGGGTTCCTTCGCTGCGGGATCGATCCGGGCGCAGCGGCTCCGGTTTGCTTCGCTGCACCTCCTTCCGCTGTGTTTGGCTTCGCCAAACGGTCGCTGCGCTCCCACGCCCGGATCAATCCCTCCGCTCAGCCTTCCGACGTCGCCCATGGATCAAGAACAAGAGCAGGCGAGCTAACACTCGGCCTATTGAGTGGTGAAGAGCGGGGCGTGGTCGGCTTTGGATTTGTGGTGGTGCTTCCCCTCACCCCAGCCCTCTCCCGAGGGAGAGGGGGTCGATGTGTGGGCTTTTCACAGCCTGAGTTCAACGCGGTATCGCACGTCGGCGTAACTCTCCCAAACACCACCGTCAGTCCCCTCTCCCTCCGGGAGAGGGCTAGGGTGAGGGGCTCTTGATCTTGCTTTGGCTTTTGATCTTTTGCCCCATCGGCAGGCCGAGCGTAGGTGTTCATCCGGGGGTAGGCGCGCAGCGCCGTGCGGCGTAGCCGCATACATCGAGAGGAGGTGCAGCGAAGCAAACCGTAGGCGATGCCCCCGGATGGACACCGTAGCGAGGGAACACTGAGCCTAGGCGAAGTGCCGTACGCCAGGGGCAAAGCCTTTTGGGTTACCTTTTCGGCGTTTGGAAAAGGTGACTCGCTGTAAGAGCGAAACCGCCAGCGGCCGCACCCGAAAAAACGGATATACACACAAACCAATAAAGCGCAGATACAAAAACGCCCGGCATAAACCGGGCGTTCTGTATTGACTTGATTAACGAGCGCGGTAAGTGATCCGCCCTTTGCTCAAGTCATAGGGCGTCAGCTCGACGCGCACTTTGTCACCGGTAAGAATACGAATGTAGTTCTTGCGCATCTTGCCGGAAATATGCGCGGTTACGACGTGCCCATTTTCCAACTCCACACGAAACATGGTGTTGGGCAGGGTGTCGACGACAGTGCCTTCCATTTCGAAGCTGTCTTCTTTCGACATGCAGTAAAGCCCTCGGTATCCAATGAATGGCCCGGTGCAACTGCGCCAGGCAAAAGCGGCGTGCATTGTGCCCGAAAAATGGTGTTTACGCCAAGGGGTTTAGGCCGCAGGTTCAGTTCAGGATGACCCAGCGCTGGTTGATCAGCAATTCGATGGGCCGATATTGCGTCTTGTAGTTCATCTTTTTGCAGTTCTTGATCCAGTAACCGAGGTACACCGCCTCAAGGCCAAGACGCTGGCTCTCGGCGATTTGCCAGAGGATCGCGTAACGACCCAGGCTGCGGCGTTCTTCGTGCGGTTCGTAGAAGGTGTAGACCGCCGACAGACCGTTTGGCAGCAGATCGGTGACCGCCACCGCGAGCAACCGTCCGTCGAGTCGGAACTCGTAGAAGCGCGAGAAGGGCAGGTCACGCACAAGGAACGTCGAGAACTGATCGCGGCTCGGCGGGTACATGTCGCCGTCGGCATGGCGCTGTTCTATGTAGCGCTGGTACAGATCGAAATATTCTTCGCTGAAGTGCGGTTTGACCGGCTGCACCTGCAAATCCGCGTTGCGTTTGTAGATGCGCTTTTGCTGGCGATTGGCGATGAATTGCGCGGAGGGAATGCGCGCAGGCACGCACGCATTGCAATTCTGGCAATGCGGCCGGTACAGGTGATCGCCGCTGCGACGAAAGCCCATTTCCGACAGATCTGCGTAGACGTGCACATCCATGGGCTGACTCGGGTCGAGAAACAGCGTCGTGGCCTGCTCCTCGGGCAGATAACTGCAAGAGTGGGGCTGAGTGGCATAAAACTTCAATCGCGCCAACTCGGTCATGAATCAACCCTCGGGATAAGCTGGTGGATTAAGTGTAAGCCACCTGCGCAAAAGTCGCTCAGCAAACCCAGGTCGCTGTATTCGGTTGGTCGAGATGCCGAGCCAGATAATCGGCGAATTCGCTACGCGCGATCGATCGTGCACCGAGGCTGTGCAGGTGATCGGTCGGCATCTGGCAGTCGATCAGGACAAAGCCGGCGGCTTTCAAATGCTGCACGAGGGTGGCGAAGCCGTACTTGGAAGCGTTGTCGGCGCGGCTGAACATCGACTCGCCAAAAAACAGCTGGCCCATCGCCAGGCCATACAGGCCGCCGACCAGTTGTCCATCGTCCCGGACCTCAACCGAATGAGCGAAGCCGCGACGATGCAGCTCCATGTAAGCATTCTGCATGGCCTCGGTGATCCAGGTGCCGTCAGCGTAATCCCGGGGCGCGGCGCAGGCGCGGATGACGGCGTCGAAATCCTCGTCGAAGGTTACTTGATAGCGTTGCTTGCGCAGCAGTTTGGCGAGACTGCGCGAGACATGCAGTTCATCGGGAAAAAGCACGGTGCGGGGATCTGGCGACCACCAGAGAATTGGCTGACCCTCGGAAAACCATGGAAAGCAGCCATGGCGATAGGCCTGGATCAATCGATCGGCAGACAGGTCGCCACCGGCGGCGAGCAATCCGTTCGGTTCGCGCATGGCCTTGTCCAGTGAAGGGAAGGTCAGGGAATTACGTTGTAACCAAGTCAGCATGGCATCCAGGCTTGCAGAAGGGGAGGGCGGTCAGGGGCGCGCAGCCCCGCGAAAGAGTTTGCCGCGAAACGGCGCCGATGTCCTGCACAGATGTCCAGTGAGGTAACCATCGGGCTGCAACTTGATGTGTCGGCCGTGGTCGTAAGCGTCACCATGGCGATGCTCGCAAATCGTTTTGACTCAATGGAAATCGCTGGCTTCGCTACGTTCATCAAATACAGCTCATAAGCCTTTGTCACAAAAGACAATGCGTGCTCCAATTGCAACGCAGCGCGTGTACGTTTGGCTATGCTCAAGGCAAGGGTCTCAAGCATGGCGTCGGGCGCACAAACCCGTACAATGCCGGGTTGTAACGGCTTTGCGCTGTGCGCAGTGTTTATGGCTGTGTTTATAAAACCAGTGGCACAGTGTTAAAAGTAGTCTCAATTGGGCTTTTCACCTTTGTTACCTGCCTGGACTGGCAGTTTTTTATCGTCATTCAATAGATGGACGCGCCTCGGGCGCAGGAAAAGAAGCGTTTTGAAGAAGACCACCGAAGCACCCAAAACAGTCGTTCCGCTCTGGCGCCAACAGCTGCACTACCGGCTCAAGGAAGGTGCATTGATCGCCATTGGCGCCTTGTGCCTGTTCCTGATGATGGCTTTGCTGACTTACGGCAAGGACGATCCGGGCTGGAGCCATAACAGCAAGATCGACGATGTGCAGAATTTCGGCGGGCCTGCGGGCTCGTACAGCGCCGATATCCTGTTCATGGTGCTCGGTTACTTCGCCTATATCTTCCCGCTGTTGCTGGCGGTCAAGGCGTATCAGATTTTCCGTCAACGTCACGAACCGTGGCAGTGGAGCGGCTGGCTGTTCTCCTGGCGCCTGATCGGTCTGGTGTTTCTGGTGCTTTCCGGTGCTGCGCTGGCGCACATTCACTTTCATGCCGCGACCGGGCTGCCGGCGGGCGCTGGCGGGGCGTTGGGCGAAAGCCTTGGCGATCTGGCGAAGAACGCGCTGAACATTCAGGGCAGCACGCTGCTGTTCATCGCCTTGTTCCTGTTCGGCCTGACCGTATTCACTGACCTGTCGTGGTTCAAGGTGATGGACGTCACCGGCAAGATCACCCTTGATCTCTTCGAACTCTTCCAGGGTGCGCTCAACCGCTGGTGGTCGGCGCGCACCGAACGCAAGCAACTGGTCGCGCAACTGCGTGAGGTCGATGACCGCGTACATGATGTGGTCGCACCGACTGTCACCGACAAGCGCGAACAGGCCAAGGTCAAGGAACGTCTGATCGAACGCGAGCAGGCACTGAGCAAGCACATGTCCGATCGTGAGAAGCAGGTGCCGCCGGTCATCGCCCCGGCACCGGCCAAGGCGCCGGAGCCGAGCAAGCGCGTGCAGAAAGAGAAGCAGGCACCGTTGTTCGTCGACAGCGCGGTGGAAGGCACCTTGCCGCCGATTTCGATTCTTGATCCTGCGGAAAAGAAACAACTCAACTATTCGCCTGAGTCCTTGGCTGCAGTCGGCCACTTGCTGGAGATCAAGCTCAAGGAATTCAGCGTCGAAGTCACCGTCGATTCGATCCATCCGGGGCCGGTGATCACCCGTTACGAAATCCAGCCGGCTGCCGGCGTGAAAGTCAGCCGCATCGCCAACCTGGCCAAGGACCTGGCACGCTCGCTGGCGGTGACCAGTGTGCGCGTGGTCGAGGTGATTCCGGGCAAGACCACTGTCGGTATCGAAATTCCCAACGAAGACCGCCAGATCGTGCGCTTCTCCGAAGTGCTGTCGACGCCCGAGTACGACAACTTCAAATCGCCGGTCACCCTGGCGCTCGGTCACGATATTGGCGGCAAGCCGGTCATCACCGACCTGGCGAAGATGCCGCACCTGCTGGTGGCCGGTACCACCGGTTCCGGTAAGTCCGTGGGCGTGAACGCGATGATCCTGTCGATCCTGTTCAAATCCGGCCCGGACGACGCCAAGCTGATCATGATCGACCCGAAAATGCTCGAGCTGTCGATCTACGAAGGCATTCCGCACCTGCTGTGCCCGGTGGTGACGGACATGAAGGACGCTGCCAACGCCTTGCGCTGGAGCGTTGCCGAGATGGAGCGGCGCTACAAGCTGATGGCGAAGATGGGGGTGCGTAACCTGTCCGGCTTTAACGCCAAGGTCAAGGAAGCCCAGGAAGCCGGTGAGCCGTTGAGCGATCCGCTGTACAAGCGTGAAAGCATTCACGACGAAGCGCCGCTATTGCAGAAACTGCCAACCATCGTCGTCGTGGTCGACGAATTCGCTGACATGATGATGATCGTCGGCAAGAAGGTCGAAGAACTGATCGCGCGGATCGCGCAGAAGGCGCGTGCGGCGGGGATTCACTTGATTCTTGCGACCCAGCGCCCGTCGGTGGACGTGATCACCGGTCTGATCAAGGCCAACATCCCGACTCGTATGGCGTTTCAGGTATCGAGCAAGATCGACTCGCGGACCATCATCGACCAAGGTGGCGCTGAACAGTTGCTCGGTCACGGTGACATGCTTTACATGCCTCCGGGCACCAGTCTGCCGATCCGCGTCCACGGCGCGTTCGTTTCCGACGATGAGGTTCACCGTGTGGTCGAGGCGTGGAAACTGCGCGGCGCGCCGGAATACAACGACGACATCCTCAACGGTGTCGAAGAGGCGGGCAGCGGCTTTGAAGGCAGCAGCGGTGGTGGTGACGGTGATGATCCGGAAGCCGACGCGCTGTATGACGAAGCCGTGCAGTTCGTCCTCGAAAGCCGTCGCGCGTCGATTTCCGCAGTCCAGCGCAAACTGAAGATCGGCTACAACCGCGCCGCGCGGATGATCGAAGCCATGGAAATGGCGGGCGTCGTCACGTCAATGAACACCAACGGATCGCGTGAAGTCCTGGCCCCAGGCCCGGTACGCGACTGATAACGCACCGATTCGAGTGGCGCAATGACGCACCACTCGCTCTTCCACGAGTATTCAAGAGGACTCTCATGCGCCTTATCCGCATGCTGTTGCCAGTACTGGCGCTGACCACGCTCTCGGCCCACGCCGACGAAAAGGACGTGGCGCGTCTGACCCAATTGCTGGAAACATCGAAAACCCTGTCGGCGAATTTTTCGCAGTTGACCCTCGACGGCGGCGGCACTCAATTGCAGGAGACCACCGGCAATATGACCCTGCAGCGTCCGGGCCTGTTTTACTGGCACACCAACGCGCCGGCCGAGCAGACCATGGTCTCCGATGGCAAGAAAGTCACCCTGTGGGACCCGGACCTTGAACAGGCGACCATCAAGAAGCTCGATGAGCGTCTGACCCAGACCCCGGCGCTGCTGTTGTCCGGCGATGTCTCGAAGATCAGCCAGAGCTTCGATATCAGCGCGAAAGAGGCGGGCGGCGTGATCGACTTCACCCTCAAGCCGAAAACCAAGGACACCCTGTTCGACAATCTGCGCCTGTCGTTCCGCAACGGTCTGCTCAATGACATGCAACTGATTGACAGTGTCGGCCAGCGCACCAATATCCTGTTTACCGGGGTCAAGGCCAACGAGGCGGTACCGGCGTCGAAGTTCAAATTCGACATTCCCAAGGGTGCCGACGTCATCCAGGAATAAATCGCAAACACCTGTAGGAGCGAGCCTGCTCGCTATCACGGTGGGTCAGCCAATCAAGCATTGACTGGCAAACCGGATCGCGAGCAGGCTCACTCCTACAGTGTCAATGATCGGCAAATCAGAGGTTTCAACGCTACGTGATGGATCTGTTTCGCAGTGCACCGATAGCCCAACCTTTGGCCGCGCGTCTGCGTGCGGCCAATCTGGATGAGTACGTCGGTCAGGAACACCTGCTCGCTCGCGGCAAGCCTCTGCGCGAGGCGCTGGAGCAGGGCGCGCTGCATTCGATGATCTTCTGGGGGCCGCCGGGTGTGGGCAAGACTACCCTGGCGCGGTTGCTCGCTGAAGTCTCCGATGCGCACTTCGAAACGGTTTCGGCGGTGCTCGCCGGGGTCAAGGAAATCCGTCAGGCCGTTGAGATCGCCAAGCAGCAGGCCGGCCAGTACGGCAAGCGCACGATCCTGTTCGTCGATGAAGTACACCGTTTCAACAAGTCGCAGCAGGACGCGTTTCTGCCATACGTTGAAGACGGCACGCTGATCTTCATCGGCGCCACCACCGAAAACCCTTCGTTCGAACTGAACAACGCCTTGTTGTCGCGTGCCCGTGTCTATGTGCTGAAAAGCCTCGACGAAGCGGCGCTGCGCAAACTGGTGCATCGGGCCTTGACCGAAGAGCGCGGGCTGGGCAAGCGCAATCTGACACTGAGCGATGAGGGTTTTCAGATGCTGCTGTCCGCCGCCGATGGCGATGGCCGGCGTCTGCTCAATCTGCTGGAGAACGCCTCCGACCTGGCTGAAGACAATAGCGAAATCGGCACCGAGCTGCTGCAAAGCCTGCTCGGCGACACCCGTCGGCGTTTCGACAAGGGTGGCGAAGCGTTCTACGACCAGATCTCGGCCCTGCACAAATCGGTGCGCGGCTCCAATCCTGACGGCGCGCTGTACTGGTTCGCGCGGATGATCGACGGCGGCTGCGATCCGCTGTATCTGGCGCGACGCGTGGTGCGCATGGCCAGCGAAGACATCGGCAACGCCGACCCGCGTGCGCTGAGCCTTTGCCTGGCGGCGTGGGAGGTGCAGGAGCGTCTCGGCAGTCCGGAAGGTGAATTGGCAGTGGCCCAGGCCATCACGTATCTGGCCTGCGCACCGAAAAGTAATGCGGTGTACATGGGCTTCAAGACCGCCCTGCGCGCGGCTGCCGAAAACGGCTCGCTGGAAGTGCCGCTGCACCTGCGCAATGCACCGACCAAGCTGATGAAGCAATTGGGTTACGGCGACGAGTACCGCTACGCCCACGACGAGCCGGACGCTTATGCCGCCGGCGAAGACTATTTCCCGGAAGAACTCGAGCCGATTCCGTTCTATCAGCCAGTGCCCCGTGGCCTGGAGTTGAAGATCGGTGAGAAGCTCAATCACCTCGCTCAACTCGATCGTCTGAGCCCTCGGCAGCGGAGAAAGTAGTGGTCCCATTGATCATCGCAGTGTCGGTCGGCGGCGTCGCTGGCACATTGTTGCGCTTCGCCACCGGCAATTGGGTCAGCGCCAATTGGCCGCGGCACTTCTATACCGCGACGCTGGCCGTTAATATCGTGGGCTGCCTGCTGATTGGCGTGTTGTACGGCCTGTTTTTGATACGCCCGGAAGTGCCGATCGAGGTGCGCGCCGGGTTGATGGTCGGCTTCCTCGGGGGGCTGACGACTTTTTCATCCTTTTCACTGGATACGGTGCGCCTGCTGGAAAGCGGGCAAGTGTTGCTGGCCCTGGGCTACGCGGCACTTAGCGTATTCGGCGGGCTGCTCGCCACGTGGGCCGGCCTGTCCCTGACCAAACTTTGATAACGAGAAACCGACATGCTCGATTCCAAACTGTTACGTAGCAACCTTCAGGACGTAGCGGACCGCCTGGCTTCCCGTGGCTTTGCCCTGGACACCGCGCGCATCGAAGCGCTGGAAGAACAGCGCAAGACCGTCCAGACCCGCACCGAAGCACTGCAGGCTGAGCGTAACGCGCGTTCCAAATCCATCGGCCAGGCCAAGCAGCGCGGTGAAGACATCGCGCCGCTGATGGCGGATGTCGAGCGCATGGCGGGCGAACTGAGCGCTGGGAAGGTCGAACTGGACGCGATCCAGACCGAACTGGATTCGATCCTGCTCGGTATTCCCAACCTGCCGCATGAGTCGGTTCCGGTCGGCAAGGACGAAGACGACAACGTCGAAGTGCGCCGCTGGGGCACGCCGACCCAGTTCGATTTCGAAGTCAAAGATCACGTCGCTCTCGGCGAGAAGTTTGGCTGGCTGGACTTCGAAACCGCCGCCAAGCTGTCCGGTGCACGTTTCGCCTTGTTGCGTGGTCCGATCGCCCGCCTGCACCGCGCGCTGGCGCAGTTCATGATCAACCTGCACGTCAACGAGCATGGCTACGAAGAGGCTTACACGCCTTACCTGGTTCAGGCCCCGGCGCTGCAAGGTACCGGCCAGCTGCCGAAATTCGAAGAAGATCTGTTCAAGATCGCCCGTGAAGGTGAAGCCGATCTGTACCTGATTCCGACTGCCGAAGTGTCGCTGACCAACATCGTTGCCGGCGAAATCGTCGATTCCAAGTTGCTGCCGATCAAGTTCGTTGCCCACACCCCGTGCTTCCGCAGCGAAGCCGGCGCGTCGGGCCGTGACACTCGCGGCATGATCCGTCAGCACCAGTTCGACAAAGTCGAAATGGTCCAGATCGTCGAGCCGTCGCAATCGATGGAAGCGCTGGAAGGCCTGACCGCCAACGCCGAAAAAGTTCTGCAACTGCTCGGCCTGCCTTACCGCACCCTGGCACTGTGCACTGGCGACATGGGTTTCAGCGCGGTCAAGACCTACGACCTTGAAGTGTGGATTCCGAGCCAGGACAAGTACCGCGAAATTTCCTCGTGCTCGAACTGCGGCGATTTCCAGGCTCGTCGCATGCAGGCGCGTTTCCGCAACCCGGAAACCGGCAAGCCTGAGCTGGTGCACACTTTGAACGGTTCCGGCCTCGCGGTCGGTCGTACGCTGGTGGCGGTGCTGGAAAACTATCAGCAGGCCGACGGTTCGATCCGTGTGCCGGACGTGCTCAAGCCGTACATGGGTGGCCTTGAGGTCATCGGCTAAATGAAATATCTGCCGCTGTTTCATAACCTGCGCGGCAGTCGTGTGTTGGTTGTCGGTGGGGGGGAAATTGCCTTGCGCAAATCCCGCCTGCTGGCCGATGCCGGTGCGCTGCTGCGGGTGGTCGCACCTGAAATCGAAACGCAACTGGCTGAACTGGTCGCTGCCAGCGGCGGTGAATGCCTGCTGCGCGGTTACGTCGAAACGGATCTGGACGGTTGCGGGCTGATCATAGCCGCCACCGACGACGAAACGCTTAACGCGCAAGTCTCCACCGATGCGCATCGGCGTTGCGTGCCGGTCAACGTGGTCGATGCGCCGGCCTTGTGCAGCGTGATCTTCCCGGCGATCGTCGACCGTTCGCCACTGATCATTGCCGTGTCCAGCGGCGGCGATGCGCCAGTGCTGGCGCGTCTGATCCGGGCAAAAATCGAAACCTGGATTCCCTCGACTTACGGTCAGTTGGCCGGGCTGGCTGCGCGTTTTCGCCATCAGGTGAAAAACCTGTTTCCGGATGTGCAGCAGCGTCGCGGCTTCTGGGAAGACGTTTTCCAGGGCCCGATCGCCGACCGTCAACTGGCCGGGCAGGGCGCTGAAGCCGAGCGCCTGTTGCAGGCAAAAGTGGATGGCGAGCCAATGGTCACCACTGGCGAGGTTTATCTGGTCGGCGCCGGCCCGGGCGATCCGGATCTGTTGACCTTCCGCGCACTGCGTCTGATGCAGCAAGCCGATGTGGTGCTCTATGACCGCTTGGTAGCGCCGGCGATTCTGGAGCTGTGCCGTCGCGATGCCGAGCGGGTGTATGTCGGCAAGCGTCGTTCCGAACACGCCGTGCCGCAGGATCAGATCAATCAGCAACTGGTCGATCTGGCCAAGGCCGGCAAGCGTGTGGTGCGGTTGAAGGGCGGCGATCCGTTCATCTTCGGCCGTGGTGGCGAAGAAATCGAAGAGTTGGCGGCTCACGGCATCCCCTTCCAAGTGGTGCCGGGGATCACGGCGGCCAGTGGGTGTGCAGCCTATGCCGGTATTCCGTTGACCCACCGCGATCATGCGCAGTCCGTGCGGTTCGTCACTGGCCACTTGAAGGATGGTTCCACCGATCTGCCATGGGCTGACCTTGTCGCTCCGGCGCAGACGTTGGTGTTCTACATGGGCCTGGTGGGTTTGCCGATCATTTGCGAGCAGTTGATCAGGCATGGTCGCGCGGCGGACACCCCGGCGGCGTTGATTCAGCAGGGCACCACGGTCAATCAGCGGGTATTTACCGGCACGCTGGCCGATTTGCCGCGGCTGGTGGCGGAGCATGAAGTGCATGCGCCGACCCTGGTGATCGTTGGCGAAGTGGTGCAACTGCGCGAGAAACTGGCGTGGTTTGAAGGGGCTCAGGCGCAAATCTGAGTCAAAGCAAAAAGATCGCAGCCTTCGGCAGCTCCTACAGGGAACGCATTCTCATGTAGGAGCTGCCGAAGGCTGCGATCTTTTGCTTTTGTGGTTAGCCCCGGCGCCAAACTCCTTTCCCGCTCAGCCGCGCCCGGTCATGGGCCACAGTGAAATCCTGCTCCGGCCCCTTCGGCACAACCCCTGTCGGGTTAATCGTCTTGTGGCTGCCGTAGTAATGATGCTTGATGTGCTGGAAATCCACCGTTTCGGCGATCCCCGGCCACTGATAAAGCTCACGCAGCCAGTTCGACAGATTCGGGTAATCGGCGATCCGCCGCAGGTTGCACTTGAAGTGCCCGTGATACACCGCGTCGAAGCGAATCATCGTGGTGAACAGGCGCACATCGGCTTCGGTCAGGTATTCCCCGCTCAGGTAGCGATTGGCACCGAGCAATTGTTCCAGATGGTCCAGTTCAGCAAATACTTCATCGAACGCCTGTTCGTAAGCCTGCTGCGACGTGGCAAAACCGGCGCGGTAGACACCGTTGTTCACCGCCGGATAGATCCGCTCGTTCAGCGCATCGATTTCATTGCGTAGCGGCGCCGGATAGAAGTCCAGGTCGTTTCCGGTGAGGTCGTCGAATGCACTGTTGAACATGCGGATGATTTCCGCCGATTCGTTGCTGACGATGCGCTTGAGTTTCTTGTCCCACAGCACTGGCACCGTCACCCGCCCGGTGTAGTCAGGCGTGTCAGCGGTGTAGCGTTGATGCATGAAATCGAAGCCATCGAGTTTATCGCCGGTCGAGCCGAGCGCTGTATCGAAGGTCCAGCCATTCTCCAGCATCAACCAACTGACGACCGAAACGTCGATCAGACTTTCCAGCCCTTTGAGCTTGCGCAGAATCAGCGTGCGATGCGCCCAAGGGCAGGCGAGGGAAACGTAGAGGTGATAGCGCCCGGCTTCGGCAGCGAAGCCGCCCTCACCGCTGGGGCCGGGCTGGCCGTCGGCGGTCACCCAGTTGCGCCGTTGCGCTTGTTCGCGCTGGAACGCGCCGTCCTTGCTGCTTTCGTACCACTTGTCCTGCCAGTGGCCGTCGACGAGTAAACCCATGATCAAGACTCCCAAAACCAATATGCGTTGGAGTCGAGTCTATTCCGATGAGTTCGAACAAAAAGCGCAAAGATCGGGCGCTAATGATCGGTTAGATCGATGTGTTGCGTGTTGCCCAATATTGCTCGGCGGTGATGAACGCCTGTTCACGATTTTGACCAAGGCCGCGCAGGGCGAGGGCCATGGTCGCAATCAGGGCCATTTGCGGGTAACTGTCGACCACATCGCCACGCCACACGGCTTTCAAGTGTCCGATGTCCAGCGAGGCGGGTTTGACGTGACGTTGCGCTGACAGCTGCGGCCATTCTTCATCCCAGCTCTGACCGCCGCTGGTGCCGTAGAGATGGCTGGTCGCGTCGGGGTTGATCTCGATTTCACCTCCGTCGCCCTTGACCACGATTGCCGTGTCGCCAAGCAAGCCGCTGGCATCGCGATGCACCGCCTGGTAACCCGGGTGAAAAATGCTTTGCAGGCCGCAGCGTGCGCCCAGCGGATTGAGAATCCGCGCCAGCGAGTGGATCGGCGAACGCAGGCCCAGGGTGTTGCGCAGGTCGATCATCTTTTGCAACTGCGGCGCCCAGTCCACCAGCGGCATAAAGGCCAGGCCGCCGTTGTCCAGCGCCGTGCCGACCTGCTGCCAGTTGCGGCACAGAGGAATGTTCAGTTCCCCCAGCAGTTGTTCGCTGTACAGACGCCCGGCCGTGTGCGCACCGCCGCCGTGCATGAAGATGCGCACGCCGTTCTGCGCCAGGCACTTGGCCGCCAGCAGATACCACGGCAGATGGCGTTTTTTGCCGGCGTAGGTCGGCCAGTCCAGATCGACATTCATTGCCGGCGCCTGCAAGCGTTCGCGCAGCGCCTCGGTGAAACCGGCCATTTCCTCGGCGCTTTCTTCCTTGTGCCGCAGCAACATCAGGAATGCGCCGAGTTGGGTGTCTTCCACCTGATCGTCAAGCACCATGCCCATCGCCTGGCGGGCTTCCTCACGCGTCAGGTCGCGGGCGCCGCGTTTGCCTTTGCCGAGAATCCGTACGAATTGCGCGAACGGATGTTCGGCGGGTGTTGCGAGGGTCAACGCTGGAAAGTCGGTCATAGGCAATTCGTCGGTTTGGGCAGGCCCGCCAGCTTCGCGGCGAGTTTGGCAGGGGTGCCTTTGAACAGTCGGTTCAGGTGCAGGCTGTTGCCTTTGTCCGCCCCGAGTTTCAACGCGGTGTACTTGATCAGCGGTCGCGTGGCCGGGGACAGCTGGAATTCGGCGTAGAAGCTGCGCAGCAGTTCGAGGACTTCCCAGTGTTCGGGGGTCAACTCGATGTCTTCGGCGGCGGCGAGGGCACTGGCAACTTCCGCCGACCAGTCGCTGAGGTCGACGAGAAAACCATCCTTGTCCAGTTCGATGGCGCGGGCGCCGACGGTCATCGAATTCATAACCAACTGTTGACCTTGGCGTGATGGATCGACAGTTCGACGAAGGCGGGGTAATCGATGGCCTTGGCCCAGTCCGGAATCTCGATCGCACGGGCTTGTGCGTCTTCAACCAATACGAACAGGTCGATTTTTCGCTCTTGCAGCGCAGAAAACGGCACAGTGTCCGGTTGCAGCGCATACACCGCATCGCCGGACAACAACACCGCATCGGCGCTGCCCAGCAGGCGCAAGCAGCTAGTCAGGCGATCGTCGCCGAACGGGGAATGAGACAACACATGCAAAGTCGACATCAGAGGGTGATCACCTGGTCGTAACGGTCAATAAGGGCGGTGATGTGTTCAGCGGCGAGCGGCTGCGCTTCGTCCAGCGACAGTTTGCCAAGACCGCGGGCGTGGGCGCTTTCTGCGCAATAGAACAACTCCTCGACACCAAACATCGGCAGCGCCTGCAGATTGGCGCTGAGGTCTTTCTGCTGCAAGGCCTTGGCGTTTTGCCCCGCGGCCAGTTGCAGCACGCCGTCATCGAGAAACAGCAAGCCGATCGGCAGATCGAAGGCGCCACCGGCCAGCACGATGTCCAGCGCTTCCCGCGCGCCGGGGCCGGACCAGGGCGACTGGCGGCTGATGATCAACAGCGATTTGGCCATGTTCATGCGCCTCCGAAACAGATGAGACGGTCAGCGTCCTGCACGGCGTCGTGCAACTGACCAAGACCGGACAATTCCCACGGCGCGCTCAGCGAAATCGCTTCATGCTGGTAACGCCTGGCTTCTTCTTCATTCAATACACCACGGCGCAGGGCGGCGGCGATGCAGACCACGCCATCCAGTTGCTGTTCGTTGATAAAGGCGCGCCATTGCTTGGGCAGGTCCAGTTCATCCTGCGGTGTCACTACGGCATCGGAGGCGTTGAAGACGCCGTCCTGATAGAAGAACAGCCGGACAATCTCATGGCCGCCCGCCAGTGCGGCCTGGGCAAACAGCAGGGCACGACGCGAGGAGGGCGCATGGGCGGCGGAAAACAGCGCAATGGCGAACTTCATGATGGACTCGATCAGCGAAACTGCGCCCATGATAAAGCTTTATTGCGGCAGCCGCGAAACCCCGGTTTCATGCAGATTCCTTGGTAGGAGCTGCCGAAGGCTGCGATCTTTTGATTTTGCTCTTCAAGATCAAGATCAAAAGATCGCAGCCTTCGGCAGCTCCTACACGTTTTACGGTGTGATGCCGTAAAGATCGCAATACTCAATCCAGTCCATCCCCGCCATTTCCGCGACTTCCCGATGCACCTCAAGCCGTTGCGCCTGATAGTCCTCGGGCGAATCAGCGGTCAACTGCAACGTCAGCTCCCAGGCGAACAACCCCTGGCTTTCCGCCTCAGCCTCGAATGCTTCATGCAAGCGTTCTTCGCGATATTGCGCCTGGGTTTCGCCCTTGGCCTGGGCCAGCAGCGGGTTGAGATGGTCGAGAGTTTCACGCAGTTCGGGTCGCGCATCGAGAAACAGTTTAAGAGCCTGTTCATGTCGCTGGTCGCTAGGCGCCATGTAATGTCCTTGTGTGGCTGATGACCGTAGGGTGCCGCACCTGTTCGCGCATGTCGCGCATAAAAACAGTTAAGCAGAACGATTTGTCGCGTTGCAGTGCTACAGTCCGCTTTTTTCTCAATGAGCGAATGCAATGCGAATGCTGATGGTAGCGCTGGCGGCGGCCCTGTTGGCCGGGTGCGCCGGTTCGGTGATGAACGATGCTCGTACCCAGAGCCCGGACAAGGTCCTGACCTCGGACAAGCCGGAGAAAGACGTCGCCCGGTGCGTGCAATTCGCCTGGCAGGACGAAGCGGTGTTCGGCGTCGACGCGGCGGCCTATATGGAGCCGCGCAAGTCGGGCGGCACGACGGTTTACACCCGTTCGGCGGAGTCGTTTGTCGATGTGATTACCGAAGCGTCCGGTACGACCCTGAACTACTACGCGCAGCAGGATGATTTTGTCGCGATGCGGCGCATGGCGGCGATGGCGACCTGTCTCTGATTGTGTGTCGAGGCGGCTGGCGCTTTCGCGAGCAGGCTCGCTCCCACAAGTTGAAATGCATTCCAATGTGGGAGCGAGCGTGCTCGCGAAGACGACGGCGCAATCAGTCAATCAGGCGCTTCTGAAAGAAATGCCGCTTGTGTCCCGGTGGATAGTCAACGATCTCACCGAACTGGCTGAAGCCCAGCTTCTTGTAAAATTCCGGCGCCTGAAAGTCGAAGGTGTCGAGCCAGATTCCGTAGCAACTCTTTTCCTTGGCCAAGGCTTCCGCCTGAGCCATCAACTTCGAGCCGATCCCCCGTCCGCGACCCTGCTCCGGTACTGACAGCAGATCGATGAACATCCAGCGAAAAATCACTCGCCCATACAAACCGCCCAGTATTTCGCCATTTTCGTCTTTGACCATCAAGGCAAACGGCTCGGATTTCGAACCGCCGGTTTGTGCATCGTTGTACTCGATCAGTGGCTGCAGAATGGCCTGACGCTGTTCCTCGGTAGGGTTCTGCGTCAACTCGATACGCAAATTCATGCATGACTTCCTTGTGTAATTGAACGCCCAGCCTAACGCGTCCGGGCAAGCGCCTCCAAGCCCTTCGATCAAACGAGCGGAACCGCCAAACAAGCGCTGCGGTCTAGGCTTTTATCGCGTCTTTCCCTGAGCGCGATTGATGAGGAAAGCCCCTTGAATATTTTTGAAGCCCTGCGCGAAAGCCACGAGCGCCAGCGCACTTATGCCAAAGCTCTGGTCGCGACCAGCGGCGACAGCCCTGAGCGGGTCGAGGCCTACAAGCAGCTCAAAGCAGAGCTGCAAGCGCATGAAACCGCCGAAGAGCGGCACTTCTACATCCCGTTGATGGCAATCGACGAAGGCGTGGACCTGAGCCGCCACGCCATCTCCGAGCATCACGAAATGGACGAGATGATGGAAGAACTCGACGAGACCGAGATGTCCAGTCCGGCGTGGCTGGCCACCGCCAAAAAGCTCTCCGACAAGGTGCATCACCACCTCGAGGAAGAAGAGCACAAGTTCTTCCAGATGGCCGGCAAGCTGCTCGACGATAAACAGAAAACCCAACTCGCCGGGCAGTACGAAAAGGAGTATCAGGCGCAACTGTCTGAGTGATCAAAGGCGACTCGGCGTGTAGGTGTTCAGCTACACGTTGAGTGCGACGTGTCGACTGGTACTGGTTATCCATCCAGTATTTCCGGGTTTTCTACGTCCTGCACAATCGCACTGCGACAAAAGCGCCGATGGACAAAAAAACCACCTCCGTTAGCTTGAAGGCCTCTCCTCGGGAAGGAGAGTTCTCAAATCAACGGAGTGAACATCTTGAATCAGGCAATTCCACAAACCCAACTGAAACACGGTCGCGTTATCTCGCCAGCAAGTCGCGGCGCAGTGGCCATCGACCTCGGCTTGCTCGGCGCTTGGCAAGTCAATGAAATGGAAGGCGGCAAGAACTTCCCGGCGCTTGGAGCTGGATCGTTTCCATCACCCTTCGAGACGGACTCGGACAGCGTTGCGCCGCCGGCTGATGGCTACATCCTCAGCGGCGGAAAGACCGATGCCCGCGATTGCGTGAACTACACCGATGACGAGATGAGCAAGAAGCTTGGTCGTTCCTTCAGCTGGCCGCTGCTCAATGTCGATCCGGGCCAGCTCCTCAAGGTCAGTTGGGCCTACACCGCGCCGCACACCACCCGTGGTTATCGCTGGTTGATCACCAAAGACGGCTGGGATCCACAGCAACGCATCAGCCGTGCGCAGCTCGAAACCCAGCCATTCTTCGAGGACTTCTACCCGCAAGTGCCGTATTACAGTCATGCCGGTGAATTGAAGGCCAAGGTTGATCACGAAGTGAAGCTGCCGGTCAACAAAAAGGGACATCACGTCATTGTGCTGATGTGGATCGTCGCCAACACCGGCAACGCCTTCTACCAGGCCTTCGACGTCGACTTCCAGTAACAACGCAGGCTGAACGAGCCCGGTAGCGCTGCCGGGCTTTTTTTGTCGGCGCAATTGTCCGACCATGGCAGTCCCCCATGAAGACAGGATCAGACGCGATGTCCAACACAGCTGAACGGGTCAACATCGTCGACACCCAGGTGTTGTCCCACGACTGGTATCTGCTGAAGAAAATCACTTTCGACTACCACCGCAACAACGGTGAATGGCAGCGCCAGACCCGCGAGGTTTACGACCGCGGCAACGGCGCGGCGATTCTGCTGTTCAACCGCGAAAAGCGCACGGTGGTGCTGACCCGTCAGTTCCGCTTGCCGGTGTTCGTCAATGGCCACGATGGATTATTGATCGAAGTGGCGGCGGGGTTGCTCGAAGGTGCCGCCCCTGAGCAACGCATCCGTGACGAAGCCGAGGAGGAAACCGGTTACCGCGTGCATGATGTGAAGAAGGTCTTCGAGGCCTATATGAGCCCCGGTTCGGTCACCGAAAAGCTGCACTTCTTTATCGCCGAATACGATGCCGCCTCCAAGGTCAGCGACGGTGGTGGCCTGGAAGAGGAAACCGAAGAACTGGAAGTGCTCGAGTGGGCATTTGATGATGCCCTGGCAGCGTTTCAGCGCGGCGAGATCTGCGATGCCAAGACCATCATGCTGTTGCAGTACGCAGCGATGAATAACCTGTTCGGTGCCTGAGTCAAAACAGTTCGCCTGTTTTGCCAAATGTTGACCACTGGCCACCCTCAAGCGTCAGCAACCGCTCTTTAGCGTCAAGCCCGCCGGCGAACCCGGTGAGTTTTCCCGAAGCACCGATTACTCGATGACACGGCGCAACAATGGAAATCGGATTGCGCCCGTTGGCGGCGCCGACCGCTCGGACCGCTGCCGGATGGCCAATCTGCGCGGCGATCTGGCTGTAGGTGCGCGTCTCGCCGAAAGGAATGGTCAGGAGGGCGGCCCAGACTTTTTTCTGGAATTCGCTGCCGACAAATTCCAGTTCGAGATCGAAGCGATTCCGTGTGCCGGCGAAATACTCATCGAGTTGCCGCGCGGTCTGCATGAGGATCGGATTGTCCGGTGCTTTGCTCATCGGCCCGAGCCGCACCCGGTTCGGTTTGTCGTTTTCCCAGAGGATGGCCGCGAGTCGACTGCCGTTCGCGACCAGCTTCAATGCGCCTACCGGCGAGGGCAGGGTGATGAATGTATAAGGCATGACGGCGTCTCCGGATCCGGGGCGATAACGCGGATCAGCATACTGGCTGAACGGGGAGGCGCAATACGCAAAGCCGACCATACTGCTTGTTGCTCCTGAAGCGTTGCCCTGCGTTTCGCGCAGACCTCAAAAACAAAAAAGAGATCGACTCATGAAGTACGAACCTTTGGCCAGATCGCTCATTGCGACTTCCCTGGCGCTCAGCTGTCTCATGGCTCACGCGGCATCGGTGGCCCCGGTTGCGGCGGAGAACGGAATGGTCGTCACCGCGCAACATCTGGCGACCCATGTTGGTGTCGATGTGTTGAAAAACGGCGGCAACGCCGTAGATGCGGCCGTGGCCGTGGGCTATGCGCTGGCGGTGGTCTACCCGGCTGCGGGCAACCTTGGCGGCGGCGGGTTCATGACCATTCAACTGGCGGACGGACGCAAGACCTTTCTCGATTTCCGTGAGAAAGCTCCGCTGGCAGCGACAGCGAACATGTATCTGGACAAGGAAGGTAACGTCATTCCGGACCTGAGTACTCGCGGTCACTTGGCGGTGGGCGTACCAGGCACGGTGTCGGGCATGGAGCTGGCCCTGAGCAAATACGGGACCAAACAGCGCAAGGAGATGATCGCCCCGGCGATCAAGCTGGCCGAAGATGGTTTTGAACTGCAGCAGGGCGATGTCGAACTGCTCGAATACGCGACGGATGTGTTCAAGAAGGACATGCGCGATTCCGGCTCGATTTTCCTCAGCAACGGCGAGCCGATGCAGGTCGGGCAGAAACTGGTGCAAAAGGATCTGGCGAAAACCCTGCGGACGATCTCTGACAAGGGCGCCGATGGCTTCTACAAAGGCTGGGTCGCCGATGCCATCGTCACCTCCAGCCAGGGCAACAAGGGCATCATCACCCAGGCCGACCTGGACAAGTACAAGACTCGCGAACTGGCCCCGGTGGAGTGTGATTATCGCGGTTACCACGTGGTCTCGGCGCCGCCGCCAAGCTCCGGCGGGGTGGTGATCTGCCAGATCATGAACATCCTTGAAGGCTATCCGATGAAGGACCTGGGCTTCCATTCGGCCCAGGGCATGCACTATCAAATTGAAGCGATGCGCCACGCGTACGTCGATCGCAACAGCTATCTTGGCGATCCGGACTTCGTGAAGAATCCGATCGAGCACCTGCTGGACAAGAACTACGCGACCACACTGCGCGACGCCATCCAGCCGCAGAAGGCCGGCGTTTCGGCAGAGCTCAAGCCCGGCGTAGCGCCCCACGAAGGCAGCAACACCACGCACTATTCGATTGTCGACAAGTGGGGCAATGCTGTCTCGGTTACCTACACCCTCAACGACTGGTTCGGCGCAGGCGTGATGGCGAGCAAGACCGGGGTGATCCTCAACGATGAAATGGACGATTTCACCTCCAAGGTCGGCGTGCCGAACATGTACGGGCTGGTGCAGGGGGAGGCCAATGCCATCGCACCGGGCAAGGCGCCGCTGTCGTCGATGAGTCCGACCATCGTCACCAAGGATGGCAAGGTGGTGATGGTGGTGGGCACGCCGGGTGGTAGCCGGATCATCACCGCGACCTTACTGACCATGCTCAACGTCATCGATTACGGCATGGGCTTGCAGGAAGCGGTCGACGCGCCGCGCTTCCATCAGCAGTGGATGCCGGAAGAAACCAACCTCGAAGACTTCGCCGCCAGCCCGGATACGAAAAAGATTCTGGAAAGCTGGGGCCACAAGTTTGCCGGCCCGCAGGATGCCAACCACATCGCCGCGATTCTGGTCGGCGCGCCGTCACTGGGCGGCAAACCGGTTGGCAAGAATCGCTTCTACGGCGCCAACGATCCAAGGCGCAATACCGGCTTGTCTTTGGGTTACTGAGCGGAGTAAAAGAGGGGCGGGCGCAGGTCCGCCCCATTCTCAAGGACTGATCAAGGAAGGCTCGACATGACCACCGCATTACTGATCATCGACGTCCAGCAAGCGCTGTGTGCTGGTGAATATCAGTGTTTTGAAATCGACCGCGTGATCGCCACGATCAATGATCTCAGCCAACGCGCCCGCACAGCTGGCGTTCCGGTGGTGTTGATTCAGCACGAAGAAAAGGACGGTCCGTTCGTGCATGGTGCGGACGGTTGGCAACTGGCCGAAGGTTTGCTGACTTCGACAAAAGACCTGCGTGTAGGCAAGACTACCGGGGATTCTTTCTACCAGACCGATCTCGGCAAGCTGCTACCCGGCGAAGATTTCGAGCGGCTGATCATCTGCGGCCTGCAAACCGACTACTGCGTCAACGCCACGGTGCGCAGCGCGCATGAGCGGGGCTACGATGTCGTTGTTGCGGGAGACGCGCATTCGACAGTCGACAACGGCACCATGAGCGCCGACGACATCATTGCCCAACACAACAAGGACTTCGCCGCGCTCACCAGTTCCGTAGCGCGAATCGACGTCAAGCCCGCAGCCGACATCACCTTCTGATACACACGCCCCCCTCTAGGAGTGAGCCTGCTCGCGATAGCGGTTTGTCAGTCAGAATTTTATTGTCTGGACTAACGCTATCGCGAGCAGGCTCACTCCTACAGGGATTTGGCCGGTCTCAAAATCAGAGAACACCGCAGTTGGAGACGATGCGTTAGGCGTGGACGCGATTCGCCTCACGCAGTAACCGCTCAATCTGCGCCAGTTCCCATGTGCTGAGCAGGCTCACCGGGTCAGTGCCATAACGCTGCCAAGTATCCAGCGACGCTTCAACCCCGGCGCAGCTACGGGCATATTCACACTGATGCAAGCGTCCCTCGGCGAAGTCCAGCAGCAAGTGCCAGCCCTCGATATTGACGGCAGTCAGGCCGGATTCGGCAATCACTTCGCAGATTTCGAAAGCAAGCACACCCAGCGCCACTTCACGTAGACGCTGACAGACTTCACGGGCAGACAGAAACGCAGACATGCTCGAATCCATTGAGGTGGCAAGCCTGCGAGGATAAAGCCCGAGTTAATCCGTGTCAGCGTTTCACTGGCCCGAGGCCGAACAATTCCGTAACATTCGCCTCCCTCTTTTTTTCGCGAAAACCGCGGTCGTGCCCGTCGGCCGCTCAGTCAGGTAAGCCATGAAACCGATTCGTCTGCGCGCCGATGTCCTGGCCGGACTCACCACCTCGTTTGCTCTGTTGCCCGAATGCATTGCGTTCGCGCTCGTGGCGCATCTCAATCCGCTGATGGGCCTGTACGGCGCTTTCATCATTTGTACGCTGACGGCATTGTTTGGCGGCCGACCGGGCATGGTTTCCGGCGCGGCGGGTTCGATGGCGGTGGTAATCGTCGCGCTGGTGGTGCAACACGGCGTGCAGTATTTGCTGGCGACGGTGCTGCTCGGCGGTCTGATCATGATGGCGTTCGGGCTGTTGCGCTTGGGCAAACTGGTGCGCATGGTGCCGCATCCGGTGATGCTCGGTTTCGTCAACGGCCTGGCGATCATCATTGCCTTGGCGCAACTGGAGCATTTCAAAAGCGGCGAGCACTGGCTCAGCGGTACGCCGTTGTACCTGATGACCGGGCTGGTGCTGCTGACCATGGCCATCGTGTACATTCTGCCGCGCCTGACCAAGGCGGTGCCGCCGGCACTGGTGGCGATTCTTGGCGTTGGTCTGCTGGTCTACCTGTTCGGCCTGCCGACCCGCACCCTCGGTGACATGGCGCACATCGCCGGCGGTCTGCCGACATTCGCCTTGCCGGACATTCCGTGGAATTTCGAAACGCTGCGCATCATCGCTCCGTACGCGATCCTGATGGCGATTGTCGGCCTGCTGGAAACCCTGCTGACGCTGAACCTGACCGACGAAATCACCGAGACTCGTGGCTACCCGGATCGCGAGTGCGTGGCGCTCGGCGCGGCGAATATGGTGTCCGGCGCGTTCGGCGGCATGGGCGGTTGCGCGATGATCGGCCAGACCGTGATCAACCTCAGCTCCGGCGGGCGCGGGCGCTTGTCCGGCGTAGTGGCCGGTGTGCTGATTCTGTTGTTCATTCTGTTTCTGTCACCGCTGATCGAGCGTATTCCGCTGGCCGCACTGGTCGGGGTGATGTTCGTGGTGTCGCAGCAGACCTTCGCCTGGGCATCGTTGCGGGTGATCAACAAGGTGCCGCTGCACGATGTGCTGGTTATCATCGCCGTGACCACCATCACCGTATTCACCGACCTGGCCACGGCGGTGCTCTGCGGGATCATCATCGCCGCGCTCAACTTCGCCTGGCAGCAGGCGCGTGAACTGTACGCCGATGAACATCTGGAGGCCGATGGCAGCAAACTCTATCGCCTGCACGGCACGCTGTTCTTCGCCTCGACCACGCCGTTTCTCAATCAGTTCGATCCGGCCAACGATCCGGCCAAAGTCACTCTCGACTGCCGGCACCTGAGTTTTGTCGATTACTCGGCGATTGCCGCGTTGAAAACCCTGCGTGAACGCTACGCCAAGGCCGGCAAGCATTTACAGGTGTTTCACCTGTCGGAACGCTGCAAGAAATTACTCAAGCGTGCCGGCGTCGCTCACGATTGAACCCGCCGGCGTCGCGTCCTTGAGCCAGGTCTTGCCGAGAATCCGCGAGACCTGTTCGGCGGAGTAGGGCTTGGCGAGAAATTCGAAACCTTCGTAGCCGCTGCGTGCCAGCTCTTCGCTGTAGCCGGACGTCAGAATCACCGGCAGATCGGGGCGGCGCTGGCGCAGCTCTCTGGCCAAGGCAACGCCGGTAACGCCCGGCATGACCACGTCGGAAAACACCGCATCGAACGCCATGGCATCGCTGCCCGCCAATTGCAGGGCTTCTTCGGCGTTGGTCGCCCACGCGGTTTCATAACCCAGATCCTGCAGGATCTGATTGGCGAAACGGCCGACGTCGAGATTGTCCTCGACCACCAGCACCCGGCGCTTTTCACACACCGGATGTACCTCGCCATCGTCCTCGGCGGCGTCCACTTCAGCCTCGTCCGCTGGCACTTGCGGCAGATACAAGGTGAACTCGGTGCCTTGGCCAAGCACGCTGGAGACATCGACGTTGCCGCCCGATTGCTTGGCGAAGCCGAACACCTGAGACAGCCCCAACCCCGTGCCTTTGCCAACAGCCTTGGTTGTAAAGAACGGTTCGAAAATGTGTTCCAGGGTGTGTGCATCAATGCCGGCCCCGGTATCGGCCAAGGCAATCGACACGAAGTGGCTGCTGGAACCGCCATGGCCGCGAATCGCCGGCAGCGCTTTGTGGCACTCCAGGCGCAGTTTTAACTCACCCTGGCCATTCATGGCATCGCGGGCGTTCAGCGCAATGTTGATCAACGCGGTTTCAAACTGACTGAGATCGACGCGGATATAGCAGGGATGATCCGGCCGTTCGACACAGACATGAATCTGCGCGCCGGTGACCGATTCCAGCATTTCGCCAATATTGGCCAACCGTTCGCCGGCATCCACCACTTGCGGATTGAGCGGTTGGCGACGGGCGAAGGCGAGCAACTGGCTGGTCAGTTTGGAGGCACGCTCGACCGTGTCGGAAACCGCACGCATATAACGTTGGCGGCGTTCCTCCGGCAGGTCGGGCTGACGCAGAAAATCCACTGACGAGCGAATGATCGTCAGCAGGTTGTTGAAGTCATGGGCCACCCCGCCGGTCAATTGGCCGATGGCTTCGAGCTTTTGCGACTGGCGTAGCGCCGATTCGGCCTGGGCCAGCCGCAGGCTGCGTTCTTCGACCCTTTGCTCGAGCGTGGCATTGAGTTCCGCCAGCGCCAGCAGGCCTTCACGGACATTGGCATCGGCGCGCACTCGCTCGATGTGCGCCCAGCAGCGTTCGGTGACTTCGCTCATCAGCGCCTGCTCGAAACGCGACCAGACGCGCGGCACCTTGTCGTGCACAGCCATCAATGCCGTCAGGCGGCCCTGCTTGATCAGTGGCACACAAATGGTCGCGGTGATGCCGATGGCCTGAAAGGTCGCCGATTCTTCGGGCGGCAATTCGCTGCGGTTGTCATGGATGACCAGCGGTTCTCCGGCGCGCAGCAGACGGACAGCCTTCTCACCGAAATCGCGCAAGCGGTAATGACCGACGATGCTTGGCGAGCCCGGTGCCGCATAGTCGCCGCGAATGGTGAAGCCATCCTCGTCGGCATCCATGTCGGCGTAAGCGCAGTTGGACAGCTGCAATTGCTCGACCATCAGCCGCGTGCTCGCTGCCAGGATTGCTTGCGCATCGGTGGCATTGGTCACTGCGTCGCCGATGGCATCGAGGACCGCCAGACGCTGGTTGAGGTACACGGTCTGGGTGGTTTCGGTCACCGTGTCGAGCATCCCCACCACATCCCCCAGCGAGTCGCGAATCGGGCTGTAGCAGAAGGTGAAAAAGGCCTGCTCTGGGCCGCTGCCGCGTTCGATCTTCAGGGCAAAGTTTTCGATATAGGTGGCGTGGCCGGCAAATGCCGCCTCGGCGATCGGGCTGATCTCATGCCAGGCTTCCTTCCAGATGTCGCTGAAAGGACGTCCCAACGCGTGCGGCTTGTCGCCGAGAATCGGTACGAAGGCGTCGTTATAGAGAGTGATGAGTTGCGGGCCCCAGACGATCGCCTGAGGGAAATGCGAGGCGAGACTGAGCGAGACAGTGGTCTTGAGTACATCGGGCCAGTGTTCCAACGGGCCGAGGGGCGAATTCGCCCAGTCGTGACGGCGGATCTGCCCGGCCATCTCGCCATTGTCTTGCAACCAGTCTGTCATGGGGTTCGTGTCTTTCCGGGGCATTTGTCTGAGAACAAAGACCTGCGCGCTGGGGGTTTGGTTTCAGCGCACCAGACACTGATTGCGCTGCGAATTATTCTGACCTACATCATGGCAGCAAAAAACAGCGGTGGCGAAAAGAGCGTCTTTTCGCCACCGGTTTTATCTTCAGATCGTGAGCGACTGCTCAGGCCTCGACGGCCGGGAAGTCAATGTCGGTCAGCGCCGTGTTGTTCAGGTAGTTAGTCAATGTCTGCACGGCCACCAGGGCAATCACTTCGATGATCTTGCGGTCATCGATACCGGCAGCGCGGGCAGCGGCCAATTGTTCGTCGCTCAAGTGGCCACGGGTTTCGGTCAGTTGGCGGGCGAGGGCAGCGTAGGCATTCAGTTCGCCATGACGTGCCGCGATGATGTCCTCAGGCGAGAGCCCGGCCTTGCCGGCAAACATCGTGTGTGCGGACAGGCAGTAGTCGCAGCCGTTGACTTGCGAAGTGGCGAGGTAGACGGCTTCTTTTTCCTGGGCGCTGAGCGAGGTCTTGCCGAGGATCGCCGAAGCTTGCAGGTAAGTGTCGAATGCAACCGGCGCTTGGGCCAGGGTAGTGAAGACGTTGGGCAGGAAGCCGATTTTTTTCTTCACGCCTTCCAGTGCAGGACGGGTGGCATCGGTGGCGGTGTCGAGGCTGATTGCAGGGATGCGGCTCATGGTGATTCTCCGAAATTCCGCAGCGAAGTGCAGCGGCGATGGAGAGATCTTAGGGACTGCCAATGGCGCTTTGGCGGCAAATCGTCGAGGATATGCGGCAGATCGTCCAGATGTGCCCTTGGGAGTCAGCCGTGGATCGCCTTTCTACGTTACTCAGTCACTTCGGCGTGAACGCCGGCACCTTTCACAGCGGCGCATTTTGCGGCGTCAGTGTTCATGAGGGCGAACCGGTCGGCCACGTGCATGTTCTGCAAGCGGGGGCGTTGCTGCTCAAGCCGGGCAACGAACGGGAGATCCGTCTGGACGAACCGTCGCTGATTTTCTTCCCTCGGCCGTTCACCCATCGGATGTTCGCCGACGAAGCCATGGCCAGCCAGATTGTCTGTGCTTCGCTGACTTTCGACGGTGGCTCGGGCAATGCCTTGGCCGCCGCGTTACCCGACTATCTGGTGTTGAAACTCACCGACATCCCGGAACTGCGCAGTACCCTTGACTGGCTGTTCAACGAAGCTTTTGAAGGACATTGCGGGCGCGTGGCGGTGATGGATCGCCTGTTTGAATTGCTGGTGATTCTGCTGCTGCGCCATCTCATCGGCAGTCGTGATCAGCAGCCGGGCATGATGGCCGGGCTGGCGGATCCGCGCGTGTCTCGCGCCTTGAACCTGATCCACGAGCAGCCGCAAAAGCCTTGGAGTGTGGCCGATCTCGCGGCTGCGGCGAATCAGTCCCGCGCTGGTTTTGCCGAGCAGTTTCGCCGCGTGGTCGGGCAGACGCCGGCCGATTACCTGCTGAGCTGGCGCGTCAGTCTTGCGCAGAAACGCCTACGCGAAGGCCGGCCGATTGCGCTGATTGCCGAAGAGGTCGGTTACGAAAGTCCGTCGGCGCTGGCCCGGGCCTTTCGGCGCAAGACCGGACTGAGTCCTCGGCAATGGAAAGCCGAACACTGAATCCTATTTGGCAAATTTCTTCGCCCCGGCCACACAAAGAATCACCCCCAGCGTGACGCCGAGCATCCCGACACTGACCTGCTCATGCAGCAACGTCGCCGCCAGTGCCAGACCAAAAAACGGCTGCAGCAACTGCAACTGCCCGACCGCGGCGGTCCCGCCCTGGGCCAGACCGCGATACCAGAACACGAAGCCGATCAGCATGCTGAACAGCGACACGTAGCCCAGGCACATCCACGCAGGCAAGCTGATGTCGGCGAACGAGGCGGGCGCCAGCCACAGGCTCAGCACTGTCATCAGCGGTAACGACAACACCAGCGCCCAGCAGATCACCTGCCAGCCGCCGAGGCTGCGCGACAGTTTCGCGCCTTCGGCGTAACCGAGGCCGCAGGCCAGAATCGCCGCGAGCATCAGCAGATCGCCGGTGGGCGAGGCGCTCAAGCCTTGAGACAGGGCAAAGCCTACCACCAGCGCACTGCCCAGGATCGAGAAGATCCAGAACACAGGCCGCGGCCGCTCACCGCCACGCAAGACACCAAACATCGCCGTGGCCAGCGGTAGCAATCCTACAAACACGATCGAATGCGCTGACGTTACGTGCTGCAATGCCAACGCGGTCAGCAGCGGAAAACCCAACACCACGCCCAGCGCCACAATCGACAGCGACAGCCACTGATGGCGCGCCGGTCGCCGCTGTTTGAACAACGTTAAAAGGCCCACCGCCAACCCCCCGGCAATCGCTGCCCGCACTACGGTGAGAAATACCGGGTCGAATTCGAGCACTGCCAACCGCGTCGCCGGTAGCGAACCGCTGAAAATCAGTACGCCGATAAAACCGTTGATCCAGCCACTGGTCTTGTCCAGCGCCGGGTTGGCCGCAGTCGATGTTGTGTGCATGTCGGTCGCGCTCAAAGAGTGGCTTGTGTCGCCGTGATCGTAGGGTGGAGAATCAGCACAATCAAAAAATTGTCATGGATACAGCCGACATGCCGCGTTCCCGTTACAAGACCTTGGTTGACCGTTACGCAGCGGACATTCGTGGCGGACGCTTGGCGCCGGGTACGCGATTGCCGACGCATCGGCAACTGGCGAGCCAGGAAGGACTGGCGCTGGTTACCGCTTCACGGGTTTATGCCGAGCTTGAAGCGATGGGCCTGGTCAGTGGCGAAGCCGGGCGCGGCACGTTTGTCCGGGAAACGTCGCTGGCGCCGGGGCAGGGCATCGATCAGAAAGACGTGGCGGTCGGCATGATCGACCTGAATTTCAACTATCCCTCGTTGCCAGGTCAGGCCGAGCTGTTGCGCACGGCGTTGCGGCAACTGGCGTTGTCCGGTGATCTGGAAGCGCTGTTGCGTTATCAACCCCACGCTGGGCGTGCCCACGAACGCGCCTCGGTCGCACGACATCTGTTGACACGCGGCCTGACGGTTGAAGCCGACCAAGTGCTGATCGTCAATGGCGCTCAGCAAGGCTTGGCGGTGACGCTGATGGCCCTGCTCAAGCCCGGCGATGTGATCGCCGCCGATGCGCTGACCTATTCCGGGTTCAAGGTGCTGGCCGACGCGCTGCATCTGGAAGTGCTGGTCATCCCGATGACAGAGCACGGCCCGGATTTGCCGGCACTGGACAGGCTCTGCCGCCAGCGTGCAGTGCGCGCCGTGTACAGCATGCCGACGCTGCACAATCCGCTGGGCTGGGTCATGCCACTGGAACAGCGCGAGCAATTGGTAGCGATTGCCCGGCGGCACGATCTGACGATCATTGAAGACGCCGCCTACGGGTTTCTGGTCGAGAACCCGCCATGCCCTTTGATCGAGCTGGCACCGGAACGGACGTTTTACGTATCGGGCCTGTCGAAAAACATCGCCACCGGATTGCGGGTCGGCTTCATTGCCGCGCCGCTGCCTCAAGTGCCTGCACTGGAACGGAACATTCGTGCGACGACGTGGAACACGCCCGGGGTGATGACCGCCATTGCCTGCGGTTGGCTCGATGACGGCACCGTCGCCGTGCTTGAGGCGCAGAAACGTCGTGATGCGATGGCGCGACAGGTCTTGGCCGCCGAGGTGCTCGAGGGGCTGCGCTACATTGCTCATCCGGCCTCGTATTTTCTGTGGCTGCCGTTGCCCGAAGATGTGCGTGCCGATCAGATCGTGGTCGAGTTGATGCAGCAGCAGATTTCCGTCACCAGCGCCGAGCCGTTTTCGGTGTCATCCAACACGCCCCATGCGCTTCGTCTGGCGCTGGGCTCAGTGGACATGGACGTCTTGCGTCAGGCGTTGCTCGCCGTCAGAACGATTGTCGGCGCTTATCTGTAAACTGCGCTCACGCCATGAAAAGCCAGGTTTGGACTGTTCAATGAAATTCACCACGACACTGCTGCTCACCTTGATCTTCAGCGCCAGCGCACAGGCTGAGGGCGATCCTGAAGCCGGGGCGAAGATCTTCCCGCGCCTGTGCGGCGGTTGTCATCAGGTTGGCGAGTCGGCCCGGCCGGGGTTTGGCCCGCAGCTCAACGGCATCATTGGCCGAGCTGCGGGGACTTCGGCCAATTATGTGTATTCCGATGCGATGAAGAATTCGGGGATTACCTGGGATCGGGCGACGTTGAGGGCTTATCTGGAGGATCCGAAAGGGGTGGTGCCGGGTACGCGGATGATTTTCTGGGGGCTGAGTGATGAGGAGAAGTTGAATAATTTGCTGGCGTATTTGCAGATATTCAGTGCTGAGCCCTAGTCGGGCGATGGTTTACCGTCTGATTGGGTACATATCCATTGCTGCGGTAACGGCTGCTTAGGGTTCCGCCCTTACGGCGGGTCACCTTTTCCAAACGCCGAAAAGGTAACCGAAAAGGCTTGCTCCTGCGTTCGGCCCTCGCAGGCTCGGGTTCCTTCGCTGCGGGATCGATCCGGGCGCAGCGGCTCCGGTTTGCTTCGCTGCACCTCCTTCCGCTGTGTCTGGCTGCGCCAGACGGTCGCTGCGCTCCCACGCCCGGATCAATCCCTCCGCTCAGCCTTCCGACGTCGCCCGTGAATCAAGATCAAGAGCAGGCGAGCTGACACTCGGCCTAGGGTGAACTGGGAGACTGTAGGAGCTGCCGAAGGCTGCGATCTTTTGCTCTTGCTCTTGCTCTTGCTCTTGCTTTTGTAGGAGTGAGCCTGCTCGCGATAGCTCTCTCAAAAACATCGGCAGACCTGTCTCTGGTTGACATACGCCGGTGTCAGTGGGCATGGACCGCGACCTGATTGCGCCCCGCAGCCTTCGCCTGATACAGCTGCTGATCGGCACGTTTGATCAGCGCCATGTGGTTGTTGTCTGCCGGATCCGCCAGGGCCAGGCCAACACTGACCGTGACGTTTCCTGCACCGGGAAAGTCCGCTTCGGCCACCGCCGCGCGAATCTTCTCGGCGACGACTTGCGGGGTGTCGGGTTGCGCCACTTCCGGCAGCAGCACGGCGAACTCTTCGCCACCGTAACGCGCGACGAAATCGGTGCTGCGCACACTGTGCTGGATCAGCTCCGCCAATTGCTGCAGGACTTCATCGCCCACTGCATGACCATGGCTGTCATTGATGCGTTTGAAGTGGTCGGCGTCGATCAACAACAGGGCGAAAGGCCGTCCGGTGCGTCGGGACAGCAGTGAGTATTCGGTGATTTTTTCGTCGAACCGCCGACGGTTGTAAACGCCGGTCAGGCCATCGTGCGTCGCCAGACTCAGCAGCTCGGCGTTGGCCTCGGTGAGTGCGGCGGTGCGTTGCGCCACGGTGGCTTCCAGGGTCGCGTTGGCCTCCTGCAGTTCGCGCTCCTTGCCGAGCAGCGATTGCGTCATTGCATCGATGGACTGGCCGAGCTGGGCGATTTCCAGCACCGGATGCTGGAGCTGGAATTGCGCGCCGGCCTGGTTGTTTTGCACTTCTTTCGCCGAGCGTGCGAGTTGTTCGATCGGGCGGCTCAGGTACAGCGCCAGGTAATAAGCCACGAGACCGAAAACGATGGCGGCGAATACGCCGAGTATCAACAATTCGTATTGCAGCGTTCGCGCCGGGAGCAGCGCGGTCTCCAGTGGCTGACGAATGGCGATCGACCACGAAAGCGCCGTGCCCGATGGCGTTGGCACGGTGACCATGCTGGTCAGGTAACCGCTACCGGTGGTCCAGCCCTGCGTAGCCGAATGGTTGACTGCCAGTTGCTGCCCCATGAGTGCTTCGGGATAGAGCACCTTGCCATCGTGGTCGACGATCAGCGCCTGGACATCCGGCGCCGAGTTCTTGTGTGAAAACGCGGCCGACTCGACGATGCGGGTCACCCAGCTCCAGTGCGCATGTGCGCCCAGCACGCCAATCACTTGACCTTCGGCGTTATGAATAGGGGCAGCGAAATCGATGAAACGCAGCGGCTCGCCATTGGGCAGGCCTGGCAATAATTTGGCCAGCAACACTGCTTCGTGAGGATCGCCGGTGTATTGCCGACGCAAGCCAACCTGAAACCACGGGCGTTTTTGCACTGATTGTCCGACCAGCAAATCATTGACGGCCTGGCGGACGTTGCCCTCGGCGTCGGTGACGCCCATCCACGCATATTCGGCGCGCGCCTGGGTGCGCAGCTGCATCGATTTGAGAATGTTCGGGTTATCCAGATCACCACGCTCCAGATGCGGCGCGCGACTTAGCAGATAAACCTCCAACTGCCGTTCGCGCAGTTGCTCGCCCAACAACGTCGCCGTCGCCCGCGCCGTATTCAGCAAGGCGCTGCCGCTGGCCTGTTTCATCTGTTCGGTGGCAATGTGACCGACGTAGAAGCCCACGCTCAATAATGTCAGCAGTGACAAACCGCCGAACCACAGTGTGAGATGGCTACGCAGACTGGCTTTGAACATGGAGGGCGGTGTCTGTCTTTATCAAAGTGGCGCCATGTTAAGCGACATCGCCGACGGCCGGCCAGCGAACGGGTTCAAAGAAATCCAAGATGGTGCTGCCGATGGGGATTATTCTCGTTGGAGTACGCACCGTCCGAGAGATGGATTGCGGACGTTTTCCCATGCGGTTTATTGTGAAATACCTCAGCAAAGTAGCCGCCGCACTGTTCGGTTTGGTTCACGCGGTTTCCGTCGACGTGGCC
Source organism: Pseudomonas sp. 1L-B-1-E-C1 (assembly GCF_057291835.1). NCBI lineage: Bacteria > Pseudomonadati > Pseudomonadota > Gammaproteobacteria > Pseudomonadales > Pseudomonadaceae > Pseudomonas > Pseudomonas sp. 1L-B-1-E-C1. Next base: position 213 of record NZ_JBXAWN010000006.1, on the reverse strand, counting down.
AAGCTGAAAACCTCGCACCAAGCGACGACTGAATGTAAAAAGCCCGGCTGATCAGGCCGGGCTTTTTCATGGGGTGGCGGTACAGCGATTGAATCATGCGACGCGGCGTTCGATCAGGCGATCAGAGCCACCTTCGGCAACGCGGCGTTCGATCAGACGATCAGAGCCACCTTCGGCAACGCGGCGTTCGATCAGACGATCAGAGCCACCTTC
>NZ_JBXAWN010000005.1:0-382935 GCF_057291835.1 Pseudomonas sp. 1L-B-1-E-C1 | reverse complement strand
TTTGTGTGTTGCCCCGAATTCGTGTTCATCCGCGAAACCTGTGGGAGCGAGCTTGCTCGCGAAGGCGTCCGTTCAGGCAAATCTTCGGCGACTGATACACCGCTATCGCGAGCAGGCTCGCTCCTACAAGGGATCAGTGCGTTGCCCGAATCGAATTTATCCGTGAAACCTGCCGGAGGCGCGGGTTATAAAGCGTCTTATAAATGAAACACCGCCCTCGGCTATACTCCCCGCATTTCGATCAGGCACGAGGATTCACTGTGAAGAACTGGACGTTGCGCCAACGCATCTTGGCGAGCTTTGCGGTGATTATCGCCATCATGCTGTTGATGGTGGTGCTGTCCTATTCGCGGTTGCTGAAGATAGAGGCCAGTGAAAACAGCGTGCGCGACGACGCCATCCCCGGTGTCTATTACAGCTCGATGATTCGCGGCGCGTGGGTCGACAGTTACTTGCAGACCCAGGAGCTGCTCGGCCTCAAGGAAGGCCAGGGCATTTCCAGCGAAGACGCGGCGGACTACAAGGCGTTCGAGGCGCGTCTGCAGGAGCAGATGGCCAACTATCGCAAAACCATGGCCACCGATGAAGACCGATCCGAATTCGCCTTGTTCGAGAAGTACCACGACACCTACATCCAGATTCAGGATGCGGTGCTGGACTTGCACAAGCGCAATCTGGAAGCCGATGCCATCAAGCTGTTCAACGAAAAACTGACCCCGGCCTGGTACACGGGGCGGATGAAACTCAACGACATCATTGGCGAAAACAAAGTCGTCGCTGATACCGCCATGGCCAACATCGACGACGCGGTCGCAACGGCCAAAGTCAGCATGGTCATTTCCCTGCTGGTCGCGGTACTGGCCGCGGGCCTCTGTGGTCTGCTGTTGATGCGCGCAATCATGGCGCCGATGAACCGCATCGTGACCATCCTCGACATCATGCGCACCGGCGACCTCAGTTCGCGCCTGAACCTCGATCGCAAGGATGAATTCGGTGCTGTCGAAACCGGCTTCAACGACATGATGACCGAGCTGACGTCACTGGTATCCCAGGCCCAACGTTCTTCGGTACAGGTGACCACCTCGGTGACCGAAATCGCCGCCACCTCCAAGCAGCAACAAGCCACCGCCACCGAAACTGCAGCGACCACCACCGAAATCGGCGCAACCTCTCGCGAGATTGCCGCGACCTCGCGCGATCTGGTGCGCACCATGACCGAAGTGTCCACCGCTGCCGATCAGGCCTCGGTGCTCGCCGGTTCCGGCCAGCAAGGCCTGGCGCGCATGGAAGACACCATGCACTCGGTAATGGGCGCGGCTGATCTGGTCAACGCCAAACTGGCGATCCTCAACGAGAAGGCCGGCAACATTAATCAGGTGGTGGTGACCATCGTCAAAGTGGCTGACCAGACCAACCTGCTGTCGCTCAACGCAGCGATCGAAGCCGAGAAGGCCGGCGAATACGGTCGCGGTTTTGCCGTGGTCGCCACCGAAGTCCGGCGTCTGGCGGATCAGACCGCCGTGGCGACTTATGACATCGAGCAAATGGTCCGCGAGATCCAGTCGGCAGTGTCGGCCGGTGTGATGGGCATGGACAAGTTTTCCGAAGAAGTGCGCCGGGGCATGTCCGAAGTGCAGCAGGTCGGCGAGCAGTTGTCGCAGATCATCCATCAGGTGCAGGCGCTGGCGCCACGGGTGCTGATGGTCAACGAAGGCATGCAGGCCCAGGCCACCGGTGCCGAGCAGATCAATCATGCGCTGGTGCAGTTGGGCGATGCCAGCAGCCAGACCGTCGAATCGCTGCGTCAGGCCAGTTTCGCCATCGACGAACTGAGCCAGGTGGCCGTCGGCCTGCGCAGCGGCGTTTCGCGATTCAAAGTCTGATGAGCGAAATCATCGCCAAGCGTGGCACCGCGCCTGTGGCGAAGCAGGCGCTGTTTTTGCTGTTTCGCATCGGCAGCGAACGCTACGCCCTGCGCGCTACTGAAGTGGCCGAAGTGCTGCCGCGCCTGCCATTGAAGCCGATTGCGCAAGCGCCGCATTGGGTGGCTGGGGTGTTCGCCTATCGCGGCGCGGTGGTGCCGGTGATCGATCTCAGCGCGCTGACTTTTGGCCAGCCCGCCGAGGCGCGTACCAGCACGCGGCTGGTGCTGGTCAATTACCAGCCGGACGACTCGCAGCGAATGCAATGGCTCGGACTGATTCTTGAGCAGGCCACCGACACGCTGCGCTGTCATCCACAAGACTTCCAGCCTTACGGCCTCGACAACCGCGAGGCGCCGTACCTCGGCCCGGTGCGCGAAGATGCGCAGGGCTTGCTGCAATGGGTGCGGGTCAATGACCTGCTCGATGACGCTGTGCGCAGCTTGCTGTTCCCCGATCCGCCGCGCGATCCGGCGCAGCTTGAGGCGCTGCCATGAATGGTGATCAGCGCTTTTTCGATTTCCTCAAGGCACGCATCGGCCTCGATGTCGCCTCGGTGGGTGCGGCGATCATCGAGCGTGCCGTGCGCCAGCGCACCACGCTGTCCCAGGCTGCCCATGCCGACGAATACTGGCAACTGTTGCAAAGCTCGCGGGATGAGCAGCAGGCGCTGATCGAAGCGGTGATCGTCCCGGAGACCTGGTTTTTCCGTTACCCGGAATCCTTCGCCACCTTGGGCAAACTGGCCCGTCAGCGTCTCGCCGAGCTGAACAACATGCGCGCATTGCGCATCCTCAGCCTGCCGTGCTCGACCGGTGAAGAACCCTATTCGATCGCCATGGCCTTGCTCGATGCCGGGCTCAAACCGCATCAGTTCAAGGTCGACGGCATGGACATCAGCCCGCTGTCGGTGGACAAGGCGCGCCGCGCTGTCTACGGCAAGAATTCGTTTCGCGGGCAGGATCTGCAGTTTCGCGACCGGCATTTCATGCCTGAGCAGGATGGCCACCGGGTCAACGAATACGTTCGTGAACAAGTGCGCTGGCAGGTCGGCAATGTGCTCGATCCGACGCTGTTGGCCAGCGAGCCTGCATTCGATTTCGTGTTCTGCCGCAACCTGCTGATCTACTTCGACCAGCCGACCCAGAAGCAGGTGTTCGAAGTGCTCAAGCGCTTGACCCATGTCGACGGCGTGCTGTTTATCGGCCCGGCGGAGGGGAGTCTGCTTGGGCGCTTGGGCATGCGCTCGATCGGCATACCGCAGTCGTTTGCCTTCAGCCGTCACAGCGAGCCGCACCCCGAACCGCTGCCGACGCCCAAACCGCTCGCCGTGCCGGTCAGCCAACCACTGCGCAGCACCCCGCCAGCGCCAGTGCGCAGCCGTCCGTTTGCCGCCGTGACCGCTTTGCCAGTGACGAAAAAAACCGCCGACCCGGACGCCGCGACATTGCTGGCGCAGATTGCTGCACTGGCCAACGAAGGCAAAAGCGCCGAGGCCCGTGCCGCGTGCGAACAGTATCTGCGCAGTCATGAACCGGTGGCGCAGGTGTTCTACTGGCTCGGCCTGCTCAGCGATGTCGCCGGGCTGAGCCTCGAAGCCCAGGGTTATTATCGCAAGGCCTTGTACCTCGAACCGCAACACCCCGAAGCGCTGATGCACCTGGCCGCGTTGCTGCAGGCCCAGGGCGACTCGGCGGGTGCCCGACGATTGCAGGAGCGCGCCGCCCGCAGCGGGCGCACCGCCGACAGTGAGCGTAAACGATGAACGGGTCCGACACCTTGAACGTCACCCACGAAGACGCCCAGGCCATAGACGATTGCTGGAACCGCATCGGCATCCACGGCGACAAGTCCTGCCCGTTGCTGGAAGAGCACATCCATTGCCGCAACTGCTCGGTGTATTCCGCCGCCGCCACGCGCCTGCTCGACCGCTATTCGTTGCAGCAGGACCAGCGCGACGCGGTGGTCAGCAAGGTCGAAACCGACGTCAAGACCCGCTCTTTGCTGATGTTCCGCCTCGGCGAGGAATGGCTCGGACTGGCGACGCGCAGCCTCGTTGAAGTCGCGCCGCTGCAGGCGATTCATTCGCTGCCGCACCAGCGCTCGCGCGCCTTGCTCGGCGTGGCCAACGTGCGTGGCGCACTGGTCGCGTGCCTGTCGCTGGTGGAATTGCTCGACCTTGACGGCAGCGTTGCGCCGGTCGGCGGCGGACGAGTCATGCCGCGCATGCTGATCATCGCCGCCCACGGCGGGCCAGTGGTGGTGCCGGTGGATGAGGTGGACGGCATCCATGCCATCGACGAACGCATCCTCGATGCCGCGTCGCAGTCCGGTGCGCAGACCAGTGCCAGGTACACCCGTGGCGTTCTGCAATATCGCGGTCGCAGCCTGCGCTGGCTGGACGAAGAACAGCTGTTGTCCGCCGTGACCCGGAGCCTGACATGACCCCCGAGCAAATGCGCGACGCCTCTCTGCTCGAACTGTTCAGCCTCGAAGCCGAGGCCCAGACCCAGGTGCTCAGCGCCGGACTGCTGGCGCTGGAGCGCAATCCGACCCAGGCCGATCAACTGGAGTCGTGCATGCGCGCGGCGCATTCGCTCAAGGGCGCAGCGCGGATCGTTGGTATCGACAGCGGCGTCAGCGTCGCCCACGTTATGGAGGATTGCCTGGTCAGCGCGCAGGAGGGCCGATTATTGCTGCGCCCCGAGCACATCGACGCGCTGTTGCAGGGCACCGATCTGCTGATGCGCATCGCCACGCCGGCCAGCGCGCCGCAATCGACTGACATTGAAGCCTACGTGGCGTTGATGGGGCGTCTGCTCGATCCGTCGGCACCTGCCGCTGTGGTTGCCACGCCGCCGATGGCCGAGTTGCAGATCGAGCCAGCTCCAACAACATCTGCACCGATTGTTGACGAGCCCGCCGAGCCGACACCGCGCCCAAACAAACGAACCACCGAAGGCGGCGAACGCGTCTTGCGCGTCACCGCCGAACGCCTGAACAGCCTGCTCGATTTGTCGAGTAAATCGCTGGTGGAAACCCAGCGGCTGAAACCTCACCTGGCGACCATGCAGCGGCTCAAACGCATGCAGAATAACGGCCTGCGCGCCTTGGAAAACCTCAACGTTCACCTGAAAGAACATGCGCTGAGCCCGGAAGCTCTGGAGGCGCTGGAAGATGCGCGACGCCTGCTCGCCGAGTCGCAGCAACTGCTCAGCGAGAAAAACGCCGAACTCGACGAGTTCGCCTGGCAGGCCAGCCAGCGCGCGCAAGTGCTCTACGACACCGCGCTGGCCTGCCGCATGCGCCCGTTCGCTGACGTATTGGGCGGACAGGCGCGCATGGTTCGCGACCTCGGTCGCAGCCTCGGCAAACAAGTGCGCCTGGAGATCGAAGGTGAGAAAACCCAGGTCGATCGTGACGTGCTGGAGAAGCTCGAAGCGCCGCTCACGCATCTGCTGCGCAACGCCGTCGATCATGGCATCGAAACCCCGGAACAACGTCTGCTCAAGGGCAAGCCCGAAGAAGGTCTGATTCGCCTGCGCGCCTCCCATCAGGCCGGACTGCTGGTGCTGGAATTGAGCGATGACGGCAATGGCGTCGATCTGGAGAAAGTCCGCCGCAGCATCGTCGAGCGGCAGTTGTCCCCAGCCGAAACCGCAGCGCAATTGAGCGAAGAGGAGCTGCTGACATTTCTGTTTCTGCCGGGTTTCAGCTTGCGTGACAAAGTCACCGAAGTGTCCGGCCGCGGCGTCGGTCTGGACGCTGTTCAGCACATGGTCCGCCAATTGCGCGGGGCCGTGGTGCTGGAACAGACGGCGGGCGAGGGCAGCCGTTTCCACCTGGAGGTACCGCTGACCTTGTCGGTGGTGCGCAGCCTCGTGGTGGAGGTCGGCGAAGAAGCCTATGCGTTCCCGCTCGCGCACATCGAACGCATGTGCGATCTGGCCCCCGAAGACATCGTGCAGGTCGAAGGTCGCCAGCACTTCTGGCACGAGGGCCGCCATGTCGGCCTGGTGGCGGCGAGTCAGTTGCTCAATCGCCCGGCCAGTCAGAACGCTGGCGCTACCCTCAAAGTCGTGGTGATCCGCGAGCGCGAGGCAATCTACGGCGTGGCGGTCGAGCGTTTCGTCGGTGAGCGCACGCTGGTGGTGTTGCCGCTGGATGAGCGTCTGGGCAAGGTTCAGGACATTTCCGCCGGGGCCCTGCTCGATGATGGTTCGGTGGTGCTGATCGTCGATGTCGAAGACATGCTGCGTTCGGTGGACAAGCTGCTCAATACCGGGCGTCTGGAGCGCATTGCTCGCCACGGCAACCAGGCCGCAGAAGCGGCGCGCAAACGGGTACTGGTGGTCGACGATTCGCTGACCGTGCGCGAGCTGCAACGCAAACTGCTGCTCAATCGCGGCTACGACGTCGCGGTGGCGGTGGACGGCATGGACGGCTGGAACGCGCTGCGTTCGGAGAACTTCGATCTGCTGATCACCGACATCGACATGCCGCGCATGGACGGCATCGAGCTGGTCACCCTGTTGCGCCGCGACAACCGCCTGCAATCGCTGCCGGTGATGGTCGTGTCGTACAAGGATCGCGAAGAAGACCGCCGCCGTGGACTGGACGCCGGCGCCGACTATTATCTAGCCAAAGCCAGTTTTCATGACGACGCCCTGCTCGATGCAGTGGTCGAGCTCATTGGGGGAGCGCGGGCATGAGGATCGCAATCGTCAACGACATGCCCCTGGCGGTGGAGGCCTTGCGCCGAGCGCTGGCCTTCGAGCCGGCGCATCAGGTGATCTGGGTTGCCGGCAACGGCGCCGAGGCGGTGCAACGCTGCGCCGAAAACACCCCGGACCTGATTCTGATGGACTTGATCATGCCGATCATGGACGGCGTCGAAGCCACGCGGCGGATCATGGCCGAGACGCCGTGTGCAATCGTCATCGTGACGGTGGATCGTCAGCAGAATGTGCACCGCGTGTTCGAGGCCATGGGCCACGGCGCGCTGGACGTGGTCGACACCCCGGCGATCGGCGCCGGCAATGCTCAGGAAGCCGCCGCGCCGTTACTGCGCAAGATACTCAACATCGGCTGGCTGATCGGCGACAAGGCGCCGCGTTCGCGCCCCACGCCGAGTTCGCCGCGCAGTTCGCCGTCACGTCAGCGGCTGGTGGCGATCGGCTCGTCTGCGGGTGGGCCGGCGGCGCTGGAAGTGTTGCTCAAGGGCCTGCCGAAGGATTTTTCTGCGGCGATCGTGCTGGTGCAGCATGTCGATCAGGTATTCGCCGCCGGCATGGCCGAATGGCTGGCCAGCGCCAGCGGCCTCGATGTGCGTCTGGCCCGTGAAGGCGAGCCACCGCAGAGTGGCGCAGTGTTGCTGGCCGGGACCAATCACCATATTCGCTTGTTGAAGAACGGCACGCTGGCCTACACCGCCGAACCCGTCAACGAGATCTATCGCCCCTCGATCGACGTGTTTTTCGAGAGCGTGGCCAGTTACTGGAACGGTGACGCCGTCGGGGTTTTATTGACCGGGATGGGGCGCGATGGTGCGCAAGGGCTTAAGCTCATGCGCCAGCAGAGTTATTTGACCATCGCCCAGGATCAGCACAGCAGTGCGGTCTACGGCATGCCCAAGGCTGCCGCGGCGATCGATGCCGCGGTGGAAATCCGCCCGCTGGAAAAGATAGCGCCACGATTGCTGGAGATTTTCCCCAAATGAACAGGTTGATCGGCAATCCAGGCCCCCGCAGTACTCAGGTGACCGCTCATGAATGATTTACAGATCGACGACATTAAAACCGACGAGAACGCCGCTATGGTGTTGTTGGTGGATGATCAGGCGATGATCGGCGAAGCGGTGCGCCGTGGGCTGTCGGATCAGGAAAACATCGACTTCCATTTCTGCTCCGACCCGCAGCAGGCCATCGCCCAGGCGGTGCGGATCAAACCGACGGTGATCCTCCAGGACCTGGTGATGCCCGGCCTCGATGGCCTGAGCCTGGTGCGTGAATACCGCAATCATCCGGCAACCAAGGACATCCCGATCATCGTCCTCTCGACCAAGGAAGACCCGCTGATCAAGAGCGCGGCGTTCTCTGCCGGTGCCAACGATTATCTGGTGAAGTTGCCGGACACCATCGAACTGGTTGCGCGCATTCGCTACCACTCGCGTTCCTATATGACCCTGCTGCAGCGCGACGCGGCGTATCGCGCGCTGCGGGTGAGCCAGCAGCAATTGCTCGACACCAATCTGGTGCTGCAACGGCTGATGAACTCCGACGGCCTGACGGGCCTGTCCAACCGCCGCCACTTTGACGAGTACCTTGAACTGGAGTGGCGCCGTTCGCTGCGCGATCAGACGCAGCTGTCATTGCTGATGATCGACGTCGATTACTTCAAGTCGTACAACGACAGTTTTGGCCACGTGGAAGGCGACGAAGCGTTGCGCAAGGTCGCCACAGCGATCCGCGAGGCCAGCGCGCGACCGTCGGACCTGCCGGCGCGTTATGGCGGCGAGGAGTTCGTGCTGGTCCTGCCGAACACCTCACCGGGCGGCGCGCGGCTGTTGGCGGAGAAGCTGCGCCAGACCGTGGCGGCGCTGAAGATCCCGCATAACACACCGGCCGAAGGCTCCAGTCTGACCATCAGCATCGGTCTGGCGACCATGGTGCCGCAGGCGGGGAGTGATTGCCGGCTGCTGATTTCGGCGGCGGATCGCGGCTTGTATCTGGCGAAGAACAATGGACGCAATCAGGTCGGGATCGAATAGCCCGCGATCCTGGTAGGAGCTGCCGAAGGCTGCGATCTTTTGATCTTGAAAGCAAAATCAAAAGATCGCAGCCTTCGGCAGCTCCTACAGTGAGAATGTGTCAAGTGAATCACCCCCACACCCGCCAGACGGGCTGCCGCGACAGCCTGTTTACGTTATACTCGCCGGCTTTCAAAAGTTCGCCAACGAGTGCTGCCCGTCATGGAAATCAACCCGATCCTGAACACCATCAAGGACCTGTCCGAGCGCTCCGAAACTATTCGGGGGTATCTTTGACTACGATCAAAAGCATGAGCGTCTGACCGAAGTCAATCGCGAGCTTGAAGATCCGAGTGTCTGGAACAAACCTGAATACGCCCAGGAACTGGGCCGCGAGCGTGCCGCGCTGGCGCAGATCGTCGACACCCTCGACGAACTGAACGGCGGTCTGGCCGATTGCCGCGACCTGCTGGACATGGCCGTCGAAGAGAACGACGAAGGCGCAGTGGGCGATGTCGTCGCCGAGCTGGCCCGTCTCGAGGAAAATCTGGCCAAGCTGGAATTCCGTCGCATGTTCAGCCATGAAATGGACCCGAACAACGCCTATCTGGACATCCAGGCAGGTTCCGGCGGTACCGAAGCGCAGGACTGGGCCAACATCCTGCTGCGCATGTACCTGCGCTGGGCCGACAAACGCGGTTTCGACGCGACCATCATGGAACTGTCCGCCGGCGAAGTCGCCGGAATCAAGGGCGCGACCGTGCACATCAAGGGCGAATACGCCTTTGGCTGGCTGCGTACCGAGATCGGCGTGCACCGTCTGGTGCGCAAGAGCCCGTTCGACTCCGGCAACCGTCGCCACACTTCGTTCTCCGCCGTTTTCGTCTCGCCAGAGATCGATGACAAGGTGGAAATCGAAATCAACCCGGCAGACCTGCGGATCGACACCTATCGTTCCTCCGGTGCCGGTGGTCAGCACGTAAACACCACCGACTCGGCCGTACGTATCACCCACGTACCGACCAACACCGTGGTCAGCTGCCAGAACGAACGTTCCCAGCACGCCAACAAGGACACCGCGATGAAAATGCTGCGGGCCAAGTTGTACGAGCAGGAAATGCAGAAGCGCAACGCCGCCTCGCAAGCGCTGGAAGACACCAAGTCGGACATCGGCTGGGGTCACCAGATCCGCTCTTACGTGCTCGATGCCTCGCGGATCAAGGATCTGCGGACCAACATCGAACGCAGCGATTGCGACAAGGTGCTCGATGGCGACATCGATGAGTACCTGGAAGCCAGCCTGAAATCGGGCCTGTAACAGACGCCAACACAGGATCGAGCGATTCGATCCCTGTAGGAGCCAGCCTGCTGGCGATCCCCGGGCCGCAGGGCCCGGGGGCAACGAACCTGATGGAATACTTAAAGACATGAGCGACCTACAACTCGACCCGCAAGCCCTGCAACAGGAAGAAAACTCCCTGATCGCCCTGCGCAAGGAAAAGCTTGCTGCCGAGCGCGCCAAGGGCAATGCCTTCCCGAACGACTTCCGCCGCGAAAACTACTGCGATGCCTTGCAGAAACAGTACGCGGACAAGACCAAGGAAGAGCTCGCAGAGGCTGCAATCCCGGTCAAGGTTGCCGGTCGCATCATGCTCAACCGTGGCTCGTTCATGGTGATCCAGGACATGACCGGGCGCATTCAGGTCTACGTCAACCGCAAGACCCTGTCCGAAGAAACCCTCGCCGCAGTGAAAACCTGGGACATGGGCGACATCATTGCTGCCGAAGGCACCCTGGCGCGTTCCGGCAAGGGCGACCTCTACGTTGAAATGACCAGCGTGCGCCTGCTGACCAAATCGCTGCGTCCGCTGCCGGACAAGCACCACGGCCTGACCGACACCGAACAGCGCTACCGTCAGCGTTACGTCGACCTGATCGTCAACGAAGACGTGCGCCAGACCTTCCGCGTGCGTTCGCAAGTGATCGCGCACATCCGCAGCTTCCTGATGAAGCGCGACTTCCTCGAAGTCGAAACGCCGATGCTGCAGACCATTCCCGGCGGCGCCGCGGCCAAGCCGTTCGAGACCCACCACAATGCGCTCGACCTGCCAATGTTCCTGCGTATCGCCCCTGAGCTGTATCTGAAGCGTCTGGTGGTTGGCGGTTTCGAGAAAGTCTTCGAGATCAACCGCAACTTCCGTAACGAAGGTGTTTCGACCCGTCACAACCCTGAGTTCACCATGTTGGAGTTCTATCAGGCGTACGCCGATTACGAAGACAACATGGACCTCACCGAAGAACTGTTCCGCGAGCTGGCGCAGCTGGTGCTGGGCAGCACCGACGTGCCGTATGGCGACAAGGTGTTCCACTTCGGCGAACCGTTCGTGCGTCTGTCGGTGTTCGACTCGATCCTCAAGTACAACCCTGAGCTGACCGCCGATGATCTGAACGACATCGACAAGGCCCGCGCCATCGCCAAGAAGGCCGGCGCCAAGGTGCTGGGCTTCGAAGGTCTGGGCAAGCTGCAGGTGATGATTTTCGAAGAACTGGTCGAGCACAAACTGGAACAGCCGCACTTCATCACTCAGTACCCGTTCGAAGTGTCGCCGCTGGCCCGTCGCAACGACGACAACCCGAACGTCACCGACCGCTTCGAGCTGTTCATCGGTGGCCGTGAAATCGCCAACGCCTACTCCGAGTTGAACGACGCCGAAGACCAGGCCGAGCGCTTCATGGCCCAGGTGGCCGACAAGGATGCCGGCGACGACGAAGCCATGCACTACGACGCCGACTTCGTCCGTGCGCTGGAGTACGGCATGCCGCCAACCGCCGGTGAAGGTATCGGCATCGATCGTCTGGTGATGTTGCTGACCAACTCGCCGTCGATCCGCGATGTGATCCTGTTCCCGCACATGCGACCGCAAGCGTAAACGTTTCAGTTGAAAAGCCGCCTAAAACAGGCGGCTTTTTATTGCCTGTCTGGTACAAATGTATCAATTGGTTAATTTGCAAATAGCAGAGGAAGTGCTGTCGTGATGGGTGCAATAGCTCAAGAAGGTGCAGCGGGTATCGCCACTGCGGTCGCTGAAAGTGTTCAGTACCAGGGCCGCAAGGCCAGCCGACAGGGCAGTGAGCAGCGTCGCCAGGACATTCTCGACGCCGCGATGCGCATTGTCGTGCGCGACGGCGTACGTGCCGTGCGCCATCGTGCGGTCGCGGCGGAGGCCGGCGTGCCGCTGTCGGCGACCACGTATTACTTCAAGGATATCGATGACCTGCTCACCGATACCTTCGCCCAATATGTGGAGCGCAGCGCGGCGTACATGGCCAAGTTGTGGATCAACAACGAAGGTCTGCTGCGCGAAATGGTGGTCAGCGCCGACGGCAGCCCGGAGTCGCGCTCGCAACTGGCCGATGACATTGCGCGGCTGATGGCCGATTACGTGCACCGGCAATTGATCAACCGCCGCGAGCATTTGATGGCCGAACAGGCTTTCCGCCAGGAGGCGCTGCTCAACCCGCGCCTGGCGATTCTGGTGCGCTCGCATCAGCAGATTCTGTTGCAGGGCACTTGCCAGTTGTTTCAGGTACTGGGCTCGCGCGAACCGCAGCAGGATGCCAAGGTGTTGACGGCGATTATCGGGCGGATGGAATATCAGGGCCTGCTTAACGACGCCGAGCCTTTGGCCGAAGAGGACATGCTCGGGATTCTGACGCGGTATATGCACCTGGTGCTGGCGTCGGTCTAACACAATGTCATCCGTCTGACGCCGATCACACTGTAGGAGCTGCCGAAGGCTGCGATCTTTTGATCTGCTTTGAGAAGACCAAGGTAAAAAGATCGCAGCCTTCGGCAGCTCCTACAGGGAGTCCGCGCCCAGTCATTCAACGTGTCACGTTTTCTACAGGAGTTTCGGGTGGACGATTACCAGCAGACGATACGCATGTTGTCCGATCGCATTGTGCTGGCGCAGACGCCGATCCGCGTGCTCGATGCGGTCAAGTGGGACGACAACGTGCGCAAGGGTTTCCTCAAGGCCAAGGGCAAGGAAATGCCGGCGGTGGATCGCGACTACTACCTCAACCGTCCGCTGTCATTCGATTCGAGCCAGGTCAAGCTGGAATTCCAGAACATTGAACGCGATATCACCCGCCAACTGGGACAGTTCAACCCTGTCGGGCAGATCATGCGGCGCATGTGCAAGGAATACCGCATGGTGGTGCGCATGCTCGAAGCGCGCGGCACCGAGGATTTCGGCCTGATCTCGCAAGAACTGTACGGCGCGGCGTCCGATGCCTTCCACGCCGGTGACCCGACCCTGGCCGACCTCGGCCTGATGATGTCCGACTACCTGAACAACATCGACGGGCGCGGCGACCTCAAGGACGAGCCGAAAATCCTTACCGCCAAAGACGCGGTGCACCTGCTGCAAACCCGACTCAACAAGGTGTTCGGCGAGGCCGAGGAAACCATTCGCGTGTTCGAGTCCGACGGCATCGTCGCCGACGCGGCAGCGGGCGCCGACTACATCAAGATCCGCACCGACGCGCTGTTCAACGACCGCGACGTGCGCGCACTGGAAGTCCACGAAGGCCTGGTGCATGTCGGCACCACGCTCAACGGTTTGAACCAGCCGATCTGTACGTTCCTGTCGAAAGGCCCGCCCTCGTCGACGGTAACGCAGGAAGGTCTGGCGATCCTGATGGAAATCATCACCTTCGCCTCCTACCCGAGTCGCCTGCGCAAACTGACCAACCGCACCCGTGCGATACACATGGTCGAGGAGGGCGCGGACTTCTTGCAGATCTACCAATTCTTCCGCGAGCAGGGTTTCGAGATGGCCGAAAGCTACGGCAACGCCAGCCGGGTGTTCCGTGGCTCGACGCCGACCGGTCTGCCATTCACCAAAGACTTGTCCTACCTCAAGGGCTTCATCATGGTTTACAACTACATTCAGTTGGCCGTGCGCAAAGGCAAGCTCGAGCAGATTCCGTTGTTGTTCTGTGGCAAGACCACACTGGAAGACATGCGTACCTTGCGGCAACTGGTGGACGAAGGCCTGGTGGTGCCGCCCAAGTATTTGCCGGACCAGTTCCGTGACTTGAATGCGTTGTCGGCGTGGATGTGTTTCTCCAACTTCCTCAACCATTTGAGCCTGGACCGGATTGAGGCGGATTATTCCAATATCCTCTAGACCCAGCACCGAACCCCTTGTGAGAGCGAGCCTGCTCGCGAATGCGATCTCACCTTCAATATTGATGTTGGCTGATAAACCGCTTTCGCGAGCAGGCTCGCTCCCACAGGTTTGATTTGTGTTCAGCTCTCTTCTTTGCGAGGTTTCACCGGATGAGAATCCTCGGCATCCTTTGCCTGCTCTTGACCCTCGGCGGTTGCAGTTCGCTGCTGTTCTACCCCGAACCGGGCCAGATCTTCACCCCGGACAAAGCCAGACTCGAATACCGTACTGTCACGCTGACCACCGCCGACGGCCTGAAACTCAACGCCTGGTGGCTGCCGGCCAGATCTGGCGTCGAGGTCAAAGGCACGGTCCTGCATCTGCACGGCAACGGCGGCAATCTGCCGATGCATCTGGGCGGGAGCTGGTGGTTGCCGAAGAACGGCTATCAGGTGCTGCTGGTCGACTATCGCGGCTACGGTTTGTCCGAGGGCAAGCCGAGCCTGCCGGCGATCTATCAGGACATCGATGCGGCGTTCGCCTGGCTCGACAACGCGCCCGAGGTCAAAGGCAAACCGCTGGTGCTGCTCGGACAAAGCCTGGGCGGCGCGATGTCGGTGCATTGGCTGGCGCAGCATCCTGAGCGACAAAAACAGCTCAAGGCCCTGGTGCTGGATGGCGTGCCGGCCAGTTATCGCAGTGTCGGCCAGTTCGCCCTCAGCACTTCATGGCTGACCTGGCCGTTGCAAGTGCCGCTGTCGTGGCTCGTACCCGACGGCGACAGCGCAATCAACTCGATCGCACAGCTGACTGGCGTGCCGAAGCTGATCTTCCACAGCATCGACGATCCGCTGGTGCCGATGGCCAACGGCATTCGTCTGTATCAGGCAGCGCCGCCACCGCGCGTGTTGCAACTGACCCGTGGTGGTCATGTGCAAACCTTCGGCGACCCGGTGTGGCGCCAGGTCATGCTGCGCTATCTCGACGATCCCCAGCACTTCGACGGCCTGCGCCGCCTCGGCGAAATCCCCAATTATCCGAAAGCCCCGAATTCTGAAGATGAGAGTCCGCAATGAGTGAAGAACGTAATGCCATCCCGCTGATCATCACCGGTATCTGCAGCATCCTCGGCACCGTCGGAGCGCTGTGGTACTACGGCTATCTGCACTTCGCCAAGCCGGAGGATGCGTTGCTGCTCAGCGAATTCACCATGCTCAAGACCGTGCCGGGCGAGGACTACAAAGTCTCGCTGACCCCCGCGCCGCAAGTGGCGCAGTGTATTGATGGCGTGCTGGTGTTGTTCGATACCGAGCAGAAAGGCCTGACCGGGGTGTTGGTCAATGCGCAGAAGAAAGCCGTGCGGTGCATGGGCGAAGAGACACCGCAGAAGCTGGAGCAGTGATTCTGCAGGTTCAGCCCTCACCCTAACCCTCTCCCAGAGGGAGAGGGGACTGACCGAGGTGTTTGTTTGAGCTACGCCGACCTGATCCATTGCGTCGAACACAAGTTTTGAAAACGGCACAATTCGGCTCCCTCTCCCTCGGGAGAGGGCTGGGGTGAGGGGCTACGATATCTTCTCCCACAAAAAAGCCCCGCCTGATCAATCAGGCGGGGCTTTTGCGTTACCGGGTGAAGCTTAGTTCGAGCTCACCGAGGAGCGCGGTGCGACCGGCTGGTTGTCGTTGGAAATGGTCACTTCCACACGACGGTTCATCGCACGGCCCGAGACGCTGCCGTTATCCGCTACCGGGTATTCCTTGCCATAACCCTGAGCGACGATGCGCGAAGGGTCGACGCCCATCTTGATCAGAGCCATCTGCACGGAAGTCGCGCGGCGCTCGGACAGCGACTGGTTGTAGCTCGCGGTGCCGGTGCTGTCGGTGTAACCCTCGACGATCACTTTGCGGTCCGGGTTTTCCTGAAGGAATTGCGCCAGTTTGTTGATGTTCACCAGGCCGCTGGACTTCAGGTCAGCCTTGTTGGTGGCGAACAGCACGTCACCGAAAGTCACCAGCGTACCGCGATCGGTCTGCTTGGCGTTGAGGCTGTCCTGCAGCTGTTTGATCTGCTGGTCACGGGCATCCAGACGAGCCTGAGCGCGCTGTGCAGCGGCGTTTTTCAGGTTGTTTTCAGCGGTGCGCAAAGCGATGGTCTGCTTGGCCACTTCCACGCGCTGGTTGGTCAGATAAGCAAGTTGGTCAACTTTGGCCGCGTCTTGTTTATCCAGATAGGCCTTGTCGGCCTTGTCCAGGTAATCGCTGGCGTCTTTGGTTTCCAGTGCTGCGACTTTGCTCGCCTGTGGGTTGGCCTGCAGGCCGGCGTAGTTGGTGCGCGCCTGTTCCAGGTTCGGGTTAGGCGGGGTGGAGCAGGCAGCCAGTGCAACGCTTGCGGCCAGAAGAGCGGGAATCATCAGTTGCTTACGCATAATTTGTCGTCCTTTCTATCGGTAAGAGTTTCAGCTTTGCTGTCGGGATGCGCGCTTACTGCACAGTGCGCTGGCTTTCCTGACGCAGTTCCTGAACACCTTTCTGGGAATCCTTCACAGCCTGTTCGGCCTTGGCGGCCTGAGCCTTGCGTTCAGCGACGCGAGCATCCCATTCAGCCTGTTCGGACAGGCGACGGGCCTCGTCATACTTCTTGTCGTGCA
This sequence comes from Pseudomonas sp. 1L-B-1-E-C1, assembly GCF_057291835.1. Classification (NCBI taxonomy): domain Bacteria; kingdom Pseudomonadati; phylum Pseudomonadota; class Gammaproteobacteria; order Pseudomonadales; family Pseudomonadaceae; genus Pseudomonas; species Pseudomonas sp. 1L-B-1-E-C1. The sequence goes on along the minus strand of NZ_JBXAWN010000005.1, from coordinate 366,441 downwards.
TGGCGATTTCAGCTTGTTTCAGTTTGTCCTGAGCCTGCTTCATTTCCACAGCAGCGAACTCGGTACCGCCAGCGCTGACAGCGCTGTTGACGGCCGATTGGGTCACGGCGTACTGCTCGGTCGGTGGGTTACCCGCGCAACCGGCCAGCACGAAGCTGGTGCCGATGGCCAGAGCGGCCAGTTTCAGACCGCGCAGGTGGGAAAACGAGGTTTGGGTTTTCATGGTCTTCAACTCCATTAGGCATCTCCTGAAAATACAACTGAATCCATCCTGGCAGAGGAGCCGAAAGCATCGCTTGTTGACGCGAATTGAAACGCTCGTTCCAGGCGTGGTTACCTGTTCCGACCGGCGGCATTTTTGAAAAGTTCAGAAAAGATGGCCTATCGCCAAAAATTAAATTGACCGTTTGGACAAGGCTCTGGGACGGGAACTTTAGCGGTTTGAGGCGGTACGCGCGGGTATTATCTGTCCGTTGATAAACCAATTTGCGAACTGGAATACCGCCCATGTGGGAGCGAGCCTGCTCGCGAATGCGATGTGTCAGTCAGCACAAATGCTGAATGATAATCCGCATTCGCGAGCAGGCTCACTCCTACAGTCTGATTTGTGTCGGATCAGTGCTTCTGCTTGTTCTCAGCCGAGGACAAGTCATGCAGATGTCGACGCGACAAGGCCAGAAAACGCGGGGTCGGGCCTACATCCTCATACAACGGGTCACCTTCCTCGTCCGTCGCCACCACAGTCGAGCCTTTCACATACGGCAGGCTCGCTTCGAACTCCTCAAGCGCAGCGCCGATCAGTTCGCCGAGCAGTTCTTCGGGATGGCGCTTGGGATACATCTCGGCAATCGCCGCCAGGCGAGCAGCGGATTCCACATCCAGGTGAATCGTGTAGCCGGTGTCGGTCAGGCGACCTTTGGCGTTTTCTTCCCAATGCTGGGCGAGTTCACGAATTTTCATGATGACCTCATTTCGCGCCTGCTGATCGCAGGCCTGGGTGAGTGTCCGGCAGCGCCGGCAGCGGGCCGTCGTACGGCTTACTGTTGAGACTGGCTTTCGCGCGCAAGGTTTAAGTCGATTCGTCGCCTGCTTGTAAGAAGCGGCGCAGAGCGGCACTCTCTGGCAAAGCATTCATTTCTGCGCTGTCCCCGATTACCGCTGGAGAACTGCTGATGACCGATATTGATGCACGCTTGCGCGAAGACGTTCACCTGCTCGGAGAGCTGTTGGGCAACACCATTCGAGACCAGTACGGCGAGGCGTTCCTCGACAAGATCGAGCAGATTCGCAAGGGCGCCAAAGCCGACCGGCGTGGCTCGATGGACGCCGAACTGAGCGCCAGCCTCAATCAATTGAGCGAAGACGAATTGCTCCCGGTCGCGCGAGCGTTCAACCAGTTTCTCAACCTGGCCAACATCGCCGAGCAGTATCAACTGATCCATCGCCGCGAGGAGTCGCAACCGGCGCCGTTCGAGTCGCGGGTTTTGCCGGAATTGCTCGCGCGCTTGCGCAGCGAAGGGCACAGCGCCGAATCCCTGGCCCGGCAACTGGCGCGACTGGAAATCGAACTGGTGCTGACCGCGCACCCAACCGAAGTGGCACGGCGCACCCTGATCCAGAAGTACGACGCGATCGCCGCGCAACTGGCCGCACAGGATCATCGCGACCTGACCAGTGCCGAGCGCGAGCAGATCCAGACCAAACTGCAACGGCTGATCGCTGAAGCCTGGCACACCGAAGAAATCCGCCGCACGCGGCCGACCCCGGTCGATGAAGCCAAGTGGGGCTTTGCGGTGATCGAGCATTCGTTGTGGCAGGCGATCCCCAACCACATGCGTAAGGCCGATCAGGCCCTGTTCGCCGCGACGGGCCTGCGCTTGCCACTGGAAGCCGCGCCGATCCGCTTCGCCTCGTGGATGGGCGGCGACCGTGACGGCAACCCCAATGTCACCGCGGCAGTGACCCGAGAAGTTTTACTCCTGGCGCGCTGGATGGCCGCTGATTTGTACCTGCGCGATGTCGATCATCTTGCTGCCGAGCTGTCGATGCAACAGGCCAGCGACGCGCTCAAGGCCAAGGCTGGCGACAGCGCCGAACCCTATCGCGCGGTGCTCAAGCAATTGCGCGAACGCCTGCGTGCCACGCGCAACTGGGCACACGCCGCGTTGACCGCGCCGACCCCGGCAAACGCCGATGTGCTGAATGACAATCACGATCTGCTCGAACCACTGCAGCTGTGTTTCAACTCGCTGCACGAATGCGGCATGGGCGTGATCGCCGACGGGCCGTTGCTCGATTGCCTGCGTCGAGCGGTGACGTTCGGCCTGTTCCTGGTGCGCCTCGATGTGCGTCAGGATTCCACGCGGCACAGCTCGGCGATGACGGAAATCACCGATTACCTCGGCCTCGGCCGCTATGAGGACTGGGACGAAGAACAGCGCATCAACTTCCTCACCGAGGAGCTGAACAACCGTCGTCCGTTGCTGCCAGCGCATTTCAAACCGTCGGCGGATACCGCTGAAGTGCTCAACACCTGCAAGGAGATCGCCGCCGCGCCCGCTGCGTCGCTGGGCTCCTACGTGATCTCCATGGCTGGCGCGGCTTCCGATGTCCTCGCGGTGCAATTGTTGCTCAAGGAATCCGGCGTGCTGCGGCCGATGCGTGTGGTGCCGCTGTTCGAAACCCTCGCCGACCTCGACAACGCCGGGCCGGTGATGGAGCGTCTGTTGCTGTTGCCGGGCTATCGCGCGCGCCTGCACGGTCCGCAGGAAGTGATGATCGGCTATTCCGACTCGGCCAAGGATGCCGGCACCACCGCTGCGGCCTGGGCGCAATATCGTGCGCAGGAGCGGCTGGTGGAAATCTGCCGTGAACAGCAAGTCGAACTGTTGTTGTTCCATGGTCGCGGCGGCACCGTGGGACGTGGCGGCGGCCCGGCGCACGCGGCGATTCTGTCGCAGCCGCCGGGTTCGGTGGCGGGGCGTTTCCGTACTACCGAGCAGGGCGAAATGATTCGTTTCAAATTCGGCCTGCCAGACATCGCCGAGCAAAACCTCAATCTGTATCTGGCCGCCGTGCTCGAAGCGACCTTGCTGCCACCGCCGCCGCCGACGCCTGAATGGCGGCATCTGATGGACGAACTGGCGGCTGACGGTGTCAGCGCTTACCGCCAGGTAGTGCGGGAAAATCCGCAATTCGTCGAGTATTTCCGTCAGTCGACCCCGGAGCAGGAGCTGGGACGTTTGCCTTTGGGCAGTCGTCCGGCCAAGCGCCGTGCCGGCGGAATCGAAAGCCTGCGGGCGATCCCGTGGATTTTCGGCTGGACCCAAACGCGGCTGATGCTGCCGGCCTGGCTCGGTTGGGAGACAGCGCTGAGCAAGGCCCTGGAGCGCGGCGAGGGCGAATTGCTCGGGCAGATGCGCGAACAGTGGCCGTTCTTCCGCACCCGCATCGACATGCTGGAAATGGTTCTGGCCAAGGCTGATGCGGATATTGCGCAGTCCTACGACGAGCGTCTGGTCGAGGCCGATCTGCTGCCGTTGGGCGCGCAGTTACGCGACCTATTGTCGCAGGCCTGCTCGGTGGTGCTCGGCCTGACCGGGCAGTCGCAGCTGCTGGCACACAGCCCGGACACCCTCGAATTCATCCGCTTGCGCAACACCTACCTCGACCCGCTGCATCTATTGCAGGCGGAGTTGTTGGCGCGTTCGCGGCAGCAGGAAGTCGAGCAGGGCAGCCCGGTGGAACAGGCGCTGCTGGTGTCTGTGGCGGGGATTGCCGCCGGATTGCGCAATACCGGCTAAGGTTGCTGATCACGTCAGGCGGCATTCGCGATGAGGGTCGGATGCCGCTACTTGTGCCGTGGGAAAGTGCCGCGAGGCGACAGTTAATGTTGGGGTTGCGACTTGGGTTACCGCGTCGCGAGGTCACGGCGGGCGTCGGTTTCTCCGACTTTTGGCGTCTTGTGTGGGCGCAGCCTGCTGTGTATCTTGATCAGCCTTTGGCCGTTTGTGCGGCCACGACCCGTATTTTCAGGATCCGCCGGTTACGAGCGAATCCTTTGTTTTGTAAAGCTTTTATATAAAAAATTGAGGAGCACATCGATGCGCGTCATTCTGCTGGGAGCTCCCGGGGCCGGTAAAGGTACTCAGGCAAAGTTCATCACCGAGAAATTCGGCATTCCGCAAATCTCCACCGGCGACATGCTGCGTGCTGCGGTCAAGGCCGGCACTCCACTGGGCGTGCAAGCCAAGAGCATCATGGATGCCGGCGGCCTGGTATCGGATGACCTGATCATCGCGCTGGTCAAGGACCGCATCGCTCAACCTGATTGCGCCAACGGTTTCCTGTTCGACGGCTTCCCGCGCACCATTCCGCAGGCGGAAGCACTGGTCACTGCCGGTGTCGAACTGGACGCTGTGGTGGAAATCGCTGTTGAAGACGAAGAAATCGTTCAGCGCATCGCCGGTCGCCGTGTTCACGAAGCCAGCGGCCGCGTTTACCACATCGTCTACAATCCGCCGAAACTGGCAGGCAAGGACGACATCACTGGCGAAGAGCTGGTGCAGCGCAAGGACGACACCGAGGAAACCGTGCGTCATCGCCTGTCGGTCTACCATTCGCAGACCAAGCCGCTGGTGGAGTTCTACCAGAAGTTGTCTGCCGCCAATGGTGGCAAGCCGAAGTACAGTCACATTCCAGGCGTGGGTTCGGTCGATGCGATCACGGCCAAGGTGCTGGCCGCGCTGAGCTGAAAAGTCTGAACCGCAGCATCAATCCACGGCCCGCTTGCGGGCCGTAGTTGTTTATACTGACGCACTTTTTTCCCACCCCTGTTTTGGAAACATCGATGAGCACCTTGCTGGCCCTGGACACCGCGACTGAAGCTTGCTCCGTTGCCTTGCTGCATGACGGCAAGGTCACGAGCCATTACGAGGTGATCCCGCGTTTGCACGCGCAGAAGCTGCTGCCGATGATCCAGCAATTGCTCGCCGATGCCGGCACCACGCTGCAAGCGGTCGACGCGATTGCTTTCGGCCGTGGCCCGGGCGCGTTTACCGGTGTGCGCATTGCCATTGGTGTGGTGCAGGGTTTGGCCTTTGCGCTGGATCGTCCGGTCTTGCCGGTATCCAATCTTGCCGTGCTGGCACAGCGTGCCTTGCGTGAGCATGGCGTCAGCCAGGTGGCGGCTGCGATCGATGCGCGGATGGATGAAGTGTATTGGGGCTGCTACCGCGAGACGGCGGGGGAGATGCGTCTGGTTGGCGCCGAAGCCGTGCTGCCGCCGGAAGTCGCCGCGTTACCAGCTGATGCCAGTGGCGATTGGTTCGGTGCCGGAACCGGTTGGGGTTATGGTGAGCGCATCGCGATCAATCTGAGCGGCGCCGACGCCGGCATGCTGCCCCACGCCGAGGACCTGCTGACGCTGGCGCGTTTCGCCTGGGAGCGCGGCGAATCAATCCCGGCGGATGACGCCCAACCGGTTTACCTGCGCGATAAAGTCGCCACGCCCAAAGCCCGCTGAATCAGCGCAAACCCTGTGGGAGCGAGCTTGCTCGCGAAGTAGCCGGCACATTCAGCACTTGTATTGACTGACCAGACGCCTTCGCGAGCAAGCTCGCTCCCACAGGGTGGAGGTCCCATCCAAATATCGCCAATCGTCAGTTTCTACACCCTCGCTTAAAACCTTTTGCGCTTTCTGTGTTCTAGTTATCACTCGGCGGTTTGCTAAGTCGGTCAAGTGCCGCTAAATTGCCATCATCGATACCGAGCATGACATTATGCGTATAGACGGCGTTTCCACTCAGTCCTATCCCATCAAGCGCAAGCCGCGCAAAGGCAATGCGGCGCTGGATGAGTCCGTCGACATCATCGACGGCGAGCTGGAATTTCCGAGCGAAGAGCAAATGGCCGCTCGTGCTGCCCAAGCCACCGCGCAACGTCTGAGCAACCTGCCTGCCCGTCAGCAAGACATGATCTACCACCGCGCAATGAAGAAAAGCGTAGCGATGGCCCTGGCCAGCTACCTGAGCACCGCCGGTTTTGTCGATTGGGATGCGGACGTGCTGGGCCTCGATCTGTATATCTGATGGATCTGCCTTACTACCTCGGCTGCCCGTCCTGGAGCGAAAATGCCTGGCGCGAGTATCTGTATCCGGTAGACGCAAAAACCTCCGATTTTCTCGCTCTCTACTGCCAGGTGTTCAACGCGGTTGAAGGCAACACCACCTTCTACGCCAGTCCGTCGCCAGCCACTGTGCAGCGCTGGGCCGAGATCATGCCCGCGCACTTTCGCTTTACCGCCAAATTTCCCGGCGACATCAGCCACAGTGGCGACCTGCGCGAGCAACTGAGCGCTGCCGAAACTTTCCTGCAATTGCTAAAACCCCTTGGTGAGCGTGTTTCGCCGCTGTGGCTGCAACTGTCGAAAAGCTTCACACCGCAGCGTCTGCCGGAACTGGTGGCGTTCATCGACGCGCTGGATTGCCCGCTCGCAGTGGAAGTGCGCAATGAGCAGTTCTTCGCCAAGGGCGACAGCGAGCGCCTGCTCAATCGCCTGCTGCTGGATCGAGGCGTGGAGCGCATCTGTCTCGACCCGCGCGCACTGTTCAGTTGCTTGTCGACCGAGTCTTCGGTGATCCATGCGCAATCGAAAAAGCCGCGAGTGCCGACCCGTCCGGCGGCGTTCACGCAGTTTCCTCAGGTGCGCTTCATCGGCCATCCGAAGCTTGAGGCCAACGAGGCGTTTCTCGTGCCGTGGGTGGCGAAAATCGCCGAATGGATCGAAGAGGGCCGCACGCCTTACATCTTCCTGCACACCGCCGACAACCTGTTGGCAGCGAAACTGGCGCAGCGTTTCCACGCCCGACTGATGCAACGTTTGCCTGGCTTGCCCGCGCTGCCTGAGCTATACAGAGAACCCGCCGCCGAGCAGCTTGGCTTGCTCTGAGGCGGGTTTTTTTCTGCCCCGGAGCCCGTCGATGAACGTCCAAGCCAGTCAAGCGCAACTGCGTAAAGCCCAGGCCTTCAAGGCCCTGCATGATCGCCAGGGAATCTTTGTGATTCCCAATCCGTGGGATGCCGGCTCGGCGAAGATGCTCGCCAGTCTGGGTTATCAGGCCTTGGCCACCACCAGTGCCGGCTACGCGTTTTCTCAGGGCAAGGCTGATGGCGCGTTGAGTCTCGACGAGACCATGGCCAATGTCCGCGCGATCGTCGCAGCGACGGATCTGCCGGTGGCGGTGGATCTGGAAAACGGCTTTGCCGATGATCCGGTCGAAGCTGCGCAGAGTCTTCTACGCGCAGCCGAGGCGGGCGCGGTGGGCGGTTCGATCGAAGATGCCACGGGGCGGCCGGACGCGCCGATCTATTGCTTCGAACACGCCGTGGCGCGCATTGAAGCCGCCGTCGCGGCGGTGCGCACGCTGCCGTTTCCCTTTGTCCTCACCGCTCGCGCGGAAAACTACCTGCACGGTAACCCGGATCTTGATGACACCATTCGCCGCTTGCAGGCATTCGCCGAGGCGGGTGCCGACGTGCTCTACGCGCCGGGTTTGCGCACCGCCGAAGAAGTGCGGGCGGTGGTGCGAGCCGTGGCGCCGAAACCGGTCAACGTATTGATGTCCGGTGGTTTGAAACTGACGGTGCAACAGCTTGAGGAAATGGGCGTACGGCGGATCAGCACCGGGTCGGCGCTGGCGCTGGCGGCGTTCGGCGAGTTCTTCCGCGCGGCTGAAGAAATCCAGCAGTCCGGCACCTTTGGCTTTACGTCGCAGTCGATGCCGTACGCCAAGGCCAATCAGTTCTTCAAGGACTGAGCATGGGGCGCTGGCTGTTCTGGTGGGTGTTGCTGGCGATCGGCGGTGCGGCGGTCAGTGTCTGGCGCGGTTGGCTGGACGTGCCACCGCAGTGGAACCCTTGGGCACCGCTGGACGTAAAAGCCGCGCCCAATTGGCTGACCGGTTACAAACTCATGCGCCTGCGCAGCGATCCTGAGCTGTGCGCACAGGCACTGGGCAGCTCGGATCTGCGCGTCAGCCGCCAGGCCGACAGCCCCGGTGCCAAGTGCCCGCTGATCGGCGCTCTGCGTGTGCAGGGCGGTGACGTGGCGCTGAGCAGCAGTTTTATCGCCAGTTGCCCACTGGCGGTGGCCTACGCGATGTTCGAACACCACACCCTGCAACCGGCGGCGCAATCGGTTTACGGCCAGAAGATCACGCGGGTCGACCATCTCGGCAGCTTTGCCTGTCGCAATGTCTACAACCGTGAGAACGGTGCCCTCAGTCGACATGCCAGTGCCGATGCGTTGGACATTGCCGGCTTCCGCCTCGCTGACGGACGCACGATCAGCGTGCTCAAGGACTGGCCAAAACAGAATCAGGACGCACAATTTCTGCGTCAGCTGCGCGATGGCGCCTGTGAGTCATTCAGTGTGGTGTTGAGCCCGGATTACAACGCTGCCCATCGCAATCACTTTCATGTCGATGTCGGGCGCTGGAGCGTGTGTCGCTGAGGATCAGGCGGCGAGACGCAGGTTCTGCAGAACGATCGGACGAGCCCAGCCATTATCGAAGTCCAGCGCTTTCTGTTGCTCGACGATTTCTTCCGGCGGGAACGGCGGGTACGGCTTCTGCAGCAAGTCCAGGTCGAACTCGGCGATCGGCAGGTACAGTGGACGTTTTTGTGGAGCGGGGCCTGGTTCAGGCAGCGGCTGGCCATTGTTGATCACGATCGGGCGCACCCAACTGCTGTCGAAGTCCTGTTGCTCTTGCTGGGCTTTGATTTCTTCAGGCGGGAACGGCGGGAACGGCTTGTCCAGCAGCTCCATTTCAAATTCGGCGATCGGCAGGAACAGCGGCTCTGGCGGACGAACTTCGGTTTCCACCACATCGCACTCGCGCTGGCTGACGATGTGCGCGTGCAGTTCGCTGCCAACGGTCGGTTCTTCCGGGCTGTTCAGGTCTACCGGTGGAAACGTGCCACAGGCAGGCACCACTTCACTCGTCTGTTCGGCCAAGGCCTGGGCAAAGAAATCCTGCCACAGGTGACTGACGCCGCTCAGTGCTTGAGTGTTATGACGGCTGAAGTCGCCATGGGGCGAAACGTAGCCAATCGATGTGGGAAGAATGCCTGACATTTTTTTCGGTTGACGCTCAGCTCTGGCAAAATGCGCGTTGAATGGTTTATCGGCGGTTTTTGTCGATCCTTAACTTTTTTGAGCGTTTTTTCATGATCGAGTCACCCGCGGCCTGCCGCATTCACGTTCAGGCCCTCGCGCCGACGTTTCAAGCGCAAGCCGAGCACTGGGCCGAACGTCTCGGCCTGCCGCTCGGCGAGGCGGACGGCGAGTTCGCCTTGCAGGTGGGCGAGCAGGGTTTGCAGTTGCAGCAGCTTGGCCCGGACGCCCCGGGCCCGGTGCGGGTCGACTTCGTCGAGGGCGGTGCGGCGCATCGGCGTTTGTATGGCGGCGGCAGCGGGCAGATGATCGCCAAAGCGGTCGGCATCGCCCAAGGCGTGCGCCCGCGCGTGCTCGACGCCACGGCGGGGTTGGGCAAGGATGCGTTTGTGCTGGCCAGTCTCGGTTGTGAAATGAGCCTGATCGAGCGCCAGCCGTTGATCGGCGCATTGCTTGAGGATGGCCTGGCGCGGGCGGCGGAAGATTTCGACGTGGCGCCGATCGTGGCGCGGATGAAATTGCTCAAAGGCAATTCCATTGAGGTCATGCGTCATTGGGAAGGCGAGCCGCCACAGGTGATCTATCTCGATCCGATGTTTCCGCATCGTGAGAAAACCGCATTGGTGAAGAAAGAGATGCGCCTGTTCCGACCGCTGGTAGGCGATGACCCGGATGCACCGGCCTTGCTTGAAGCGGCGCTGGCCCTGGCCACGCACCGGGTCGTCGTCAAGCGCCCGCGCAAGGCACCGTGCATCGAAGGGCCGAAACCGAGCCATGCGCTGGATGGCAAATCGAGCCGGTATGACATTTATCCGAAGAAAGCGCTCAAACCCTGAGACCGTGTGGCCCCATTCGCGAGCAGGCTCGCTCCCACAGTTGAAATGCATTCCAATGTGGGAGCGAGCCTGCTCGCGAAGCGGTCTGCACAAGCACCGCAAAACTGTCAGGGTTTGTACGCCCTCATGAACAACCCCACCACCTCCCGCACATGCCGTTCCGCCGCCTCACCCGTCAGCGGCTCGCCACAGCCATACAGCAAACGAAAATTCCCCGCGCCTTTGATCAGGCAGAAGAAGTGCTCGGCGGCATTGCGTGGCTGGTCGATGCTCAGCGCGCCGGTCGCATGGATCTTCGCCAGCAAACCTTCCATTCCATTGACCACCCGCTCCGGGCCGGCCTCGAAGAAGATCAGCGACAGCTTCGGGTCCTGACTGCCCAGCGCCATGATCAGGCGGTGCAGGTTCACTGATTCGTCGCTGTTGATCAGTTGATGGAAGCCCCGGGCAATATTCAGCAAGACGTTTTCCACCGGAGTATTTTCCGGCAATTCGAAGAACAGCGGCGGCAGTTGCTCCTCGCATTTCGCGACGACGGCGGCGGAAAACAGCGTCTCCTTGTCGTTGAAATGGCTGTAGACCGTCAGCTTTGACACGCCGGCCTCGCTGGCCACCGCGTCCATGCTGGTGTTGGCGTAGCCATGGCAGAGAAACAGGGTTTTCGCCGCGTCGAGGATCGCCTGGCGCTTTGCCGGATCCTTGGGGCGGCCCGGGCCGTTTGGAGCTGAAAGATTGTTCGACATTCTTCGCTTTTAATACTGGACTGGTGAGTTTGCTATTAATACCATACCCGCCAGTATAAATATTCCAAGCCTCATTCGCGAAAGGTCCGTCACCATGTTCCGCCATGCGTTGTCCTTTGCATTGCCAGCCAGTCTGGCGTTCCTGTTATCGGCGTGCGGTCAGGAAGAGGTGACGAAAGTCACCGTGCGACCGGCCATGGTGGTGCAACCCGAGCCTTCGGCGCAGGCGATGGAAAGTTATCCGGGCGAGGTTCGCGCGCGTTATGAGCCTGATCTGGCGTTTCGCATCGGGGGCAAAGTCAGCCGACGACTGGTCGACGAAGGTCAGCGCGTCAAGGCCGATCAGCCCTTGGCCGAACTCGATCCGCAAGATGTGCGCCTGCAACTGGAGGCCACCCGCGCTCAGGTCGCCGCCGCCGAGGCCAATCTGAACCTGGTGCGCGCCGAGCGCGATCGCTACAAAACCCTGATGGAGCGGCAGATGGTCAGCCGCTCGGCCTACGACAACGCGGAAAATCTATACCGCTCCGGCGAAGCCCGCCTTAAACAAATCAAAGCTGAATTCAACGTTTCGACCAACCAGGCCAGTTACGCGGTGCTGCGTGCGCCACAGGATGGCGTGGTGGCCAAGCGTTCGGTAGAAGTCGGCCAGGTGGTCGCCGCCGGGCAAACCGTGTTCACTCTCGCCACCGACGGCGAGCGCGAAGTCCTGATCAGCCTGCCGGAGCAAAGCTTCGGCCGCTTCAAGGTCGGTCAGCCGGTCTCCGTGGAGTTGTGGGCGCAGCAGAATCAACGCTTCGCTGGGCAGATCCGCGAGCTGTCGCCAGCCGCCGATCCGCGCTCGCGCACTTTCGCCGCGCGCATCTCGTTCACCAGCGGCAAAGTCCCGGCCGAGCTGGGGCAGAGCGCTCGGGTGTTCGTGCAAGCGGCCGACAGTGTTTCGCTCTCCATTCCGCTTTCCGCGCTGACGGCTGAAAACGGCGCCACCTACATATGGGTAGTCAACGACAACAACACGTTGAAGAAAACCCCGGTGCGGGTCGGCCCGTTCGGCGAGAAAAGCGTGGCAGTGCTCGAAGGCCTGAATGCCAGCGACTGGGTGGTGGCTGCCGGCGTTCACGTCTTGCTCGACGGCCAGCAGGTGCGGCCGGTGGATCGCGCCAACCGTGTGGTCAATCTGGCGAACAAGGAGTAAGCCCCGATGCGCTTCAACCTCTCCGAATGGGCGTTGCGTAATCGCCAGATCGTCCTGTTCCTGATGCTTTTGCTCGCCGTTGTCGGCGCGTTGTCCTACACCAAGCTGGGCCAGAGCGAGGACCCGCCGTTCACTTTCAAGGCGATGGTCATCCAGACCCGCTGGCCCGGCGCGACCGCGCAGGAAGTCTCGCGCCAGGTCACTGAACGCATCGAAAAGAAGCTGATGGAAACCGGTGAGTACGAACGCATCATGTCGTTCTCCCGCCCCGGCGAATCCCAGGTCACCTTCATTGCCCGCGACTCGATGCACTCCAAAGACATTCCCGACCTCTGGTACCAGTTGCGCAAGAAGGTCGGCGATATCCGCCAGACCCTGCCGCCGGGAATTCAAGGGCCGTTCTTCAACGATGAGTTCGGCACTACCTTCGGCAATATCTACGCGCTGACTGGCGACGGTTTCGATTACGCCGTGCTCAAGGATTACGCCGACCGCATCCAGATCCAGCTGCAACGGGTCAAGGACGTCGGCAAGGTCGAACTGCTCGGCCTGCAGGACGAGAAGATCTGGGTCGAGCTGTCCAACGTCAAACTCGCCACGCTGGGCCTGCCGCTGGAGGCGGTGCAGCAGGCGCTGGAGGAACAGAACGCGGTGTCCACGGCGGGGTTCTTCGAGACCGGCAGCGAGCGCTTGCAGCTACGCGTTTCAGGGAATTTTCAGACAGTCGATGAGATAAAGAACTTTCCGATCCGCGTCGCCGATCGTACGTTCCGCATCTCCGATATCGCCGATGTGCGTCGCGGTTTCAGCGATCCACCGGCGCCACGCATGCGTTTCATGGGTGACGATGCGATTGGTCTGGCGGTGGCGATGAAGGACGGCGGCGACATTCTGGTGCTGGGCAAAGCGCTGGAAGGCGAGTTCTCGCGGATCCAGAAAAACCTCCCGGCCGGTATGCAATTGCGCAAGGTCTCCGATCAACCGGCCGCAGTGAAAACCGGCGTTGGCGAGTTCGTTCAGGTGTTGGTCGAGGCGCTGGCGATCGTGTTGCTGGTGAGCTTCTTCTCTCTCGGCGTGCGCACTGGCATGGTCGTCGCGCTGACCATTCCGCTGGTGCTGGCGATGACCTTCGCCTGCATGTATTACCTCGGCATCGGCTTGCACAAGATATCTCTCGGCGCGCTGGTGCTGGCGCTGGGGCTGCTGGTGGACGACGCGATCATCGCCGTGGAAATGATGGCGATCAAAATGGAGCAGGGCTTCGATCGCATTCGCGCGGCGAGTTATGCCTGGACCAGTACGGCGTTTCCGATGCTCACCGGCACGTTGATCACCGCCGCCGGCTTCCTGCCGATTGCCACCGCGCAGTCCGGCACCGGCGAATACACCCGTTCGATTTTCCAGGTGGTGACCATTGCCTTGCTCGCTTCATGGGTGGCGGCGGTGATGTTCGTGCCGTACCTGGGGGAAAAGCTCCTGCCGGATCTGGCGAAAATTCACGTGGCAAAACACGGCACTGGCGATGGTCAGCCGGATCCGTACGCCACGCCGTTTTATCAGCGCGTGCGGCGTCTGGTGGAGTGGTGCGTGGCGCATCGCAAGACGGTGATCGTACTGACCGTCGGCCTGTTCATCGCTTCGGTGATGCTGTTCCGTTTCGTCCCGCAGCAGTTCTTCCCGGCTTCGAACCGGCTGGAGTTGATGGTCGACCTGAAACTCGCCGAAGGTGTTTCGCTGGCCAATACCACCAGCGAAGTCAAACGTCTCGAGGCGCTGCTCAAGGAGCACGCCGGTATCGAGAATTATGTGGCCTACGTCGGCACCGGTTCGCCGCGTTTCTACCTGCCCCTGGATCAGCAACTGCCGGCGGCGAGTTTTGCCCAGTTTGTGGTGTTGGCGAAAACCATCGAAGAGCGTGAAGCACTGCGCAGCTGGTTGATCGAAACCCTCAACGAACAATTCCCGGCCCTGCGTTCGCGGGTTACTCGCTTGGAAAATGGTCCGCCGGTTGGCTATCCAGTGCAGTTCCGCGTCACTGGCGAACACATCGAAGAGGTTCGGGCGCTGGCGCGCAAAGTCGCGGCGAAGGTTCGCGAAAATCCGCATGTGGTCAACGTGCATCTGGACTGGGAAGAGCCGAGTAAAGTCGTTTACCTGAACATCGATCAGGATCGCGCTCGGGCGTTGGGCGTGAGTACGGCCAATCTGGCGAAATTCCTCCAGAGTTCGCTGGTCGGCTCGACGGTCAGCCAGTATCGCGAAGACAACGAATTGATCGAGATTCTGCTGCGCGGCACGGTGCATGAGCGCACTGAGTTGTCGTTATTGCCGAGCCTCGCGGTGCCGACCGATAACGGTCGCAGTGTGGCGCTGTCGCAGATTGCCACGCTGGAATATGGCTTCGAGGAAGGCATCATCTGGCACCGCAATCGCCTGCCGAACGTAACCGTACGGGCGGACATTTATGGCAAAGAGCAACCGGCGACGCTGGTCAAACAGATCATGCCGACGCTTGACCCGATTCGTGCCGAATTGCCGGACGGTTATCTGCTGGATGTCGGCGGCACGGTGGAGGACTCCGAGCGCGGGCAGAAGTCGGTGAATGCGGGAGTGCCGATGTTTATTGTCGTGGTACTGACCTTGCTGATGGTGCAGTTGCGCAGTTTCTCGCGCACGGCGATGGTGTTCCTTACGGCGCCATTGGGCTTGATCGGGGTGACGCTGTTTCTGATGGTGTTCCGCCAGCCGTTCGGGTTTGTGGCGATGCTGGGGACGATCGCGCTGTCCGGGATGATCATGCGCAACTCGGTGATTCTGGTTGATCAGATCGAGCAGGATATCGCCTCCGGGCTCAGGCCCTGGCAGGCGATTATCGAGGCGACGGTGCGGCGCTTTCGGCCAATTGTGTTGACGGCGCTGGCGGCGGTACTGGCGATGATTCCGCTGTCGCGCAGTGTGTTTTTCGGGCCGATGGCGGTGGCGATCATGGGTGGGTTGATTGTGGCTACGGCGCTGACTTTGTTGTTTTTGCCGGCGTTGTATGCGGCCTGGTTCAGGGTTCGCAAAGACTCCGTTTAAGTTGTGGTTGCGTGGCGGCCCGAGGGCCGACCATGCTTTGGGTGTTCTGAGTGAATATCCGTTTTTTTGGGTGTTGCGGCTGGCGGTTCCGCTCTTACAGCGGGTCACTTTTGCAGACGCCCAAAAGTAACCAAAACGCTGGGCCCCGGCGTTCGGCCCCTCGCTGGGGCTCGGGGTTCCTTCGCTCCGGGATCGATCCGGGCGCAGCGTCTCCGGTTTGCTTCGCTGCACCTCCTCCCGCTGTGTTTGGCTGCGCCAAACGGTCGCTGCGCTCCCACGCCCGGATCAATCCCTCCACTCAGCCTGCCGATGGGGCCGGCACGGCAAGATCAAAAGCGGTACTCGAGCTTGCGCTCACTGTGTAGGAGCTGCCGAAGGCTGCGATCTTTTGATCTTGATTTTGCTTTTCTGTGGGAGCGAGCCTGCTCGCGAAGGCGGTCTGACAGCCAATTCATTTCAACTCGCCAATTCACGCTGCCTTCCTACAGCTTTTTCAGAAACCTCCGATCTTGAGGCGCTGCCCGTCGAATGCTGTACTCAGGGTTCTGTTTTTCCGAGTCCTTGAGGCTGTCCCATGAAGAAGCCACCGACATTAAGCGGCAGAACGGATCCTGTTTTCGACCTGTTGGCCCGCTCGCCCCACAAGCAACGACTTGCGGATTATCTGGCGCTGCTCAAGCCGCTCGATGATCAGGGGCGCTATCTGCCATTCGAGGCGTTGCGCTATCGCTGGCCTGCGGGATTGGACGCCAACCTTTGTTGGGCGTTGGTGAAGAAGGCGCGGGCAGCCCAGTACATCCGTTTGTTGCCGTTGGGCGAGCCGGTGCAGTGGGGCAAATATGTGCCAACGCCGTTGGCGCAGACAACCTTGGCTGTGGTGGATCGTCACGCCAGTACGGCCGCGCTGGATTACATGACCAGTCAGATCGGCGAACGTGTGCATTTCTCTTGTCTGCTCAATGACCTGATCGAAGACGAAGCCATCGCAAGTAGCCAGTTGGAGGGCGCTGCGACTACGACTCGTGTTGCCAAGGACATGCTCAAGCATCAGCGCCAGCCGCGGACGCCGGATGAGCGCATGGTCATGGGTAATTATCGAATGATGAATTTCGCTTGGGAAAAGCGTTATGAACCTCTGAGCATTGAGCTGATTGCAGAGATCCATCGAGTGGGTGTGGAGGGGATTGATGACGAGCAGTATTCCCCTGGATTGTTCAGAACCAATGATGAGGTGGTTGTTCAGGATGGTTCGGGCAACACCGTGCACCGACCGCCTCCTGCGGCGGGTCTGGTTACGCGGTTGGCGAGGTTGTCCGGCTGGATCAACCAGGCCGATGCCTCGATCCTGGAAAAAAACTATCTGCATCCACTGATCAAGGCCATCACGCTGCATTTCGCCATGGGTTACGAACATCCCTTTCGCGACGGTAACGGGCGGGTTGCGAGAGCCTTGTTTTACTGGTTCATGTTCAAGCATGAGTTCGCGGGCTTTCGCTACATTACGATCAGCCTGTTGCTACGCAATGCACCGGTGAAATACGGGCGCTCCTATCTGCACACCGAGGCGGATGAGCTGGATCTGACCTATTTCATCGAGTTCCAGTGTTCTGTCATTCTGCGAGCCGTGGTCGGCTTTACCGATATTTACCGCAAGAGCGTGGCAGACACCGAGGATTTTGACCGTTGGCTGATCAGCTCGGGCGTATTTGAGCAACTGACGCAACAGCAGCGCGCCCTATATCAGGTGGCTAAAAGCGGGGAAGCGAAGGAATTTACGGCGAGCAACGTCGCGGAAAATTTTTCCTGCACGGGCAGTGAGGCGAAATCGATATTGGAAGGGTTGAAGCAGTTGCAAATATTCGCCAGAAGAAAGATGGGCCGGGAGGCGGTGTATTTTTTGTGCGGGCCCGTAGAAGAAAAAACACACGGGGTCGAATCACTTCGCCCCGCGTGATGACCGTTTACAACGTACCAAACACCTTCTTCGCCAGACTTGTCGCCGCAGCGGCCGGGTTCTGACGAATAGTTTCTTCCTGCTTGCCGATCATCTCGAACAGGCCATTAAGTGCCTGTTCGGTGACGTAGCTTTCAACATTGGCGCTCTTGGCATCGACCACGCCGAATGCCGCTGCCTGGCCAGCAAACGAGTTGTACTTCTGCGCAACGCCGACCTTGTCGGTAGCCTGTTTGACGATGGGCAGGAATTTCGCGCGGATCTGTTCGCGGCTGGATTTGTTCAGGTATTGAGTCGCCGAATCGTTGCCGCCGCTGAGGATGCCTTTGGCGTCGGCCACGCTCATTTTCTTCACCGCGTCGACGAGGATCGGTTGGGCCTGGGTCACGGCGGATTCGGCGGCTTTGTTCATCGCGTTTTCCAGTTCTTCGACCTGGGCGCCCATGCCGAAGGCTTTCATTTTGCTCGCAGCTTTGCCGAGTTTGCCCGGCAGTTCGATTTTCACTTCGGGGTTGTTGCTGAAACCGCCCGGGGTGCCGAGTTGTTTCACGGCGATCTGCGCGCCTTGGGTCAGGGCGTCCTTGAGGCCGCCGCTGGCGTCTTGCTGCGACAGGTCATTGAGCGACAGGGCCAGGGCGTTGGCAGAGATCAGCAGGCCGGCGCAGACGGCGGCGAAGCGAAGGGTAGGGCGGCGCATGGCGGCTTCCTTTGACGAGTGGATTAACGAACGGCGTCGACGCGGATTTTCAGCGGCTGCGGGTCGTTGCCGTCGAGTTGCACGGCGTGGTTTTCGGTGGTGATGAACATCAGCTCGCCGTTGACTTCAATGCGTGCGCTGATCGAATAACGATGGCCGGGTTTGACCTGCGCCGGATCGTAGCTCAAATGAAACGGCAGCGGCACCTGACCCTCGACCGGGCCTTTTTGTTGGGCGAGGACCACGGCTGGCGCATCGGCCAGCGACACATCTTGCAGGCTCACGCTCAGGGTCGCGCTCGGCGGCAGGGCGATGCGTTGCAGGTAGAAGACTTCGCCGTCGAGGCTGGCCTTGCCGGGGGTGGTTGATTGGCAGGCGCTGAGCAGGGTGGCGGCGGCGAGGGTGAGTAGTTTTTTCATGTTTTTTTCCAATCCATTGTGGGAGCGAGCTTGCTCGCGAATGCGGTGGTTCAATCAAAACAAATGTCGACTGACACTCTGCCTTCGCGAGCAAGCTCGCTCCCACAGGGTATGTGTGTCACACCTCAGCTTGAGGCGTGATCTGATCAGCCGCATCTTCACTGCGGTGCAGCGCGACCTGGCGGATCGACAGGCGGATCTCCGCCGGCAACACGCGTTTGGCCGCGCCTTCGGCCAGCTCGCCGAGCAGTTCGTGGTAGCTGAGCTTGCCGGCTTCGTCGCGGCGCAACACGTCGAGGTCGAGCAGGGTCTGGATGAAGTGGCGGAACAGACTCTTGTCGAAGAATTCCGGGGCATTCAGGCCATGGAGGATCGACAGGCGCTGGGCCATCACTGTGCAGAGGTCTTCCAGCTCTTCGGCGCTGATGCTGTTCTGGCCGCTGTTGAGCAGCAAAGATACGGTCATGTAGAAGCGCTGCAGGGTCTGCGCGATGCTTTTAGACAGCAGCGTCAGCAGCACGAAATGCCGCGAACTCGGTGCCGGACGCATGTACACGTCCTTCTCGAAACGCAGCAGGCCCTGCTCGACGAAGGCTTCCAGCCACTGATCGATCACCGCGTCGAGTTCGTCCAGACTCCAGCGGATGAACAGCTCCGATTGCAGGTACGGATACAGCGCGCGGGTGTAGCGCAGGATCTGCTCGCGGCTCATGCGCGAGGTGCTCTGGAAGAAACTCGCCAGCAACGAGGGCAGGGCGAAAATGTGCAGGACGTTGTTGCGGTAGTAAGTCATCAGGACCGCGTTCTGCTCGTCCAGATACAGAATCTTGCCCAAGGCATCGTTCTGCTCGGCGAGCAGATCCATGTCTTTCACATGCTCGATCAGCGCACGGCCATCGCCTTCCGGCAAGGTGGTGTGCGGCGAATACGGGACTTTGCGCAGCAGCGCCAGATACAGATCCAGCACCCGCGCCATGGCGCGATCGTCCAGGGCCAGACGCGTAGTCGACAGCAAGGCAAGGGCCACCAGATTGACCGGGTTGATCGCCGCCGCTTCGTTCAGGTGTCGGGCGACTTTCTCGCCGAGGCGGTTGGTGGTTTCGTTGAGCCACGCCGGTTTGAATTGCGGGCCGAGCTCCTGCTGGCGCCAGTCCGGCTGCTCGGCATCGAGGAATTCCGCCAGTTTGATCGGTTCGCCGAAGTTCACCGCGACTTGGCCGAAGCGCTGCTTGAGCGCGCCGATCACTTTGAAGATATCGAAGATCGACTCTTTCTTCTTGCTCGCGCCGCGTAGCTCACCGAGGTAGGTGCGGCCTTCGAGCACGCGCTCGTATCCGATGTACACCGGCACGAACACGATCGGCATCCGCGACGAACGCAGGAAACTGCGCAGAGTAATCGCGAGCATGCCGGTTTTCGGTTGCAGCATGCGCCCGGTGCGCGAGCGCCCGCCCTCGACGAAATACTCCACCGGAAAACCTTTGGTGAACAGCGTGTGCAGGTATTCGTTGAACACCGAGGTGTACAGCGGATTACCCTTGAACGTGCGGCGCATGAAGAACGCACCGCCGCGACGCAGCAGGCTGCCGATCACCGGCATGTTCAGGTTGATCCCGGCGGCAATGTGCGGCGGGGTCAGACCATTGCGGAACAGCAGATAGGAAAGCAACAGGTAATCGATGTGGCTGCGGTGGCACGGCACGTAGATCACTTCGTGACCCTGCGCGACGTTCTGCACGCCTTCGATGTGATTGACCTTGATGCCGTCGTAGATCTTGTTCCAGAACCAGCTCAGCACCACTTCAAGAAAGCGGATCGCGGTGTAGGTGTAGTCCGAGGCGATTTCGTTGCCGTAGCGCAGGGCCTGGGCCTTGGCTTTTTCCGCGGAGATATTTTCGCGCTCGGCTTCATCGAGAATCGCCTGTTTGACCAGCGGCTGATTGAGCAGGCCCTTGACCAGATTGCGCCGGTGGGAAATGTCCGGGCCGATAACGGCGGCTTTCAGGTTGCGGAAGTGCACGCGCAGGATGCGCTGGGCCATGCGCACGGTGCGTTCGTGGCCCTTGTTGTGATCGATCAGTTCGCGCAGGTGGATTGGCGCGGAAAACTGCACGCGAGTCTTGCGGCCGAGGACGATGATGCTCAGCAGCCGGCGCAGGCGCCCGGTGACCGCCCAGCTGTCGGCAAACAACAGTTTCCACGGACTGTTTTCGCTGTCCGGCGACTGACCCCAGAACACGCTGACTGGAATGATCTGCGCGTCCTCGGCAGCGTTCTGCGTCAGCGCGCTGACCAGACGGGTCAGGGTCGGCGGCGCACCGCGTTTGTCCTGGCGGCCGAGCCAGTCCGGGTCCGGCGTCAGGTAGAAAAACGCCGCCGGCTCGATCAGCGAACCCACCGATACCGACAGCACCGGACGCGGCAGGCCGGCCTTGGTGCACTCGGTGTCGACCACTGCCAGATCGGTCAGCGAGGGGTTTTGCAGGACGTAGAACACCGGACGACTGCGGTCGAGGTTGAGGGTGAACGACGACTGATTGATGGTCTCGGAGCGAACCCAGAGATACAACAGGCGGCGCAGGGTGCCAAACACAAGACGGCGGAACGGGGAACGGGTCATACGGCTTCTGCGTGAGTGGATAAAACCGGGCAGGCGCTCGGGCGGTCGATAGTGTGACGGATTCGCTGAAAATCGGCAAAAAAGCGCCGAAGTAATCTCCTGTTGAGAGTTTCTGCACCTGTCATATACTCGGCGGTCTGTTGCCGGTGCCCTGTTATGGACGTCGGACGCAGGCTGACGTTCCTCGAAGGCTTTCCTGCGAAAAGCCCGTTCAATAATAAAAAAGGAGTATGAACAGATGGCAACACGCGAAACCGGCAACGTGAAGTGGTTCAACGACGCCAAAGGCTACGGCTTTATCCAGCGCGAAGACGGGGTGGACGTGTTCGTGCACTACCGCGCGATTCGCGGCGACGGGCATCGCTCGCTGACCGAAGGTCAACAGGTCGAGTACGCGGTGATCACTGGCGAGAAGGGCTTGCAGGCTGAGGATGTTGTAGGTCTGTAACCTTGAAGATCAAAAGATCGCAGCCTTCGGCAGCTCCTACAGGTGTACACAATACCCTGTAGGAGCTGCCGAAGGCTGCGATCTTTTGCTTTCAGGCAGTTTTCCAGGTGATTTCTTCTTCACCATCGGCGCTGATACGAATCCAGCGATCGGCGGTTTCTTCACCTTCTTCTTCAACCCAGGTTCCCGGTGCACAACGCACTTCAACGTTCAGCGCGGCGAATGCAGCGCGGGCGCAGGCGATGTCGTCGTCCCACGGGGTCTGGTCGCTTTCCAGGTACAGACTGTTCCACTTGCCCACGGCTTTCGGCAGCCAGGTCACCGGCACGTTGCCGGCCTTGCACTTGTACGTCTGGCCTTTCTGCACCCAGTCGCTGCACGGGCCCAGCGCTGCGCCGAGCCAGGCGGAAATGGCCTTGTGGTCGACGTCAGCGTCTTTCAGGTAAATCTCGATATCCGGTTGGCGCATGGATGTCCTCACTGCGGGTCTGAAAAATCCATTCGCGGATTTAGCCGGCCCCGGGCCTGTGCCCGAGACCAAAAGTTATTGAAGAACGAAATAATCGTAGCGCATCGACACGGTGGTCTCGAACGGCTCGGCCTGTTCGATCACTGCCGCGCGACGCTCGGCACTGGCACGCCAGCCGTGGGGCGTCATCGCCAACAGGTTGGCGCGATCCTCGGGCTTGTCCAGGGTCAGCTTGAATTCCAGCGTCTCGCTATGTGCCAGCGCCATGCCTTCGGGCACCAGCGCCAGATGCTTGTCGTCTGTGTACTCGCGCACTTCGTCGTACAGACGCTCGCGCAATTCCATCAGATGGCCACGGGTCGGGCCGACCTTCATCAGGCCACCGCCGACGCTGAGCAGACGCTTGGCTTCCTCCCAGTCCAACGGACTGAAGACGCTGGCGAGAAACTGGCAACTGCCTGACGCCAACGGCACCCGCGCCATGCTGGCAATCAACCAGGTAATTGCCGGATTGCGCTTGCAGGCGCGTTTGACGGCTTCGCGGGAAATATCCAGCGCATAACCATCGGCGTTCGGCAAAGCCTCGGCAATTTGCGCGGTGTAATAACCCTCGCCACAACCGATGTCGACCCAGCGCTCCGGGGCAAAACTGGCTGCCAGTTCGGCGAGTCGTTTGGCCACTGGCGCGTAATGTCCGGCGTTGAGGAAATCCCGCCGCGCTTCGACCATTGCCTGATTGTCGCCCGGGTCACGGCTGTTCTTGTGTTGCACTGGCAGCAGGTTCAGATAACCCTGACGCGCACGGTCGAAACGATGCCCGGCGGGGCAGACCACGCCGTTGTCCACCGCGTTGAGCGGCTCACTGCAGATCGGGCACGCGAGCATCAGGCGAGCAACTTGATCAGGGTCTGGTAGTAAATCTCGGTCAGCACGTCGAGATCGGCTGCCAGCACGCGCTCGTTGACCTGGTGAATGGTCGCGTTGACCGGGCCCAGTTCAACCACTTGCGTGCCCATGGTCGCGATGAAACGGCCATCGGAGGTGCCGCCGCTGGTCGACGCCTTGGTTTCGCGACCGGTGATGTCCCTGATGCTCGACGACACCGCATCGAGCAGCGCGCCCGGCTCGGTGAGGAACGGCAGACCGGACAACGCCCAGTCGATGTGCCACTCCAGACCATGCTTGTCGAGGATATCGGCAACGCGCTTCTGCAGGCCTTCGACGGTCGATTCGGTGGAAAAGCGGAAGTTGAACACCGCCACCAGATCGCCCGGGATCACGTTGGTCGCGCCGGTACCGGAATTGAGGTTGGAAACCTGGAAACTGGTCGGTGGGAAGAAGTCGTTACCATTGTCCCAGTGCTCGGCGGCCAGTTCGGCCAGCGCTGGAGCGGCGAGGTGGATCGGGTTCTTCGCCAGATGCGGGTAGGCCACGTGACCCTGCACGCCCTTGACCGTGAGCTTGGCGCCGAGGGACCCGCGGCGGCCGTTTTTCACCACATCGCCGACCAGCGTGGTACTCGACGGCTCGCCAACGATGCACCAGTCCAGACGCTCGTTGCGCGCGACCAGACGCTCCACCACAGCTTTGGTGCCGTGATGCGCCGGGCCTTCTTCGTCGCTGGTGATCAGGAAGGCGACCTTGCCTTTGTGATTCGGGTAATCGGCGACGAAACGCTCGGCAGCGACGGTCATTGATGCCAGGCTGCCTTTCATGTCCGCCGCGCCCCGGCCGCAGAGCATGCCGTGTTCATCGATCACGGCGTTGAACGGATCGATCTGCCACTCGGTGACCGGACCGGTCGGCACCACGTCGGTGTGACCGGCGAAGCACAGCACCGGACCGTCGTGGTTGCCGTGGGTGGCCCAGAAGTTATCCACATCTTCGATGCGCATCGGCTCCAGGGTGAAACCGGCATCGCCCAGGCGCTGCATCATCTGCTTCTGGCAGTCGGCGTCGACCGGGGTCACGGAGGGACGGCGGATCAGGTCGATGGCCAGTTGAAGGGTCGGCGATAGGTCGGCGTGGGCCGTCATGTAATAACTCCGGGGTGCGCACGGTAAACCTGTAGGAGCTGCCGAAGGCTGCGATCTTTTGATCTTGTTTTTGAAATCAACAGCAAAATCAAAAGATCGCAGCCTTCGGCAGCTCCTACGGGATGTGTCGGCATTGAAAAAGGCGACCATTCTAATGCAAAACGGCGACCCGAAGGCCGCCGTTTGACGTTAAGCAGTAACCGATCAAGCGGCGGCCGGCTCAGCCTTGGCCACAGGTTTGGGCAACGACGACAGGAACGCCATGATCAGCGCCGCCAGATACGGCAGCGACTGCACCAGCAGCATGGTCACCCAGAAGCGCATGTCATTGCTCGGCATGCCGTTGACCAGGAAGATCCCCAGCGCCGCACCCCACAGCAACAGCATGATGAACAGCTCCTCGCGCGCCTCGCTGATCGCCACCCAGAAACCGTGGTTGTCGGCGTTTTTCGGCGTGCGGAAAAACGGAATGCTGCTGGTGAAGAAACCGTACAGCACCGCTTTGGCGATGGTGTGCGACAACGCCAGACCGGCCAGTGCCGCGCAGAACGCATCCTTCAGATTCACCCCCACCGCGCGGCGGTAAAGGAAGATGATCTTGCCGACCTTGAACACGAACAGCGCCAGTGGCGGGATCGCGAAAATCAGCAACGGTGGATCGACCCGTTGCGGCACGATGATCATCGCCGCCGACCACAACAGCGCGCCGACGGTGAAGAAAATGTTCATGCCATCGGCAACCCACGGCAGCCACCCGGCGAGGAAGTGATAACGCTGGCCGCGGGTCAGCTCGGTGTCCTTGCCGCGCAGCAGGCTGCGGGTATGACGCTTGATGATCTGGATCGCGCCGTAGGCCCAGCGGAAGCGCTGTTTCTTGAAGTCGATGAAGGTATCCGGCATCAGGCCCTTGCCGTAGCTGTCGTGATAATACGCCGCCGACAGGCCTTTCTCGAACACGCGCAGACCCAGTTCGGCGTCTTCACAGATGCACCAGTCAGCCCAGCCCAACTCTTCCAGCACCGAGCGGCGGGTCATGGTCATGGTGCCGTGCTGAATGATCGCGTCACGGTCGTTGCGGGTGACCATGCCGATGTGGAAAAAGCCTTTGTATTCGGCGTAGCAGAGCTTCTTGAAGGTGCTTTCGTTCTGGTCGCGATAATCCTGCGGCGACTGCACCACGGCGATTTTCGGGTCGGCGAAGTGCGGCACCATGTGTTTGAGCCAGTTCGGGTGCACGCAGTAATCGGAGTCGATCACCGCGATCACTTCGGCATCCTTGGCGGTATGCGGAATCAGGTAATTCAGCGCGCCGCCCTTGAACCCAGCCAGCGGCGACACGTGGAAGAACTTGAAGCGCGGACCGAGGGTGGCGCAGTAATCGCGCACCGGTTGCCACACCGCCGGGTCCTTGGTGTTGTTGTCGATGATCAGGACTTCGAAGTCCGGGTAATCGAGGTTGGCCAAGGCGTCGAGGGTCTGTTTGACCATCTCCGGTGGCTCGTTGTAGCAGGGCACATGGATCGACACTTTCGGCCGATAGTCGGAATCGCCCAGCACCGGCAGGAATTCGCGCCGGCGCTTGTGAATCCACACCGCCTCGGCCAGTTCATGGGCCTCGGTGAGCAGGACGATGAATACTCCTAGCGCACCGAGCGCCAAAAGGAATCCGACGGTGAGGCTGAACCACGTGCTGTATTGCTGGCTGTAGTCGTAACCGATGTACACCAGCACCGAACCGCACAGGAATGCGATAAAAGTCAGGAACGTGCGACCGCGCTGGCGCAGGGCCGAGCCGTCGATCATCAGCAGGGTCAGCGACAGCAGCGCCAGCACCACCGAGCCGATCGCCAGCACGCGCCATTGCGGAATCGCCACCACCGGGCCTTCGAAATTGAATTTCTGCTGGCGCGCGGCGTTGAACACGCCCCAATAGGCGCCGACCGAACCTTCATCACTGGCCTTCCACGGCTGGTCGAAAGCTTCGATCACGAAGTAGTTGAAGCCTTGGCGGTTGAGCTTGTTGACCAGTGTGCGCAGATAAATCGCCTGATCCGCTGGCGATGCATCGGCACCACCGCGCATGCGGCCGTTGCTCGGCCAGCCGACTTCGGACAGCAGCAGCGGTTTTTTCGGGAACAGCTTCTTCAGATCGCGGGCGCGGTCGAAGACGAACTGGCCGGCCTTGTCCACCGGAATGAATTCCCAGTAGGGCAGGACGTGGGCGGCGATCAAATCAACGTGCTTGGCCAGTTGCGGGTATTTCTCCCAGATGTGCCATTGCTCGGAGGTGGTCACCGGCACCTTGACGGCAGCGCGCACCCGATCGAGTAGAAAGATCAGGGCCTCAGGGGTGATCTCTTCGCGAAACAACGCCTCGTTGCCGACCACTACACGCACGACGCTGCGCGAGGTGTTGGCCAGTTCGATGGCCTTGACGATTTCTCGTTCGTTGCGTTCCTGATCCGGACTGATCCAGATACCCAAGGTGACGCGCAGGCCGAATTCTTCAGCCAGTTTCGGGATGTCTCCCAGCGAACCGTCGACCGAATAGATACGGATGTTGTCGGTCAGCTTGCTCATGATTTCCAGGTCACGGCGCATCTCGTCGTCCGACGGGTACTGATCCCTTTGGGGGTATTGCCCCTGCTGGAATGGCGAATACGAGAAGCCGGAGATCTGCTGCGGCCAGTTCGGCGCCGTGACCGGGCGATTGACCAACGCCCAGAAACCGGTGAACAGGGCAGCGATGGCCAGCACCACTACCAGGTTGAGTCCAAATTTACGCGATGACATAACGATTTCGGGTTCCAAAGGCTGTGGAACGGAGGAACGGTTGGCAAACGCCAAAGGGCGCGAATCCTACACCGGCAGTCCATGAGTCGTACAACAGACGCAGAAATGCCGGACTTTGGGCAACCGGCCAGCACATAAGTTCTTACACTTGATCGCGAAGCTTAAAACTTGTCGCTGCGTGGCCCTATAATGCGCGCCGGTTTTTGGGGTAATGGTCATGAGTACAGAAGATCCGCGGTTTGCAGGCATCGCCCGTTTGTATGGCATCGAGGGCCTGGAACGCTTGCGCGCTGCCCATGTGGCGATCGTCGGCGTCGGTGGCGTCGGTTCCTGGGCGGCGGAAGCCATGGCCCGTTGCGGGGTGGGCGAGATCTCGCTGTTCGACCTCGACGACGTCTGCGTCAGCAATGCCAACCGCCAGTTGCACGCCTTGGACAGCACCGTGGGCAAACCCAAGGTCGAGGTGATGGCTGAGCGCCTGCGCGGGATCAATCCCGATTGCACGGTGCACGCCGTGGCCGATTTCGTCACCCGCGACACCATGGCCGAATACATCACGCCGAACATTGACTGCGTGATCGACTGCATCGATGCGGTCAATGCCAAAGCGGCGCTGATCGCCTGGTGCAAACGCCGCAAGATCCAGATCATCACCACCGGCGGCGCGGGCGGGCAGATCGACCCGACGCTGATTCAGGTCTGCGATCTCAACCGCACCTTCAACGATCCGCTGGCCTCGAAAGTGCGCTCTACCTTGCGCCGTGACTACGGCTTTTCCCGCACCGTGACCCGCCACTACAGCGTGCCGTGTGTGTTTTCCACGGAACAGCTGCGCTACCCGAAACCGGACGGCAGCATTTGTCTGCAGAAGAGCTTTGTCGGCGACGGCGTGAAGCTCGACTGCGCCGGCGGGTTTGGCGCGGTAATGATGGTTACCGCGACATTTGGCATGGTCGCGGCGACCAAGGCCGTGGACAAGATTGTCGCGGGGGTACGGCGCCCGGCGGACAGGGTTAAACCTCAGGCTTGATGTTGCGGCCGAGTGCCCTATCGCGAGCAGGCTCACTCCTACAGGGAAACGCATTCCCCTGTAGGAGCTGCCGAAGGCTGCGATCTTTTGATCTTGTTTGTAAGGTCAAAATCAAAAGATCGCAGCCTTCGGCAGCTCCTACGGGGTGGTGGCCAGTTCGTTCATCCGCGTGAGCACGGCATTCAAGCCATTACTGCGCGAAGGCGACAACTGCCGCGACAGCCCCAGCTGAGCGAACCACTGCGGCAGATCCACCTGCTGCAACTCAGCCGCCGACAACCCGTTGACCCGTAGCAGCAACACCGCCACCAATCCGCGAATCATCCGCGCATCGCTGCTCGCCCTGAATTGCCAGTGCCCGTCGCGCAAATCCCCGACCAGCCACACTTGGCTTTCACAGCCATGCACCCGGTTGGCCTCGCACTTTTCAGCGTCATCCAACACCGGTAAGCGATCACCAAACTGCATCAGCAACCGCGCTCGCTGTTCCCAGCCAGCCGCATTCTGAAAAGTCTGCAGCGCTTCAGCCGCTTCAACCGGCAAGCTCATCGCAACAACTCCAGCGCCTGATCCAGCGCCTCGAAAAAGCGCTCCAGATCTCCCGAATCGTTGTACAACGCCAGCGACACGCGAATCGCGCCGGCCAGTTCGAAGCCTTTCATCAACGGCATGGCGCAGTGATGCCCGGCGCGCACGGCGATGCCCTGTTCGGTCAGCAAGTGCGCAAGATCGGCGTTGTGCACGCCTTCGACGACAAAACTGGCCAGCGCCAATTGCGGCTTGCCCAGCAGACGAATGCCATTACGAGCGGCGAGGCCGCGCAGCAGATAATCGTGCAGCGCCGCTTCGTGTGCCGACACGGCTTGCTGATCCAGCCCGGCCAGATAATCCAGGGTCGCACCGAGGCCAATGACACTGGCGATCGGCGGTGTGCCTGCCTCGAACCCCAACGGTGCGGGGCGGAAGCGCGAATCGTGATAGTTGGCATCCAGCACCATCTCGCCGCCGAATTGCCATGGCTGCAACTGTGCCAGCGCAGCGTTGCGCCCGAACAGCACGCCGAGGCCATCGGGGCCGTAAAGCTTGTGGCTGGAAAACACATAGAAGTCGCAACCCAGCGCCTGCACGTCATGGCGACCGTGCACCACACCTTGCGCGCCATCGACCACGGTCAGGGCGTTCTGCGCCTTGGCCATGCCGAGCAAAGCAGTCAGTGGCTGCCAGGCGCCAAGCACATTGGACAACTGGCTGACCGCCAACAGACGGGTGCGCGGACCGATCAGATGCACGGCAGCGGCGAGGTCAATCAGACCATCGATATCCAGCGGCAGAATCACCAGTTTCAGATTGCGGCGTTGCGCCATTTGCTGCCACGGCAGCAGGTTGGCGTGATGTTCGAGAGCGCTGATGACAATCTCATCGCCCGGCTCGAACAAATGTTCAAGACCGTAAGCCAGCAGATTCAAGGCACTGGTGGCGCCGTGCGTGAAAATTATCTGCCCGCTGTCACCGGCATTCAGCCACTGGCCAACCTTGCGCCGGCTGTCTTCGAACGCTTGCGTCGCATGGGCACCC
This sequence comes from Pseudomonas sp. 1L-B-1-E-C1, assembly GCF_057291835.1. NCBI lineage: Bacteria > Pseudomonadati > Pseudomonadota > Gammaproteobacteria > Pseudomonadales > Pseudomonadaceae > Pseudomonas > Pseudomonas sp. 1L-B-1-E-C1. Next base: position 337,373 of record NZ_JBXAWN010000005.1, on the reverse strand, counting down.
GGCAGGTGTTGCGCACGGTGCACATTGGCCGCGCCGTTGGCGTAGTAATGCGTCAATGCGTCGAGCAGGGCCTCGGGTTTTTGCGTCGTGGCGGCGTTGTCCAGATAGGTCTGGTCTTGCCGTTGCAGGGCAGCGATGGCCGGAAAATCGGCGCGCCAGGGGGAGGGGATCATCATGTTAGCGGGCCCAGGAGGGTATACGCCTGACCCTGTGGGAGCGAGCTTGCTCGCGAAGGGGACCTGTCAATCAACATGGTTGCCGAATCGCAGACCGCTTTCGCGAGCAAGCTCGCTCCCACAGGTATTGGGTGGTGCTGCTTAGTTGTGAGCGTGCAGCGCTTCGTTCAGTTCGATCGCCGATTTGTGGGTCTTGCACTCCACAGCACCGGTTTCCGAATTACGACGGAACAGCAGGTCAGTCTGACCAGCCAGCTCGCGCGCCTTCACAACCTTGACCAGATTGTTGTGCTCGTCCAGCAGCGCAACCTTGGTGCCGGCGGTCACGTACAGGCCCGACTCGACAGTGTTGCGGTCGCCCAGCGGAATACCGATACCGGCGTTGGCGCCGATCAGGCAGCCTTCGCCGACCTTGATCACGATGTTGCCGCCACCCGACAGGGTGCCCATGGTCGAGCAACCGCCGCCCAGGTCCGAACCCTTGCCGACGAATACGCCAGCGGAAACGCGGCCTTCGATCATGCCCGGGCCTTCGGTGCCGGCGTTGAAGTTGATGAAACCTTCGTGCATGACGGTGGTGCCTTCGCCGACGTAGGCGCCCAGGCGCAGACGCGCGGCATCAGCGATACGCACACCGGCGGGTACCACGTAGTCGGTCATTTTCGGGAACTTGTCCACCGAGAAGACTTCCAGCAGTTCGCCGCGCAGACGCGCTTCGAGTTGCATTTCCGCCAGTTCGCTCAGGTCGATCGCGCCCTGGCTGGTCCATGCCACGTTTGGCAGCAGCGGGAAGATACCGGCGAGGCTGACGCCGTGGGGCTTGACCAGACGGTGCGAGAGCAGGTGCAGCTTGAGGTAGGCCTCAGGCGTGGAAGTCAATTGCGCGTCTTCGGCCAGCAGGGTGGCGACCAGCGGCTTGTGGCTTTCAGCCAGACGGGTCAGCAACTTGCCTTGCACGGCGTCGATGCCTTTCACCGCTTCAGCCAGTTGCGCTGCCTGCGCGGTGGTGAAGGTGATGGCCTGGTTGCCTTCGGTGTAGCCAAGGATCGGCGCAACGGCCGCGACCAGCTCGGCCGAAGGATTGAGCAGTGGCTGTGCGTAGAACACTTCCAGCCATGCGCCTTGACGGTTCTGGGTGCCGACACCAAAGGCGATGCTGAACAGGGAATTGGACATGTGAATACCTCTACGAAGAGTGACGGGCTGCTTACTTCAGAGCGGCCGCGTAGATATCTGGCTTGAAGCCAATCAGGGTTCGGTCACCGAGATCGAGCACCGGGCGCTTGATCATCGAGGGTTGTGCGAGCATCAGTTCGATGGCTTTCGACTGGTCGAGATCGGCTTTGCGTTCGTCGTCGAGCTTGCGAAAGGTCGTGCCGGCGCGGTTCAACACGGTTTGCCAGCCGTGCTCGTCGCACCATTGGGTCAGGTGCTCACGGTCAATGCCGGCGGTCTTGTAATCGTGAAAGTCATAGCTGACAGCGTGTTCATCGAGCCAGGTGCGCGCCTTTTTCATGGTGTCGCAGGCTTTGATACCGAAAAGGTGCAACGTTTTACTTGAAACGGCCAAGGAATCGCCCCCTTTACAGGTGCTGGAAAAAAATGGTGACGGATTATGCCATGACCGGACGGTTTCGTCGGCCACGGTTGTCGTAACGCTGAAAAACCCTGTGGGAGCGAGCTTGCTCGCGAAGGGGGCCTGACAGTCAATTTCTATGCTGAATGACACTCCGCATTCGCGAGCAAGCTCGCTCCCACATTCGGTCCCGGTGTCCAGGCGTGCGACATAGGTGCAACGGTCAGCCACAGCCTAAGGCGCTAATATGGCAGTTCAACGCTGTCGATCGCCTGAGATTTCCGTTTTATGCAAACTGCTTACACCGTCCTGATCCTGCTGATGCTGGTCAGCGTCTCGCGCCTGGTCGGGCGGGTCATCCCGCTGCCATTGCCGCTGGTGCAAATCGCCGCCGGTGCCGTGCTCGCCTGGCCGAACCTGGGCCTGCACGTCGCCCTCGATCCCGAGCTGTTCCTGTTTCTGTTCCTGCCGCCGTTGCTGTTTTCCGATGGCTGGCGCATGCCCAAACGCGCGCTCTGGCAATTGCGCGGACCGATCCTGACTCTGGCCGTCGGCCTTGTTCTGTTCACCGTGGTCGGTGCGGGCTATTTCATTCATTGGCTGTTGCCGACGATTCCGCTGCCCGTGGCCTTCGCCCTGGCGGCGGTTCTGTCGCCGACCGACGCCGTAGCCGTTTCAGCGATTTCGCAGAACCGCTTGCCGACGCCGCTGATGCACATGCTGCAGGGCGAGGCGCTGATGAACGACGCCTCGGGTCTGGTGACGTTCAAGTTCGCCCTCGCTGCCGCGGTCACGGGGGTGTTCTCGTTGACCAATGCCAGTCTGACTTTTGTTGCGGTGGCGCTCGGTGGTCTGGCCGTTGGCGTTGCGCTGAGCTGGCTGGTCGGTCGCCTGCGGGCGTGGATGATCGCGCGTGGCTGGGACGACCCGGCGACCCACGTGGTGTTCATGTTGCTGCTGCCGTTCGCCGCTTACGTGTTGGCGGAACGTTTGGGCGCTTCAGGGATTCTTTCAGCGGTGGCGGCGGGGATGATGCAGAGCTGGCTCGATCTGTTGCCACGCCAGACCAGTACACGATTGCTCAACCGCAGCGTTTGGTCGCTGCTCGAATTTGCTTTCAACGGCTTGATCTTCTTGCTGCTCGGCCTGCAATTGCCGGACATCATCAAAGCGGTGGTCAGCCATGAACCGACGTTGTGGCCTACCCTGTTTTACCGTTGCCTGGATGTACTGGCGATTTTCATTGCGCTGGTCCTGCTGCGGTTTGTCTGGGTGCAAAGCATCTGGCGTTTGTCGGTGTTGTTGCGACGATTGCGCGGCAAGGGTGAGCTGACGCAGGTGCCGACGGCCCGCTCTTGCTGGTTGCTCACGGTGGGCGGCGTACGCGGGGCGGTGACGCTGGCGGGCGTGATGTCGGTGCCGATGCTGATCGGCACCGAGGCTTTTCCTGAACGCGACTTGCTGATCTTCATCGCTGCCGGAGTGATCCTGCTGTCGCTGGTCTCGGCCTGCATTGCACTGCCGTTGTTGCTGCGCGGTATCGAAAAAAGCCCCGACGACAAGCGTCGTCAGGAAGTGCGTGATGCCTGGCGCAAGACTGCCGAGGCGGCGATCCATTCGCTGGAAACTGAAGAGGTTGTGCCACAGGATGCTGCGCAAGCGGCGTTGGCAGCGGAGCTCAAGGCACGGATCATGTCCGAATATCGCCATCAACTCGACGTCTTCAATGATTCCGCCGAAGCCCAGGCGCTGGCGTTCCAGATGGATCTGCTTGAACGGCGTTTGCGGTTGAAAGCACTGCGCGCGCAGCGTCTTGAGCTTTACAGCCTGAGCCGTCAGCACCAGATCGGCGATGACGTGTTGCGAGAAGTGCTCGGGGAGCTGGATTTGAGCGAGGCCAATCTGGGGCAGGTCAAATAGCCGTTTGAACGCTTGCAGCAGGGCCGCTGCTGCAAGCGTTCGCTGATCACTGCTGTCGGGTGATGAAGTCGCGAATGCGTTCAGCCGCTTCGACACATTCGGCCAATGGCGCAACCAACGCCATGCGCACGCGGCCTGCTCCCGGATTGACGCCATCGACATCGCGAGACAGATACGAGCCCGGCACCACGGTCACGTGCTCCTGCTCGAACAGATCCCGGCAGAACGCCGCGTCATCGCCTTTTACATTCGGCCACAGATAGAAGCTGCCATCCGGGCGCTGCACGTCCAGCACCGGGCTGAGGATCTCCAGCACCGCATCGAACTTCTCGCGATACAGCGCGCGGTTGGCGCGCACGTGCTCTTCGTCATTCCATGCAGCGACGCTGGCCAGTTGGGTTTGCACCGGCATCGCGCAACCGTGGTAGGTGCGATAGAGCAGGAAGCCTTTGAGGATGTCGGCATCGCCGGCAACGAAGCCTGAACGCAGGCCCGGCAGGTTGGAGCGCTTGGACAGGCTGTGAAACACCACGCAGCGCTTGAAATCCTTGCGGCCCAGTTCGACACAGGCGCTGAGCAAGCCCGGCGGCGGGGTTTGCTCGTCGAAGTACAGTTCGCTGTAGCACTCGTCGGCGGCGATCACGAAGTCGTACTGATCGGCGAGGGCGATCAGCTTCTTCAGGGTTTCCACCGGAATCAGTGCGCCGGTCGGGTTGCCGGGCGAGCACAGGAACAGTATCTGGCAGCGCTTCCAGATGTCTGGCGAAACGGCATCGAAGTCCGGGTTGAAGCCATTTTCATCAAGGCACGGCAGATAGTGCGGTTTGGCCCCGGCGAGAAACGCCGCGCCTTCGTAGATCTGATAAAACGGGTTGGGGCTGACCACCAGCGCATCGTCGCCACGGTTGACCACGGTCTGGGTGAAGGCGAACAGCGCTTCACGTGTGCCGTTGACCGGCAGCACATTGCGCGCCGGATCGATCCAGCCGCTCGGCACGCCGAAACGTCGCTCGCACCAGCCGGCGATGGCTTCGCGCAGGGCCGGGATGCCGAGGGTGGTCGGGTACACCGCCATCTGATCCAGATTGTTGGCCAGGGCTTCGGCGACAAAACCCGGCGAACGGTGTTTCGGCTCGCCGATCGACAGGGCGATCGGGCGTTTGTCCGGGTTCGGCGTGACGCTGCCGAGCAGGGCGCGGAGCTTTTCGAACGGGTAAGGCTGGAGCTGGTTCAGAGCGTTGTTCATGGGGGCCTCGGTCAATGTCGGATGGCCAGGCGCAATATCAGGCTGGAACGAGCCCTGTGGGAGCGAGCCTGCTCGCGAAGAGGGTGGTCCATCCAACATTGGTGTGCTGAATGACCGCTTCGCGAGCAGGCTCGCTCCCACAGGGTTTCATTGTCAGGCTGTCATTGGCGCTGGTCGCTCCGACAGGGAAAATTCATTGATTCAAATACTGATCCGCGAAAGCTTGATGTCCGGTTCCTGACTGACGCTCAGCTGTTCGACGATCGCATCCTGCAAGCGGCTGCACAGCAGCGGATCGGACAGCGGCTGGTTGTGCGCGTCGGTGATGAAGAACACGTCTTCCACGCGCTCGCCCAGGGTCGCAATCTTGGCGTTCTGCAGCGACAGGTCGAACTCGAGGAAAATCCCCCCGACCCGCGCCAGCAGGCCCGGCCGGTCGGGGGCCGTCAGTTCCAGCACGGTCACCGGACGCTGGGCGTCGTTGTGGATCGTCACTTGCGGCGCAAAGGCGAAATGCTTGAGCTGGCGCGGTACGCGGCGCTGGATGATCGTCGGGTAATCGTCCGGATTGCGCAGGGCCTCGGTGAGGCCTTCACGGATCTGCTTGATCCGCGCCGGGTTGTCGCCGATCGATTCGCCTTCGTTGTCGAGCACGATGTAGGTGTCGAGGGTGAACTGGCTGCTCGAGGTGATCACCCGGGCGTCATGAATGTTCAGGTTGAGCTGGTCCATCGCCGCCACGGTCACGGCGAAGAAGTCATGTTGGTCCGGGGCATAAATGAAGATTTGCGTGCCGCCCTCGAACTCGCGCTGGGTGGTTTCCTTGATCAGCACCAGCGGCCCGCCATCGACCGGTTGCTGCAGGATCGCGTCGCTATGCCAGGCGACGTCGCCGGCGGTATGACGCAGGAAATAGTCATCGCCCAGTTGCGCCCACAGTTGCTCGACATCATCCGGGTCGGTGCCGCCACGCACCAGAATGTCCAGCGCGGCGCTTTGCGTCTGACGGATCTGCTCTTCGCGATCCACCGGATTTTCCAGACCCCGGCGCAGGGCTCGTTTGGTTTCGGTGTAGAGCTGGCGCAACAGGCTGGCGCGCCATGAATTCCACAGTGTCGGGTTGGTCGCGTTGATGTCGGCCACGGTCAGCACATAGAGGTAGTCGAGGCGGGTTTCGTCGCCGACCGCCTGGGCGAAATCGTGGATCACCTGCGGGTCGGACAGATCCTTGCGCTGTGCAGTGGTCGACATCACCAGGTGGTTCTGCACCAGCCAGACGATCAGGCGGCTGTCCCACACCGGCAACTGGTGGCGCTGGCAGAACGCTTCGGCATCGACCGCGCCGATCTCCGAGTGATCGCCATGCCGACCCTTGCCGATGTCGTGGTACAGGCCGGCCATGTAGATCAGTTCGGGCTTGGGCAACTTGGCCATGAGTTTGGCAGCCAGCGGAAATTTCTCCGAGACCTGGGTGTACTGAAGTTTGCGCAGGTGCTTGATCAGATTCAGCGTGTGCGCATCGACCGTATAGATGTGGAACAGGTCATGCTGCATCTGCCCGACGATAAAGCCGAATTCCGGCAGATAACGGCCGAGAATGCCGTAACGGTTCATCCGCCGCAGATTGCGGTGGATGCCGATCTTGCACTTGAACAGCTCGATGAACAGGCTGGTGTTGCGGATATCGTTGCGGAAGTTGTCGTCGATCAGGTGACGATGTTCACGCAGCAGACGAATGGTGTCGGCGCGCACGCCTTTGATTTCCGGCTGCTGGGCCATCAGCACGAAAATCTCCAGCATGGCGAACGGCGTGCGGCGGAACACGTTGTCGTTACGCGCTTCGATGTAGCCGTCGTGCAGCTGGAAGCGTGAGTTGATCGGTTGCGGCGGTGCTTCATCTTCCGGGGCGAGGATGACTTCCTCGAAATGCTGAATGATCAGGTCGCTGAGTTGGGCGATGCTCATCACCGTGCGGAAGTACTGCTGCATGAAGTTTTCGACGGCCTGTTTGGCGTCGTCACCTTCGAAACCGAGCAGGCCGGCAATGGTGCGCTGGTGATCGAACAGCAAACGGTCTTCCGAGCGCCCGGCGAGCATGTGCAAGGCATAACGCACCTTCCAGAGGAATTCCTGGGAGGAAGCGAGCAGGGCGTTTTCGCTCTCGACCAGAAAGCCTTCGCCAGCGAGGGCGCGCAGGTTCAAAGTGCCGTACTGACGGCGGGCCACCCACAGAATTGTCTGAATATCGCGCAGGCCACCGGGCGAACCTTTGACGTTCGGTTCGAGGTTGTATTCGGTGTCGTTGTATTTGTGGTGACGGGCCTTTTGCTCGGCACGTTTGGCCAGGAAGAATTCCTTGGCCGGCCACATGTGCGCGGTACTGGTCACCTCGATCATGCGCTGGCGCAGACGCTCGGGGCCGCAGATGGTGCGACTTTCCATCAGGTTGGTGACAACGGTCAGGTCGGCGCGGGCCTCTTCGGCACATTCGTCGACCGAGCGTACGCTCTGACCGACTTCCAGGCCGATGTCCCACAGCAGCGTAAGAAAACGCTCGATGGAATCGCGGAAAACTTCGTGGTCAGCGCTGTCGAGCAGTATCAGCAGATCAATGTCGGAGTAGGGATGCAGCTCGCCGCGCCCATAGCCGCCTACTGCCACCAGGGCGATGTCGGCGTCTTCGCTCCAGTTGAAATGCTCCCAGGCCTTTTGCAGGATGTTGTCGACAAACCAGGCGCGGTCCTCGATCAGGCGGCGGATGTCGCGGCCATTGCGAAAACGCGTATCGAGGACCTCGCGGGCCTGGCGGATCGCCTTCTTGAACGCCGCGATGGGACTCGCTTTGAGGGCCAGTTCAGCCTGGAACTGGCCGCGGTCGAAGAGTTCGGGATCCACCTGCGGCATCGATTGGCTTTCCTTCTATAGGCTGGGAGCGTTTTGTGAATCAGGCCGAGACGCGCGGGATGGTGTCATCGCTGCGCAAAGTGAAGATCTCGTAGCCGGTATCGGTGACCAGCAGGGTATGTTCCCACTGGGCCGAGAGCTTGCGGTCCTTGGTGATTGCAGTCCAGCCGTCGCCCAGTACCTTGGTGTCGGCCTTGCCCTGGTTGATCATCGGCTCGATGGTGAAGGTCATGCCGGCCTTCAGTTCCATGCCGGTGCCGGCGCGACCGTAGTGCAGGATCTGCGGTTCTTCGTGGAAGACCTTGCCGATACCGTGGCCACAGAACTCGCGCACCACCGAAAAACCATTCTTTTCTGCATGCTTCTGGATCACTTCACCGATGTCACCGAGGCGGCAGCCGGGTTTGACGATCTCGATGGCCTTGTACATGCATTCCTGGGTGACTTGCGACAGGCGCTCGGCCCAGACTGGCACTTCGCCGACGTGGAACATGCGGCTGGTGTCGCCGTGGTAGCCGTCTTTGATCACGGTAACGTCGATGTTCAGGGTGTCGCCGTTTTTCAGCGGCTTGTCATTCGGGATGCCGTGACAGACCACATGGTTGATCGACGTGCAAATCGACTTCGGGTAACCCTTGTAGTTGAGCGGGGCAGGGATGGCTTGCTGCACATTGACGATGTAATCGTGGCAGATCTGATTGAGCTGATCGGTGGTCACGCCCGGTTTGACATGTTCGGCAATCATTTCCAGCACATCGGCGGCCAGTTTGCCGGCGACACGCATGCCAGCGATGTCCTCGGGGGTTTTGAGGTTGACGGTCATACAGGCTCTCTCTGCGCTCGGCGGCGCTTACGGATACGAAACGGGTGGCAGGTGTATATTTGCGACCCTGAAAAACGCGATTCTAACAGACGGGAGGCGCAAATCCGCGCCTGCATGTCTGGCTTCTCTCTATACAATGGAGTCCGTCAGGCCGATTCCAAGGGGGCCGCGCCCATGTCGCGGGTGCGAATACAGATTCCGGGTTCCGTTTCTGCGCACCCTGTGGTATAAAATGCGCCGCTTTCCGGGGATGCCCCGAAAAGCTTAAATCCACACACGTGTCGACACGATGACCTGGGTGCCTTGGGCTTTATGCCTCTGGTTGGTCATTGGGATACGTGGAGGCCAAACCCGACTTATCAAGGAACTATCATGTCCCAAGTCAACATGCGCGATATGCTGAAGGCCGGTGTGCACTTCGGTCACCAAACCCGTTACTGGAATCCGAAAATGGGCAAGTACATTTTCGGCGCGCGTAACAAGATTCACATCATCAACCTTGAAAAAACCCTGCCAATGTTCAACGAAGCTCTGACTTTCGTAGAGCGTCTGGCCCAGGGCAAAAACAAGATTCTGTTCGTCGGCACCAAGCGTTCCGCTGGCAAGATCGTTGCTGAAGAAGCAGCACGTTGCGGTTCGCCGTACGTCGATCACCGCTGGTTGGGCGGCATGCTGACCAACTTCAAGACCATTCGTGCTTCCATCAAGCGTCTGCGTGACCTTGAAGTCCAAGCCGAAGACGGTACTTTCGCCAAGCTGACCAAGAAAGAAGCGCTGATGCGCTCCCGTGATCTTGAGAAGCTGGATCGTTCGCTGGGCGGCATCAAGGACATGGGCGGTCTGCCAGACGCACTGTTCGTGATCGACGTTGACCACGAGCGCATCGCGATCACCGAAGCCAACAAGCTGGGCATCCCGGTCATCGGCGTTGTCGATACCAACAGCAGCCCGGAAGGCGTTGACTACATCATCCCAGGCAACGATGACGCAATCCGCGCTATCCAGCTGTACATGGGTTCGATGGCTGACGCAGTGATCCGTGGTCGCAACAATGTTGCTGGCGGTACTGTTGAATTCGCAGCTGAAGAAACTCAGGCTGCAGCTGAGTAATCGACGCCCCTGGCGTTGACTCAGTAAGCAAAAAGGGGGCTTGGCCCCCTTTTTGCCACCTCGAAAACCATTTGTCGGCGCCCACGTCCGTATTTGTAATGTGCGGCAGCCAACATGGGTGGTTCGGGAAGAATTGAGCGCCCGTTCAATCGGGTGGAATGGTTGAAAACCTATCCAAGAGGAATTTGAAAATGGCAGCAATTACTGCAGCGTTGGTCAAAGAACTGCGCGAGCGTACCGGCGAAGGCATGATGGATTGCAAGAAAGCCCTGGAAAAGGCTGACGGCGACATCGAAAAAGCCATTGATGACATGCGTGCTTCGGGCGCGATCAAGGCTGCGAAAAAAGCCGGCAACGTTGCCGCTGAAGGCGCAATCGCCATCAAATCGAATGACAAGGCAGCCGTGCTGCTGGAAGTCAACTCGCAGACCGACTTCCTGGCCCTGCAAGACGACTTCAAGAACTTCGTTGCTGCCAGCGTAGAAAAAGCTTTCGACGAAAAACTGACCGACGCAGCTCCGCTGATCGCCGCTCAGGAATCGGCTCGTGAAGCTCTGGTTGCCAAAGTCGGCGAGAACGTCAACATCCGTCGTCTGGTTCGCGTAGAGGGTGACGTTGTCGGCACCTACCTGCACGGTAACAAGATCGGTGTTGCTGTTGTCCTGAAAGGCGGTGACGTCGAGCTGGCCAAAGACATCGCTATGCACGTTGCTGCAAGCAACCCTGAGTTCCTGCTGCCTTCGCAAGTCTCCGACGAAGCGATCGAGCGTGAGAAAGCTGTGTTCCTGCAGCTGAACGAAGAGAAGATCAAAGGCAAGCCGGAAAACATTGTTGAGAACATGGTCAAGGGCCGTATCAGCAAGTTCCTGGCAGAAGCAAGCCTGGTCGAGCAGGCCTTCGTCAAGAACCCTGAAGTCAAGGTTGGCGAGCTGGCCAAGAAAGCCGGTGCTGAAATCGTTTCCTTCACTTACTTCAAAGTAGGCGAAGGCATCGAGAAGCCGGTCGACAACTTCGCGGAAGAAGTTGCTGCCCAGCTGGCTGCCGCCAAGCAATAAGACGGTTTTTCAACTGTCGCCCGAAAGAGGCTGCCCGCTTACGCGCGCAGCCTCTTTTCAGATGGGTTACCAATTTTTATTTGGTTTCCACCCGGAACTGACTTACAAAGCCATGTTCCGATGGCGCTGCAGCAGCGCCAAGCTAGAGTGAACGCCAGCTGTAAACAGCTCGCAAAGAATTTTAAATACGCCGCAGGAGAGATTCGCAATGGCTCAGCAGGGCAGTGGTTATCAGGCTCGCTATAAACGCATTCTACTCAAGCTTAGCGGCGAGGCCCTGATGGGCTCGGAAGAGTTCGGGATCGATCCTAAAGTGCTGGACCGCATGGCGCTGGAAGTCGGCCAACTCGTGGGTATCGGCGTCCAGGTCGGTCTGGTGATCGGCGGTGGCAACCTGTTCCGTGGCGAGGCCCTGAGCAAAGCCGGTATGGATCGGGTCACGGGCGACCACATGGGCATGCTGGCCACTGTGATGAACGCTCTGGCCATGCGCGATGCGCTGGAACGTGCCAATATCTCGGCCATCGTCATGTCGGCCATTTCCATGGTTGGTGTGACCGATCACTACGATCGCCGCAAAGCCATGCGCCACCTGAACTCCAAAGACGTCGTGATCTTCGCCGCCGGTACCGGCAATCCGTTCTTCACCACGGATTCGGCAGCCTGCCTGCGTGCAATCGAAATCGACGCCGACGTTGTGCTCAAGGCCACCAAGGTTGATGGCGTCTACACCGCAGACCCGTTCAAAGACCCGCATGCCGAGAAGTTCGATCATCTGACTTATGATGAAGTACTGGATCGCAAGCTGGGTGTAATGGATCTGACTGCTATCTGCCTGTGCCGCGATCACAAGATGCCGCTGCGCGTATTCAACATGAACAAGCCCGGCGCCCTGCTGAACATTGTGCACGGCGGCGCTGAAGGAACCCTGATCGAGGAAGTTCAACAATGATCAACGAAATCAAGAAAGACGCTGAGCAGCGCATGCAGAAGTCGGTTGAGTCCCTGACTCACAACTTCGGCCGTATTCGCACCGGCCAAGCGCACCCAAGCATCCTGGAAGGCGTGATGGTGCCGTATTACGGCGCTGACACTCCGATCAAGCAAGTCGCCAACATCACCGTCAAAGACGCCCGCACCCTGCAGGTTGTCGCGTTCGAGCGCAACATGCTCGGTGCTGTCGACAAAGCGATCGGCAGTGCAGGTCTGAACTTGAACCCGACCAACCTGGGTGAACTGTTGCTGATCAGCATGCCGGCCCTGACCGAAGAAACCCGTCGCGGCTTCACCAAACAGGCGCGTGATGTGGCTGAAGATGCTCGTGTTGCCGTGCGCAATATTCGTCGCGATGCCAACAGCTCGCTGAAGGATCTGGTTAAAGAGAAAGAAATCAGCGAAGACGAAGAGCGTCGCGCTACTGGCGAAATCGACGATCTGACCAAGAAGTACGTGGCTCAAATCGACGCGAACCTGGCGCAAAAAGAAAAAGACCTGATGGCCGTATAAGGGTCGAGCTTTAAATGGACAAGACCAAGCAGACTGCGCCGTCCGCGGTGCCGCGCCATGTCGCGATCATCATGGATGGCAATAATCGCTGGGCGAAAAAACGCTTCATGCCGGGTGTCGCCGGGCATAAAGCGGGCGTGGATGCTGTGCGGGCGGTGATCGAGGTGTGCGCTGAGGCCAAGGTCGAAGTCCTGACCCTGTTCGCCTTCTCCAGTGAAAACTGGCAGCGCCCCGCCGATGAGGTCAGTGCCTTGATGGATCTGTTCTTCAAGGCGCTGCGTCGTGAGGCCAAGCGTCTCAACGACAACAACATCAGCCTGCGCATCATTGGCGATCGCTCGCGCTTCCATCCTGAGCTTCAGGCGGCGATGCGCGAAGCCGAAGCCATGACTGTCGGCGCCAACCGCTTTGTCCTGCAGATCGCCGCCAATTATGGCGGCCAGTGGGATATCGCCCAGGCCGCGCAACGTCTCGCACGGGAAGTCCAGGCCGGGCACCTGCGCCCGGAGGACATAACCCCGGATCTGCTGCAGACCTGTCTGGCCACCGGCGATCTGCCGTTGCCCGATCTGTGCATCCGCACCGGTGGCGAGCATCGCATCAGCAACTTCCTGCTGTGGCAGCTGGCCTACGCCGAGCTGTACTTCTCCGACCTGTTCTGGCCGGACTTCAAACACGAAGCCATGCGCACCGCGCTGGCCGATTTCGCTTCACGCCAGCGTCGTTTCGGTAAAACGAGCGAACAGGTCGAAGCTGGAGCCCGGGTTTAATGCTTAAACAACGAATCATCACCGCACTGATCCTGCTGCCGATTGCCTTGTGCGGGTTTTTCTTGCTCAAGGGTGCAGGCTTCGCGCTGTTCATTGGTCTGGTAGTCAGCCTTGGTGCCTGGGAATGGGCGCGTCTGGCGGGCTTTACCGCGCAATCGTTCCGTGTCGGTTTTGCTGCTGTAGTCGCCCTGATGCTGTTCGTCATGTATGTGCTGCCGGGGCTTGCTCCCTGGGTGCTCGGTGCATCGGTGATCTGGTGGGCGATTGCCACATATCTGGTGCTGACGTATCCACGCTCCAGCGCGCATTGGTCCACGGCGGCGACCAAGCTGCTCATTGGTCTGCTGATCCTGCTGCCTGCGTGGCAGGGCCTGGTGCAGATCAAACAGTATCCGCTGGGTAACTGGTTGATCATGGCGGTGATGGTGCTGGTCTGGGGCGCGGACATCGGCGCTTATTTCTCCGGGCGCAAATTCGGCAAGCGCAAGCTCGCGCCGCAAGTCAGCCCGGGTAAAAGCTGGGAAGGCGTCTACGGCGGTCTGGCGCTGAGTCTGGTGATTACCGCGATTGTCGGCCTGGTGCGCGACTGGACCGTGGCCGAACTGCTCAAAGGCTTGATCGGCGCTGCTGTGATCGTCTTCATTTCCGTGGTCGGTGACCTCACCGAAAGCATGTTCAAGCGCCAATCCGGCATCAAGGACAGCAGTAACCTGCTACCCGGCCATGGCGGTGTGCTGGATCGCATCGACAGTCTGACCGCCGCCATTCCGGTATTCGCTGTATTGCTCTGGATGGCCGCACCGTGAGCCGTCCCCAGCAGATTACGGTGTTGGGTGCGACCGGTTCGATCGGTCTGAGCACCCTGGATGTGATTGCCCGTCATCCTGAGCGTTATCAGGTTTTCGCCTTGAGTGGCTTCTCTCGGCTCAGCGAATTGCTCGCATTGTGCGTGCGGCATGTGCCGCAATTTGCCGTGGTACCCGAAGGTGCCGCAGCGCGCGGGTTGCAGGATGACCTGCGTGCAGCCGGCTTGCCGACTCGCGTGCTGGTAGGTGAGGAGGGCCTGTGTCAGGTTGCCTCCGCGCCTGAAGTCGATGCGGTGATGGCGGCCATTGTCGGTGCGGCCGGGCTGCGTCCGACACTGGCGGCGGTCGAGGCGGGCAAGAAGATACTGCTGGCGAACAAGGAAGCGCTGGTGATGTCCGGCGCTCTGTTCATGCAGGCCGTGCGCAAAAGCGGCTCGGTGCTGCTGCCGATCGACAGTGAGCACAACGCTATTTTTCAATGCATGCCCGCAGACTTCGCGCGCGGCTTGAGCTCGGTGGGTGTGCGGCGGATTTTGCTGACAGCCTCTGGCGGCCCATTCCGGCAGACGCCGCTGGCCGAACTGGCGCATGTTTCGCCGGAACAGGCGTGCGCGCATCCGAACTGGTCCATGGGGCGCAAGATCTCCGTGGATTCGGCGAGCATGATGAACAAGGGGCTGGAGCTGATCGAGGCCTGCTGGTTGTTCGATGCCAAACCGGCTCAGGTCGAAGTGGTGATTCATCCGCAGAGTGTGATCCACTCTCTGGTCGATTACGTCGATGGCTCGGTGCTGGCGCAGTTGGGTAACCCGGACATGCGCACGCCGATCGCCAACGCCCTGGCCTGGCCGGAGCGCATCGATTCCGGCGTACCGCCACTGGATCTGTTTGCCATTGCGCGACTGGATTTCGAGGCGCCCGATGAAAGTCGCTTCCCCTGCCTGCGTTTGGCCCGGCAGGCGGCGGAAGCCGGTGACAGCGCGCCGGCGATGCTCAACGCGGCCAATGAAGTGGCCGTGGCAGCCTTTCTCGACGGACGGGTTCGCTACCTGGAAATCGCGAGTATCATCGAGGAAGTCCTGAATCTGGAGCCGGTGGTCGCGCTGAACGATCTCGACGCCGTGTTTACGGCGGACGCGAAAGCACGAATGCTGGCCGAGCAATGGTTGAGTCGGCACGGCCGATAGTTTTGCAACACAATGGCGACACGCGACACTGAACAGGATTGCGGAGAAAGTAGATGAGCGCGCTCTATATGATTGCCGGCACCCTGATCGCTTTGGGTGTGCTGGTCACCTTCCATGAATTCGGCCACTTCTGGGTCGCGCGTCGTTGTGGCGTCAAGGTTCTGCGTTTTTCCGTAGGCTTCGGCATGCCGCTGCTGCGCTGGCATGACAGGCAAGGCACCGAGTTCGTAGTCGCCGCGATTCCGCTGGGCGGCTACGTCAAGATGCTCGACGAGCGCGAAGGCGAAGTGCCGGTCGATCAGCTGGATCAGTCGTTCAACCGCAAGTCGGTGCGCCAGCGTATCGCTATTGTCGCTGCCGGCCCGATTGCCAACTTCCTGTTGGCGCTGGTGTTCTTCTGGGTGTTGGCGATGCTCGGCAGCGAGCAGGTGCGCCCGGTCATCGGCGCGGTCGAGTCTGGCAGCATTGCTGCAAAGGCTGGTCTGAATGCTGGTCAGGAGATTGTTTCGATCGATGGTGAACCCACGTCGGGCTGGGCTGCAGTCAATTTGCAGCTGGTTCGTCGTCTTGGTGAAAGCGGCGCCATTCAATTGGTGGTGCGCGACCAGGGCTCGAGCGCTGAGTCGCCGCGCACGCTGGCACTGGATAACTGGCTCAAAGGTGCCGACGAGCCGGATCCGATTCGCTCGCTGGGTATTCGTCCGTGGCGTCCGGCCTTGCCGCCGGTGCTTGCCGAGCTCGACCCGAAAGGCCCGGCCCAGGCAGCCGGGCTGAAAACCGGCGATCGCTTGCTGGCGCTGGATGGTCAGCCGCTGAGTGACTGGCAGCAAGTGGTCGATACCGTTCGTACGCGTCCTGATACCAAAATCATGCTGCGTATCGAGCGCGACAGTGCTCAAATCGACGTGCCTGTGACCCTGGCGGCGCGCGGTGAGAGCAAGTCGCCAAGCGGTTATCTGGGCGCTGGCGTCAAAGCCATCGACTGGCCGCCGGAAATGATCCGCGAAGTCAGTTATGGTCCGCTGGCCGCGATTGGCGAGGGTGCCCGTCGCACTTGGACCATGAGCATTCTGACCCTCGATTCACTGAAGAAAATGCTGTTCGGCGAGCTCTCGGTAAAAAACTTGAGTGGACCGATAACCATTGCTAAAGTGGCGGGCGCTTCTGCCCAGTCGGGCGTCGCTGATTTCCTGAATTTCCTTGCTTATCTGAGTATTAGCCTGGGCGTTCTGAATTTGCTGCCCATTCCTGTACTGGATGGGGGGCATTTGTTGTTTTATCTGATCGAGTGGGTGCGTGGTCGCCCCTTGTCGGATCGGGTGCAAGGTTGGGGGATACAGATCGGTATCAGTTTGGTGGTCGGGGTGATGTTGCTTGCTCTGGTCAACGATCTGGGTCGACTGTAACGCTTCGCTGAATTGCGAATCTGCCGCATTTTGCGGCAGTTTGTTTATTGCCAGTTGGAATAAGAAAGGACTTCATGAAACGTCTGCTGCTAACTGCGGTTCTCACCGTATTGATGATCGCCGAAGTTCACGCCGAGTCCTTCACTATCTCTGATATTCGCGTCAATGGCCTCCAGCGGGTCTCCGCGGGTAGCGTCTTTGGTGCCTTGCCGTTGAACGTCGGCGAGCAGGCGGATGATCGTCGCCTGGTGGAATCCACTCGTGCGTTGTTCAAAACCGGTTTCTTTCAAGATATCCAGCTGGGCCGCGAAGGCAACGTTCTGGTCATCACTGTGGTTGAGCGTCCATCGGTCGCCAGTATCGAAATCGAGGGCAACAAAGCGATTTCCACAGAAGACCTGATGAAAGGCCTCAAGCAATCCGGTCTGGCCGAAGGCGAAATCTTCCAGCGCGCTACCCTCGAGGGTGTGCGTAACGAACTGCAGCGTCAGTACGTCGCCCAGGGTCGCTACTCGGCTACCGTCGATACCGAAGTGGTCTCGCAGCCACGTAACCGCGTGGGTCTGAAGGTGAAGATCAACGAAGGTACGGTTGCCGCCATTCAGCACATCAACGTGGTAGGTAATACGGTTTTCCCTGAGGAAGACCTGACCGACCTGTTCGAACTGAAAACCACCAACTGGCTGTCGTTCTTCAAGAACGATGACAAATATGCCCGTGAAAAACTCTCCGGTGACCTGGAGCGTCTGCGTTCCTACTACCTGGACCGTGGCTACATCAACATGGACATCGCTTCGACCCAGGTGTCCATCACCCCGGACAAGAAGCACGTCTACATCACCGTCAATGTCACCGAAGGCGAGAAGTACACCGTTCGCGATGTCAAACTCAGCGGTGACCTGAAGGTTCCTGAAGACCAGATCAAGTCGCTGTTGCTGGTGCAGAAAGGCCAGGTGTTCTCGCGCAAGTTGATGACCACTACTTCCGAGCTGATCACCCGTCGTCTGGGTAACGAGGGTTACACCTTCGCCAACGTCAACGGCGTGCCTCAGCCGCACGATGACGACCACACCGTGGACATCCTCTTCGCTGTCGACCCGGGCAAGCGCGCCTACGTCAACCGCATCAACTTCCGTGGCAACACCAAGTCCGAGGACGAAGTACTGCGTCGTGAGATGCGCCAGATGGAAGGCGGCTGGGCTTCGACCTACCTGATCGACCAGTCCAAGACCCGTCTGGAACGTCTGGGCTTCTTCAAGGAAGTCAACGTTGAAACCCCGGCCGTGCCAGGTGTCGACGATCAGGTTGACGTGAACTACGCCGTTGAAGAACAGGCTTCCGGTTCGATCACTGCCAGCGTCGGTTTCGCCCAGAGTGCCGGTCTGATCCTCGGTGGCTCGATCACCCAGAACAACTTCCTCGGTACCGGTAACCGTGTCAGCATCGGCCTGACCCGCAGCGAATACCAGAGCCGCTACAACTTCGGCTACGTTGACCCCTACTGGACCGCCGATGGCGTGAGCCTGGGTTACAACGCGTTCTATCGCACCACCGACTACGATGAGCTCGATGCCGATATTTCCAGCTATGCGGTAGACAGTCTCGGTGCAGGCGTGAACGTCGGGTACCCGATCAGCGAGACTTCGCGTCTGACCTTCGGTGCCTCGGTTCAGCAGGACAAGATCAATACCGGTCGCTATACCGTTGACGAGATTTTCGACTTCGTTAAAAAGGAAGGCGATAACTACCTGAACTTCAAGGCATCTGCCGGCTGGTCCGAGTCGACCCTGAACAAGGGTGTATTGCCAACCCGTGGCCGTTCCCAGAGCCTGACCCTGGAAACCACCATTCCAGGCAGCGACCTGTCGTTCTTCAAACTTGATTACCGTGGTCAGTTGTTCCAGCCGATTACTGAGAATTACACCATGCGCCTGCACACCGAGCTCGGTTATGGCGACGGTTACGGTTCGACCGACGGCTTGCCGTTCTATGAAAACTACTATGCAGGTGGTTTCAACTCGGTACGCGGCTTCAAGGACAGCACCCTTGGCCCGCGCAGTACGCCGAGTCGTGGTACCAACCCGGGCACTATCGCGGACCCGGATCAGGATCCACTGCCGTTCGGTGGTAACGTCCTGATCCAGGGCGGTGTGGAAGTTCTGTTCCCGCTGCCATTCGTCAAGGATCAGCGTTCCCTGCGTACTTCGGTCTTCTGGGATGTCGGTAACGTGTTTGACTCGCAGTGCAAGGACACTACGAACGCCAACGGTTCCTCCTCCAACACCAAGTGCAACGACATCAGTCTGAGCAACATGGCCAGTTCCGTAGGTGTGGGTGTGACCTGGGTCACCGCACTGGGTCCTTTGAGCTTTGCGCTGGCGATGCCGATCAAGAAGCCGGATGAAGCTGAAACTCAAGTGTTCCAATTCTCCCTCGGCCAGACCTTCTAAGCGTCTGACCCAAGATAACGACAATGGATTTTGTAGGAGTGCATCGTGCGTAAGTTGACTCAATTGGTTCTCCTGGCCTCCGTACTGGTGGCAGGTCCGGCGTTCGCCGACATGAAAATTGCTGTTCTGAACTATCAGATGGCTTTGCTCGAATCTGATGCGGCGAAGAAGTACGCCGTTGACGCCGAGAAGAAGTTCGGTCCGCAGCTGACCAAGCTGAAAACCCTGGAGAGCAGCGCCAAGGGCATTCAGGACCGTCTGATGGCCGGTGGCGACAAGATGCAGCAGGGCGAGCGTGAGCGTCTGGAGCTGGAATTCAAGCAAAAGGCCCGCGACTTCCAGTTCCAGTCCAAGGAGCTGAACGAAGCCAAAGCCGTTGCTGACCGCGAAATGCTCAAGCAGCTGAAGCCGAAGCTGGACAGCGCTGTGGAAGAAGTCATCAAGAAAGGTGGTTTTGACCTGGTGTTCGAGCGTGGCGCAGTCATCGATGTCAAACCTCAGTACGACATCACGCGCCAGGTAATCGAGCGCATGAATCAGCTGAAGTAACCCATGACCGTGACTATCAGGCTCGGCCAGTTGGCCGAGCACCTCGGCGCCACCCTGCGTGGCGACCCCGAGAGGCAAATTACTGGGCTAGCCACTTTGCAAGAGGCTGGCCCAGCTCAGTTGAGCTTTCTGGCAAATCCCCAATACCGCAAATACCTGGCCGGTTCGCAGGCGGCTGCGTTACTGCTCAAAGAAGCCGATGCCGAAGGTTTTGCCGGTAACGCGCTGGTGGTGGCGGATCCTTACCTGGCGTATGCGCGTCTTTCGCACCTGTTCGATCCAAAGCCAAAAGCCGCTGCGGGTATTCATCCGACGGCAGTGATTGCGGCGGATGCGTTGGTTGATCCAACCGCCAGCATCGGCCCGTTCGTGGTGATCGAAACCGGTGCACGTGTTGCTGCACAGGTGACGCTGGGCGCGCATTGCGTGGTCGGCGCTCGTAGCGAGATCGGTGAGGGCGGCTGGCTGGCTCCTCGCGTGACGCTGTATCACGACGTACGCATCGGCAAGCGCGTAGTCATTCAGTCCGGTGCGGTGATTGGCGGTGAGGGCTTCGGCTTCGCCAACGAAAAAGGTATCTGGCAGAAAATCGCCCAGATCGGTGGCGTGACCATTGGCGACGATGTCGAGATCGGTGTGAACACCGCCATCGACCGTGGCGCTCTGGCGGACACCGTGATCGGCAATGGTGTGAAGCTCGACAACCAGATTCAGATCGCACACAACGTTCAGGTCGGTGATCACACCGCCATGGCCGCGTGTGTCGGCATTTCCGGCAGCACCAAAATCGGCAAGCACTGCATGCTCGCCGGCGGTGTCGGTCTGGTCGGCCACATTGATATCTGCGACAACGTTTTCCTGACCGGGATGACCATGGTGACCCACTCGATTACCGAGCCGGGTGCCTATTCTTCCGGCACAGCCATGCAACCGGCGGCCGAATGGCGCAAAAGCGCGGCCCGCATCCGTCAGCTCGATGACATCGCGCGACGGTTGAAACAGCTGGAAAAGCGCGTAGGGGAAGTGACCCCTGACGGCAATGCTTCATCTGATGGCTGATACCATTTCCATATCAAGTGTGCACAGCCTCTAGACTGCCTCCTTGATTTGCTAGAGGAGTGCGCGTCAGTCGCGCTCCCAATCTTTACATAGGCTTTCCCCTGAAATGATGGACATCAACGAGATTCGCGAATACCTGCCTCACCGTTACCCGTTCCTGCTGGTGGACCGGGTGGTGGAACTGGACACTGAAGGCAAGCGAATTCGCGCCTACAAGAATGTCAGCATCAATGAACCGTTCTTCAATGGTCACTTCCCTGCGCATCCGATCATGCCGGGCGTGCTGATCATCGAAGCGATGGCTCAGGCTGCCGGGATCCTCGGTTTCAAGATGCTCGACGTCAAACCGGCCGACGGCACCCTGTATTACTTCGTCGGTTCCGACAAGCTGCGCTTCCGCCAGCCAGTCAAGCCGGGCGACCAGTTGATCCTCGAAGCGACCTTCATCAGCTGCAAGCGCAAGATCTGGAAATTCGAGTGCCAGGCTTCGGTCGATGGCAAGCCGGTCTGCTCGGCGGAAATCATCTGCGCGGAACAAAAAGTATGAGTTTGATTGACCCTCGCGCAATCATCGATCCGTCCGCCGTTCTGGCTGACGGCGTCGAGGTCGGCCCGTGGTCGATCATCGGCGCAGGTGTGGAAATCGGCGAGGGTACCGTGATCGGGCCGCATGTGATCCTCAAGGGGCCGACCCGCATTGGTAAGCACAATCGCATCTACCAGTTTTCTTCGGTAGGCGAAGACACCCCGGATCTGAAATACAAAGGCGAGGAAACCCGCCTGGTGATCGGTGACCACAACGTCATCCGCGAAGGCGTGACCATTCACCGTGGCACCGTTCAGGATCGTTCGGAAACCACCCTGGGTGATCACAACCTGATCATGGCCTATGCCCACATCGGTCACGACAGTGTCATCGGCAATCACTGCATTCTGGTCAACAACACCGCGCTGGCCGGGCATGTACACGTTGACGACTGGGCGATCCTCTCCGGTTTTACCCTGGTGCATCAGTACTGCCACATCGGCGCCCACAGCTTTTCCGGCATGGGCACGGCAATTGGCAAGGACGTACCAGCGTTCGTCACCGTATTCGGCAACCCTGCCGAAGCGCGCAGCATGAACTTCGAAGGCATGCGCCGTCGCGGTTTCAGTGAAGATGCGATCCACGCCTTGCGCCGTGCCTACAAGACCGTCTACCGCCAGGGCCTGACGGTCGAGCAGGCGCTGGCCGAGCTGGTCGAGCCGTCTGCGCAGTTCCCGGAAGTCGCCGTGTTCCGCGATTCGATCCAGGCCTCGACCCGCGGCATCACCCGCTGATCATGGCCAGTCTGCGTATTGCGCTGGTGGCGGGTGAGGCTTCCGGTGACATTCTCGGCGCCGACCTCATGCGCGCGCTCAAGGCACAACATCCGGCGATCGAGTTCATCGGTGTCGGCGGGCCGCTGATGCAGGCCGAAGGCCTGACCTCGTACTTTCCCATGGAGCGCCTGTCGGTCATGGGCCTGGTGGAAGTGCTCGGTCGGCTGCGTGAATTGCTCAAGCGCCGCAAGGACTTGATTGCCACGCTGATCGCCGCCAGGCCGGACGTGTTCATCGGCATCGACGCGCCGGATTTCAACCTCAACATCGAACTCAAGCTGCGTCAGGCCGGGATCAAGACCGTGCATTACGTCAGCCCGTCGGTGTGGGCATGGCGGCAGAAACGGGTACTGAAGATCCGCGAAGGCTGCGATCTGATGCTGACCCTGTTGCCGTTCGAAGCGAAGTTCTACGAAGAAAAAGGCGTGCCGGTACGTTTCGTTGGCCATACCCTGGCCGATACCATTCCGCTGGAGGCTGACCGCGCGGCTGCACGGGCCGAGTTGGGTTTGCCTGACGGTCCGCTGGTGGCACTGATGCCGGGCAGCCGTGGCGGTGAAGTCAGTCGCCTCGGCGCGCTGTTTCTTGATACTGCCGAACGCCTGCGAGGCATGCGTCCGGGCGTGCGTTTTGTCATTCCCTGTGCCAACCCGGAACGCCGCGGGCAACTTGAAGCGCTGCTGGTCGGCCGCGATTTGCCGGTGACATTGCTCGATGGTCAATCGCATCTGGCCCTCGCCGCCTGCAACGCGGTGTTGATCGCGTCAGGCACTGCTACCCTTGAAGCGCTGCTGTACAAGCGGCCGATGGTGGTGGCGTATCGGTTGGCGCCGCTGACGTTCTGGATTCTCAAGCGCATGGTCAAGAGCCCGTACGTGTCGCTGCCCAATTTGCTCGCCCAGCGCTTGCTGGTGCCGGAGTTGTTGCAGGATGATGCGACTGTCGAGGCATTGGCGCAGACTCTGTCGCCATTGATCGAAGGCGGAGAGGAACAGACCCGCGGTTTCGACGAGATCCACCGCACGCTGCGGCGCGATGCTTCCAATCAGGCGGCGGACGCCATCCTTAACCTGATCGGCAAACCACAATGAGCAAGACAAGCATGCAGATGGGCCTGGACTTCACTCTGGTCGCCGAAGTCGAAGAACTGGTCGCCGGTGTCGATGAGGTCGGTCGTGGCCCCTTGTGTGGCGCGGTGGTGACGGCGGCGGTGATCCTCGACCCGAACCGGCCAATCCTCGGCCTCGACGATTCGAAAAAGCTCACCGAAGCCAAGCGTGAAAAACTCTACGACGAGATCTGCGAAAAGGCCCTGAGCTGGTGCATTGCCCGCGCCGAGGTCGAAGAAATCGATGACCTGAACATTCTCCACGCCACCATGTTGGCGATGCAGCGTGCGGTCGCTGGCCTGCACGTTCAGCCGAAACTGGCGATGATCGACGGCAACCGCTGCCCGCATTTGCCGATGCGCGCCGAAGCGGTGATTCAGGGTGACGGCAAGGTTCCGGCCATCGCGGCGGCATCGATTCTCGCCAAGGTCAGCCGCGATCGCGAGATGGCGGCATTCGAATTGATCTACCCGGGCTACGGCATCGGCGGCCATAAAGGCTATCCGACGCCCGTTCATCTGGAAGCGCTGGCGCGGCTCGGCCCGACGCCGATTCATCGCCGGTCGTTCGCCCCGGTCCGCCTGGCTTACGAGGCGCGGGAAAGCCTGACGCAGGTTTAGGCGCAAGGCTGATGTTTTATTCGAGGCCCGGTACAATCCGGGCCTCGTTGTCTCTATGTAACTGGACAGGATCACTATGCCGGCTTCATTCGTTCATCTACGCCTGCACACTGAATACTCCCTGGTCGACGGGCTGGTGCGGATCAAGCCCCTGGTCAAGGCGCTGACCGCCATGAACATGCCGGCGGTCGCGGTCACCGACCAGAACAACATGTGTTCCCTGGTCAAGTTCTATAAAAACGCTATGGGCGCCGGCATCAAGCCGATCTGCGGTGCCGACCTGTGGCTGGCGAACAAGGACCCGGATGCGCCGCTGAGCCGCCTCAGCCTGCTGGTGATGAACGCTCAGGGTTATCGCAATCTCACCGAATTGATCTCCCGCGGCTTCATCGAAGGCCAGCGCAACGGCATGGTCATCGTCGAGCGCGAATGGGTGGCCGAGGCCAACGAAGGCCTGATCATGCTGTCCGCCGCCAAAGAGGGCGAGATCGGCATGGCGATGATCGGCGGCAATCCGGCGGAAGCCGAAGCGCTGGCGCGCGAGTGGATGGCGGTGTTCCCGGATCGCTTCTATCTGGAAATCCAGCGCACCAACCGCCCCAATGACGAAGAGCAACTGCACGGTGCAGTGGCGCTGGCTGACAAGCTTGGCGCACCTCTGGTGGCGACCAACGATGTGCGCTTCATCAAGCAGGAAGACTTCGCCGCCCACGAAACCCGCGTGTGCATCGGTGAAGGCCGCGCACTCGACGATCCGCGCCGCTCAAAGAATTACAGCGATCAGCAATACCTGAAAAGCGCCGAGGAAATGCTCGAGCTGTTCAGCGATATTCCCGACGCCATCGAAAACACCGTCGAGATCGCCAAGCGCTGCAACATCGAAGTGAAGCTGGGCACGCACTTCCTGCCCAACTTCCCGATCCCCGATGGCATGACCATCGACGAATATTTCCGCAAGGTGTCCTTCGAAGGTCTCGAAGAACGCCTGGCGGTGCTGCTGCCCAAGGACACCACCGAAGACTATGAAGCCAAGCGTCAGGTGTATGTCGACCGCTTGAATTTCGAGCTGGATATCATTATCCAGATGGGCTTCCCCGGTTACTTCCTGATCGTGATGGACTTTATCCAGTGGGCCAAGAACAACGGCGTACCGGTAGGTCCGGGCCGTGGGTCGGGTGCCGGTTCGCTGGTGGCTTACGTACAGAAGATCACCGACCTCGATCCGCTGGAATATGACCTGCTGTTCGAACGTTTCCTCAACCCGGAACGGGTCTCCATGCCCGACTTCGACGTCGACTTCTGCATGGACGGTCGTGACCGCGTGATCGATTACGTGGCCGAGAAATATGGTCGCAACGCGGTAAGCCAGATCATCACCTTCGGTTCCATGGCCGCCAAGGCTGTGGTGCGTGACGTGGCGCGGGTGCAGGGCAAGTCCTACGGCCTGGCGGATCGTCTGTCGAAGATGATTCCGTTCGAAGTCGGCATGACTTTGGAAAAAGCCTACGAGCAGGAAGAAATCCTCCGTGACTTCATCAAGGTCGATGAAGAAGCGGCGGAAATCTGGGAGATGGCGCGCAAGCTCGAGGGCGTGGTGCGTAACGTCGGCAAACACGCCGGTGGTGTGGTGATCGCGCCGACCAAGTTGACCGACTTCTCGCCGATCTATTGCGACGAGGCCGGCGACGGTCTGGTAACCCAGTTCGACAAGGACGACGTTGAGGCTGCCGGTCTGGTGAAGTTCGACTTCCTCGGCCTGCGTACGCTGACGATCATCGACTGGGCGCTGAAAACCATCAACCGCGACCGCGCCAAGGTCAACGAGCCACCGCTGGATATCGCCTTTATCCCGCTGGACGACAAACCGACCTACCAGTTGCTGCAAAAAGCCGAAACCACGGCGGTGTTCCAGCTTGAATCCCGCGGCATGAAAGAGCTGATCAAAAAGCTCAAGCCCGACTGCCTGGAAGATTTGATCGCACTGGTTGCTTTGTTCCGCCCAGGGCCGCTGCAATCGGGCATGGTGGACGACTTCATCAACCGTAAGCACGGGCGCGCCGAGCTGGCCTATCCGCATTCGGATTACCAGTACGACGGCCTCAAGCCGGTACTGGCGCCGACTTACGGGATCATCCTGTATCAGGAACAGGTGATGCAGATTGCCCAGGTCATGGCCGGTTACACCCTCGGCGGTGCGGACATGCTCCGTCGAGCGATGGGTAAGAAAAAGCCCGAGGAAATGGCCAAGCAGCGCGGCGGTTTCATTGAAGGTTGCGCGACCAACGGCATTGACGCCGACCTTGCCGGTAACATTTTCGACCTGGTGGAAAAATTCGCCGGTTACGGCTTCAACAAATCCCACTCCGCCGCCTATGGCCTGGTTTCGTACCAGACTGCCTGGCTGAAAGCTCACTACCCGGCGCCGTTCATGGCCGCGGTACTTTCGGCGGATATGCACAACACCGACAAGGTCGTGACCTTGATCGAGGAAGTGCGGACGATGAAGCTGCGCCTCGACGCGCCGGACGTGAACACTTCGGAGTTCAAGTTCACGGTGAACGACGACGGCCGCATCGTCTATGGCCTCGGCGCGATCAAGGGCGTCGGTGAAGGCCCGGTGGAAGCGATCACCGAAGCGCGTCAGGCCGGTCCGTTCAAGGATCTGTTCGATTTCTGCGCGCGGGTCGACCTCAAACGCATCAACAAACGCACCCTTGATGGCCTGATTCGCAGCGGTGCGCTGGATCGCCTCGGCCCGTATTTCCATGACGAGCAGAAAGCCTATCAAGCCAACATCGACCGTAACCGCGCGGTGCTACTGGCGGCGATGGAAGAAGCGATCAAAGCGGCCGAGCAGACCGCGCGTACCCACGACAGTGGTCACGCCGATCTGTTTGGCGGCTTGTTCGTCGAAGAAGATGCCGACGTATACGCGTCCCATCGCAAGGCCAAGGAGCTGACCCTCAAGGAACGACTCAAGGGTGAAAAAGATACCCTGGGCCTGTACCTGACCGGTCACCCGATCGACGAATACGAAGGCGAGATCCGCCGTTTCGCCCGTCAGCGCATCATCGACCTGAAACCGGCGCGCGATACGCAGACCGTGGCGGGGATGATCATTGCCCTGCGGGTGATGAAGAACAAGAAGGGCGACAAAATGGGCTTCATCACCCTTGATGACCGCTCCGGGCGGATCGAGGCGTCGCTGTTTGCCGATGCGTTCCATTCGGCGCAGTCACTGCTGCAGACCGACGCGATGGTGGTGGTCGAGGGCGAAGTCAGTAATGACGACTTCTCCGGCGGCCTGCGCCTGCGGGTCAAGCGGGTGATGAGCATGGAAGATGCGCGGACCAATCTGGCCGAAAGCCTGCGCCTGAAGCTGCATACTCAGGACCTGAAAGGCGATCAGCTACGCTGGTTGGGCGAACTGCTCAAGCGTCATCGCGGCGCGTGCCCGGTGACCATGGAGTACACCAGCCCGGATGCGAAGACCTTGCTGCAGTTCGGCGAGACCTGGCGGATCGACCCGGCGGATGCCTTGATTCAAGCCCTGCGTGACCAGTTCGGGCGAGACAACGTCTTCCTCCAATACCGTTGACCGGCAAGTGCCATCATTGCGCTCGCCCGCAACCTGAATTTTTAATCTCGACCTCAGCGCGCCTCTCCCTTAAGGTAGGGCGCGAATAGACAACCGGCCGGCCCAAGCTCACTTTGGACACGACCCAAGACGGACGCCTATGAACCCGAATTTTCTAGATTTCGAACAGCCGATCGCCGACCTGCAAGCCAAGATCGAAGAGTTGCGCTTGGTCGGTAATGACAATTCGCTGAATATCGGCGATGAGATCTCCCGCCTGCAGGACAAGAGCAAGACGCTGACCGAAGACATCTTCGGCAAGCTGACCAGTTGGCAGATCGCACGCCTGGCGCGTCACCCGAAACGCCCGTACACCCTCGACTACATCGAGCACATCTTCACCGAGTTCGACGAATTGCACGGCGACCGTCACTTCTCCGACGACGCTGCCATCGTTGGCGGTATCGCCCGTCTGGAAGACCAGCCGGTGATGATCATCGGTCACCAGAAAGGTCGGGAAGTGCGCGAGAAAGTCCGCCGCAACTTCGGCATGCCGCGTCCGGAAGGCTACCGCAAGGCCTGCCGTCTGATGGAGATGGCCGAACGCTTCAAGATGCCGATCCTGACCTTCATCGACACCCCGGGTGCTTACCCTGGTATCGACGCTGAAGAGCGCAACCAGAGCGAAGCGATTGCCTGGAACCTGCGCGTGATGGCGCGTCTGAAGACCCCGATCATCGCCACTGTAATTGGTGAAGGTGGTTCCGGCGGCGCACTGGCCATCGGCGTCTGCGATCAACTGAACATGCTGCAATATTCGACCTACGCGGTGATCTCGCCGGAAGGTTGCGCATCGATCCTGTGGAAAACCGCCGAGAAAGCGCCGGATGCCGCTGAAGCAATGGGCATCACCGCCGAGCGTCTGAAAGGCCTGGGCATCGTCGACAAAGTGATCAACGAGCCACTGGGCGGCGCCCACCGTGATCCGGCGGCTGCCGCCGCTTCGATCCGCGCCGAGCTGAGCTCGCAACTGGCGATGCTCAAGCAGTTCGATAACGAAGCGCTGCTCAAGCGCCGTTACGATCGCCTGATGAGCTACGGTCTCTAAAGCCGAGCGCTACCTCTTGTAGGAGCTGCCGAAGGCTGCGATCTTTTGATCTTGCTTTCCAGAATCAAAAGATCGCAGCCTTCGGCAGCTCCTACAGGGATCTCAGAGAAGCGGCCCTCTCTATGAAGTCTTCGAAGCGTGATTTGCCGTCGCAGCTTCGGCTGAACCTTGAGCCTTGGCGCAATGCCGC
Source organism: Pseudomonas sp. 1L-B-1-E-C1 (assembly GCF_057291835.1). Taxonomy (NCBI): domain Bacteria; kingdom Pseudomonadati; phylum Pseudomonadota; class Gammaproteobacteria; order Pseudomonadales; family Pseudomonadaceae; genus Pseudomonas; species Pseudomonas sp. 1L-B-1-E-C1. The sequence continues at coordinate 308,864 of NZ_JBXAWN010000005.1, read as the reverse complement.
TCACTGGCGCGTCGCCTTTTCCGGCGGCCTCGATTCCACCGTCCTCCTGCATCTGCTCGCCACCCTGGCGAACACTGAATCCCTCCCTGCGCTCAGCGCCATTCATATCCACCACGGGCTTCAGGCTGCGGCCGATGCGTGGCCGCAACATTGCCAGGCCGTTTGCGATGCGCTGGGCGTGCCGTTGCAAGTGAAGCGGCTAACCGTAAAGGCCGGGGCGAGCCTGGAGCGGGCGGCGCGGGATGCGCGTTACGCGGCGTTCAGTTCGCTGACGCAAGCCGATGACGTACTGCTGACCGGCCAACACCGTGACGACCAAGCGGAAACGCTGCTGTTTCGGCTGTTGCGCGGAGCTGGAGTGCGTGGGCTTGGCGCAATGCCACAGCAGCGCCCGATGGGGCAGGGCACACTGGTTCGACCGTTGCTGGATGTCAGCCGCGCTGAGCTGGAAAGTTATGCACAGGCACATCAGTTGCGCTGGATCGAGGATCCGTCAAACCAGGATCGGCAGTTTTCGCGCAACTACCTGCGTCATCAAGTCATGCCGGTACTGACCGAGCGCTGGCCGCAAGCGCAGGCGAGCATGGCGCGCACGGCTGCGCATCTGCGTGAGGCGCAGGGCTTGCTCGATGAGCTGGCGCAGATCGATCTGGCACAAGCCGAAACTGCCCATGGATTCGATTGGCTCGGTCTGCCATCGCTGGCGCTGGCGCCGTTGGCTGCATTGTCTGACGCGCGCCAGCGTAATGCCCTCAGCCACTGGCTCGAACCGTTGACCCCGCTGCCAGACGCTGACCATTGGTCGGGTTGGGTCGACCTGCGCGATGCCAGCGCCGACGCTTCACCGGTCTGGCGTCTGGCCGATGGCGAGTTGCACCGCAGCGCCGGTCGCGTCTGGTGGCTCAGCGGTAAGTGGCTGCACACGCCGGTGATCGGCGCCGACTGGCAGACCCCAGCGTCAGCGCTACGCTTGGCCGATAACGGACGCGTCATGTTCAACGGTCAGGCTCCATTCGGGCCTTTGCGCATTGCCTATCGGCAGGGCGGTGAAATCATGCAACTGGCCGAGCGCGGCAGCCGTGACCTCAAGCGCCTGCTCAACGAGCGCGCAGTGCCGGCGTTCGTGCGTGGCAGATTGCCGCTGCTGTTTCGTGGCGAAGAATTGCTCGCCGTGGCGAACCTGTCGGGTCTTGATGGTCAGATGCACGAAGGCTGGGCATTGCACTGGCAGCCAACAGACGAAGATCAAGGTTTGAGCTGAAAGGAGCATTCCGGTAGACTACGCTCCCTTCTTGATACAACTTCTGTGGATTCGCCTGAATTGCAGGAGTTGCCGATTACCAAGCAGTCTTTGCTGGGCGATTCCAAAAAATGTGTAGCGAGCAACGTACCGGTGTTTCATCTGCCGGTCTGTCACAACGCGGCGGTTTTTTCGAAAGGTGCACTGTGATTAATGCAGGTGATCGGGGGCTTCGGCCTTCCTTCGCTTTCCCCGGCGGCTCGTTCCGCTTTAACGCAGACTTCTAGGGTTTTTCATGACGCGCTACATATTCGTCACGGGCGGTGTTGTTTCTTCATTGGGGAAAGGCATTGCCTCGGCTTCATTGGCGGCTATCCTGGAGGCGCGGGGGCTTAAGGTCACCATGCTGAAGCTGGATCCGTACATCAACGTCGATCCAGGCACCATGAGTCCGTTCCAGCACGGTGAAGTGTTCGTCACCCACGACGGCGCCGAGACCGATCTGGATCTGGGGCATTACGAGCGGTTCATCCGCACGACCATGACCCAGAACAACAACTTCACCACCGGCCGCGTCTACGAGCACGTGCTGCGCAAAGAGCGCCGTGGCGACTACCTGGGTGCAACCATCCAGGTGATCCCGCACATCACCGATGAAATCAAGCGCCGCATCATCAAGGGTGCCGGTGACGCTGACGTGGCGATGGTCGAAATCGGTGGCACCGTCGGTGACATCGAGTCGCAACCGTTCCTCGAAGCCATCCGCCAGTTGCGTTTCGAAGTCGGCGCCAAGCGCGCGATGCTGATGCACCTGACGCTGGTGCCGTACATCGCCACCGCTGGCGAGACCAAGACCAAACCGACCCAGCATTCCGTCAAGGAGCTGCGTTCGATCGGCCTGCAGCCAGACGTGCTGGTGTGCCGTTCCGATCACCCGATCGACGTGTCCTCGCGTCGCAAGATCGCCCAGTTCACCAACGTTGAAGAACGTGCGGTGATTGCCCTGGAAGACGCCGATACCATCTACAAGATCCCGGGCATCCTGCACTCGCAGGGTCTGGACGATTTCGTCGTCGAGCGTTTCGGTCTGCAGTGCGGCAGCGCCGACTTGTCCGAGTGGGACGCAGTGGTCGATGCCAAGCTGAACCCGGAACACGAAGTGACCATCGCCATGGTCGGCAAGTACATGGAATTGCTCGACGCCTACAAGTCGCTGATCGAAGCGATGAGTCACGCCGGCATCAGCAATCGCACCAAGGTCAACCTGCGCTACATCGATTCCGAAGACATCGAAAACCAGGGCACTGCGCTGCTCGAAGGTGTCGATGCGATTCTGGTGCCGGGCGGCTTCGGTCTGCGCGGTGTGGAAGGTAAGATCACTGCCGTTCAGTACGCTCGCGAAAACAAGGTTCCGTACCTCGGCATCTGCCTCGGCATGCAAGTGGCGGTCATCGAATTCGCCCGGAACGTGCTGGGCTGGAAAGACGCCAACTCCACCGAGTTCGATCGCGCCAGCGGCCATCCGGTTGTCGGCCTGATCACCGAGTGGGAAGACGCTACCGGCGCGGTCGAAGTGCGTACCGAAGCGTCCGATTTGGGCGGCACCATGCGCCTCGGCGCACAGGATTGCCTGCTCGAGCCGGGCTCCAAAGTGCACGATTGCTACGGTAAAGACGTGATTGTCGAGCGTCACCGTCACCGTTACGAAGTGAACAACAACCTGCTGCCGCAGATCATCGAAGCCGGCCTGAAAATCTCCGGTCGCTCCGCCGATGCTGCGCTGGTCGAAGTGGTTGAAGCGCCGGATCATCCGTGGTTCGTCGCCTGCCAGTTCCACCCTGAGTTCACCTCGACCCCACGCGACGGCCACCCGCTGTTCAGCGGTTTCGTCAAAGCCGCGTTGGCTCAACACCAGAAGAAGGCGTAACCCGATGGCACAGAAGATTATCCGCGTCGGCGACATCGAGATTGCCAACGACAAACCCATGGTGCTGTTCGGCGGCATGAACGTGCTGGAAAGCCGTGACATGGCCATGCAGGTTTGCGAAGAGTACGTGAAGGTCACCGAGAAACTCGGCATCCCATACGTGTTCAAGGCCAGCTTCGACAAGGCCAACCGGTCTTCTGTGACCTCGTATCGCGGTCCTGGCCTGGAAGAGGGCATGCGCATCTTCCAGGACATCAAACAGGCCTTCGGCGTGCCGATCATCACCGACGTCCACGAGCCGGATCAGGCCGCGGTCGTCGCTGAAGTCTGCGACATCATCCAGCTGCCGGCCTTCCTTTCGCGCCAGACCGATCTGGTCGTCGCGATGGCCAGGACCAACGCCGTGATCAACATCAAGAAAGCCCAGTTTCTCGCGCCTCAGGAAATGAAACACATCCTGAACAAGTGCGTGGAAGCCGGTAACGATCAGTTGATCCTCTGCGAGCGCGGTTCGAGCTTCGGCTACAACAACCTCGTGGTCGACATGCTCGGCTTCGGCATCATGAAGCAGTTCGAATATCCGGTATTCTTCGACGTGACCCACGCGCTGCAAATGCCTGGTGGTCGTGCCGACTCCGCCGGTGGTCGTCGTGCCCAGGTTCTGGATCTGGCCAAGGCCGGCATGAGCCAGTCGCTGGCGGGTCTGTTCCTCGAAGCGCACCCGGATCCGGACAACGCCAAATGCGACGGCCCTTGCGCCTTGCGTCTGGACAAACTGGAGCCATTCCTGGCCCAGCTCAAAGCTCTGGACGAACTGGTGAAGAGTTTTCCGACGGTAGAAACCGCGTAACGCTCGATTCTCCGGTAAAGTACCGCACGATTTGTCGCTCAGGCCCTCGGGCGTGAGCGCTGTCGTCTGCAAGTCTGCCCGCTGTACTTCGCTTGCCGACGATAAAGATTTCCTCTAGCTGCGTCGTTTTCGTCAACTTTGGAGTGTTTACAACAATGGCAAAAATCGTCGACATCAAAGGTCGTGAAGTTCTCGACTCCCGTGGCAATCCCACCGTGGAAGCGGACGTGCTTCTCGACAACGGCATCATCGGCAGCGCCTGCGCGCCGTCCGGTGCATCCACTGGCTCGCGTGAAGCACTCGAGCTGCGTGATGGCGACAAGAGCCGTTACCTGGGCAAGGGCGTGCTCAAGGCGGTAGCCAACATCAACGGTCCGATCCGCGATCTGCTGCTGGGCACTGACCCAAGCGACCAGAAAGCCCTCGACCAGGCGATGATCAAGCTCGACGGTACCGAAAACAAAGCGACCCTGGGCGCCAACGCCATCCTCGCCGTGTCCCTGGCGGCGGCCAAGGCGGCTGCGCAGGATCAGGACCTGCCGCTGTACGCGCACATTGCCAACCTCAACGGCACCCCGGGTGTGTACTCGATGCCGGTCCCGATGATGAACATCATCAACGGTGGCGAGCACGCCGATAACAACGTCGACATCCAGGAATTCATGGTGCAGCCAGTCGGCGCCAAGTCGTTCTCGGAAGGTCTGCGCATGGGCACCGAGATTTTCCACCACTTGAAAGCCGTGCTGAAGGCCCGTGGCCTGAGCACCGCCGTTGGCGACGAAGGCGGTTTCGCACCGAACCTGGCGTCCAACGAAGACGCGCTGAAAGTGATCTCCGAAGCCGTGGCCAACGCCGGTTACAAGCTGGGCACCGACGTGACTCTGGCGCTGGACTGCGCCGCGAGCGAGTTCTACGAAGACGGCAAGTACAACCTGTCCGGCGAAGGTCAGGTGTTCACCGCTGAAGGTTTCGCCGACTACCTCAAAGGTCTGACCGAGCGTTACCCGATCATCTCCATCGAAGACGGTCTGGACGAGTCCGACTGGGCTGGCTGGAAAATCCTCACCGACAAGATCGGCGAGAAGACCCAACTGGTGGGCGACGACCTGTTCGTGACCAATACCAAGATCCTGAAAGAAGGCATTGATAAAAAGATCGCCAACTCGATCCTGATCAAGTTCAACCAGATCGGCACCCTGACCGAAACCCTGGAAGCCATCCAGATGGCCAAGGCTGCCGGGTACACCGCAGTGATCTCGCACCGTTCCGGCGAAACCGAAGATTCGACCATTGCCGACCTGGCCGTGGGCACCTCGGCTGGCCAGATCAAGACCGGTTCGCTGTGCCGTTCCGACCGCGTTTCCAAGTACAACCAACTGCTGCGTATCGAAGAGCAGTTGAACGGCAAGGCCAAGTACAACGGCCGCGCCGAGTTCCGCGGTTAAGCGCAACCTGATCAAAGGACACCGGATTGTGTCGGAAAAGTCGTGACAGCGATGGATTTGCCACTAATCTGATGTCTCAAGCACAAGCCTGGATCTTTCCAGGCTTGTGCTATCAGATGCAGCAACATGATGCGTGGCTGTCTTTTTTCACTGGATACCTGATATTCGATGCGCAGTCCTTACTGGTTGTTTCTTGTTTTGCTCTTGCTGCTGGCCGGTCTGCAGTACCGCCTGTGGGTGGGCAATGGCAGTCTGGCGCAGGTCGCCGAGCTGAAACAGCAGATCGCCGATCAACATGCCGAGAACGAAGGCCTGCTGGAGCGCAACCGGGTGATGGACGCTGAGGTCAGCGAATTGAAAAAAGGCATGGAGACCGTTGAAGAGCGGGCTCGTCACGAACTGGGCATGGTCAAGGACGGCGAAACCCTTTACCAGTTGGCCCAATGATCGATTCCCTGCCGGCCTTCTGGGCCGTGATTCCTGCCGCGGGCGTCGGTGCCCGAATGGCCGCGGACCGTCCCAAGCAATATCTGCAACTGGGCGGGCGCACAATTCTCGAACACAGCCTCGGCTGTTTCCTCGATCACCCGAGCCTCAAGGGGCTGGTGGTCAGTCTTGCTGTCGATGATCCTTACTGGCCGAACCTGGCGTGTGTCAACGATCTACGCATTCAGCGGGTCGACGGCGGAGCGGAGCGTTCCGCTTCGGTGCTTAACGCCTTGCTGCATCTGCATGCGCAAGGTGCCGACGATGACGATTGGGTGCTGGTGCACGATGCGGCCCGGCCGAATCTGAGTCGCGACGATCTCGACAAGTTGCTCGCTGAACTGGCGGATGACCCGGTTGGAGGTCTATTGGCGGTTCCCGCCCGCGACACGCTTAAACGCGTTGATAAAAACGGGCGTGTGGTTGAAACGGTGGATCGCAGTGTGATCTGGCAGGCGTATACACCACAGATGTTTCGCCTCGGGGCTTTGCATCGGGCGTTGGCGGACAGTCTGGTCGCTGATGCGATTGTTACCGATGAAGCTTCGGCGATGGAGTGGGCCGGTCTGGCGCCGCGTCTGATCGAAGGGCGGGCGGATAATCTCAAAGTCACCCGACCGGAAGATCTGGAGTGGTTGCGCCAGCGTTGGGCGAATCGCCGCTGATTGCTGTGGCGCCTATTGCGCCGCCTTCGCGAGCAAGCTCGCTCCCACATTTGATTTGCGCCTGACACCAGATTTGCAGTTACTGCACGTCCACTGTGGGAGCGAGCTTGCTCGCGAAGGCGGCCGCACGAACAACCCATCACTCAGCTTCGATATTCCGGACGCTCCGCTAGCCCCACCTTCAAATAATCCACCAACTTGCGCACCTTCGGCGACAGATGCCGCTGCTGCGGATACAGCGCCCACACGGCCGTATTCGGCGGCTGATGCGCCTCCAGCAAGGACATCAGCGCGCCGCTGTGCAAATGCTCGAGCACGTAATAATCCGGCAACTGACACAACCCGACCCCCTGCAGTGCCGCATCCAGCACCGCCTGCCCACTGTTGCAACGCCAGTTTCCCTGCACCCGCTGGGAAAATTCCCGGCCGTTCTGTTCCAGTTGCCAGATATCCGAACTGCCGATCAGGCAATTGTGCCGACTCAACTCCGACAAACTGTGTGGGCGCCCGTACCGTTCAAGGTAGGAAGGCGACGCGCACAGATACATGCGCCGTGGCGCAAGGCGTGTCGCGACCAACCGGGAATCCTGCAGCCGACCGAGGCGAATCGCCAGGTCCAGTCCTTCATGCACCAGATCCAGCTGGCGATTGCTCAGCTCGATGTCGATGCGCAGCTGCGGATACAGCCCCATGAAGCGCGTCACCAGCGGCACGATGAACCGTTCGCCATAGGCTACGGCGCAGGTCATGCGCAGCATGCCTTTCGGTTCGCTGGTCAGATCGCCCACCGCGCGCAAGGCTTCCTCGCGGCCGTCCTGCAGGCGCTGGCAATGTTGCAGGAAAGTCTGCCCGGCTTCGGTCAGCGTTACGCGACGGGTGCTGCGGTAGAGCAGACGCGTCTGCAAACGCTCTTCGAGCCGTACGATTTGTCGACTGATGTGTGAGGAAGAAACCCCAAGACGCTCCGCAGCGGCGGTGAATTGGTTGCATTCGGCGACGGCGACGAACTCGTCGATGCCTTCCCAGCGGTTTTCCGACACTTGGATTATCCCTGTATGGCAATAATGTTTTGCTTTCGTCTGGATTATTCCTCAGGACGCGCTGAACTACACTGTCTGTCTGCTTTTTTATTCACTGGATTTACTGGAGAGTCAGCATGATCAAGTCGCGCGCCGCCGTTGCCTTCGAGGCCAAGAAGCCGCTGGAAATCGTAGAAGTCGATGTCGCCATGCCCAAGGCCGGTGAAGTGCTGCTGCGCGTCGTCGCTTCCGGCGTCTGCCATACGGACGCGTACACCTTGTCCGGCGCAGATCCGGAAGGCATCTTCCCGTCGATCCTCGGTCACGAAGGCGGCGCCATCGTTGAAGCGATCGGTGAGGGCGTGACTTCGGTTGCCGTCGGCGATCACGTCATCCCGCTGTACACCCCGGAATGCGGCCAGTGCAAATTCTGCAAATCGGGCAAGACCAACCTGTGCCAGGCGATTCGTGCGACTCAGGGCAAAGGCCTGATGCCGGACGGCACTTCGCGTTTTTCCTACAAGGGCGAAACGATTTTCCACTACATGGGCACGTCGACCTTCTCTGAATACACCGTGCTCCCGGAAATCTCCGTGGCGAAGATTTCCAAAGACGCGCCGCTGGAAAAGGTCTGCCTGCTCGGTTGCGGCGTCACCACCGGCATCGGCGCCGTGCTCAACACCGCCAAAGTGAAACCGGGTGACACCGTGGCTATCTTCGGTCTCGGTGGTATCGGCTTGTCGGCAGTGATCGGTGCGGTGAAAGCCAAGGCTGCGCGCATCATCGCCATCGACATCAACCCGGCCAAATTCGAAATCGCCAAGCAATTGGGTGCCACCGACTGCGTGAACCCGAAAGACTACGATCGTCCGATTCAGGAAGTGATCGTCGACATGACCGATGGCGGCGTCGACTTCTCCTTCGAGTGCATCGGCAATGTGCAACTGATGCGCGCCGCGCTTGAGTGCTGCCACAAAGGCTGGGGCGAGTCGGTCATCATCGGTGTGGCCGGTGCCGGTCAGGAAATCGCTACTCGTCCATTCCAGCTGGTCACCGGTCGCGTCTGGCGCGGTTCGGCGTTCGGCGGCGTGCGTGGCCGTACTGAATTGCCAAGCTACGTCGACATGGCCCAGAGCGGCGAAATCCCGCTGGATACCTTCATCACCCACACCATGGGCCTGGAAGATATCAACAAGGCATTCGACCTGATGCACGAAGGCAAGAGCATCCGCACCGTCATTCATTTCTAAGGAGCAGCGGCAGGCTACAAGCCACAAGCTGCAAGCAGGCGCAACTCCCTCTTGCAGCTTGAAGCTCGCAGCTTGCGGCTGAAGTGCTATGAATCTGGAAAACATTTCCTGTCAGAAAAGTTTCGGTGGCTGGCACAAGCGTTATCGCCATCGCTCCGAAGTGCTTGACTGCGACATGGTCTTTGCCGTGTACCTGCCGCCACAGGCGGAGCAGGGCGGCAAGCTGCCGGTGTTGTACTGGTTGTCGGGGCTGACCTGCACCGATGAGAATTTCATGCAGAAGGCCGGTGCGATGCGCATGGCGGCGCAGCTCGGTCTGATCATCGTCGCACCGGACACCAGCCCGCGTGGTCCCGATGTCCCGGACGATGCGGACAAGGCCTGGGACTTCGGCCTCGGTGCCGGATTTTATCTGAACGCTACGCAGGAGCCGTGGGCGCGTCACTATCGGATGCATGACTATGTCGTGCAGGAGTTGCCTGCTTTGGTTGAGGAGCATTTCCCCGCTTCCGACAAACGCAGTATCAGCGGCCACTCCATGGGCGGCCATGGCGCGTTGGTCTGCGCGCTGCGCAATCCCGGGCGCTATAAATCGGTGTCGGCGTTCTCGCCTATTACCCATCCGATCGATTGCCCGTGGGGCCAGAAAGCCTTTTCCAACTATTTGGGCGAAGACCGTTCGAAGTGGAAGGAGTGGGACGCCTGTGCGCTCATCGCCGAGGCCACGGAGAAGTTGCCGCTCCTAGTCGATCAAGGTGATCGCGACGACTTCCTCGCCACCCAACTCAAGCCCGAAGCCTTGCAACACGCAGCAAAACAAGCGAATCATCCGCTGGAGTTGCGCCTGCAACCGGGCTACGACCACAGCTATTTCTTCATCTCAAGCTTCATTGACGACCACTTGCAGCATCACGCGCGCGCTCTAGGCGCCTAATGTCTGACAAAGCAGGTAGAATCACGCCCTGACAAAAATCGGGGCGTTTTTTTTATGCGTATTGGCCACGGCTACGATGTGCACCGTTTCGCTGAAGGCGATTTCATTACTCTGGGCGGCGTGCAGATTGCACACGGCTTCGGGCTGCTCGCTCATTCCGACGGTGACGTCCTGCTGCACGCCTTGAGCGACGCCTTGCTCGGCGCGGCGGCGCTGGGTGATATCGGCAAACACTTCCCGGACACCGACCCGCAATTCAAGGGCGCCGACAGCCGCGTGCTGCTGCGTCATGTGGTCAGTCTGATCCACGCCAAGGGCTGGAAAATCGGCAACGTCGACAACACCATCGTTGCCCAGGCGCCGAAGATGGCGCCGCATATCGAATCGATGCGTGCGCTGATCGCGGCGGATCTTCAAGTTGAGTTGGATCAAGTGAACGTCAAAGCTACCACCACCGAAAAGCTTGGCTTTGTCGGTCGCGAAGAAGGCATCGCCGTGCACTCCGTTGCCTTGTTGCTGCGCGCATGAATGAACTGCAATTGCTCGGCCCGCGAGCCTATGGCGAGCCCCTCGGCACGGCGGTATTGAAAGCCATCGCCGAAGACTTCCAGGTCGATGAAGTGCTCGATATCCCGTTCAGCGGTGACGGCGAACATCTGTGGATCTGGGTGGAAAAGCGCGGCCTCAATACCGAAGAAGCGGCGCGGCGTATTGCCAAGGTCGCGGGCGTGCCGTTGCGCACCGTCAGCTATGCCGGTCTCAAGGACCGTCAGGCCCTGACCCGACAGTGGTTCAGCGTGCAACTGCCGGGCAAGGCCGATCCGGATCTGTCGGCGGCGGAAAACGACACGCTGAAGATCCTCAAGACCACGCGCCATAAACGCAAGCTGCAACGCGGTGCGCACTCGGCCAATGGCTTCACCCTGCGCCTGACCCAGTTCGCCGGCGACAAGGCTGCGCTTGAGCAGCGGCTGCAACTGATCGCCACACAAGGCATCCCCAATTATTTCGGCGCCCAGCGCTTTGGCCATGACGGCGGCAACGTTGTCGATGCGCGTTCCTGGGCCGCACGCAAGGCCTTGCCGGAACAGCGCAATGTGCGTTCGCGCTTGCTATCGACGGCGCGCAGCTTTCTGTTCAATCAGGTGCTGGCGGCGCGCGTCGCCGATGGCACCTGGAATACCGCACTGGTTGGCGATCTGTTGGCGTTTACCGACAGCCGCAGTTTTTTCCCCGCCGGTGAGGCCGAGTGCAGCGACCCGCGGCTGGCGATTCTCGACCTGCACCCGACCGGCCCGCAGTGGGGCGAAGGTGACTCGCCGGCTGCTGGCGCAGTCCATGAACTGGAGCAGGCGATCGCCGCCCGCGAAGCGGATTTGCGCGACTGGTTGATCCACGCCGGCATGAGCCATGAACGTCGCATCCTGCGGCTGCCCATTGGCGGGTTGACGTGGCATTATCCCCAACCTGACATTCTGCAACTGGAATTCGTCCTCCCGGCCGGATGCTTTGCCACCGTATTGGTGCGCGAGCTCGTTGATCTGGTGCCGGTGGGGCAGACGGACAGCCCATGCGTATTCTGATTTCTAACGACGATGGGGTAACCGCGCCCGGTCTCGCCGCGCTTTATGCTGCGCTGGCGGATTACACCGAATGCGTGGTTATCGCCCCGGAACAGGACAAAAGCGGCGCCAGCAGTTCGCTGACGCTCGACCGTCCGCTGCACCCGCAATACCTGGCCAACGGCTTTATCAGCCTCAACGGCACACCGACCGATTGCATCCACCTGGGGCTCAATGGCCTGTTGGAACGCGAGGCCGATATGGTGGTTTCCGGCATCAACCTGGGCGCCAACCTCGGTGACGACGTGCTGTATTCCGGAACCGTGGCGGCTGCGCTTGAAGGACGATTCCTCGAGCGTCCAGCCTTTGCATTCTCATTGGTCTCGCGCCAGGTGGATAACCTGCCGACGGCGGCGTACTTTGCGCGCAAGCTGGTCGAGGCCCACGCCGGGCTGGATCTGCCACCGCGCACGGTGCTCAACGTGAACATTCCCAATCTGCCTATCGATCACATCCGTGGCATCCAGCTGACCCGTCTCGGCCATCGCGCCCGCGCGGCGGCGCCGATGAAAGTGGTCGATCCGCGTGGCAAGGCCGGTTACTGGATTGCCGCCGCTGGCGACGCCGAAGACGGCGGCCCGGGCACTGATTTTCATGCCGTCATGCAGGGCTATGTGTCCATCACGCCGTTGCAGCTCGATCGCACCTTCAATGATGCGTTCAGAAGTCTCGATGGCTGGCTGGGAGGACTGAGCTGATGCGTGAGCATGACGACCGCCTGCGCAGCGGCATAGGCATGACTTCCCAGCGCACCCGCGAGCGACTGATCCAGCGTCTGTATGAAGAAGGCGTGTCGAATGCCAAAGTGCTGGAAGTGATCCGCCGCACGCCGCGTCACCTGTTCGTCGACGAGGCGTTGGCGCACCGCGCTTATGAAGACACCGCGCTGCCGATCGGCAACAACCAGACGATTTCCCAGCCTTATATGGTGGCGCGCATGAGCGAGCTGCTGCTGGAGGCCGGCCCGCTGGATAAAGTGCTGGAGATCGGCACGGGCTCTGGCTACCAGACGGCGGTGTTGTCGCAACTGGTCGAGCGGGTGTTCTCGGTCGAACGCATCAAGGTGCTGCAGGATCGCGCCAAGGAGCGTCTGGTCGAACTGAACCTGCGTAATGTGGTGTTTCGCTGGGGCGACGGCTGGGAAGGCTGGCCGGCGCTGGCGCCGTATAACGGCATCATTGTCACCGCGGTCGCGACCGATGTGCCGCAAGCACTACTCGATCAATTGGCTCCCGGTGGGCGCATGGTGATTCCAGTCGGCTCCGGTGAAGTACAACAATTGATGTTGATCGTGCGCGAGGAACATGGCTTTTCCCGACACGTTCTGGGCGCCGTTCGCTTCGTGCCTTTGCTCAACGGGCCGCTGGCGTGAGCATTTGCAAACAGGCGCTGAATTCCTTTCAACGGCGCCGGTCTTACACCGGCAGCCTGGGTTTAAACGCAGCGTAGTTGCAACTTGCAAACGTGTGCGCCTGGTGATTTCGCTTCATTAAAGGTAAAGCCGTTTCGGCCCGTTATACTTGCGACACTTCATGCCGCAACGCGGCATTCAGAATTTCAGCCACCACAAAGGGAGCGGCGGGTGAGTCTCACAGTCATTGCGCAGCGTATGGGTAACACGAGCTTTCAGCGCCTGGTGACTGGCCTTGTCTTGAGCACCTTGCTGGTCGGTTGCTCCAGCACCAAATCGAGCAACGTGCGCGTTGTCGATCGCAACAATGCGGTCGCCCAGCGTCCGACCGTCACAACCGGGCAATACGTAGTCCGTCCCGGGGATACCTTGTTTTCGATCGCCTTTCGTTACGGTTGGGACTACAAAACCCTCGCCGCGCGGAACAACATTCCTACGCCGTATACGATCCATCCGGGTCAGACAATTCGCTTCGACGGCCGAACCGGTTCAACGCCGACGGCGGTCGTGAGCAGCTCCAGTTCTTCGCCTTCTTCCTCCAGTAAAACCACGGTAATCCGGCGCCAGGCGAATGGCACAACGACGACTACAACCACCGGTTCCAAAGGGGTTGTACCGTCCGTCGCGAGCAAACCCGCGCCCGCTCCACTGCCTCCGGCAGGCCCGGCCCCAACCGGCTGGGGATGGCCATCTAATGGCGTTCTGATTGGAAAATTCTCTTCAAACGGTAGTTTGAATAAAGGAATTGATATCGCCGGGGATTTGGGACAGCCTGTTTTAGCTGCGTCTGATGGGACGGTTGTATACGCCGGGAGTGGCTTACGGGGCTACGGCGAATTGGTCATCATCAAACACAGCGAAACCTACGTCAGTGCTTACGGACATAACCGCAGGCTGTTGGTTCGGGAGGGGCAGCAGGTCAAGGTCGGACAGACAATTGCCGAAATGGGGTCAACGGGTACAGACCGGGTGAAACTGCATTTTGAGATTCGCCGCCAAGGTAAACCTGTGGATCCGCTGCAGTTCCTGCCAAGACGTTGATTTGAAGGCCAGCCTGTTCCGTCGCGTAGAGGGGACAGGCTCCAGCGTTGCCAAGGATAAAGGCGTCGCTTGAGCTTGGGGTCGAACTCACCAAAGGACTATAACAATGGCTCTCAGTAAAGAAGTGCCGGAGTTTGACATCGACGATGAGGTTCTCCTTATGGAGGCCGGCATCGATTCGGAATCTTCGATGTCGAATGATGAAGGGGCTGCTCCACCTTCCGTTCGTTCCAAATCCAGACACTCCGCTTCACTTAAACAACACAAGTACATCGACTACACGCGTGCACTTGATGCCACGCAGTTGTATCTCAACGAAATCGGCTTTTCCCCTCTGCTCTCCCCGGAAGAAGAAGTTCATTTTGCGCGCTTGTCGCAAAGTGGCGACCCGGCCGGGCGCAAGCGCATGATCGAAAGTAACCTGCGGCTGGTCGTCAAGATCGCCCGGCGTTACGTCAATCGGGGGCTGTCGCTGCTGGATCTTATCGAAGAGGGCAACCTCGGATTGATCCGCGCGGTGGAAAAGTTCGATCCCGAGCGCGGCTTCCGCTTCTCGACCTACGCCACGTGGTGGATTCGTCAGACCATCGAACGCGCGATCATGAATCAGACCAGGACCATCCGGTTGCCGATTCATGTGGTCAAGGAGCTCAACGTGTACCTGCGGGCTGCACGGGAGCTGACGCAAAAACTCGATCACGAACCTTCACCCGAAGAAATCGCCAACCTGCTGGAAAAACCGGTGGGCGAGGTCAAGCGCATGCTCGGCCTGAACGAACGGGTTTCTTCGGTTGACGTCTCGCTGGGTCCGGATTCGGATAAAACCCTGCTGGACACCCTCACTGACGATCGTCCAACCGATCCGTGCGAACTGCTGCAGGACGACGACCTGTCGCAGAGCATCGATCAATGGCTGTCGGAGCTGACCGACAAGCAGCGCGAGGTGGTGATTCGCCGCTTCGGCCTGCGCGGTCATGAGAGCAGTACGCTGGAAGACGTAGGCCTGGAGATCGGTCTGACCCGCGAACGGGTACGGCAGATCCAGGTGGAAGGCCTCAAGCGCCTTCGCGAGATCCTTGAGAAGAATGGCCTGTCGAGCGAGTCGTTGTTTCAATAAGCGTCTTGTCGACCGCCGCAAAAAGCCCCGGCTGATTTGATCAGTCGGGGCTTTTTGTTGTTCTCGGGAAGCGAATCGGAATGCCGCCAGACAAGCGGTAGGCAATTTCTGTGTTTGTAGTCTCTCGCTGTAAGCCTTTGCTTACTGTGTCGTAAGTTTTCGCTATCTTTGCCCTTCCGTGGAAGCCGATCGCGATCGGACGCTAATCGGTAACCTGCTGTATTTATGGAATATATTTTGATTGTGATGTGCTTATGACAGCGCGGACTCGCATCGAGCTCCAATTGCTCCCGCCCGGAAACTGTCTAATATTCAACCTGTGTCGACGGACAGACACACCCTTCACGGATGAGGGTAACGGACATCGCAGGAGGCGATTCATCAGGACGATGAAAAGGAATACAGGGAATAGGGAAAAAATGTGGGCGGGTCATACCGCCCCTTTTTTCGCCTGTAGAAAAGTAAAATCTGCAAAAAGCAAAAAGGCCCGCAAGGGGCCTTTCAGGTCGAACGCGGGCAGATTAGCGTTCGAGTTGTTCGATCTTGTTCGGCTTGCCATCCCACTCGGCAGAATCCGGAAGGGGATCCTTGCGCTCGGTGATGTTCGGCCAGACATCCGCCAGCTCGGCATTGAGCTCGATGAAGTTTTCCATGCCGCTTGGGATCTCGTCTTCCGAGAAGATCGCCACAGCCGGGCATTCTGGTTCACACAGCGCGCAATCGATGCACTCGTCCGGGTGAATCACCAGGAAGTTCGGGCCTTCGTAAAAGCAGTCCACCGGACAGACTTCTACGCAGTCGGTGTACTTGCACTTGATGCAGTTGTCGGTGACGACGAAGGTCATTTCTAATTTTCTCCTCAGGCGGCGGCAGCGTTGCCCCTTCACGGTTGGGGTCGCCAGGTTCGGGAGCGATACCTGCTGACCAGGCTATGAGCCAGCAGCATCCCGAACCGCGCGAGATTCTAACAGCTTGAAGCGATTTGCGTTATATCCGCTTCTTCAGTGCTTATATCCGGTTCTTCAGTGCATAGAGCATTTCGAGCGCACGACGTGGCGTCATGTCGTCGAGATCAGCTTTCGCCAATTCGTCCAGCACCGGATGCGGCAACGAGGCGAACATGTCGCTTTGCTGCGGCGTCGACGGCTTGCCCTTGGTTGCAGGTTTCGGCGCCTCGTGGGGCAGGGCGGTGTCTTCCAGGCGACTCAGATGCTCGCGCGCGCGCATGATCACTTCGCTCGGCACACCCGCCAATTGCGCCACCGCCAGGCCATAGCTCTGGCTGGCAGGCCCAGGCAGCACATGGTGCAGGAACACGATGCGCTCGTTGTGCTCTGTGGCGTTGAGATGCACGTTGGCTACCAGAGGTTCGGCTTCCGGCAGCACGGTCAGTTCAAAGTAGTGGGTGGCGAACAGGGTGTAGGCGCGCAGATGGGCCAAGCGTTCGGCCGCTGCCCACGCCAGCGACAGACCGTCGAAGGTGCTGGTGCCGCGGCCGACTTCGTCCATCAGCACCAGACTGCGCTCGGTAGCGTTGTGCAGGATATTGGCGGTTTCGCTCATCTCGACCATGAAGGTCGAACGGCCGCCGGCGAGGTCATCGCTGGAGCCGATGCGGGTGAAGATCCGGTCGACCAGCGACAACTCGCAACTGGCGGCCGGTACGAAACTGCCGATATGCGCCAGCAATACGATCAGCGCGGTCTGACGCATGTAAGTGGATTTACCGCCCATGTTCGGGCCGGTGATGACCAGCATGCGCGTGTTGTCGTCGAGGCTCAGATCGTTGGCGACGAACGGCGTGGTCAGCACTTGCTCGACCACCGGGTGACGACCCTGGGTTATGCGCATGCACGGCTCGTTGACGAAACGCGGACAATTCAGGTCGAGGTTCAGCGCACGCTCGGCGAGGTTGCTCAAGACGTCGAGTTCGGCCAAAGCGCCAGCGGTATCCTGCAACGGTGGCAACTGGCTGATGAGATCTTCCAGCAGCGCTTCGTAAAGCATCTTCTCGCGGGCGAGCGCGCGACTTTTGGCCGACAGCGCCTTGTCTTCGAATTCTTTCAGCTCCGGGGTGATGAAGCGTTCGGCACCTTTGAGCGTCTGCCGGCGGATATAGTCGGCCGGCGCCGATTCAGCCTGCTTGCTCGGCAGTTCGATGAAGTAGCCGTGGATACGGTTGTAGCCGACTTTCAGATTGGCCAGACCGGTGCGGGCTTTCTCCCGGGCTTCAAGATCGATGAGGAACTGTCCGGCGTTTTCGCTCAGCGATTGCAGCTCGTCGAGTTCGCTGTCGTAACCGGTTTTCAGCACGCCGCCGTCGCGGATCACCGCAGGCGGATTGTCGATAATGGCTTTTGCCAGCAGCGCCGCCAGTTCCGGATAGGTGCTGGTGGTGGCTGCCAGATGCTGCAGGTGCGGTGCTTCCAGATCGGTCATCGCCGCTTGCAGTTCGGGCAGCGCTCCGAGCGCATCACGCAGACGCGCCAGGTCACGCGGCCGCGCATTGCGCAAACCAATCCGCGCCAGAATGCGCTCGATGTCGCCGATTTCCTTGAGCTGCGGTTGCAATTTCTCGAAGCGGTACCCGTCGAGCAGGCAACGGATCGAGGTCTGACGCGCCAGCAACACGGTGAGATCGCGCAACGGTCGGTTCAACCATCGAGTGAGCAAGCGGCTGCCCATGGCGGTCTGGCAGCGATCGACCACCGATTGCAGGGTATTATCGCGGCCACCGGCCAGGTTGGTGTCGAGTTCCAGATTGCGCCGGCTGGCACCGTCGAGCACCACGGTGTCATCGAGACGTTCGTGACGCAGGCTGCGCAAGTGAGGCAGGGCAGTGCGCTGGGTTTCCTTGGCGTAGGCCAACAGGCAGCCAGCAGCGCCAATGGCCAGGGTCAGGTTCTCGCACCCGAAGCCCTTGAGATCCTGAGTGGAAAACTGCTGGCAGAGGCTTTTCAGCGCCGAGTCCCGCTCGAAATCCCATGGTGCACGACGGCGCACGCCACGGCGTTTTTCCGCCGGCAGGTCTTTCGGCCAGTCATCCGGGATCAGCAGTTCAACCGGATTCACCCGCTCCAACTCGGCCAGCAGGTTTTCCCAGCCTTTGATTTCGAGCACGGTGAAGTTGCCGCTGGTGATGTCCAGCACCGCGAGCCCGAACAGGCGCTCGTCGCCCAATACTGCGGCGATCAGGTTATCGCGGCGTTCATCCAGCAGCGCTTCGTCACTGACCGTCCCCGGCGTGATGATCCGCACCACTTGGCGCTCCACCGGGCCTTTGCTGGTCGCCGGGTCGCCGACCTGCTCGCAGATCACCACCGACTCGCCGAGCTTGACCAGTTTCGCCAGATACCCTTCCGCTGCGTGGTAAGGAATCCCACACATCGGAATCGCCTGCCCCGCCGACTGTCCGCGCGCGGTCAGGGTGATGTCGAGCAACTTGGCGGCTTTCTTCGCATCTTCGTAGAAGATTTCGTAGAAATCGCCCATGCGGTAGAACATCAGCTGGTCCGGGTGCTGGTTCTTCAGGCGCCAGTATTGCTGCATCATCGGAGTGTGGGAGGACAGGTCGGAGACGGCTTTATTCATCGGATTGTCGGGCAACTCGTTAGAAGATGTAGGGCAAAGCGCGGGCAGTGGCCGGGCTTTTCCGCGATGGGCGCAAGGTTACCATGGGCGCTCTGCCTGACGCAGGCGCTGCGGTCGGGTGAGCCTTTGCTTGCAGAGAAAAGTTGATCCATGCACGATTTATGCAAATCAGCATTTGTCTTCGCGAAAAACTTCAAGCACTATGCGCGTTATGCAAAAACGCAACGTTTCCTCCGTCTTAAGAGCACTGCTCGACCAGCACGGGATCTCCCCCACGGAGCTCCACCGTCGCACCGGCGTGCCTCAATCCACACTCTCGCGGATTCTCAGCGGGAAGATTGTCGATCCTTCGGATAAACATATCTCGAAGATCGCCGATTACTTCAATGTAAGTACCGATCAGTTGCGCGGGCGTGCGGACGTCGCATCAAACGCGGGCGGCGCCCGCGAAGACGTGCATGCGGAACTCAAGGACATCATGCTGTGGGACGATGACACCCCCGTCGAGGATGACGAAGTGTCCGTGCCCTTTCTACGCGAGGTTGAATTGGCTGCTGGATCAGGAAGATTCGTCATCGAAGAGAGCGAACGCTCCAGCCTGCGCTTCGGCAAGCGCAGCCTGCGCCACAACGGCGTGCAGTTCGACCAGGCCAAGTGCGTGACAGTGCGCGGCAACAGCATGTTGCCGGTGTTGCGTGATGGCGCCACTGTCGGCGTCAATGCCGGCAAGTGCGGCATTGGCGATATCATTGATGGCGACCTATATGCGATCAATCACAATGGCCAGTTGCGCGTCAAGCAACTCTATCGCCTGCCCACTGGCATCCGTCTGCGCAGCTTCAATCGCGACGAGCATCCGGATGAGGACTACAGCTTCCAGGAAATCCAGGAAGAGCAGATCGTCATACTCGGTCACGTCTTCTGGTGGGGCATGTACGCCCGCTAACCCCCTTCGACCGAACTGAAACCTGCCGCTCGGCAGGTTTTTTTTCGCCTGCAGAAATCCTCCAGTCCTTGTCCTGCGCGGCTTCCATGCATGCGTGCAAAATAAATGCATAAATAAATGCATTTACGCATTGACTGTATATGCATCCATGCATATTCTTGCCACCAAGCCGCTCGACAAAGCGGCTGGCAAGACAAGCTCTTTAGTTCCACAAGAACAGGCAGCGATGAACCGGCCTCAACGGTTCAGAGGGTTGGCAACTGACCCGGGTGTGCAGCGTAAAGCACCAGAAGCAGTTATCCGGCGGGCAGGGACCGCGGTCGGAAAAACAATCTGAATGGACTCGTACCGCGCCAGTAGCGCCGAAAAGTCAGCTTCCTTCTCGAACACAGGATTTGAAGGAAGGCGAAGGAGCGCATTACTGAAAAGCCTGGCGTGCAAGCGCCGGGCTTTTTGGAATGCCTGCC
The DNA here is from genome assembly GCF_057291835.1 of Pseudomonas sp. 1L-B-1-E-C1. Classification (NCBI taxonomy): domain Bacteria; kingdom Pseudomonadati; phylum Pseudomonadota; class Gammaproteobacteria; order Pseudomonadales; family Pseudomonadaceae; genus Pseudomonas; species Pseudomonas sp. 1L-B-1-E-C1. The sequence continues at coordinate 288,853 of NZ_JBXAWN010000005.1, read as the reverse complement.
TCAAGAGAACCCGTTTGAACCCAACCCATCACTCATCAATCACCCACGGAGGCGTGACATGACAAACGAGCAACAAGCGTTGGCGGACATGCCGATCTGGCTGGTCATCCTCCTTGCCGTCGTCGGCGGGGTGTCCGGCGAAATGTGGCGCGCCGACAAGGAAGGCGCACGCGGCTGGTCGCTTCTGCGGCGTCTGGCCCTGCGCTCCGGTGCCTGCATGATCTGCGGCGTGTCGGCAATCATGCTGCTGTATGCCGCAGGATTATCGATCTGGGCCGCCGGCGCGTTCGGTTGCCTGACGGCGATGGCCGGCGCCGACGTCGCCATCGGCCTTTACGAACGCTGGGCGGCCAAGCGCATCGGCGTATGCGAAGTGCCGCCGCGCGACCACCCTTAACCCTGAATATTTCTCCGTGCCGCCATGTTGGCGGCAGGGCTGCGCGTGGACGATTGAAAAGGAGGTCATGTATGCCCACACCGATCCAGCAGCCGTCGCAACTGTTCACAGCCATCGCGACGACACTGCTCAACATTGCCGGTCTCGACCTTGATATCGGCAGTCACGATGATTTCACTGCGGCGGGCGACCAGGCGTGGGTTTTGATCGACTTTGACCGAAATGCATCCGGCGTGCGCGCCGCTGATGGGCGTATCGCTCATGTAATGACGTTGTCACTGCAAGTCATTCCGGCGCTGTCTGCGACCGCATTTGCAGCGTGCGATCTCATCGCGGTGCTGAAAAACCTGATCACCGACAACCGCTGGGGATTGCCCGGCGACCAATGCGATCTGCCCACGAATATCGATGGATTGCCTTCGTTGCTCATTCGCGGTGATCAGCAATACAAAGCCTGGACCCTGACCTTCGAGCAGACCCTCTACCTCGGTCCGACCCTGCTCGACGATCCGCTGGGCACCCCGAAATTTGCCCGCACCTGGGAAGTCAGCAATATCGACGATCCCGAGCAATACACCGCGCTTGAGGGCTGACCGATGTTCGATGCATTACTGCGTATGCAACTGGGCCCGATCATCGAACGCCTGGCGGAAATGGAAGCGGAAATCGAAGACTTGCATCGCCGTGCCGAGAGTTTCTGTCGCATCGGCATCTGCCAGTCAGTGGATGCGGCGAGCAACACTTGCCAGGTCAGCCACGGCGGATTGCTCACCCCGGCGATCAAGTTCTTCAACCCCAGCGCTGGTGCGCAAAGTGAAACGCGCATCCCGACAGTGGGCGAACAGTGCCTGCTATTCAACTACGGCAGCGGTGAAAGCGGCGCGCAGAGTGTGGCCTTGTTCGGCTTGACCAGTGACCGCTTTCCTCCCGCCTCGACTGTGCCGACGCTGACGCGTCGGGTGCATCAGGACGGCAGCGAAAGCGGTTACGACGATGCCAGCCACACCTTGCATTGGCTAAACGGCCCGGCGCAATTCAACGGATCTCGTGACGCACTGGAACTGAGCATCGGCCCGGCGCGGCTGGCCATGACTGCACAACTGATCTCCCTGCAACTGGGCGCCGTTGGCCTGAGCATCGACGCGTCGGGCGTGCACTTCAGTGGCCCCTTGGTCGATCACCAGGGCCGCGTTATCAGCCCCTGATTCAAGAGCCTTCCCATGATCGGAATCGATAGAGACAGCGGGGCCACGGTCGACGACTGGCTGCAATTTGTGCAGCGCGCGACCCGAGCCCTGACCACACCGCTGGGCACCCGGCAAAAACGACCTTTGTACGGTTCGCTGATTCCCACGCTGCTCGGGCAGAACCTCGGTGACGACATTCTGCTTCTGGCACAGAGCCACGCCGCGCAAGCGTTCTACAACCCGCGAAACGGCATCGACGATTTTCAACCGCAAGTGATTGTCGCCAGCCGTCACGGCGACGGCCTGCTGCTGCGCTTTGCCGGCACCTGGAAAAACCGTCAACAAACCTTCGAGGTGGTGACATGAGCATGCTGATCCCCGGCCAGAACCAGTTGGCCGAACCCGCGCTGATCAAGGTCGAAGCGTTCGAAGAATTGCTCGCCGAGTTCAAGGCTTTCGTCATCGAGTACGTCGGTACTCGCTCCCCGGCCAGTGCCGCGAAACTCAAGGCCAGTCTGGAAAACCAAAGCGAGTTGCTGACCCTGGCGCTGGAAGCGTTCTGCGTGCGTCTGCAAACCCACGAGCGCAGATACAACGCACGCATCAAGCAGATGTTGGCGTGGTGGGCGACCGGCAGCAATCTGGATGCGCGGCTGGCGGACATGGGGCTGGAGCGACAATTGCTCGATCCCGGCGACCCGGCCGCATTTCCGCCAGTGCCGGCGATTTACGAAAGCGACGACGACGCCCGCTTGCGCTACTACCTGGCGCCGCATGCCCCGGCTGCGGGATCGCGGATGCAGTATCGCCGCGAGGTGTTCACCCTCGGCGAGCGGCCAACGGTGCAGGTCGAATCTACTGATTCCGGCGTGGTTAACGTCACCTACACCTTCAACCCGGACGGCCTCGCTGCGCAGGTCAAGGATGGCAATGGGCGGCGCACCGCGCCGGGGGAAGTGCAGGTCACCGTGCTTTCGCGAGAAGGCGATGGCACGCCTTCCGAAGCATTGCTCGACGGCGTCCGTCAGCATTTCGCCCGCCCCGACGTTCGCCCGGAAACCGACCTCGTCACCGTCAAGGCTGCCGAGATCCAGCGCTACAAAATCCGCGTCGTCGCCAAGATCAATTCCGGCCCCGACTCGGGCCTGACCAAGGTCGCGGCGCAAGCACAATTGCAAGCGTACGCAGATAGCTGTCATCGCCTCGAAGGCCGCGTCGATCCGAGCTGGATCGACTACACGCTGCACAGCGCCGGGGCAGTACAACTGCAGATTCTCGAACCGCTGGCGCCGATAGTTACGACAGCGTTTCAGGCGCCGTATTGCACCGCGGTCGAAGTCGAGGTGCTGACGCTATGAGTGAACAAACTCAGCGGCCGACCTTGCTGCCGGCCAACAGTTCGGCCCTCGAGCGCGGACTGGATCTGGGCTTCGGCGCCTTGCTCGATCGCATCACGCCGCCGTTCCCGGAACTGATGAACCCCAGCGAAACGCCGGTGACTTTTCTGCCGTATCTGGCAGCCGATCGCGGCGTCGCCGAATGGAGTACCGATGCGCCGGAAGCGGAAAAACGCCTGACCGTCGAACTGGCGTGGCCCACCGCGCGCCAGGCCGGCACTCGCAAGGCCCTGGAAAACGCCGCCAAAGGCCTGCAACTGCGCCCGGAAATCCGCGCCTGGTACGAACAGACACCGCCCGGCGCGCCGTACAGTTTTTCCGTGCGTGCCTTCAGCGAGCAACCCTACAGCGAAGAAATCGACGCCCGTCTCGACCGACGGCTGGCCGATGCGAAAAGCGAGCGAGACATTCTCACGGTGTCGGTGGGCTTGAGTGCATTCGGCAATCACGTCATCGGCGCCGCGACATTTTGCGGCGAGCTGACCACGGTTTATCCGGTGTTCATCGAAGGCCTTGAAACCTCTGGCGAGGCGTTCCTGGCCGCTGCGTTGTACACCGTCGAAACATCCACAATTTATCCTCAGGGGGCCTGAATGGCTGACTATTACACCCTGCTCACCAACGCAGGGATTGCCTACGAAACGGCGTGCAAGGCCGCGGGCGTGCCGATCAAGTTGACTCATTTTTCTGTCGGCGACGGCAATGACAAGGTCTACAACCCGTCTGCCACCGCGACCGCGCTGGCCCGTGAAGTCTGGCGCGGACCGATCAACGCACTGTTCCAGGATGAGAAGAATCCGAGCTGGCTGCTCGCTGAAGTCACCATTCCGCCGGACGTTGGCGGCTGGTATGTGCGTGAAGCGGGACTGTGGACTGACACAGGCATTCTCTACGCCATCGTTAAATATCCGGAGTCGTTCAAACCGGTGCTGGCGACGTCGGGTTCGGGAAAAGAGTTCTACATTCGCTCGATTTTCGAGACCAGCAATGCCTCGCTGGTGACCTTGTTGATCGATGACACGGTGGTCAAGGCCACGCGTGCCTGGGTCATGAGTTATCTGGCCGAAGAACTCGGCAAGCTCGATGGCAAGCAATCGGTGCGCGTCGCTGCGACTGGCAATGTCGTACTGAAAGGCGCCCAGCAGATCGATGGTGTTGCCGTGGTTGCCGGTGACCGCGTGCTGCTGCCGAGCCAGACCCTGGCCAAGGACAACGGTCTGTGGATCGTCGCCAATGGTGACTGGGTGCGGGCAACCGATGCCAACAGCAGCGCCAAGGTCACCCCAGGCTTGACGGTGATGGTGGAGGAGGGCATGGCGAATGGAGATTCGCTCTGGCACCTGACCACCAATGCGCCGATCGCCCTCGGCACGACCCCTCTGACCTTCAAGATGCTTGCAGGGCGCACCGGGATTTCTGCCGGTACCTACAAGAGCCTGACGGTTGATGAATATGGCCGCGCGACGGCTGGGGCCAATCCGGAAACGCTGGCCGGTTTTGGTATCAAGGATTCGTACACCAAGGCTGAAGTTGAAGCGCTGATCGCCAAGGCTTCGGCGCTGCCGGTGGGATCGATTGTGGCGTTCCCGGTTGATGCGCCACCACCCGGGTTTTTGGAGCTGGATAACAGCGTCAAGAGCACCGCGACTTACCCGGACTTGAGCGCCTATTTGGGTGGCAAGTTCAACAAGGGTGATGAGGGGGTTGGCAACTTTCGATTGCCGGAAGCGCGTGGGGAGTTTTTGCGGGGTTGGGATCATGGGCGGGGGGTGGATGTCGGCCGAGAGATTGGATCGTCTCAAGGGGATGAGATCAAGGCTCACTCCCACAGCGCATTATTCGCCAATGGCGCCGTAGGTTCTGGAACCGTACTTGGAATTGTCAATTCAGCGGCTGGTGATCGCGGTGGGAGCGGTGCGGCGTACGCGGGTTCCGGAGGTGGGCAGAGCTATATTTCATCAAGCGGTGGCAGTGAAACCCGCCCCCGCAACATCGCAGTCATGTGGTGCATCAAAGCCTGGAACGCCCCGGTCAATCAGGGAACCATCGATGTCGCCGCACTGGCCAAGGAAGTTGAACGGCTTAAATCCGCCGTTCCGGTGGGCGCTGTTCTGGCCTTTCCGACCGGCATCGTCGCCCCTGGATATCTGGAGCTCGACGGCAGTGTGCAGAGCGTTGCGGCTTATCCTGATCTGGCCGCGTATCTCGGTACGAAATTCAACAAGGGCGACGAGGGCGCAGGCAACTTCCGACTGCCGGATTCGCGAGGCGAATTCTTGCGGGGTTGGGATCATGGACGCGGGGCGGATCCGGCACGCGCAATTGGCAGTTATCAGCTCGGCACTTTAACGGCGTTCGACAGTAATACTCCCGGAGGCGCCTCGGTCGACACCCTACGTTGTAGTCCTGCCCAGGCTCAAGCCGATGTTTACCGCTCGACTGATTATCCCGGCGTCGGAATAACCTATACCGCATCGGACCTCAGTGTGGGCGAATACCCTGTCGAGGGCGGTGTTACACGTCCACGCAACCTCGCCGTCATGTGGTGCATCAAAGCCTGGAATGCGCCAGTCAATCAGGGAAATATTGATATCGCCGCGTTTTCGGCTTTGGCACAACGAGCCTCTGAAACTAACCAGGGGACAGCCAAAGTCGCCACCCAGAGCCAAGTAAATTCGAGTTCGGATGACAGCGTCATCGTTACACCGAAGAAACTTCGTTTCGGCTTCGAGGCCAGTCTCGCTCCTAATGGATACATCGTGTTCCCATCATGGCTGGGAGGTTTGATGTTGCAATGGGGGCAGGCCTCCATGCAAGGAACAACGCAAACCTTCAGTTACCCCACTGCATTTCGTTCACAGGTCTACCAGATGGTGGCGACAGATGCGGGAAGCGGTGCCCATTCGCTGGGAGCAACAGCGATAACCCTGGCGTCCTTCACAGCCTACGGAAATGTGGCAACGACGAACTTTCGTTATATCGCAATAGGTGCATGACATGCGTTATTACAGTAAGGCAACCGGCAGTACTTATCTGGACAGCCTGCACAGCAATATGCCTGATGACGTAGTTCCGATTACGGAAGATCGTTACCTGGAAGTTTTTGCTAACCGGCCCTTGGGCAAGGTTTGCGGTCATGACGATGATGGGCTGCCAATCCTGATTGATCCGCCCGCTCTGACGCCTTTCGAGAGAGCAGAGCAAGAGCGCGGCTGGCGAGACGAGCAGATCAACGCGATCCTGTGGCTGCGTGAACGTCACCGTGATCAACTCGATCTGAATCAGTTACCAACCCTGACAGCTGAACAGTTCAACGAGTTGCTGACTTACATTCGCAACCTGCGCGACTGGCCACAATCTTCAGAGTTTCCGTCAGCAGGAGCGCGTCCCGTCGAACCTGCCTGGATCGTCGAACAGCCCGAATAAACGCCCCGCACTCCGCGGCGTTTTCCTGCCCGCTTAAAAACACTCAACACCCGCCAAAGCCCCTCCCTCCGAGGGGCTTTCCCGTTTATGGAGAAACGAAAAATGGCAACCCGCCAAACCTACACCGTGCTCGTCCCATTCCCCACCGGCGGTGGGCACTGGTCGAGCGTGGGTCAAGAACTGGATCTGCTCGACGTCGAGGCCAGTGCCTTGCACTTTGCCGGTCGACTTGAACCGAAAACCCCTATCACCCAGGCCAAAAAGGCCGCTGCCAAGAAGGCTGACTGAACATGGCTGAGGTTCTGAACTTCGAGCACAACGGCATTACCGTGAATGCCAGCGAATCTCCCGAGGCCATGGGTGGCCTGGGTGACAACGTCATCGGTCTGGTCGGCACCGCGCCGAAGGCTGATCCGCTGATTCCGCGCAACGCACCGTTTCGCATCAACAGTTTCACCACCCATGCACTGCTCGATCCGACCGGGTCGGAAGAGGGCACTCTGTATCACGCGGTCTACCAGATCCTCAAAGTGGTGAAAGTGCCGGTGTACGTAGTCATCGTCGAGGCCGGCGCGACGCCGGCCGACACGGTCAACAATGTCATCGGCGGCGTCGAGCCGGCGACTGGTCGCAAGCTTGGTCTGGCGGCGCTCGGCAGTGTCCCGGAAGACCTGACCATCATCGGCGCACCGGGCTTCACCGGCACCAAAGCGGTGGCCAGCGAGTTCGCCGCGTTCGGCAAGCGCATCAAGGCCCGCGTCGTGCTGGACGGCAAGGATGTGTCGGTGGCCGATCAGGTGCTGTACAGCCAGGAACTCGGCGGCGCCGACCTCGGTTTCGACCGTTGCCTGGTGGTGCACAACATGCCGGCGGTGTATTCGAAAGCAGCGAAGAAAAACGTCTTCCTGTCGCCGTCCAGTCTGGCGATTGCCGCACTGGCCAAGGTCAAGCAGTGGGAGAGCCCGGGCAACCAGGTGACCTTCGCCGAAGACGTTTCGCGGGTCGTCGAATACAACATTCTCGACACTTCCACCGAAGGCGATCTGCTCAACCGTTACGGCGTCAGCTACTACGCCCGCACCGTGCTCGGCGGCTTCTCGCTGCTGGGTAACCGCTCGATCACCGGCAAGTTCATCAGCTACGTCGGACTCGAAGACGCGATCAGCCGCAAGCTGGTCAAGGCCGGTCAGAAAGCCATGGCCAAGAACCTCACCAAGTCCTTCATGGATCAAGAGGTCAAGCGCATCAACGACTGGCTGCAGACCCTGGTTGCCGACGAAACCATTCCTGGCGGCAGCGTGTACCTGCACCCGGAACTCAACAGCGTCGAGAAGTACAAGAACGGCACCTGGTACGTGGTCATCGACTACGGCCGCTACGCGCCGAACGAACACATGGTTTATCAACTCAACGCCCGCGATGAAATCATCGAGCAGTTCCTGGAGGACGTTCTCTAATGTTTACCAACCGCGTAAGACAGGCCATCGCGGCCACCCTGCAAGGCTTGCCGTTGTCGGCGACCGTTGAGGAATTCACCCCGCCGAAAATCGAATTCGACATGGAAGAGATGCGCGGCGGGCGCTTCATCGTCGAGGAAATGGCCAAGGGCGGCAAAGCGCTCGGCGCCAAGCTGACCCTGCAAGGCCTCGGTGCCGAAGTGCTGCTGGCGCTGGGCGTGAAGCTCGGCGACGACATCCTGCTGAATGTGCGTGAAGCCGGTCAGGATCAGGACGGCAACACCTGGTTCACCTACCACACCGTCGGCGGCCAGCTGAAATCCCTTGAGGAAACCGCGGTGAAAATGGGCGAGAAACCCAAGACCAATCTGGAACTGTCCTGCCGCACCTACAACCGCCTGGAAAACGGCGTGCCGGTGATCGACATCGACGTGCGCACGCAGAAGTTCGTGCTCAACGGCGTCGACATCCTCGGTGATGCACGGCGTGCGGTGTTGATGCCGTAAGCCTCGGTTTACCGGCAAATCACAAAACCCTGTGGGAGCGAGCCTGCTCGCGAAAGCGGTCTGATGTTCAACAACGATGTTGACTGACCCGACGCCTTCGCGAGCAAGCTCGCTCCCACAGTGGATCTAACGAATCACCAAGGAATTCATACATGCCGTGGATGCCACCCCAACACGAATTGCTGTCGCCAATCACCGGCGACGACGGTGCGCAGATCGAAACGATCCAGCTCAAACCGCTGCTCTACGCCGCACAGAAGGAAGCGCTGGAACGCGCCGGCGACGATGAAGACGATCAGTTCTTCGAGCTGGCGCTGCTCGCCACCGGCCTGTCGGTGAAAGAGCTCGATCAACTCAAACGTCCGGACTACGTGAGCATCGCCCAGTACGTCCATGAGATGTCGACCCGGCCGAGTGCGTACTTTCTTGACCAGATCGAGGACGCGGAGAAATCCGACGATCCCGACCAGGTGCAATTGCTGCAACCGCTCGCCGTCACCGGCCGCACCGTCGACTCGCTGAGCCTGGAAATGCCCGTGCTGCGCGCCACCAAAGTGATGAAGAAACTGAAAACGGCCAAGGAACGCGCCGAATTCATCACCGCTCACTGCACCGGCCTGATGATCCCCGATCTGGCCCATCTGACCGTCCCCGACTGGACGCAATTGCAGGTGCGCATCGACGATTTTTTAAACCAGCCGGCGGCCTACTTTCGGAACGTGACATCGAAGTAATCCTCGATATCGTTCCGCTCATTTACCCGGTAAGTGAGGCGGAGATTCTGGAATGGGACGCCGAAAAGGCGTTGCGCCGCTACGACATAGCGATCACTCGCCTTGGCGTGAAACAGGAGTAGAGCGGCAATGGCAGAGAGCAGATATGCGCTCACGTACGCCGGTGAGAGCAGCGATGCAACGGACGGATTTTCGTTGCCCGACAACCTCGGCAAACCGCTGCAGGATTTGAACGTGACACTGGCTCTGGCAAGCGTGGATATTCGTTTGCTGACCCAGGAACACATCAAACTGCGCGAGTTGTTGGTGAGCCAGCAATCGTTATTCAAGGTCGTGGCGGCGGCCCCGGCAGCCAACAGTGAGACGAAGTCAAAGCTCAGGGCAGAGGTTGAGCAGCGCTCACCACCAAAAGCCATGCAAGCAGCGATGGCGCAGCAGACCTCACTGTCTGAACTCAATCGAGTGGTGAAACTGGATAAGGATGAGCTCGCAGCGCTGTCACAGGAAACCCTGCGGATGGCCAGCGAGAAACAGGTTGCTCCCAGTGGTGCAACCGCCGTCGATTTGCTGCAAGTACAATTGGCTGCGGCCAGGTCCGGAGTTGGCGAAGGACTTGAACCCGAACGTAAAGTTGCCGCGTTGACCGACTTCGCCCGCGACGCAGCGATCAACGCATCAGCATTCGGCGTTGATGTGAAAACAGCCAGCGAGATGCTGCTGGCCTGGCAGTCAGCGATGAACCTCGATCGTGGCAAAAGTCAGAGCCTGGCCGATGCGACCAACTATCTGGGGCACAGCACGCTGGACGCCAAAACTGCGGACATCGGCTCTGTCGTGCAGAACGTGGGTGAAAAAGCTGTTGCCGGGGGGCTTACGCCCGAGCAGGTCGCGGCATTGGCCGCAGCGTTTTTGAACAGTGGTGTCGACAGATCCGCAGCGGGAGCCGGGCTCACTGGTTTGATCACCCTCCTTGCCAAAGCGGACACGGCCACGGATGAGCAGCGCACTGCCTGGACTTCGCTAGGCGACGGACTGGGGCCAGAGGCTGTCGCTACAGGGATGAAGACCGATGCGTCGGCGACCATTGTCAAGGTAATGGAAGCCTTCAAGGGCAAGAAGCCTGAAGAGAAGGAGGCGTTGACCAAGACTCTTTTCGCTGGCAACGACGCCATTCTTGAACTGCTGAAAAAACCTGAGGATGTGACCAAGGCGTTCGGTCTGCTGACTGTGCCGAATCCCGAAGCTGCGACGAAGCTCGATTACGCCGGGTCAGTCGGCAAAGACGCCGAGCAATTGGGAAGTACCTCGCAAGGACGCTTCAATGCGCTGGACGCCAGTGGTACGCGGTTGTCTACCGCCGTTGGCGGAGCCATGACCAACGCGTTCGATGGTGTGGTCGTCTCACTGGATGCTGTCGCCAGTGGCATGGCCCGTTTTGCCGAGGAGCAGCCCAGGGCGACGGCGGCCCTGCTCATGCTGGGCGGCGTTATTGCCTTGTCCCGGGGTGCGCAAATCAAAGCAGCCACGGTCTCGGTCATTCGCGGTGCGGCGACAAAATTGCTGACGACGGCAGGCGCCGGTCCCCTTATCGATGTTCTCGACCAGCCAGCCGACGCTGGCAAATCGGATAAACCGGATGAACCGGATAAACCGAAGAAACCCGAAAAAGGCCGCAAGCAAGCTAACCGCAAGGCCCCGGTCAAGCGCTCATCTGTCGCGCCACGGACATCTGCGCAACCACCGCCGACATTGGGCAGCCGTTTCACAGACGCCAAAGCCTTGGCCAGGGGGTTCAGCAAAACCAACGCATTGCTGACCGTGGCCACCGCTGCTCCCGACGTGATCAAGGGGCTGCAGGAAGGTGATAACAAACTGGTCGGCGGTGCGTTGGGTTCAGCTGGGGGCAGCCTGGCAGGTGGTTATGCCGGTGCTTTGGCTGGCGCGATGATCGGCAGTGTCATCCCGGTCATCGGCACAGCCATCGGTGGTGTGGTCGGCGGTATCGTTGGCAGCACGATGGGCAGTATGGGCGGCTCGTGGCTCGGTGAAAAACTGGCTCCAGCGTCCGACAAGCTTGCCCCTCCAGCAGACATCGCCAAAGGATTGCCAAGTGCTCAGACGCAAAATCAACAAGTCACTTTTTCGCCGTTGATCCAAGTGACTTGTCCGGCACCGGACACGGCCGAACAAATTCGCACGATCATCGGCCAGCAACTGAACGGCCAGTTCCACGGGCAATTCCTGCCGCTATTGACCAACAACCCCCTCGCCACCCGCCGCGACGCAGCCCTGACCGATGGAGTCGCCTGATGAAACAACAAATGGCACTGGGCAGTTTCATCTTTGGCCTGTCGCGCAATTTTGCGTACCACTCGCTGCTGCGCAAATCCGATGGCGGCTGGACGGAAATACAGATCCTCACCAGCAAACCCAAGTCCAGCCAGACCGGCCAGAAGCCCGAAACCCTGACCATCAGCGGCAAGTCGATGTACGCCGTGGCCATGGATCGGCTCGATGAATTGCGCGCGCTCCAGGCACTGCGTACTCCGCTGCCGTTGATCGACGGCATCGGTCGCAACTGGGGTTTGTGGCGGATCAACTCAGTTCAGGAAACCCAAGGCCAGATCATCGATGACGGTACGGCGATGGTGGTCGATTGGGTCATCGAGTTAGCGGAGTTCAACAATGCGTAAAGCACGAAGCGTGGCCGGTGATTCGGTGAATCTGCTGCTCTACCGTGAAACCGGACGCAGTGATGACGCCGCCGAAGAAGCACTGTGGAAGCTCAACCCGAACCTGGCCGAACACGGGCCGGTTCTGCCTGCTGGCGTCTGGGTCGTGCTGCCCGAACTGGATGTGAAATCCGCCGTGATCAAGGCGGCGACGGCCTGGGATTAAGGAGGCGGCATGGCACTGGGATTCACGCCCGCAGTAAATATCTACGGGGCCAACGCGGCCCTGCTCAATCAGCGCCTGATCAGTTGGGAGCACATCGACGCCGCCGGTTTTGAATCCGATCAACTGACGTTGACCATCGATCTTGAGGGCCTTGAAGGGTTGCCGAGTCTGGGCGGAAAAATTGGGCTGGAAGTCGGTTATCGGGAAACCGCAATGGTCGATAAAGGCCTGTTCAAAGTGACGCGTCTGACGCCGACACTGTTTCCGTTTCGCCTGACCCTGGTGGCCACGGCGGCGCCGTTCAGCCCAGACGACGACACCGGTTTCAAACAGCGGCGCACGGCCAGTCACGGCCCGACTACTTTGGGTGGCCTGTTTCGTAAGCTGGTCTCGGCGCACGGTTTTTCGCCACGGGTCGCGCCTGAAATTTCGTTGATCCGGATCGAGCACATCGACCAGTCCAACGAGACTGACATGGGCTTCATCACGCGTCTGGCGAAAAATTACAACGTCGTCGCCAAGCCTTACGGCGATCTGTATGTGCTGGCGCGGCCTGGGCAGACCAAATCCTTGTCGGGGCAAATTCTGCCGGACGTGACACTGTCGGTCACCCACAACAACCGCCCCGGCGATCACGCCTTCATCAGCGCCACGCTGGAAGAATCTGCCCGCGAGCAGGCCAAGGGCTGCAAGACCTGTTTCTGGGATGCGGCGGCCGGGGTGTTGCGTTGGGTCGAAACGGGCGTAGCACCGTTCAAGACCTTGCGCCAGAAGCAGCCCAGCGAAGCCGATGCGATCGCAGTAGGCGAGGGCGAAGTGCGCAAGATGTTGCGGCAGAAGTACAAGGTGAAAATCACCTGCCCGGGTGATCCACGCCTGGCCGCCGAAGGTCTGGTGTTGCTCGATGAGAGCTGGCCGGACTTCATGCGCGGGCGCTGGTCGATCGACAAGGTCACCGCCAGTGGCAGTCGCGAGAACAGCTATCGCTGCCTGATTGATGCATCGGGCCTGGACCCGAAAGCTGAACAGTAATCCTGAACCGAGTGCATATTCCTGTGGGAGCGAGCCTGCTCGCGAAAGGGACGTCAGCTTCAGCATAGATGTGACTGATCGACCGCTTTCGCGAGCAGGCTCGCTCCCACAGGGACTGCGGCGTCCTCTGTAATTTCTCTTACTTCGGAAAACCCCCATGAAGATCACCCCGATCCTCACGCAACTGCGTGGGCAATGCCCTGGGCTTGCCAATCACATTTCGGTGGGCGTCGACCTGGCTCTGCTGCAAGGCAACCCGAGTCTGCCGACGCCCTCGGCCCACATGCTGCCTGTGGCCGATCTGGCCAACAGCAGCACCACTCAAAACCTCATCACCCAACCGATCCGCGAGCGCTTCGAAATCGTCCTCGCGCTTGACGCCACCGACGCTACAAAAGCGCTGGATCTGTTGCACGACCTGCGCGCCGAACTGTGGCGCGCGCTGGTGGGTTTCAAGCCTGACGCCGACTACAGCGCCATCGTTTACGACGGCGGCGAACTGGTGTCGATCAACAGCAGCCGCGTGTTTTATCGGCTGCGTTTTTATGCCGAGTTCCAGCTTGGCCGCAATCTGCCCGGTCAGCCTGCGGAGAGTTGGCACGAACGCGAACTGGACGGTTTGTCGTCCTTTACCGGGGCCACGGTGCGGGTCGATGCGATCGACCCGGCCGACCCCAACCTGCAACGCCCGGGCCCCGATGGCCGGGTGGAAATGACTTTCTCTGGAGACGTAACCCCATGAGCAACCGCATCACCGTACTGCCGGCCGCCGGCCGTGTCGTACCTGACCCGGAGGCGGGCGATCTGCTGCCGGCCGAAGGCCGTGAAGTGCTGGACAGCGCCTGGTGGCGCCGGCGTCTGGCCGACGGCGACATCACACTCAAAACCGCAAAAGCGGCTAAACCACAGGGAGCCAAATAATGGCGATCGGATTCAGCAACATCCCGGCGGACATTCGTGTGCCGCTGTTCTATGCCGAAATGGACAACTCGGCCGCCAACAGCGCGACCTCGGCCATGCGCCGTTTGATTGTCGCGCAGGTCAACGACAATATTGCCCCGACTGAAGTCGGCAAACTGGTGCTGGTCTCCAGCGTGGCGCTGGCGAAAAGCATCGGCGGCCAGGGCTCGATGCTCGCTTCGATGTACGAGACCTTCCGCAAGGCCGACCCGATCGGCGAAATCTGGTGCCTGCCGCTGCACAACACTGAAGGCGCCATCGCCAAAGGTGTTCTGACCCTGACTGGCACCGCAACTCAGGCGGGCATGCTCAACCTGTATGTCGGCGGCGTGCGTGTGCAGGCCACCGTGGTCAATGGCGCCACCGCCGCGCAAGCGGCCACCGCACTGGCGCAGAAAATCAACGCCACTGCCGACTTGCCGGTGAGCGCTGCCGCTGCCGAAGCTGTCGTCACCCTGACTGCCAAGTGGACGGGTGACAGCGGCAACGACATCAGCCTGCAATTCAATCGCCTGGGCAAGAGCAATGGCGAAGAAACCCCGGCTGGCCTGACCACCGCAATCACCACCATGACCGGTGGCGCCGGTGTGCCGGATCAGATCGCCGCCGTCGCGGCACTGGGCGATGAGCCGTTCGAATTCATCGCTTTGTCGTGGTCCGATCTGGCCACTCTGAACACCTGGCAAGCGGTCATGGATGACAGCACCGGGCGCTGGTCGTGGGCCAAGCAACTGTTCGGTCACGTCTACAGCGCCAAGCGCGGTACCGTCGGCACGCTGGTCGCTGCAGGCCAGGCGCGCAATGATCAGCACATGACCATTCAGGCGCTGGAACCGGGCGTACCGCAACCGTTCTGGGTACAAGCGGCGGCACTGGCTGCGCGCACGGCGGTGTTCATCTCTGCCGACGCCAGCCGTCCGACGCAAAGCGGCAGCCTGCCGGGCGTTGACCCGGCGCCGGCGAGCGAGCGTTTCACCCTGACCGAGCGTCAGTCGCTGCTCAACTACGGCATCGCCACCGCTTACTACGAAGGCGGTTATGTGCGCATCCAGCGCTCGATCACCACCTATCAGAAGAACGCCTACGGTCAGGCCGACAACTCCTATCTGGACAGCGAAACCATGCACCAGTCGGCGTTCATCGTGCGTCGTCTGCAAAGCGTGATCACCAGCAAATACGGCCGCCACAAACTGGCCTCTGACGGCACCCGTTTCGGCGCCGGCCAGCCGATCGTGACCCCGGCGACCATTCGCGGTGAGCTGATCGCGCAGTACGCCAAGCTGGAACTGGAAGGCCACGTCGAGAATGCCGAACTGTTCGCCGAACACCTGATCGTCGAGCGCGACGTGCAGGACCCGAGCCGCGTGAACGTGCTGTTCCCGCCGGATTACATCAACGGTCTGCGCGTGTTCGCACTGCTCAACCAGTTCCGTCTGCAGTACGACGACGCGGCCTGATTTGCGCAGTCGACGTCAGCATTCAGCCCACCTCGCGTGGGCTTTTTATTTGAAGGGAGAAACACCATGGGTCAACTGATTGCAGGCACCTGCTACGTCAAGGTCGACGGCGCACAACTGACCATCAATGGCGGCTGCGAAGCCCCGCTGATGGCCGTCAAACGTGAAACCGTCGTGCCCGGTTTCTACAAGGAAACCGACATCGCGCCGTCGTTCAAAGTGACCGCGCTGCACACCGCCGACTTCCCGCTGAAGAAGCTGATCGAAGGCACCGATATCACCGTCACCTGCGAATTCAGCAATGGCAAAGTCTACGTGCTGGCCGGCGCCTACCTGGTCGAAGAGCCAGTTTCCAAGGGCGACGACGCCACCATCGAACTGAAATTCGAAGGCATCAAGGGGACCTGGCAATGAGCGGCGCCGTGAAGCTTCAGGTTGCGATCGAAGCCCACGGCGAGCCCCTGACCGAACTCGTTCTGCGCCGTCCGACGGTGCAGGAAGTGCGAGCGATCAAGGCGCTGCCGTACAAGATCGACAAGAGCGAAGAAGTCAGCCTCGACATGGACGTGGCGGCCAAATACATCGCCGTGTGCGCCGGCATTCCGCCGTCGTCGGTCAACCAGTTGGATCTGGCTGACCTCAACGCACTGAGCTGGGCCGTTGCGAGTTTTTTCATGAGTGCGGCGTCGGCGCCATCACCGACCTGATCGCCGTCGCCTATGACCTGGCCTGGTTCTGGAAGGTTGACCCCGAACAGATGATGGCCAGGCCACTGGATGTGCTCCGCGAATCGCTGGAGCACGCGCAACGGATCAACGCGATGCAGCAGGTGCAGTGATGGCAGACGAAGAGAAGAAAACCCCGAAACCGGTGCTGATCACCGGCATCGATGAACTCTCGCCCAAACTGGGCGCCCTGCGCGTGAAGGTCGAGAGTTTCAAAAACAATCTTGAGCAGACCGGCCTCGGCAAACTGGACATCAGTGGTCTGTTCAAGGGCGGCAGTGTCATCACGCCGTTTGTGGAAGGGATCAAATCGGCAGCGGCGTTTCAGGGCAAACTGAGCGAGGTCAGTGACACGGCGAAAACCGTCGATCTGCCCGCCGCGCCGAAAATCGCGACGCAGAACATGAACGTGTTCAGTGCGTCGATGGAAAAGGTTTCGGCCTCGGTCGACGCCGCGCTGGTGCCAGCCGTCGGGGCGCTGGTGGTTGGCCTGGAGCCGGTGCTGACTCAGGTCGGCAGCCTGCTCGCCGACAATCCGCAACTGGTCGAAGGCCTGGCGGCGGGTGCCATTGCCTTCTCCGCCATGCAAACCGCCGTCACCGGTATGACCCAGGTGATGGACGTCATGAGCATGGTGCTCAAGACCAACCCGATCATGCTGATCGCCATGGGCATTGCCGTGGCCGCCGGTCTGATCGTAGCCAACTGGACACCGATCAGCGCGTTCTTCACAGGGATGTGGGAAAGCGTGAAAAACGCCGGGGCGAGTGCGATGGCGACGTTGCGCTCGATACTCGACTGGCGACCGCTGGCGGCCCTGGCGGCGTTGTGGGAACCGCTCGGCGGGTTCTTTTCGGGCGTCTGGGACAAAGTCAAAGCAGTCACCGCGCCGGTGACTGACTTTTTGCAATCGGTGTTTTCCTGGTCCCCGGCCGGAATGATCATGAACAACTGGGGGCCGCTGACCGGCCTGTTCTCGGCGATCTGGGAATTGCTCGAGGCCTTGAGTGTGCCGGTGATGGCGTTTCTCAGAAACCTGTTCGATTTCTCGCCGATGCAGATGATTACCGATGCGTGGGGTGGTGTCGTGACGTTCTTCGAACCGATGTTCACGACCCTGCGATCGGCCGTACAAAGCACCCGGGATATCCTGCGGACGCTGTTCGATTTTTTCCCGATGGAAATGCTCACCAGCGCCTGGGGTGGGATTGTCGGGTTCTTCGAACCGATCTGGATGACGCTGCAAACCTCTGTGCAGCGGGTCAGAGGCTTTTTCACCAGCCTGTTCGAATGGTCGCCGCTGGAGCAGATTGCCCAGTATTGGCAACCGATCGGGGAGGTCTTTTCGGCGATTTGGGGCGTTGTATTGGCACTGTCCGCGCCGGTCGTGGATTTTCTCCACAGCCTGTTCGAATGGAAGCCTCTGGATCAGATCATCGAGAGTTGGGGGCCGATCACCGAGTGGTTCGGCGAGTTGTGGCAAAAGCTGCAAACCGTCATCGCGCCGATCAAGGAATTGTTCGACGGCGGTTTTGCCGGATTGATAGCCAAGGTCACCGGCAAGGTCGAAACGCTGACCCAAGCGCAACGCCAGACCAATGCCGAAGGCAAGGGTGAGCTGGCGCCGGCGTTCTTCGGTGCCAGCCCGGCGCCTGCTGGCAACGGCACACTGCAAAGCGGTTCGTTGCCGCAAACCTCCAGCGCGCTGATTCAACAAAGCGCCGCCAACAACCGTACGCAACTCGAAGGCGGCCTGACCGTGCGCTTCGAAAATGCGCCGGCAGGCCTGCGCACCGAACAACCGCAAAGCAATCAACCGGGCCTCGCCGTGTCTTCGCGCATCGGCTATCGCTCACTGTCGATGGGAGGTTCCCAATGAACTGGCGTGACCGTTTGTTGCCGGCATCCTTTCGCGGTGTCGGCTTCTGGATCGACCAGGCGAAAACCCCGGTCGGTCGCAAAGGGCAGTTGCATGAATACCCGCAGCGCGACCTGCCGTTTTTCGAGGACCTCGGCCAGCAGGCCAAGACCCACGATCTGACCGCGTTCATCATCGGCCCCGATTGCCTGGAGCAGCGCGACAAGTTGCTCAAGGCGCTGGAGCAGGGCCGTGGCGAGCTGGTGCATCCGTGGCTCGGACGCCTGCAAGTCAAGGTCGGCGAATGCGACATGACCCACACCCGCCAGGACGGTGGGCTGGTGACGTTCGCATTGAAGTTCCATCCCGATCAGCCGCTGCCGTTTCCGACAGCCACGGTGAGCACGCAGAAAGTGCTGCTGGCCAAAGCCGACGGTCTACTGGGTTCGGCGGTGGCGCGTTTTGAACAGGCGATGACGTTGATCAAGGCTGCGCGGATCGGCATCACCAACCTGCGCAACAGCCTCACCGGCGTTTACGAGGTGATCAAGGAACAACTGAAACCGTTGATCGAGCAATACCGGCAGATCACCGAACTGGTCAAAGCCGTGAAGGAGCTGCCCAAGGAAGTGGCGGCAGAATTCAAGGGTTTGCTTGGCGATATCAAGGAGCTGAAAGCGTTCGCCAAGGAAGGCTACCGTGGCGTGATTGCCGACGTGTCGCAGCAACTCGAAGCGATTCGCAAGGCCGATGCGCCGAAGATCACCACCGGCAAGGACACCAACGCCGCAGCGCAAGCGATGGCCGATCTGGTGCAGGACACGATGCTGGTCAAAGTCGCGCAGTGGGTCGCGTCGATGCCGGTGGCGACCACGCCGGTGAAGCTGGCGTCGACACCGTCGGTGGCTCAACAGTCGACGTCGCCGGTCAGCCGTCAGGAAGTCCCCGTCAGCGATGACATGCAAGCCCTGCGCGCAGCGGTGACTGCCGCCATCGACCCGATGCTGGCGAAAGCCGGACCTGCGCACTTCCAGGCAATCAATGATGTCAAGGAAGCGCTGGTGGCTCATCTCAAAGCGGTGGCGTCCTCCGGCGTGCGGCAAGTCAGCAAATCGTTTCAGGAAAGCTTTCCGGCAGTGGTCGTGGCCTACAAGCAGTTCGGCGACGCCACGCGAGTCGAAGAAGTGACTCAGCGTAACGCGATTACCCATCCGGGTTTCTCGCCCAACGATGTGAAAGTCTCGCGGGAGTGACGCCATGAACGAGATGGACAATCACGTCACGCTGACGGTCAACGACATGGAATACGGCGGCTGGAAAAGCGTCGAAATCACTGCCGATCTGGAGCGTCAGTTCCGCACCTTCAAACTCGACATTACCTGGCAATGGCCGGGGCAGACCGTGGATCAAAGAATCAAACCGGGCGACCCCTGCGAAGTAAAAATCGGCAAAGATCTGGTGCTCACGGGCTACGTGTTCAAGGCGCCGATCCGTTATGACGGGCGGCAGATCAGTCTGACCATCGAAGGCAGTTCGAAAACCCAGGATCTGGTCGATTGCGCCGCGCGCAACCTGCCCAGCCAATGGCAGCAACAACCCTTGCTGAGCATCGTCCGCGATCTGGCGAGCGAATATGGACTGTGGGTCGTCAATGAAATCAGCGAAACCACTCGCCTGACCAAACACACGATCGTGCCGGGTGAAACGGTGTTTCAGTCGATCGACCGGCTGCTGTCGCTGCTGCGGGTGTTTTCTACCGACAACGAGCTGGGCCAGTTGGTGTTGGCCAAACCCGGTAGCGGCGGGCGCGCCAGCGATGCATTGGAGTTGGGAAAAAATATTCTGTCGGCCAATGCGCCGATGGATTTCAGCCAGGTGTTCTCCGAGTACCGGGTGATCGGCCAGCAGAAAGGCTCGGATGCGAAAAGCGGCGCGGCGGTCAGCGAAGTCGAATCGACGGCGGCGGATCTGAGCTTCAAACGCCGCCGCACCACGGTGATCAATGAAGGCACGCAACTGACCTTTGAGTTGGCGCAGCAGCGTGCCCAATGGGAAAGCGCCACCCGCATGGGCCGGGCGCAGACCACCACCTATCAGGTGCAGGGCTGGCGGCAGAGCAATGGTGATTTGTGGCGCCACAACACGCTGGTGAAGGTCAAGGATCCGGTGCTTGATTTCGATGGCGACATGCTGATCTCCAAAGTCACTTATTCGTTGTCGGCGCAGGGTTCGGTAACCACGTTGCAAGTGGCGCCGCCGCATAGCTTTGATGCCAATCCCACACCTCCAAAAACATCCTCATAGGCCCGGAAAAGATCGCAGCCTTCGGCAGCTCCTACAGGTGTACGCCGATCTTATGTAGGAGCTGCCGAAGGCTGCGATCTTTTGACCTCGGCCCGTTTCTTACGAGAACCAAGAATGAGCCTACTGACACGCCTGCTGGCGCGCGGCACTGTCGTGCTCGCCAATTCGGCTTCGAAACTGCAATCGCTGCAAATGCGCCTCACCGCCGGTGAAGTCAACGACGACCTCGAACACTTCGAACCCTACGGTTTTACCAGCCATCCGCTGGCTGGGGCCGAAGGGATCGTCACCTTCATCGGCGGTGACCGTTCCCACGCCATCGCTCTGGTCATTGCCGACCGCCGCTATCGCTTGCAAGCACTCGCTGCCGGTGAAGTGGCGATCTACACCGACGAGGGCGACAGGATTCATTTCAAGCGCGGGCGGATCATCGACATCGAAACCGCCACGCTGAATATCCGCGCCAGTAGCGCGGTGAACTTCGATACACCGGTCATCAACCAGACCGGCAAGATCGTTTCCACGGGTGATCAACTGGCCGGCGGTATCAGCCAGATCAAGCACGTCCATGTGGGCGTTCAGGCCGGTAATGGGCAGACCGGCGCGCCGGCAGGAGGCCAATGATGCTCATCAGCCAGAACCTACAAGCAGCACTGACCCGCGCCGTGCTCATCAGTCTGTTCACCTGGCGCCGCGCCGCCGATGACGACGCCCTCGATGACGAAGAGCGCTTCGGCTGGTGGGGCGACAGTTTTCCCACCGTGGCCGACGATCGCATCGGCTCGCGGCTGTGGCTTTTGCGCCGGGTCAAGCTGACCCGGCAGACGCAAATGGACGCCGAGTTCTATGCCCGAGAAGCCCTGCAGTGGCTGCTCGACGACGGCCACTGCAGCGCCATCGACATCATCAGCGAACGCCTCGACGCCCAGCGCCTGAACCTGCGCACGGTCCTGACCCTGGCCGACGGCGAACGTCTGGACATCAACCCCGATAACAGTTGGCAGGTGATCTATGCCGTTTGAAACCCCTTCGCTGCCGGTGCTGATCAAGCGCACCCAAAGCGACCTGGCCGGCGATTCGCTGCGCCAGTCCGATGCGCAAGTGCTCGCTCGTACTCTTGGCGGTGCTGCTTATGGCTTGTACGGTTATCTCGACTGGATCGCCGAGCAGATCCTGCCCGACAAGGCCGACGAGTCGACCCTTGAACGTATCGCCGCACTGCGCCTGAACCAGCCGCGCAAAGCCGCGCAAGTGGCTACCGGAAGCGTCAGTTTTACCGCCACTCCCGGCGCTGTGCTCGATATCGACACGCTGCTGCAAGCGAACGATGGCCGCACTTATAAAGTCACCACCGCGCGCACCACGGTCAATGGCAGCAACAGCACCACGATTGCGGCGCTGGAGGCCGGCAGCCTCGGCAACGCTGAGGGCGGTCTGACGCTGACCCCGGTACAACCGATTGCCGGGATTGTCGGCAATAGCTTCGTGGTGCTGGCGCCGGGCCTCAGCGGTGGCGTGGCCCGTGAAAGCCTCGAGTCACTGCGCTCGCGGGTCATCCGTTCCTACCGCGTGATTCCCCACGGCGGCGCGGCCAGCGATTACGAAACCTGGGCACTGGAAGTGCCGGGTGTGACGCGGGCGTGGTGTCGTGGCGGCTTGCTCGGTCCGGGCACGGTGACCGTGTTCATCATGCGCGACGACGATCCGCAACCGGTGCCCAACGATGAGCAACTGGCAGAGGTTCAGGATTACCTCGAACCGCTGCGCCCGGTCACCGCCCAGGTGCATGTGCAGCGACCGGTGCAAGTGCCGGTGGTGTATCGCTTCAAGAGCGTCAATCCGGACACCACCGCCGTGCGCGCCGCTGTCGAAGCGCAGTTGCGCGATCTGCACAACCGCGAGGCCGATCTGGGTGTGCCGTTGCTCATCAGCCATATCCGCGAAGCCATCAGCAGCGCTGGCGGTGAGTACGATCACACGCTGACCGCGCCAGCCGCTGACGTGCCGGCCGGGCAGAGCGAACTGCTCACCTTCGGAGGCTGCATATGGGGGGCATAAGAACCGCCGCGCAATACCAGGCGCAATTGCGCGCCTTGCTGCCCAGCGGCCCGGCGTGGGACCCGGAACGGGTACCGGAGCTCGAAGAAGTGCTCGAAGGTGTCGCCGTCGAACTGGCGCGCCTTGATGCCCGCGCCGCCGACCTGCTCAACGAAATGGACCCGGCCGGCGTCAGCGAACTGGTGCCCGACTGGGAACGCGTCATGCAACTACCCGACCCGTGTCTGGGCGCCACACCGCTGTTCGACGACCGCCGCCTGGCCGTACGCCGCCGTCTGCTCGCAGTCGGCAGCCAGGCCGTCGGCTACTACCTCGACATCGCCAAAAGCCAGGGTTACCCCAACGCCAGCATCACCGAACACGAAGCGCCGCGCATGGGCCGCGCCCGTTTCGGCTCAGCCCATTGGGGCACCTGGGAAGCGCAATTCATGTGGACGCTCAATACCGGCGGCCGCCTGCTGCTCGGCCGGCGTTACGGCGCAAGCTACTGGGGCGAGCGCTTCGGCGTCAACCCCGGCTCAGCACTGGAATGCCTGATCCACCGCAGTGCGCCAGCGCATACCAAGGTGCATATCAACTATGACTAGGGAGGAATGAGGGATGGATTATCCGAATAGTGTGCCCAGTGCCGGGTTGGTGAACGGCAAGTTTGTTGATGAGAACCCGATGACCGGAACGCCGGGATCGTTGATTCCGGCGGACTGGGGTAACGGTGTCACGTTGGAGATTCTCAACGTGATCAATGCGGCCGGGCTGACCCCGGACGAGAAGAAATACGATCAGTTGTTGCAGGCGATTCAATCGGTAACCGCCAAGGGCTGGAACCAGGATCTGGCGCTGCCGCTGGCGGCGCTGCCACTGCCTACAGTTGCCACCGCCGATGCACGTCTGCCGGTCAGTCCGGCTGCGGCCTCAACCAGTGGCGGCCGGGTTTCGATCGCAGCGGGAACCTTTATCAGTCTCGGTCAGGAAGTAGTGGCCGGCCAACTCGGACGTTCGCGCACCTTTGTGACGGCGGCGTGGAGCAGCGCGGACCTGCTGCCCAGCAGCCATTACTTTCTGCGAGCGCAAGTTGTCGCAGGCGTACTGACGCCCTACACGCAACGCGGTGGCATTCATGACGTGGTGCCTGACTCGCTGAAAGGTACGGTCAACGGCGCTGCCGGCGGCGGTTTTCAGTCCACGCCTCTGGACATGTGCCTTGCGTGGGTAATAACCGGAGCACCCGGTTCGGTGCCGGTTGTGCGGACCATATACAACCGCGCACGTTTGACCTGGACGCAAACGGTAAACGGTACCGGCGCAATATTTTTACCGCTCGACCCCCATGCACGTGCGGCACGACTGGTCGCCGGTAACCCGACGCCATCGTCGACGGCGGTCACCTCAGTCGCCTTTCCATCCACCGGTTGGGCAGGAGGCAACTACTGCTTCCTGTCGCCGATCCTGACGGGCAGTTCGAACAACCCGGGAGGATGGAACCCGGCAACGGTTTCACCGTGCGTATTGTTCACCAACAACATCGTCAATGACGTCACGGTTTCAACTCTGGCAGCCAGTTTCGACCATGCCAACTTGCGCTCGCTGTGGCAGTGCTATCAGGCCGAACACAACCTGGGCCAATCGAATGCCGACAGCGATGAGCTATTGCTGAGCATGGGTATCAAAACCCATCCACTCACTGATTACAGCGTGGGCATTGCCATCAACTTTTCCGACGCGGTGAACGTACAGTTTTCGTGGGAGCTTATTCGATGATCGTTATTCAGGAACTCCATCAGTGCGACGGTGAGTTGCGCCTGCCGCAACCGTCGGCTGCGCACGAGTGGGATGGGCAGAGCTGGATTTTCGATGCAGACAAGCAGATTGCGCTGGATCTGCAGGAAGCCGAACGCCTCTGCACCAAGGTTGACGCCACTGCCGACAGCGCTCGCAACGCACTGGCAGGCGACCCGCTCAAAGCCATGGAGTACGCACAGGCAGCCGCAGACGCTCAGGCTTTTCAGGACGCCGGTTACCCGAAAAAAGAAGTCCCTCTCGCAGTTGCCGCGTGGGTCGTCAAAGGTCGCACGGCCAAACAGGCGGCGGAGCAGATTCTCGCCAAGGCCGAACAGCTGACTGACCATTTGCTCACTCTGCGCACTTTGCGCCTGAAGGCCAAAGCGCAGATCCGCGCGCAGGCGGGCAAGGGCAAGATCGATCTGGCGCGCAGCGCGGCCGATGAAGCCTTGATTGCCATTGGCGAACTTGCCAGCGATCTTTCCAGCTAACTGATATCTCGTCCCGCTTCACCCAAGCCCACTTCGATGTGGGCTTTTTATTTTCCGAACCAGACCTGTGTTTGCCGGTGCGCAGGCACGGCTCATTTGTCATTTCACAGGAACGAACAACATATGGACTATCCAAAAAGCGTCCCCAGCGTCGGCCTGGTCGACGGCCGTTTCGTCGATGAAAACCCGGTGGCGGGGACGCCGGGTTCGTTGATTCCCGCTGCATGGGGCAACAGCGTCACCCAGGAAATTCTCAACGCGATCAAGGCTGCGGGGCTGACGCCTGATGAAGCCAAAACCGACCAGTTGGCAACGGCCATCGGAGCCTTGGTCGACTTCACCAAACTGAAAAACACCCCGACGACATTGGCTGGCTACGGCATCACTGATGCGGTGGGGCGGCTGCTGGCGGTCAGGCAGTTCGAGAAAGTCGGGATTACGCTTTACAAGCCAAACCCCAAAGCCAGACGGATCCACGTGCGGCTGGTCGGTGCGGGGGGGAGCGGGGGCGGGTGCTTGCCCGTTGCCGCCGGCTACCATGGTATTGGCGGCGGCGGAGGCTCTGGAGCCTTCGTACAAAGCCTGTATGACGTAACTGCGGAAATACTTGCAGGCGTGCCCGTGACGCTGGGCGGCGGCGGTGCCGCGAGTAACGTGATGGGGCTGCCCGGCGGAGGTGCTTCGTTCGGCACCTACATGAGCGCTGCGGGCGGTGGAGGCGGGCAGGTTCTCACCATCGCGGTAACTGCCACAGCCGTTGGTTTCGTTCAGGGCGGTGCCGGAGGACAAGCCGTCACAGGCGGCAATCTTGCCAATGCTCGGGGCGTATCCGGTGAATACGCGATGTACAACGCCAATTGGGGCGTCCTCTCGGGGGCGGGCGGTGCCAGCCCGTATGACGGTGGCGGTACGCGAGTGGGGGTTAACGGGATTGGCATCGCCGGCGGGCGCGGTTCCGGCGGCAGCGGCTCCTGTTCAACCAACGCTTCGGCTGCCGTTCTCAGCGGCGCCGGCGGCAACGCCTTCTGTGAAATCTGGGAGTACGAATAATGGCCATTTATGCACGGGTCGAGAACGGCGTGGTCATCGAACGGATAGACACGGGTGAGTACGCCATCAGCCAGCTGTTTGCCCCGACCTTCGTAGAGACGATGGTTCAGGTGCCGGAGGGTCAAGAGGTCGAGATCGGCGCGCCGATCGGCGAGTTTCCGACGGTCGCCGAACCACTGCCTGCACAGCAGAGCCGGGTGGTGACTCAGGCGCCCATTGTCGCAAAAGAGGAACCCGTGATCGCCGCCCGTGCCTGGCGTGAAGCGTCTCTCAACGCGAGCGAATGGCTGGTCACGCGACATCGCGATGAACAGGAACTGGGGCGCGGCACATCGCTCAAGCCCACGCAATACCTGGAACTGCTCGAGTATCGACAGGCATTGCGGGACTGGCCTGATTCGCTGCTTTTCCCGGCGGCAGACTCTCGGCCGGCAACACCGTTATGGCTGACCACTGCCATTGGTTGAGGCCAAGCCAACACAACATTTCGTTCAAGGAGAGAAACATTGGACTACCCGAAAAGTGTGCCCAGTGTCGGTCTGGTCAATGGCCAGTTTGTCGATGAAGACCCCATTGCCGGAAAACCCGGTTCGCTGATTCCGGCGACTTGGGGCAACAGCGTCACGCAAGAAATTCTCAACGTCGTTCAGGCGGCCGGGATGGCGCCGAACGAGGCATCGAACAATCAATTGTTGGCTGCGCTCCGCAGTCCGGCGTTGTTCATGACCGCTGCGCAGTTCGATGGCGGACGCTCGGCGGCAACAGCCGAGTTTGTGCAGCGGGCGCTGGGCAGTTACGCCAGTGCTCGGGGGATAACCGCTGCCACACAGTTGACCCAGGCCGATGTCGGCTGCTCGATCGGTCTGGGTGGTAATGCGACTTATACAGTGACGCTTCCGGATGCGGGTGCTCCCACGGTGCCGAGCGGCGCCACGATCAGTCTGCATTGCCGTAATAACGCACCCGTCACCGTGGCCAGTAAAACCGGCGCGCAGATCAGCCCCCAAGGGGGCTATCTGACGTCGATCGTGATGAACAATGGCGAGAGTGCCAACTTCGTCAAAGAGTCTGGAATATGGGTGGTTTATGGCACTGCTGCGCTGAAGTACTCGGCTAACGCTGCGGCGCAATTCGGCACGACAGGCTATCAACGGTTTCCCAGCGGTTTGATCGTGCAGTGGGTGATCGGCGGAAGTGATGCGAACGGCTACATGTCGGTGTCGTTGCCCATCATGTTTCCCAATGCTGTCCTTGG
This sequence comes from Pseudomonas sp. 1L-B-1-E-C1, assembly GCF_057291835.1. Classification (NCBI taxonomy): domain Bacteria; kingdom Pseudomonadati; phylum Pseudomonadota; class Gammaproteobacteria; order Pseudomonadales; family Pseudomonadaceae; genus Pseudomonas; species Pseudomonas sp. 1L-B-1-E-C1. The sequence continues at coordinate 261,882 of NZ_JBXAWN010000005.1, read as the reverse complement.
CGGTATCGCCAATGAAGGCAATCCGGGAGGTTGGAGTGGCTCAAACGTAACCGTTTGGGCCTTCGACGGGGGAAGCTCGACGAGAACGACAGCCGCCGCTCGGGTGCGCAATGTCCTCGCTTCAAGTGTAAAGGCAGATGCCGGTATTTCCGGTCGCATACTGGTTTGGGGGTACTGACCATGGTTATTCACTTTTACGCACAGACACTCGGATTCGATCGGGTCGAAAACCCCGGTCCGGCGTTACCCGAAGGTGCGGTGGAAATCACCCAGGCGCAATACGCCGAGCTGTTTGCCGGACAGGCGAGCGGCAAAGTCATCAGCGCCAGTGCCAGTGGTCAACCCGTTTTGACCGACCCCGTCGTTTCTCCTGCCGCGCTGGCCAGCCACGAGCGCGCATGGCGCAATCACGTCCTGCAAAACACCCAGTGGCTGGTGTTTCGTGATGCCGAAGAGCTGGAAGTGGGTGAGGGCACAACATTGCAGACCGAGGAGTTCAAAGCACTCTTGGCCTATCGGCAGGCGCTGCGCGATTGGCCCAATCATCCGGACTTCCCGGATGCCCGTTCACGCCCGGTCGAACCTGACTGGCTTGAAGGTTTGCTAGGCGCCAGTGCTTGAGCGGTTCGCCCTCCAACCAAGGATAGATATAGATGGATTACCCAAAAAGCGTTCCAGGCTCTGGCCTGGTCAACGGCAAGTTCGTTGACGAGGACGCCATCGCTGGTACGCCCGGTTCGTTGATCCCGGCGAGCTGGGGCAACAGCGTTACGCAGGAAATACTCAGCGCCATTACCGCAGCGGGGTTGAGCCCGGACGAACAGCAGACTGATCAATTGGCTCAAGCGATCCGGCAGTTGTCCAGACCCGATCCGATGCAGCAGTTTCCGGTGCAGGTTTATCGCAGGAATCTGCTGATCAATGGCGGATTCGATATCTGGCAACGCGGGACGACTAATCAGGCGCCGAATGTCGGCGGCTATGTGGCTGATCGTTTCCGTTGCGACTGGAACGGAAATGCGGCTGTAGCTATCAGCCAGCAAAGCTTCGTCCCGGGGCAAACCGAGGTAGCCGATGAACCGACCTATTTTCTGCGCTGGCAGCAAACCGTTGCGGGGGTTGGTGCAACGCAGCACAAAATTTCCCAGGCCATTGAATCGGTGCGAACACTTGCAGGGAAACCGGCCACGGTTACTTTCTGGGCGCGTTCCGATGCGCCGCGCATCTTGAGAGTCGCTATTGCGCAATTTTTTGGCGAAGGCGGTTCGGAACCTCTGACAAAAGCGGTGGGTGCTTTTCAGTTGAATACTGCCTGGACAAAATACACCACGACATTTCAAGTACCGTCCATTGCAGGAAAAATGCTTGGTACTAACGATCGCCTGAGACTGGAATTCGACCTGCCACTCAACCTTGTGCAGACAGTCGATCTAGCTCAGGTACAGTTGGAAGAAGGACCTGTTTCCACACCTTTTGAATACCGTCCGGCCGCTGAGGAGCTGCTGCTTTGTCAGCGCTACTTCGAGAAGTCTTTCGCTAACCGTCTGCCGGTTCAGGCAAATAACGGCGCCACTACTTCCATTCTTTCCTTCACCCAGTCGGCGGGGGCCAATGCTAGTCAATATGGTCTGGCTATAAACATGCAGATACAGAAAAGGGTGCAGCCTACTGTTGTGCTTTATTGCCCCGGAAATGCAAGCAACCAAGTCTGGAATTTCACGGTACAAACTGCGTGTACGGCAACTGTTGTAAACGGTGTAACACAGCGGTCGTTTGCGATTGGCACCATCACGCCCCCTAACAGCGCGCCCGGTAACGGGCTGCAGATTGAATGGACAGCAGACGCTGAGCTCTAGGAGTGTCCCCATGACTTATCAACTGACGGCTTGCGGCGTATTGCGCTTGCAGGATTCAGCCTTCATTCCACAGGACCCTACCAATCGCGACTGGGCCGAGTATCAGGCGTGGTTGTCATCGGGCGGGCAGGCGCTGTCATTGGACGAAACACCTGAGGCGGCTGCGGGCACCCTGAAAACTCTGGCAAATAAATGGCTGGCAAGCATCAGCCGTCAGCCGTGATTCAATCGGGCAACATCCAGGGAGGATCAAGCAGCATGCAAATAACTGAAAAACACCTTATCGACATCATGCCTAACGCCCGCTCCCAAGCGGGCGTTTTTGTTTCGCCACTCAACGCCGCCATGGCCAGGCAACGCATCGACACGCCAAAGCGCATCGCTGCGTTTCTGGCACAGGTCGGCCACGAGTCGGGCCAATTGCGTTACGTGCGCGAACTGGGCAATAACCAATACCTGAGCAAATACGACACCGGCACCCTGGCGCTGCGTCTGGGCAATACGCCCGAGGCGGACGGCGACGGGCAAAAATACCGGGGGCGAGGGCTCATACAAATCACCGGTCGCGCCAACTATCGCCAATGCAGCCTCGGGTTGTTTGGCGATGAGCGCCTGTTGGCGTTGCCCGAGTTGCTCGAGCAACCGCAATGGGCTGTCGAATCGGCGGCATGGTTCTGGGCGCAGAAGGGCCTGAATGAACTGGCCGACGCGGACCAGTTCAACACCATCACCCGGCGAATCAACGGCGGGTTGAATGGCTTGCAGGATCGTCTGGAAATCTGGGCGCGGGCGAGGGCGGTGCTATGTCCGGCTCCTGGCGGGTGATTGGCCTGTTGCTGCTGGTTGCCGGCGCTTTCGCGGCGGCATGGCAGTTTCAGGACTGGCGCTACGGGCGGCAATTGGCCGAGCAGGCGCGGTTAAACGCCGAAACGCAAAATCAACTGACACAAGCTGCTGCGAACGCGCAACAGGCCGAGCAGGATAAGCGCCTGGCGCTGGAGCAACGACTCGCGGCCAGTGAACAAACCCATTATCGAGCGCTGAGCGATGCCCAACGTGATCAGGATCGCCTGCGCGATCGCCTTGCTACTGCTGATGTGCGCCTGTCAGTCCTTCTCGACGCCGGCGACATTGCCCCAGGCTGCAACGTGCCAGCCACCGCCGGCGCCAGCGGCGTGGATTCTGCAACCGTACGCGCCCGACTTGACCCGGCGCATGCTCAACGAATTATCGCCATCACCGACACCGGCGACCGTGGACTGATTGCGTTGCAGGCCTGTCAGGCCTATGTCAGAGCGCTGGCGCCCGAACATTTTGAATGATTCTGTGTATTGAAAGCGCGTCCGGCTCGTGTACGGTGAAGGCATTCCACACGATCCGGAGCTCGCCGTGAAAGAGACCACCCAACTGGCCGCCGAACTGGGCCGACGTCTGCAAGTGCTCAATGCCCACGTCACCACCGCCGAGTCTTGCACCGGCGGCGGGATTGCCGAAGCGATCACGCGGATTCCGGGCAGTTCGGCCTGGTTTGAAGCCGGTTACGTGACGTACTCCAACCGGCAGAAAACCCGCCAGCTGAATGTGCCGGCTGATTTGTTCGAGACAGTAGGGGCGGTCAGTCGCGAAGTGGTCGAGGCCATGGTGCGCGGTGCACAGCAGCACAGCCTCGCGCATTTTGCCGTGGCGGTCAGCGGTGTTGCCGGTCCCGACGGCGGCACGCCGAACAAGCCGGTGGGGACGGTGTGGCTGGCCTGGGGGGTTGGCGACGAGGTTTACAGTGAGGTTCAGCACTTCCCCGGCAACCGTGATGAAGTCCGCCGACAAACGGTGAAGGCCGCGCTAGAGGGGCTTGTGCGACTAGCGGCACGAGAAATCGAAAATCAGGGGTAGGCGATCTTCGAACGCTGTGGAATAATACTGGCTACTTATACAGGTGTTGGCCGTCAGGCCTTATTGATTACGTGAGGACTTTAATGGACGACAACAAGAAGAAAGCCTTGGCTGCGGCCCTGGGTCAGATCGAACGTCAATTCGGCAAGGGTGCCGTAATGCGTATGGGCGATCAGGACCGTCAGGCGATCCCATCCATCTCCACTGGCTCTCTGGGTCTGGACATTGCACTCGGCATTGGCGGTCTGCCAAAAGGCCGTATCGTTGAAATCTACGGTCCTGAATCTTCCGGTAAAACCACACTGACCTTGTCCGTGATCGCTCAGGCACAGAAAGCCGGCGCGACCTGCGCATTCGTCGACGCCGAACACGCCCTCGATCCAGAGTACGCCGGCAAGCTGGGCGTTAACGTTGATGACCTGCTGGTTTCCCAACCGGATACCGGCGAACAGGCTCTGGAAATCACCGACATGCTGGTGCGCTCCAACGCCGTTGACGTGATCATCGTCGACTCCGTGGCGGCACTGGTACCGAAGGCTGAAATCGAAGGTGAAATGGGCGACATGCACGTCGGCCTGCAAGCACGTCTGATGTCTCAGGCGCTGCGTAAGATCACCGGCAACATCAAGAACGCCAACTGCCTGGTCATCTTCATCAACCAGATCCGTATGAAGATTGGCGTGATGTTCGGCAGCCCGGAAACCACCACCGGTGGTAACGCGCTGAAGTTCTACGCTTCGGTTCGTCTCGACATCCGCCGTACCGGCGCGGTGAAGGAAGGCGACGAAGTGGTCGGCAGCGAAACCCGCGTCAAGGTTGTGAAGAACAAGGTGGCTTCGCCGTTCCGTCAGGCCGAATTCCAGATTCTTTATGGCAAGGGCATCTACCTCAATGGCGAGATGATCGACCTGGGTGTGTTGCACGGTTTCGTCGAGAAGTCCGGCGCCTGGTACGCCTACGAAGGCACCAAGATCGGTCAGGGCAAGGCCAACTCGGCCAAGTTCCTGGCGGACAACCCGGAAATCGCCGCGAAGCTCGAGAAGCAGCTGCGTGACAAGCTGCTGGCCCCGGCAGCCGACGTCAAGGCTTCGTTGGCCAAGGACAAAGTCGATGATATGGCTGAGGCCGATGTCGACGTTTGAAGTCTTTGAATGACACTTGTACTGGATACCCTCGTCGCGGTGCGGCGAACCGCCATGGACCTGCTCGCACGTCGCGAGCATGGTCGAGTCGAGTTGACGCGCAAGCTGCGTCAGCGCGGCGCAGAGGCGGAGCTGATCGAAACAGCCCTCGACCGTCTGACGGAAGAAGGGCTGCTTTCCGAAGCCCGCTACCTTGAAAGCTTTGTTTCCTACCGAGCCCGTTCCGGCTATGGCCCGCTGCGAATTCGTGAGGAGCTCAGCCAGCGGGGCTTGCAACGTCCCGATATCGAAATCGCCCTGCGCGAAAGTGGTATCAATTGGCAGGCGCAGCTTCAGGATACGTGGCAACGCAAGTTCTCCGGGCATCTACCGATTGATGCGAAAGAGCGAGCCAAGCAAGGCCGATTTTTGGCGTATCGGGGTTTCTCGATGGAGATGATCAACCGCTTGTTCAGCGGTCGAGAGATGGACGATTAAACCGATTCAATAAAAACGGCTCGCTATTTAAAAATAGCGGGCCGTTTTTTTTTGCTTTCAAATCGCGTTTGAAGGCTCGAGCGAGCGTTGTGCTGTCGGCGGTTTCGAATTGACCCAGTTTTCCGGGAGGTTGATGTAATCCACCAACTCTCTCAGCCGGCCATGAGTGCGACCATTGAACGCAAAGGCCAGCCGCGCCAGATGGCTGTACTGCGCATCGTCGTGTTCTTCACCGTTGTAGGCATGTTGATGAAACTGGTCGCTCAGGCATAGATCAGCGAACTCTTCCTGCATCTGCGCCAGCGCCTGGTCAGTGAGTTTGTGGTTCATGCGAATCACGAATTGGCGCTTGAGCCAGCGGCTGGAGTGGAAGTTGCTGTAGAACTGATTGATCTCTTCCACCGCTTCTTCAACGCTGTAGACCAGCCGCATCAGCTTCATATCCGTCGGCAAAATATAGCGGTTTTCTTCCAGCTGATTGCGGATGAAATCCAGCGCGCCTTGCCAGAACGTCCCGCCCGGGACATCCAGCAACACCACCGGCACCAATGGGCTTTTGCCGGTCTGGATCAGCGTCAACACTTCCAGCGCTTCATCAAGGGTGCCAAACCCGCCCGGGCACAGCACCAGCGCATCAGCCTCTTTAACGAAGAACAGTTTGCGGGTGAAGAAAAAGTGGAACGGCAACAGATTGTCAGTGCCATCGACGGTGGGGTTGGCATGTTGTTCGAAAGGCAGGGTGATGTTGAATCCCAGGCTGTGATCCCGCCCGGCTCCTTCGTGGGCGGCGGCCATGATGCCGCCGCCGGCGCCGGTGATGACCATCATGTCCGCACGCGTCAGCGCTGCGCCGAGTTCGCGGGCCATCGCGTATAGCGGATGTTCCACCGGCGTGCGTGCCGAGCCGAACACAGTGACTTTGCGCCGGCCCTTGAATTGTTCGAGCACACGAAACGCCTGCTCCAGTTCACGCAGGGCTTGCAGAGTGATCTTGGCGTTCCAGCGGTTGTGGTCTTCCTGGGCCATGCGCAGCACGGTGAGGATCATGTCGCGGTAGATAGGGATGTTCGGGCTGTTGGGGGAAACATGGTTGAGTTGTGCTTCGACCTGGCTGATAAGGTCGCCGCTTTCCTGAAAATGACGGCTCAAGAGGTCATTCGGTTGATAAGGCATTCAACGTCTCCTTCTGTACAGAGCGGGTAGCCCTGACAACCAGCGTCCGGGCCGCACTGCAAAAACACACAGGGCCGGCAGTTCCATTTCTGCCGTTAACGAATGATCGGGAATACTCTCAATCTAGACCCTCGCACGTATTCGCGCTGACTTGAACAGTGCGCTGTAACGTTTTGCCTGGCAACCGCTTACTGTTTTGCGCCGAAGCCTCGCCGCTCGTCTGAACGTGTCGCGAAGGGCCATCACTCTGATTTACTCAAATACAGACGTCGCAAGACAACCTTGCGGTTGCACGAGGCAAGGCAATTCAAGGATTCGTGGGTGGCAAGGAGGCGGGATGCATGGCCAGAGTGGTTCTGGAGATCGATACGCAGCTGTATCGAATGTTGCAAGAGTCGGCCAAGACCAATCAATTGAGTCTCGAGGAAGAGTGCTGCCGACGATTGGCCGGCGGCGAGCGTCGCTCGCGCTATCTGCAGGCTCTGGTGGCGGAATTGCGCGCCGAGGATGAACAGCGGCGCGCTAACGCTTCGCGCTGATTACTTTTTCTTCGCAGGTGCAGCTTTCGGACAATCGGACTCCTGATAGCTGGCCGAGCCGATCGCTTTGTTGGTTTTCACTTCGGTGAAGTCGTAACGCATGATCGCGCCCTTGGCCATCAGCTTGCGGTACGACGGGTTATTGCAGACCGACGCGCCCAACTGGAAGTACACAGCCTTGGGATCGGCGCGCATCTTGTCGGCGTGGCTCTTCTGCACGCTCAGATGGTTGATCAGCTGCGTACCCTCGACGGTGTAGCCTTGATCAAGAATGTCTTCATTGATTGCCCGTGGCGTGCCGACGCTGCTTTGGGCGGCGACGTTGCGCAGCTCTCTGTTCAGATTCTGCTCACTCAGGGACGCAGCCTGAGCGGTAAAGGACGACGCCAGCAGAATGGCAGCGGTGGGAACGATAAGGCGCAGCATGAAACTCTCCTGATTCGGTGACTGGTGGTTCGACCCGTCACGGGGCGGTGCGTTCAGTGGCGGCGAATTATAGGTGAGCCGGTCTGGACGGTACAGGCTTGTAGCCCTCGCTCTGGTAAACTGCCGGCCTTTATTGCCCTGCCGAGTGTCGTTCGTGTCGAGTTTCCCTGTCTGCCGGTGTCGCCTGCGATGACCCATGCCCCCAACGCCGTGGCCCGCCTGCGCGATCAGCGTGAGGACGAAGGCATCAAGCCGATTCAGGCGCGCGGCTTTCGCTCCGAGCGCTGCCGTGATTGCCGAGTGATCATCAGCCATTGCCTGTGCGCGTGGCGGCCGAGCGTCGACACCCGTTCGGGCGTGTGCCTGATCATGACCGGCAAGGAAGTGTTCAAACCCAGCAACACCGGCTGGTTGATTGCCGACGTGGTGCGCGACAACCACGCGTTCATCTGGTCACGCACAGAGCCCGATCCGCAAATGCTGGCGCTGCTCAATGATCCGCAATGGCAGCCGTATCTGGTGTTTCCGGGCGAATATGTCGAACCGTCGCGGGTAACCAACACGGTAACCGTCGATAGCAGCAAGCGTCCGCTGTTCATTCTGCTCGATGCGACCTGGACCGAGGCGCGGAAGATCTTCCGCAAGAGTCCGTATTTCGACCGCTTGCCGATCCTCAGCCTGCTGCCCGACAAACTTTCGCGTTATCGCCTGCGCCGTTCGACTCGCAGCGAGCATTTATGCACCGCTGAAGTCGCTGCGTTGTGTCTGGAACTGGCCGGTGACAGCGATGCGGCATCGGCACTGGACGCCTATTTCGATGTGTTCAGCCAGCATTACCTGGGCGCCAAACAGCAGTTGGACATGAATGAGTCGACGCCAGCCCACGCCGAGTTGTTGCCCTATATACGAAAGCCGCAGCCGGCGTTGGCCCAATAGTGGCCCATACTGTCGACAGCGCTGGCCGTGTTGCTTGACCACCCCGGCTTCGCTGGGCATGCTTGGCGCCGTTCAGGGTGCGGCCAAGGTTTGCAACGCCGTGTTTGCTGTTGATTGGCGTTGAACGTGCCCCTGTGGATATCGCCGCGAAGCGGTATCTCGAGTTGCTTTGGCCAGACCGGAATGCACCGCGTCTGCCATCAAAAAAACAGGATCATTTGAAAAATGGCCACATACGACATCCTGATTGCCGATGATCACCCTTTGTTTCGCAGTGCTCTGCATCAAGCAGTGACGCTGGGCCTTGGCCCGGATGTGCGGCTGGTGGAGGTGGCAAGCATCGCTGAACTGGAAACACGTCTGACTGAAAAGGCTGACTGGGATCTGGTTCTGCTGGACCTGAACATGCCCGGCGCCTACGGATTTTCCGGTCTGGTGCTGTTGCGTGGCCAATATCCGCAGATTCCGGTGGTGATGGTTTCGGCGCAGGAAGAAGCTTCGGTGATGGTCAAGTCCCGTGAGTTCGGCGCCAGTGGCTTTATTCCCAAATCCAGTGATCTGAGCGTGATTCAGGAAGCGGTGCGCAAAGTGCTCGATGGCGATGTGTTCTGGCCACCGCAAGCGTTCGAAGCGGTCAGTGTCTCCGATGAAGCCAAGGCTGCCAGCGATGGCCTCGCCAGCCTGACGCCGCAGCAGTTCCGGGTGTTGACCATGGTCTGCGAAGGCCTGCTGAACAAGCAGATTGCCTATGAGCTGAGCGTGTCGGAAGCGACCATCAAGGCGCATGTCACGGCGATCTTTCGCAAGCTGAATGTGCGTACCCGCACCCAGGCGGCTCTATTGCTGCAACAACTTGAGTCAATTCCAAGCCAATAAAGGCTGGCGTCTTCACGCTTTTTTGACTTTTGTTGATCTAGCTTCCCCACTCCTTTTTGGTTGGTTCTTACTTTATGTCACCTTTCAAGGGCCAGACCGGCCTGAAACGCATCCTCAATGCCTCCGGTTATTCGCTGGACGGCCTGCGCGCAGCCTTCACCGGCGAAGCGGCCTTCCGTCAACTGGTGCTGCTCAATGTGGTGCTGGTTCCGCTGACGTTCTTCCTCAATGTCAGCCGAGTCGAGCAGGCGGTGTTGATTGCTGTTTGCTTGCTGGCGCTGATCGTCGAGTTGTTGAATTCGGCGGTGGAAGCGGCCATCGACCGCATCTCGCTGGAACTGCACCCGCTGTCGAAGAATGCCAAGGACATGGGCAGCGCCGCGCAGTTCGTGGCGTTGAGCATGATCGCGCTGGTGTGGGCAGTGATTCTGCTTTAAGCGATGGTCGGCAAGACGATCTCGTCGCTGCGCTGCACCCCGGCGGTGAATGCGCGGCACAGATCGAGAAACTCGCGCATGGCAGAAGTCTGATACTTCTGTTTGTGCCAGATGAAATAGAACTGCCGCGCCAGATCAAGATCCGGCGTTTCCACCGGCACCAGACTGCCGCGGCGGAAGGCATCGCGCAGCGCCAGCCGCGAAATGCAGCCGATCCCCAGACCTGATTCCACCGCACGTTTGATCGCTTCGGTGTGCTCCAGCTCGAGGCGAATGTTCAGCGCGCTGCGATGGTGGCGCATGGCTTGATCGAAGGTCAGCCGCGTGCCGGAACCCTGTTCGCGGAGAATCCACGCCTCGTGGGTCAATTCTTCCATCGTCGCGCTGCCGCGCTTGGCCAACGGATGCTGCGGCGCGCAGAACACCACCAGCTCATCCTCGACCCAACTCTGCACTTCGATGTCGGGATGGCTGCAATCGCCTTCAATCAGACCCAGATCAATTTCGTAATGCGCGACTTGTTGCACGATATTGGCAGTGTTCTGTACATGCAGCTTGACCTGACTTTCGGGGTGGCGCTGCATGAAGCTGCCGATCAGCAGGGTCGCCAGATAGTTGCCAATGGTCAGCGTCGCCCCCACTGATAAAGAGCCGAAACCGGATTTGCCGTTGAGCAGGTCTTCGATTTCCTTGGCCTGATCGAGCAGGGCCACCGCTTGCGGCAACAGTTGTTTGCCGAGGGCGTTGAGGCTCAGGCGTTTGCCGGCGCGGTCGAACAGCTGGCAGCTGGACTGGCGCTCGAGCTCGGTGATCGAAGTGCTGGCCGCCGATTGCGAGAGGTTGAGCAGACCCGCAGCACGGGATACGCTTTCCTGCTGGGCGACGGCGACGAAGACTTGCAGTTGACGGAGAGTAAATCGCATATCGATATAACCGATAACCCTTATCTTAATAATCCAGTTAACAGATATTGTCGTCGCTATTAGAATGCGATGCAATTGCGCACGTTAAGCCTCATCGAGCCGCGCAGACCAATCTCCAGGAGTCAAACGTACATGAGCAACATGAACCACGAGCGTGTCCTCAGTGTTCATCACTGGAACGACACTCTGTTCAGCTTCAAGTGCACCCGCGATCCGGGTCTGCGCTTCGAGAACGGTCAGTTCGTGATGATCGGCCTGCAACAACCCAACGGCCGCCCGCTTATGCGCGCTTACTCGATCGCCAGCCCGAACTGGGAAGAGCATCTCGAGTTCTTCAGCATCAAGGTACAGGACGGTCCGCTGACCTCCCAACTGCAGCACTTGAAGGAAGGCGACGAGATCATCATCTCGAAGAAGCCAACCGGCACTCTGGTACTCGATGACCTCAACCCGGGCAAGCATTTGTACCTGCTGAGCACCGGCACCGGTCTGGCGCCGTTCATGAGCGTTATTCAGGACCCGGAAACCTACGAGCGCTTCGAGAAAGTGATCCTGGTTCACGGTGTGCGTTACGTCAACGAAGTCGCCTACCGCGAGTTCATCACCGAGCACCTGCCGCAGAACGAGTTTTTCGGTGAGGCGCTGCGTGACAAGCTGATCTACTACCCGACCGTGACTCGCGAGCCGTTCGAGAATCAGGGCCGCCTGACCGACCTGATGCGCAGCGGCAAGCTGTTCAGCGACATCGGCCTGCCACCGATCAACCCGCAGGACGACCGCGCGATGATCTGCGGCAGCCCGAGCATGCTCGACGAAACCAGCGAAGTGCTCGACAGCTTCGGCCTGAAGATCTCGGCGCGGATGCGCGAGCCGGGTGATTACCTGATCGAGCGTGCGTTCGTCGAGAAGTAAGCACCACAGAGAGCCCCCATTGCCTTACAGGCAATGGGGGCTTTTTTATGCCCGATACATTTCCTTCATGCCTGCCACGATCCATGTAGGAGCAGCCGAAGGCTGCGATCTTTTGATCTTGCTTTTTAAGATCAAGATCAAAAGATCGCAGCCTTCGGCAGCTCCTACACTGGGCGCGGTTTCAGGCGGTGGCAGGAATGACTTCCAGCACGCAAATCTGCGCAGGCGTCGGGTAATGCCAGCGCACGTCGAGATCCCAGAACTGCGCGCCATACTCACGTTCCGGCGCCGGTGTCTGATACGCCGGACGTGGATCCTGCGCCAGACACTGCTCAATCAGTTCTACCAGCGGCTCGTCGAGGCGCTGTGCGTGTATGTGCGCCTGTTGCAGTGCCGAATCCGCCCACTGCACGTCGATCAACTGCGGCGCCGCGCTGGCGATGTGGTTGGTCGCGCCCGGGATGATATCGGCGTACGGTACATACGGTTTGATATCCAGCACTGGTGTGCCGTCGAGCAGATCGATGCCGGAAATGAACAGGCGATTGGCTTCCACCCTGTCCAGCTTCACTACCGATTGGCCGATGCCGTTTGGTCGGTGCGTGGCGCGGGTGGCGAATACGCCCATCGACTTGTTGCCGCCCAGCCGGGGCGGACGCACCTTCAGGCGCGGCTTTTCTTCCAGGGCTTGATGGAACAGAAACAACAGCCAGACATGGCTGACCTGCTCCAGGCCCTGCACGGCGTCACCCTGATCGAATGGCGCGACCAGTTCCAGCACGCCCCGGGCAGCCGGGGCCAATTGCGGTTGGCGGGGGATGGCGAATTTCTCCTTGAAGCAGGAGCGCACGAAGCCGATGGGGGAGACGCTGTAAGTCATGGTTTGCATTCGAAGCGGGGCAGGGCGGGCATGATAACCCGGCGGGCTTCAAGTCTGGTGCTGACAGGGCTGGCCTCTTCGCGAGCAGGCTCGCTCCCACAGGGGTTGTATGCATGACACAGATCCAATGTGGGAGCGAGCCTGCTCGCGAAGGCCGCACCACCAATTTTAGAGGCTGAACCCACCATCCAGCGGAATAATATTCCCGGTCATATAAGCCCCCGCCGTACTCGCCAGGCTGATCGCCAGCGCCGCCATCTCTTCCTCGCGTCCCCAGCGCTTCATCGGAATCAGCGCAGTATCCTCAGCCAACGCCTGCTCATCGTTACCAATGTGCTGGGTCATCTTGCTCGGAAAGCGCCCCGGCGCAATCACGTTGACGTTGATGTGCTGGCTCACCAGTTCCCGAGCAAGAATTCGCGACAACTGATGCAGGGCGGCCTTGCTCGGCCCATAGGCGTAAGCCTGCTCGCCAAACGAAGAAATCCCCGCCACCGAACCGATGTTGATAATCCGCGCCGGATTCGCCGCCGAACCAGCCTTGCGTAGCAACGGCAGAAACTGCTGGATGCAACTGAACACCGAGGTCACGTTGAGCTGCATGACCTTTTCCCAGCCTTTGACCGGATAGCTCTCCAGCGGCGCGCCCCACGTGGTGCCGGCGTTGTTCACCAGTATGTCCAGATGAGTGATCTGCTCCCCCAGGCGCGCAGCCAGCTCCTGTACACCTTCTTCCGTCGCCAGGTTCGCCGCCACGCCGTGGCACTGGCCCAAGGCGCTGAGTTCTTCAGCCGTTTGATGGCAGGCTTCAGCGTCGCGAGAGCAGACGTAGACACGGGCGCCGGCCTCGACAAAGGCCCTGGCGATCATTTTGCCGATACCACGGGTACCGCCGGTCACCAGAGCGGTGCGGCCTTGCAGGGAAAAGTAGGGATGCATGGCGAGTCCTGAAGATTAGGGATCAGTACACCCTAGTCGTCAGCCGCGAAAAGCGGAGCCACTATTTTTGCAGGGAATGAACGGTCATGCGTTGCGGCGGCGACTATCGGTCGCCACCGCACAAGGGCATCAGGCAGGGCGGACGCGCAGGGTCAGGCCCTTGAGGAAATTACGCAGCAACTGGTCGCCACACGGACGATAGTTGGTGTGGCCGACCTTGCGGAACAGCGCGCTCAGTTCAGGCTTGGACACTGGAAATTCGGCGGCCTTGAGGATCGCGTGCATGTCGTCTTCTTTCAGTTCGAAGGCCACGCGCAGTTTTTTCAGAATGATGTTGTTGGTCACCGGCACTTCGATCGGCTGCAGCGGACGACTTTCGTCCTTGCCGCGTTTGAAGATCACCAGGCCATCGAGGAAGTGTGCGATGACTTCGTCCGGGCAGCGCACGAAACCTTCTTCGTCTTCTTCTTTCTTGTCCAGCCAGGTGATTACATCGGCAAGCGTGACGTCGAGGCCGCCGAGCTTGATGATCTCGACCACTTTCTTGTCGCTGATGTCGAGCATGTAGCGCACGCTGCGCAGTACGTCGTTATGAACCATGTCGGTATTCCTGATGCGTTGTGGGCAGCGCTCGCGAGCGCTGCCGGAATGTGTGGCGGCAGGGAAGTCTCAGAACTTCTCTTTGCCGGACAGGTAGCGCCACTGGCCGAGCGGGACCTTGCCGATCGAGACGCCGCCGATACGGATGCGGCGGATGCCGATGACCTTCAGGCCGACCGCTTCGCAGAACTGCGCGATGATTCCCGGCTGCGGGTTTTTCATGGCGAAGCGCAGACGGTTTTCGTTCTGCCAACTGGCCTTGACCGGCGGCAGCTCCTTGCCCTTGTGGGTCAGGCCATGCTGCAAGCGATTGAGGCCGTGGGCAACCATGTCTCCTTCGACTTCAACCACGTATTCCTGCTCGATCTTCGAAGCATCGGCGGTGAGCTTGCGCAGAATTTTCCAGTCCTGAGTGAACACCAGCAGACCGCTGGCCTTGGGCTGCAGGTCGGCGCTGGCGGTCAGGCGCAGGAAATGCCCGCGCAACGGGCGCTTGCCGTAGCGGTGCTCTTCGCTGAGGGTTTCGGCGCTGAGCGACTGCATGGCGCTGTCGATATCCATGCCGGCGGGGGCGTTGAGCAGAATGGTCACCGGCTCCGGCGCGGTGGCCTTGGCGTCCTTGTCGAGCTCGACCTTCTGGTCGCCGACCTTGAATTGCGGCTCATCGATGACTTCGCCGTCCACGGTGACCCAGCCGCCCTCAATGAACAGCTCGGCCTCCCGGCGGGAGCAACCGACCAGTTCGATGAGGCGTTTGGAGAGGCGAATCGGGTCAGTCATGACAGGGCCGTAACAAAAAAGGGGTGGGCATTGTACCTGTGTGGAAGCGGTTAAGCCCGGTTCCATTTCGGTATCGTTATTTGTAGGAGTGAGCCTGCTCGCGATTGCTTTCTGACATTCAGTATTGATGTCGGCTGGTCTGGCGCTATCGCGAGCAGGCTCACTCCTACAGGGTGTTGTGGTATGTCAGCCGTTGCTGGAGCGCTGTTGGGACTGTCGCAAGCGCATGTGCAGCAACGGATACGGCTGGCCCATGCCATCGACCTCGGAACGGCCGATCACCTCGAAACCCTGTTTCTCATAAAACCCCAGCGCCTGCGGGTTCTGTTCGTTGACGTCGAGTTCATCGGCGTTCAGCCGTTCGATCGCATAGCGGAGCAATTGCTTGCCGAGCCCCTGACCGCGATGATCGGGATCGATGAACAGCATCTCAATCTTGCCCGCCGCCACTCCGGCAAACCCGGTGATGCGCTGTTGCGCGTCTTTGGTACAGATCAGCATCACCGCATCGAGATAACGGGTGAGCACCAGATTGCGCAGCAGCTCGATGTAGCTGTCCGGCAAGAACTGATGAGTTGCACGGACCGAGGCCTCCCAGACCCGGGTCAGTTCTTCGTAATCGCTGATTTTCGGTGTGTGAATGACCCGCTGCTGACGCATGTGCGTGTGCCTCTTGTGCAGTTCAAGGGAGTCCGTCCCCCGCTAAACGATAGCCGCAAAAAAGCCCCGCATCGAGCGAGGCTTTCAATACAGCGATCCCTGTAGGAGCTGACGAGTGAAACGAGGCTGCGATCTTTTGACTTTCAAGATCAAGAGATCGTCCGATCGCGGCCCGAGCCTTCGGCAGCTCCTGCAGGGTGCTCGGCTTTAGATCTGCTCAGCCCACAAATCATATTCGTCGGCATCAGTCACCTTGCACCAGACCTTGTCCCCCGGCTTCAGGTTGCTGCCATTGTCGATAAACACGTTGCCATCGATTTCCGGTGCATCGAAGAAGCAGCGGCCGACCGCGCCTTGCTCGTCGACTTCGTCCACCAGCACTTCGATCTCACGACCGATGCGCATTTGCAGACGTGCCGAGCTGATCGCTTGCTGGTGCGCCATGAAGCGCTCCCAACGATCCTGCTTGACCTCGTCCGGAACAATCTCCAGATCCAGATCATTGGCCGGCGCGCCGTCTACCGGCGAGTACTGGAAGCAGCCGACGCGGTCGAGCTGGGCTTCGGTCAGCCAGTTGAGCAGGTACTGGAAATCTTCTTCGGTTTCGCCCGGGAAGCCGACGATGAAGGTCGAACGGATGATCAGGTCCGGGCAGATTTCGCGCCAGTTCTTGATCCGCGCCAGGGTCTTGTCTTCGAACGCCGGGCGTTTCATCGACTTCAACACTTTCGGGCTGGCGTGCTGGAACGGGATGTCCAGGTACGGCAGGATTTTGCCGGCGGCCATCAGCGGGATCAGCTCGTCGACGTGCGGATACGGGTAAACGTAGTGCAGACGGACCCAGACGCCCAGCGTGCTCAGCGCTTCGCAGAGTTCGGTCATGCGGGTTTTCACCGGCGCGCCGTTCCAGAAACCGGTGCGGTATTTCACATCAACGCCGTAGGCGCTGGTGTCTTGCGAGATCACCAGCAGCTCTTTGACGCCGGATTTGACCAGGCGCTGGGCTTCGTCGAGCACATCACCGACCGGGCGGCTGACCAGTTTGCCGCGCATCGACGGGATGATGCAGAACGAGCAGCTGTGGTTGCAGCCTTCGGAAATTTTCAGGTACGCGTAGTGACGCGGGGTCAGCTTGATGCCTTGTGGCGGCACCAGGTCGATCAGCGGGTTGTGATCCTGACGCGGCGGCACCACTTCGTGCACGGCGTTGACCACTTGCTCGTACTGCTGCGGACCGGTCACGGCGAGCACGCTCGGGTGCACATCGCGGATGTTGCCTTCTTCTACGCCCATGCAACCGGTGACGATGACCTTGCCGTTTTCCTTGATCGCTTCGCCGATCACTTCCAGCGACTCAGCCTTGGCCGAATCGATGAAACCGCAGGTGTTGACCACCACGACGTCGGCGTCCTGATAGGTGGACACCACGTCATAGCCTTCCATGCGCAGCTGGGTCAGGATGCGCTCGGAGTCGACCAGTGCTTTCGGGCAACCCAGAGATACAAAGCCAACCTTCGGATTGGCCGGCGCAGGAGTGGTGGACATGTCTAACCTCGGTGTTTTGTGACGTCGCTTGCTTGATGCGCAAACCGACGGATGGGCGCTTAGGGCGCGCCTCTGATCAAAAAGTGCGCAATTCTAGCGGCGGGCAACGCACTTGACCAGCTTTATACGGGGAAATACGACGAGTGCTGCGCTATGCTTCGCGCCGTTGAGCTTTACCGATTTCTTGCAGTCAATCATTGGTCTGTAACAACAGGTAAAACAGCGCATGCTGCAATACAAAGCATAGTGCTTCCTTCAAAGAAGCCGGTATCGAGATCAGGAGTGTTGGATGGGTCAGGCAAGTAGTCATGCGGCGGGCGCCGAGGGTTCGGCGAGCAGACCGCTGAGCATGCTGGTCGCGGCGGTCGGGGTGGTTTATGGCGACATCGGCACGAGCCCGTTGTACACCCTCAAGGAAGTGTTTTCCGGTGGATACGGTGTGCCGGTCAATCACGACGGCGTACTCGGCATTCTGTCGTTGATCTTCTGGTCGCTGATCTGGGTGGTCTCGATCAAATACATGATGTTCGTGCTGCGCGCCGACAACCAGGGCGAGGGCGGGATCATGGCGCTCACCGCACTGGCACGGCGGGCAGCGGCGGGGCGCAAGCGCCTGCGCACGCTGCTGGTGGTCTGCGGACTGATTGGCGCGGCGCTGTTTTACGGCGACAGCATGATCACCCCGGCCATTTCGGTGCTGTCGGCGATTGAAGGCCTCGGCCTGGCGTTCGACGGCATCGATCACTGGGTGGTGCCGCTGTCTTTGGTCGTGCTGGTCGCGCTGTTTCTGATCCAGCGCCACGGTACCGCGCGGATCGGCATCCTGTTCGGGCCGATCATGGTCACCTGGTTCCTAGTCCTTGGCGCCCTCGGTGTGTACGGCATCAGCCATACCCCGGAAGTGCTGCACGCGATCAATCCGATGTGGGCGGTGAATTTTTTCATTGTGCATCCGGGCATGGGCGTGGCGATTCTCGGCGCCGTGGTGCTGGCGCTGACCGGCGCTGAAGCGCTGTACGCCGACATGGGCCACTTCGGCCGCAAGCCGATCGCCCGCGCCTGGTTCCTGCTGGTGCTGCCGGCGCTGGTGCTCAACTACTTTGGTCAGGGCGCGTTGCTGCTGGAAAGTCCTGACGCGGCGCGTAACCCGTTTTATCTGCTGGCACCGAGCTGGGCGCTGATCCCGCTGGTCGCTCTGTCGACGATGGCCACGGTCATCGCCTCGCAAGCGGTGATTTCCGGCGCGTTCTCCCTGACCCGTCAGGCGATCCAGCTCGGCTACATTCCGCGCATGTACATCCAGCACACCTCCAGCGACGAGCAGGGCCAGATCTACATCGGCGCGGTGAACTGGGCGCTGATGGTCGGCGTGGTGCTGCTGGTGATCGGCTTCGAATCCTCCGGCGCTTTGGCCTCGGCCTACGGCGTGGCGGTGACCGGCACCATGCTCATGACCACCATTCTGGTGTCGGCGGTCATGCTGCTGCTGTGGAAATGGCCACCGATTCTTGCGGTACCGGTGCTGCTTGGCTTCCTGCTGGTGGACGGTCTGTACTTCGCCGCCAACGTGCCGAAGATCGTGCAGGGCGGTGCGTTCCCGGTGATCGCCGGTATCGCCCTGTTCGTGCTGATGACCACCTGGAAGCGCGGCAAGCAACTGCTGGTCGAACGCCTCGACGAAGGCGCGCTGCCGTTGCCGATCTTCATCAGCAGTATCCGCGTGCAACCACCGCATCGCGTGCAGGGCACCGCAGTCTTCCTCACTGCCCGCTCCGACGCCGTGCCGCATGCGCTGTTACACAACCTGCTGCACAATCAGGTGCTGCATGAGCAAGTGGTGCTGCTGACGGTGGTCTACGAAGACATCCCGCGTGTGCCGCCATCGCGGCGCTTCGAAGTCGAAGCGCACGGCGAAGGCTTCTTCCGGGTGATCCTGCACTTCGGCTTCACCGACGAGCCGGACGTGCCGCAGGCGTTGAAACTGTGCCATCTGGAGGATCTGGACTTCAGCCCGATGCGCACCACCTACTTCCTCAGCCGGGAAACGGTGATCGCCTCGAAACTCGAGGGCATGGCGCGTTGGCGTGAGGCGTTGTTTGCGTTCATGTTGAAGAATGCCAATGGCAATTTGCGCTTCTTTAATCTGCCGTTGAATCGGGTGATTGAGTTGGGGACGCAGGTGGAGATGTAAGCTTCTCCTCAACTGAAAAGCCCTCGTCAGCCTTTTGGCTGGCGGGGGCTTTTTTGTGCCCGCAGATAAACTTCAAATCCACTGCAAATCCCCCTGTGGGAGCGAGCTTGCTCGCGAAGGCGTAGTGTCAGTCGACAATCTGTTACCTGACCCTCCGCATTCGCGAGCAAGCTCGCTCCCACAGGGTGTTGGATTGAATCAAGAGGTGCGTTCAGACAGATCAGCTTCAGACTCGGCCTTCGTCCGCGCAGGTCGTGGCATCAACGCCTGAATTACATCATCAATCAAGGCTTTGCCCATCACCGTCAGGTAATGCGCGGCCCAGGCATGGCGGTCGGTGTCTCTGTTGAAGGCTGCGTCTTCTGCGAAGGATTTTGCGAGGGACAGCAGGTCGGAGGATTGGGACAAGGCATTGATGATCGGGATTCCGGAGCGGACATTGAAGAACGCTTGATCCGCGTTGTAGAGGAAAGGGGTGAAGCCGATGGTTTTAACGCTTGCGAGTCCGTGCAGATCAGTTTCGGTCATCGTGTTACTCCTTGGTTCGAAGTGCTGCGACTTTCGTTACCACACGAAAGGGAGGCAGCTGTACGCAGGGTGGTAAACCGGGAACCAAGGAAACCGGCACGCCCGAAAGCGTCCCACGCACAGCCGCCATAACTCGATGAGCGCGCTGTTGCGCTGGTTTCTCCGGGTTACCACACCCGATCGCTGAATGGGTCAGCGACGTCCGGAGAGTATCCCGTTGGAAAACAGCGCAATAGAGCGGCAAAGCGCCCAGATACGAGTTTCGGAGTTTGCCTACAAGGTCCGTGGGCGTCATCTGATATTGCGAGACTGGAAGTAAACGATATTAAACGTCACGCACGAACCGACGTGTGCAAACCACTCAGGTACGTATGACAGCATCAGCGCAACAAGAAGCACAGGATGAATCGAGGGGTCCTCGGATCGAAAAGAAGGCCAGTGAACGATTGCTTATCTTTGATCTAGCCCAAGCAATCAGCCATGACGGTATGCGGGCAAGGTATGCAGCGATTAGTGATCCACCCAAGGGCTTGACTACCCGCCTTAGGTAGTGAGACAAGTGTCCACGTTTTATGGAATGTGGACACTTGAGGTTTTGGGCTAAATGAAGAGTCAAGACATTTTACTTTTGTTCAAAATGGCCAGTCTCCACGCTCAGGAAGAGAACCTCTTGGGGGAGATGGAGGCCGAAGCGAATTCGGACAGGGTCGAAGAGCTGCTCGAGCCTTATGTCGTCAGCCGAATGACCGCAGGGGCGAGCGTGGGGAAGCCATTGGTCACCTATTCCACTGATGGGGAAGACACAATCTTCCAGCGCCGCGAATTCGATTCGCCTTTCTCTGATGGGCCAGGCTGGGAGGGATGGGCGGAACCAGCATCTGATCCACCGCTGACAAGTTGGAGCGATCGGTACTCTCTGCGTGCACTGTCTGCCTCTCTCGGACTGAGCAAAAGCGAAGTCTCGAATGCTCTCGCTCGATGCCGGGAATCGGGGTTGCTCATCCACGACTACGACACCGGGCTTGCCAAAGTGCACCGCCGAGAACTGCTGAAAATTACCGAGCACGCGCTGAAGTACTTCTTCCCGGTCAAGCCTGGCGCGATGGTTCGTGGCATACCCACGGGCTTTGCGGCGCCTGCGCTGTCCAAAAGTATCAAGAGTGCGGGTGGTTTGATTCCGGTCTGGCCGGATGCGCAGGGAACCGAGCGAGGTCAAGCGATAGAGCCGCTTTACAAAACAGTGCCGGAAGCGGTGAAAAAAGACCGGATCCTTTACCACTATCTGGCGCTCGCTGATGCAATCCGTCTGGGTGGTCCGCGTGAGTGTGGTGTGGCAATCAGTATTCTGAAGGCAGGGATGGGGCTGAAATAACATGTCGTCAAACGCGGATCACAACTACGAACTCATTGAGTTCGTGGCTGAAGGCTTGGGCGAGGCGTTTCTCGCTGAAGTTGCTTTTGTTGGCGGTTGCACAACCGCCATGCTGGTTACAGATACAGCCGTGCTGGACGACATTCGTTTCACTGATGACGTTGATCTTGTGATCGAGTTGGCCGGTATCAGCGCCTGGAACCATCTCACCGAACGGCTGGCGGCCAAGGGATTCAAGATCACCGGTGAGGACGAGGTCAATTGTCGTTTTCGCTTCAATGACGTTGTTGTGGATGTCATGCCTTCCGACCCTGCAGTGCTCGGCTATGCCAACCGCTGGTTCGTCGAGGGGCTGGCGAGGGCGGATAAATTCACCCCTGCCCAGCGGCACTGTCATCCAGATATTCCAGCCCACGTATTTTCTCGCGACGAAACTGGAAGCTTTCGCCGGTCGGGGAAATGGTGATCCTTATCACAAGGATGTCGAGGACATGATCATCTTGATCGATGGTCGGCCTGAGCTGTTGGAGGAGGTGCGCCAGGCTGACACGGACCTCACGGCGTTCATCACAGAGGGAGTCCAGAAGCTGATGGCGCTCGATGGGGTTGGCTACGTGATCGAAAGTTCAGGCTCGGTGCAGGCGAATCCAGGCAGAGGGCAGATTATTCACAGGCGTATGAAAGCGCTGGCCAGCGCATGAGATACCTCTCCCGATCAATCACTGGGCAAGCCAGCAGAGCAAATAATGACTATGCCGGAGCGACCTGTGATGGTGACAGTGGGTTATTTGTTGTCGCGGATGGCACTTCCAGGCGCGGCAGTGGACAGCTGGCTGAATGCTTTGTAACCGGGACATTAGCGGCTTACTCCAACCGGATGGAACAGGGTGGTTATCCAGCAGACCCCGAAGCAGTTCGGCGCTTGTTGGATTCACTACTTGCGGATTTTCATGTCTCGTTGCCCGCTGATCAGGCGGGAGCCATCTGCTACCTGATTGGCTTGGTCGCTCATGGCCGGCTCACGATTGCATACGAGGGAGATTGTTCATGTGGGATTGTTACTCCATCGGGTGCCATCGAGTGGATCACGCCTCCTCACTGCAAGGCCAACTGGCGCCGCGACCGTTCGCACTGTGAGTTGGCGCAAGACCCCGCGCGAAATTCGGTAACACGATGCTTGAAGATCAATCGGGTTCCGAATCCTGAATTTGTTTGTTGTGCACTGGAGGCTGTTGAGCGCTTGGTATTTGTCACTGATGGCTTTTGGGCGGACTTGACGCAAGCCCAGCAAAGCAGTTTGTTGGCGGCGCCGGATAGCGACTTCAGCGTTGGCGACGATGATGTCACGTGGATAGATGTTCAGCTTGTCCAGCGGGACTGACGAGTTGTCTGAATCCAGCGCCATCCCTTGTAGGAGTGAGCCTGCTCGCGATAGCGGTGTGTCAGTTGGCAAATAGGTGGCTGACACTCCGCTATCGCGAGCAGGCTCACTCCTACAGGGGATTGGGGTGATCCACGCAAATGTAAAAAGCCCCCGCTATTGTGAGATGGCGGGGGCTTTTGTAGTCGGCGCTTCAGATCACTCTTCGGCCACCGAATCCTTGCTCTGGCGCTTCTGAATCAGCTCCACCAGACGCTTGGCCAGCGCCGGGTAGTTCTCGTCGAAGTGGTGACCGCCGGGCAGTTTCACCGGTTCACCGACTGCAGTCTTGTCGGTGCAGCCACTCTCATCCGTCTCTTCTTCACCATAGATGCACACAACCTTCGCCGCTGGCAGCTTGGCCATTTCCGGGCCGGTGGCGGCTTCTTTGCCGGCGTTGCCGAGCCAGCCTTCGACTTCGATTTCGAAGCTGCCGGTGCGGGCGAAGGCGAGCAGGATGATCGCGTCGACGCGCTGCTGTTCGTTCTCTGGCAGGCGGTTGTAGATCGCTGGCAGGACGTCGGCGCCGAACGAGTAGCCGGTGAGGATGAAGCGCTTGGTGCCCCATTTCTGCCGGTAGTGCTGCATCAGTTCGGTGAGGTCCAGGGCGCTTTGTTCCGGGCTTTTGTGCTGCCAGTAGTAGCGCAGGGTGTCGATGCCGACCACCGGGTAGCCGATCTTGGCCATTTCCCCGGCGACGTCGCGGTCGAGGTCGCGCCAGCCGCCGTCACCGGAGAGGAACAGGGTCACGGTGTCGTTGGCCTGACCGGCCGGGACTTCCACTACCGGTATTGCCAGCCCGCCGTTGGCCTTGTCGCCGCCGACGAGGATTTTGCGCAGTTCGTTGTTCAGCACTTGCGGCAGGTTGATGTCGTAGTCGCTGATGCTGGTTTCGGCGTTCGGCTGATCGCGCACGAACCCTGCGCTGGCGTCGTCCGGGTTGTCGTTCCACGCCACCAGCCAGTGGCCATGGGCGGCGGATTTTGGCAGCAGGTGGGTGCAGCCGGGCTTTTCCAGGGCCAGATCGACGGAGATGGCCTGGGCCTTGTCCTCTTTCTGTTCCGCCAGCCAGCGCCACGCCAGCACGGCGCCCGGGCCGATACCGCTGACCAGAGTGGCCGGGCCGTTGAGTTCGCGCAGGCCAGATTGCAGTGCACGGCTTTGCAGCAGGCAGTCCTTGGGCAGAATCACCTGGACAATCTGCGCCGAAGCGCTGCGGCTGAGGGTGGTCAGTTGTTTCTCGGAGAGCTTCTGTTCGTCGGTGACAGCCACCAACACCTGAGCCTTGGGCTTGCTGCCCGGAATCACCCGGGTCATGGCCGCGCCATCGGCGGGTTTCAACTGTTCGACGGTCGGTTCCGGTGCGGGGCGTTTGAGGTACCAGTAACCGCCGCCGGCAATCACGGCCAGCACCAGCAGTGCGGCCAGGATGTACTTCAGGGAGCGTTGAATCATCAGCGTTTCACCAATCCAGTCAAGCCGCCCGCGATCAGGGCGGCAGTGTCGGCCAGCGCCACGAGCGGATCGAGTCCGGCGGGCACGGCCATATAACGGGGTTCCCAGTCAGGCTGGAACTTGTCTTTGAAGCGGCGCAAGCCTTGGAAGTTGTACAACTGCTCACCACGGCGGAAAACCATCGAGCCCAGACGCTGGGTCAGTGGCGCACCACGGCGGGGTTGCAACCCCGACAACGGCACCATGCCCAGGCTGAAGCGCGCGTATCCGTGACTCTTATAGTGTTGAATCAGGCCGACCATCATGAATTCCATGGTCAGCTTCGGCGCTTCCGGGTGCGCGCGCATCAGGTCGAGACTGGCCAGATCGTGGCTGTAAGTCTCAAGCAGATTGGCGAACGCCACCGGACGGCCTTCAAAGCGAATCACCGCAATGCGGAAATGCTTCAGGTAATCGTCGCTGAAACGGCCGAGGGAGAAACCTTTCTCACGCACGTTCTTGCCGGTCAGCCAGGCATCGGAAATCACTTTCAGCTCATCCATCGGCGCCTGGCCCGGATCAAAGATTTCCAGCGACAGACCATCGCGGGTGCCACGGTTCCAGGTGTAGCGCAGGTCCTTCATCTCCTTGCCCTTGGCTTCCAGATCGAAGCGCAGCAGATCGACCCGGGCTTCTTCGCCGAGCTTGATCGCGGTCAGGCCGATGTCCATGTAGTACGGCAGATTCTCCGCACGTACCTGATAGAACACCGGGCGGGTGTGATGGATGTCGCAGAGGTCGCGGAACTGCCAGATCATTTCCGCGCGCTGCTGGCTCGGCCCGATCGGGTCGTACAGCGCCACCAGACTGCGGCCACGGCGGGCGTACATCAGGAACGCCTCGTCGTTGGGGTGAAACAGCAACGCCTTGTCACCGGTCAACGCGAGACCGCCGTCGGGTTGCGACGAGGCCATGAGGATTGTCGCCGCGCGATCCAGTTCGTCTGGCGTCGGCAAATGAATCACCGGGCGTGCGGTGCGCAGCAGCCAGGTCAGCGAGATGATCACCAGCAACACCGCCGCGCCGAGCAGCGAGCGCAGACCGCGCGGCGCGTCGGCGTCGAGGGTGAACTGCCACCACAGTTGATGGCTGTAGGGCACATCCTGATAGGCGAACAGCAGCAACCAGGCCGAAGCGCCCAGCACACACAGGCTGGCCACCAGATACAGCGGCGAGAACGGCAGTTCGGTCAAACGGCTCGGGCGGTAGAAGGAGCGGCGGAACAGTCCCAGTAGTGCTGCCGTCAGCGTCATCAGCGTGGCTTCTTCCCAGTCGAAGCCTTTGAGCAGCGAGAGCAGGGCGCCGACCAGCAGCAGAATGGTGGTCAGCATCCACGCCGCCGACAGGCGTCGGCGCAGGCCTTGGGCGAGCAGCAGACAGAGCACGCCGACCAGGCTGGCGCCGAAGTGCGAGGCGTCGACCAGACGATGCGGGATCAGAAAACCGATGTGCTCCAGGCGCGTGTCGATCTCGGGAGTGGCGCCGGAGAACAGCAGCACCACGCCAGACAGAAACACCAGCACCGCCAGAATCGGCGCGGCCAGACCGGACGCGGCGCGCATGGTCTGGGTCTGAAACAGGCGCTGGCCTTCGTTGATCAGCAACAGCACACAGGCGACCAGCAGCGGCAACACCACATAGATCAGTCGATACAGCAGCAGGGCAGCGGCCAGCGGTGCGGCGCCGAGCTTGTCGGCAAACGCCGCGAGCAGAATTGCTTCGAACACACCGACGCCGCCCGGCACATGACTGAGCACACCCGCGGCCAGGGCCAACAGGTAGACCAGCAGGAACGGCGCAAACGGCGGCGCTTCCGGCAGCAACAAATAGAGAACGGTGGCGGCAGCCGCGACGTCGAGGGCGGTGATCACCAGTTGCAGGAAGGTCAGGCGTCGACCTGGCAGGCGCAACGTGCGCCGACCGGCGCGAACCAGCAGATTGTCGGGGTAGGGTTGTTCCGGCAGACGACGGCGATAGATGCCGATCGCCAGCACTGCACCGAGGATGAGTACAGCGGCGGCGACCGAACCGAGCAAGACTTCGGACAATCCCAGTGCTTGCGAGGCGGCGGGCAGGTTGCTCAAGGTCGCCAGCGCGGCCAGCGGCGGCAAGGCGCAGCCCAGCGAGAGGCTGGCGAACAGCGTCATGTGCGCAACTTCTGACGCACCGACACCCAACCGCGCATATAAACGATAACGAACCGAGCCACCGGAAAGCAGCGACAGGCCAATCGCATTGCCGATCGCAAACGCGGTGAAACCGCCGAGGGCGAGCGTGCGCGGCGGCAGTTTCACACCGGCGTAGCGGCTGGCCGACCATTCATAGCCGAGCAGAATGATGAAACCGACCACGGTCGCGCCGATGGCGCCGAGCAGGGCCGGTTTCGGCACGTCGAGAATCGAGTCATGCAACGCATAGAGATCGAGCTCGGCGAGCAGATGGCGGCAGGCAATCAGGGCAATGGCAAACAGCAGCAACGTCACCGCCAGACCGATCGGCTGACGGTATTTGCTTAACCGATCCAGCCAGCGCAAACGCTTTGGCTTGATCGGTTGTTCTGCTGTAACGGTGTCTTGTGGATCAGACGAGTTGGCGCGCATCAATCACCTCTTGGATTGTGCGCGACAGGATGGAGGTATCCAGCCAAGTTACCAATCCCTGTAGAAAAAAATAATCACAAAATACTACGCCTCTCGTCGGGCATCGGCGAGGGCAGTTCCTGGATTGCAGAAACCCTGTCTGCGACTCAAGCATAGCCGCAACACAGCACTTCCGATGATCCCCAGCGGTTCACTGCACAGTGACAGATCATTGTTGCGAAAGGACTTTTTCGACAGATACAAAAAAGGCCACTCTTTCGAGTAGCCTTTTTTGATGTTTGGTTGCGGGAGCCGGATTTGAACCGACGACCTTCGGGTTATGAGCCCGACGAGCTACCAGACTGCTCCATCCCGCGTCTGTGTGGCGGCATTCTACAGGCGAACGACGAGGTGTCAACCGCTAATCCTGGAAAGGATCAAATAACTGCTAAATCGCGGCAAACGGTCGCAGGCGCGCGTTAAGTTTCGGAAATGCAAAGAAATCCTGTTTCTCCTCAACCCGCGTCGCACGACGCTGGCTGGACAAAACAGGCGCGCACAAAAAAGGCCACTCTTTCGAGTAGCCTTTTCTGATGTTTGGTTGCGGGAGCCGGATTTGAACCGACGACCTTCGGGTTATGAGCCCGACGAGCTACCAGACTGCTCCATCCCGCGTCTGTGTGGCGGCATTCTACAGAGGTTCACGAGTGTGTCAACCTTGAATCCGGATAAATCTGTTGAGGTTCAAGCGCTTAGCGTTTTTTTCGGGCGATTGATCGGCGTGCAGGGCAGGCGGCGCAAGGCTTTCAGCTCTATTGACCGCTGATCTCTGATTGAAAAAATGAATTCATCGGAAATCTCCTACGGTCGGAAAAGAACATTCAACCACTGGTGCTATATACAGGTGCCAATGAGATACTGCTGCTCCGGCTTGCCACGTTGTCTTTTTCCGACATGACCCAGCGAAAAATCATCCACATCGACTGTGACTGTTTCTACGCCGCCATCGAAATGCGCGATGACCCGCGTCTGGCCGGCAAGCCACTGGCGGTGGGTGGTTCGGCGGATCGGCGCGGGGTGATCGCCACCTGCAACTATGAAGCGCGGGCCTATGGTGTGCGCTCGGCGATGGCCTCCGGGCACGCGCTGAAGCTGTGCCCGGACCTGACCATCGTCAAGCCGCGCATGGATGCTTATCGGGAAGCGTCGAAAGAAATTCATACGATCTTTGCCGACTACACCGATCTGATCGAGCCGCTGTCGCTGGATGAGGCCTACCTGGATGTGTCCGACAGCGCACATTTCGGCGGCAGCGCCACGCGGATTGCCCAGGACATTCGCCGCCGGGTCTCCAATCAACTGCACATCACCGTTTCCGCTGGCGTCGCGCCGAACAAGTTTCTGGCGAAGATCGCCAGCGACTGGAAGAAACCCAACGGTCTGTTCGTGATCACTCCGGATCAGGTCGAGGATTTCGTCAGCGGTCTGCCGGTGAGCAAGCTGCACGGCGTCGGCAAAGTCACCGCCGACAAGCTCGGCAAGCTCGGCATCGTCGACTGCCAGCACCTGCGCGAATGGGGCAGGCTGGCGCTGGTGCGCGAATTTGGCAGTTTCGGCGAGCGCTTGTGGAATCTGGCGCGAGGCATCGATGACCGACTGGTGCATAACGACAGTCGTCGTCAGTCGATCAGCGTGGAAAACACCTACGACGTTGATCTTCCGGATTTGCGCGCCTGCCTCGACAAATTGCCCGAGCTGCTCGAGACCCTGAAAACCCGCATGGCGCGGATCGACAGCAGTTATCGACCCGGCAAGCCGTTCGTCAAAGTCAAATTTCATGACTTCACCCAGACCACGCTGGAACAGGCCGGGGCAGGGCGCGACCTGGGCAGCTATCAGTTGCTGCTGACGCAGGCGTTCAATCGCGGTGGCAAACCGGTGCGATTGTTGGGGGTGGGAGTAAGGCTGGAGGATTTGCGCGGCGGGTTTGAGCAGATGGAGTTGTTTGAGCGGTAGATCGTCAAAGCAAAAGATCGCAGCCTTCGGCAGCTCCTACACCGGGATGGTGCACACCCTGTAGGAGCTGCCGAAGGCTGCGATCTTTCAAGGCTTAATTCGGCCCCGGATCCGCAACCAGACGCCCGGCATCCTTGGCCAAAGACTTGAGAAACTCAGTCTGCAACTCGGGATCATTGCGGGTCAGTTCGATCAGGCTTTGTTCTAGTTCGCTGGCTTCCTCTTCCAGACCCAGTTCCGACAGGCGCTTGACCCGGTGCACCCACTGGCTCACCTCGTCATCTTCCAGATCGTCATAAATCAGCCCGTGCGCTTCCAGCAACTTGCCGCGCAGGTGACCGCTGAGCATCAGCGTCGAGTCGGAGTGCACGTCGTCCTTGGCGTCCTCGACACTGATCTGCAAGCGGCCGATATGATTGAGGTCATGTTCGGCGAACGGACTGTCGAGCAGATTCAAGCGCAGCACGCCGTTGCGGTCGGTAGTCATGTCGAACGTCTGCTTGCCGGCCTTCACCTGCACCGGCCGCTCGCTCCATGGCAGGCTCGAATACTCCGTGCGCTTGTCGCGCTGGACTTCGTCGATGCCCGCGAGGTTCTGCTGCGCGCGACCATTGGACTGCGCGTTCATGAACGGGTTAAGCCCGGCAAAACCGTAGCTCAGCCAATCCTTGGTGACGCTGTCCGGCAGGTTGCCGAGGGCGAACACGTTGACCACGTTCGCACCGACACCACCGACCACCGCCACCGCGCCCAGCGGAATCTCATAGACTTCGCGCCAGGGTTGGTAAGGCGTGTAGCGGTCGTAACGGCGGGTGACTTCGAACTCGGTGACTTCAAAAGTCTTCTGCTCGTTGATCTTCACGCGTCGCTGCGGCAGTTCGAGCACCTTGGGCTCGCCGACATCGATCTGCAGGCTGTGATCGAGCAACTTTCGCTCGACCCGCTCTTCGTGCTCGCTGCGTTGCGACATGTGATTGGCGCAGCCGCTGACCAGCAGGGCGCCACACAGGGCGGCGCCACCGAGGCCTAAGGTGTTTCGCTTGAACATGACGTCTCTATCTGGTTTCAGCGGCGGATACGGGCCTGAAGGAAGGACACAACATCGGCCACCGGCAGCGCTTGCGCCTCGCCTTCGGTGCGACTCTTGTATTCCAGGTTGCCTTCGGCGAGGCCGCGGTCGCTGACCACGATCCGGTGTGGAATGCCGATCAGCTCCATGTCCGCGAACTTGATGCCCGGGCTGGTTTTCTTGTCGCGATCGTCCAGCAGCACTTCGAAGCCGGCCGCCGTCAGTTCGGCATACAGCTTGTCGGTGGCTTCGCGCACCTGCTCGGTTTCATAGCGCAGCGGTACCAGAGCGATCTGGAATGGCGCCAGCGTGTCGCTCCAGATGATGCCGTTGGCGTCGTTGTTCTGCTCGATCGCTGCAGCCACCACGCGGGATACGCCAATGCCGTAGCAGCCCATTTCCAGGGTCACCGGCTTGCCGTTTTCGCCCAGCACTTCGCACTTCATCGCCTTGCTGTACTTGTTGCCCAGCTGGAAGATGTGCCCGACTTCGATGCCGCGCTTGATTTCCAGCGTGCCTTTGCCATCCGGGCTTGGGTCGCCAGCGACAACGTTGCGCAGGTCGGCAACGGTCGGAACCGGCAGATCACGCTCCCAGTTCACGCCGAAGTAATGCTTGTCATCGATGTTCGCGCCGATGCCAAAGTCGCTCATCATCGCGACCGAGCGATCGATGATGATCGGCAGCGGCAGGTTCAGCGGGCCGAGCGAACCGGCGCCGGCGCCGATCGCGTCGCGCAGTTCGGCATCGGAGGCCATGACCAGCGGGCTTGCAACGCCTGGCTGGTTGGCAGCCTTGATTTCGTTCAGTTCGTGGTCGCCACGGATCACCAGCGCGATCAGCTTGCCTTCTTCTTCGGCGTGGACGATCAGGGTCTTGATGGTCTTTTCAATCGGCAGATTGAATTTTTCCACCAGCGCCGCGATGGTTTTGGTGTCCGGTGTGTCGACCAGGCGCAGCTCTTCGGTCGGCGCAGGGCGCGAGGTTTCCCGTGGCACCGCTTCGGCTTTTTCGATGTTCGCCGCGTAGTCGGAACCGTTGCTGAAGACGATATCGTCTTCGCCGGATTCGGCCAGCACGTGGAATTCATGGGAGCCGGCGCCGCCGATCGAGCCGTTGTCGGCTTCAACCGGACGGAATTTCAGACCCAGGCGAGTGAACACGTTGCAGTACGCCTCGTGCATGCGGTCGTAGGTGACCTGCAGCGACGCCTGATCGGCGTGGAACGAGTAGGCATCCTTCATGATGAATTCGCGGCCGCGCATCAAACCGAAGCGTGGGCGGATTTCGTCACGGAATTTGGTCTGGATCTGGTACAGGTTGATTGGCAGCTGCTTGTAGCTGCTCAACTCGTTGCGCATCAGATCGGTGATCACTTCTTCGTGGGTCGGGCCCGCGCAGAAGTCGCGACCGTGGCGGTCTTTGATGCGCAGCAGCTCAGGGCCGTATTCTTCCCAGCGCCCCGATTCCTGCCACAGCTCGGCCGGTTGGGTGCTCGGCATCAACACTTCCAGAGAACCGGCGGCGTTCATCTCTTCGCGAACGATGGCTTCGACCTTGCGCATGACTCGCAGGCCCATCGGCAGCCAGGTGTACAGGCCCGAGGCAAGCTTGCGGATCATGCCGGCGCGCAGCATCAGCTGGTGGCTGATCACAACCGCGTCGGAAGGCGTTTCTTTTTGTGTGGCGAGCAAAAATTGACTGGTGCGCATGGTTGGCCGTTGTCGGTTGCTATGACTGGAAATGACGGAGCAGTGTACCGGCGAGTTTTGCTGACGTACAGAAGTGTGGCCGGCGGAGGACGCCAGCGGCGGGATTCCTCCTGCCACTGGCGACGCGTCCTACGATTCTTCGGTGACGGGCGTCGGTGCAGGCTCAGGCGTAGGTGTCGGGCCTTCGCGGCGGCGCTCCTGAAACCAGTGCAGCGCAATCAGCAGCAGCGTCGGCACGCCGAGCAGGGCGGTGATGAGGAAGAAGCTGTGATAACCGAATTTCTCGACCAGCACGCCGGAATAGCCGCCCATCAAGCGCGGCAGCAGCAACATGATCGAGCTGAGCAAAGCATATTGTGTGGCGGAGAACTTCAGGTTGGTCAGGCTCGACAGATAAGCGACGAACGCCGAAGTCGCCAGGCCCGAGCTGAAGTTGTCGAGGGAAATGGTCACCACCAGCATTTGCAGGTTCGGGCCCATGTCCGCGAGCATCACGAACAGCAGGTTGGTCGCCGCCGAAGCCACGCCGCCGATAAACAGGATCGGCAGAATACCGAAGCGCACGATCAACAGGCCGCCCATGCCGGCGCCGACGAGGGTCATGATCAGGCCGAAGATCTTGCTGACGCTGGCGATCTGATCCTTGGTGAAGCCCTGGTCGATGTAGAACACGTTGGCCATCACGCCCATCACCGTGTCGGACATGCGATAGGTGGCGATCAGGCCCAGCAGCAACAGCGCCTGCCAGCGGTAACGCAGAATGAAGTCATTGACCGGCGTCAGCACCGGCGCCAGTCCACGCCGGCCCATGGCCGACAGGCACATTCCCGTCAGCAGCGTATAGAGAATGGCGCGAAGGAACGCGCGATCTTCGAGCAGCAGGTCGAGCGGGCTCATGTCGCCGAACAGCACGCCAGCGAAATCAGTGTTGTACAGCTGGGTGAACATCGCCGGTACGGAAACCAGCAAAACGATCAGCACGAACACCGACATCAGTTGATGCATGAACGTGTAGCGCCCGGCCTGCAACTGCGTGCGCAGCGGCACCGGCGGCTCACGCATGAACAGCGTGGTCAGCAGCGCGGGCACCATCAATGCGCCGAACAGCACATAGGTGCCGGTCCACGCCGCGTGCTTATAGTTGAAACCGGTCGAGCCAAAACCTTCGGCGAAGAACAGCGCGCCAGCGGTGGCGAGCAGGGCGGCGACGCGGTAACCGGACATGTAGCTGGCGGCGAGGGCGGCCTGGCGGCTGTCATCGGCGATTTCCAGACGATAGGCGTCGACCGCGATGTCTTGCGTGGCTGAGGCAAAAGCGACGACCACGGCAATCGCGATCAGCCAGGACAAATGCTTCTGCGGATCACAGAACCCCATGCCGATCAGGCCGAGAATCACCAGTGCCTGGGACAGCACCAGCCAGGAACGGCGACGGCCGAGTTTGCCCAGCAACGGCAGGCGCCATTGGTCGAGCAGCGGTGACCAGACCCATTTGAACGCATAGGCCAGGCCGATCAGGCTGGCATAGCCGATGGTTTCACGGGCTACGCCCGCTTCACGCAGCCATACGGAGAGCGTCGAGAACACCAGCATGTACGGCAGGCCGGCGGCAAAACCGAGCAACAACAGCACGAGCGTCGAAGGACTGGCATAGGCGGCGAGCGCGGCGCGCCAGGTTTTACGGGGCATGGGCTGAAGTCTGCCTCAAAATTGCGAAAACAAAGCGCGCACTCTAACCGCTGTGCTCTACCGGACGCCAGCCATGGCGCCGAATATCCACACGATTGTTCTGGACGGTGATGCCTTCCATGCGCAATCGCGCACGTTGTTCGTCACCGGAAGGGCTGCCGACCGGCAGGCTGATGCGCCCACCGGCGCCGAGCACGCGGTGCCAGGGCAGCCTGGTGTCGCCGGGCAACTGGCTCAGGGTGCGCCCGACCCAGCGCGCGGCGCGGCCCAGTCCCGCCAGTTCGGCCAGCTGTCCATAACTGACGACTTTGCCTTCGGGCACTTGCGCGAGTGTCGAGTAGAGCGCCGTGCGTCGGATTTGCGCATCGTTTTCGACGCTGTCGAGCGGGTCTTTCACGTAAGCGGCTCCTGAGCATTGGCGTGACGATGGCGACAAGCGTAATCGCTCGGGGCGCAGTTGAGAAATGAACTCAATTGAAATAGTCCGGTCAGTCCTTGTCATGGGCAAAATCCTACGGATAATGCCGACCCTTTTCGCCAACTCTGAGCCCCCGGTCTGCTTATGTTCCCCAGAACCTTGTTGTGCCTTGCTGTTTTCAGCACGTCCACGCCCCTGCTTGCCGACACCGTCTGGTTGAAAAACGGCGACAAGCTGAGTGGCACTATCACGGTCTTCGACGGCGGCAAGCTGTTGATCCAGACCAAATACGCCGGTGCGGTGGCAATTGACTGGAAAGAGGTCAAGACCCTCGACAGCGATCAGCACTTGCTGGTGAAGCAGGACGCCTATGCCGGCGAAGTGTCGAAATCGCTCACGGCGGCCGACGACGGCAAAGTCACCCTGGCCAATGGCGAGGCGCCCAAGACAGTCGAGCTGGCGAGCATTCAGCAGATACTCAAACCCAAGCCGATCGTCACCGACCTGGTGTGGAAGGGCAACGTCGACCTGGCACTGGACTATCAGCGCGCCGAAAAGGACACCGACGACTACGATGTTGGCTTCAAGACTTCCGCTCGCCATGGTCGCTGGCGGCATATAGCCGAGGGCGAGTACAACCGCGAAGTGCAGGATGCGGAAACCACCACCAACAACTGGCGCGCCGAATATTCCCTCGACCGCTTCCTCACCGATCAGTGGTTCTGGCAGGGGCGCATCAACTACAAGCGTGATCACATCGAAGAGCTGGCGCGTCAGCGTGTGGTCGGTACTGGTCCGGGCTACCAGTTCTGGGACGACGAACTGGGCGCGTTCTCGCTGGGTTCGTTGCTCAACCGCACCGATTACGAGTACCGCGATGGCAGCAAGGACAACTTCTATTCCGTCGCGATGAAGTGGGACTACAACCGCTACCTGATCGGCAAGAAGGTCGAGTTCTTCACCAATGGCGAAGTCGGCAAGCCGTTGTCCGGCGTTGCCGATTACGCCCTGGATGCCGAAATGGGCCTGCGCTACAAGGTCACCGACTGGGCTTCGCTCAACCTCAAAGCCGAGCGCGACATCATCAGCGGCACCAACGATGCCGATTTGAACAAGACCCGTTATACCGCAGGGTTTGGCGTGGCCTGGTAACGAAGCAAAAGATCGCAGCCTTCGGCAGCCCCTACAGGGCGAGTATCAAATCCTGTATGAGCTGCCGAAGGCTGCGATCTTTTTTGCGCCAGGAAAAAACAGACGCCCACAAAAAAGCCCCGCTTTTAAGGGCGGGGCTCTTTTCTAAAGAAGCTACAAGTTAGATAACTTGTACTTCTTCAGCTTGCATGCCTTTCTGACCGCGGGTAGCGATGAAAGAAACCTGTTGGCCTTCTTTCAGGCTTTTGAAGCCGTCGGATTGGATAGCTTTGAAGTGAACGAACAGGTCGTCACCGGATTGTGGAGTGATGAAGCCGAAGCCTTTTTCATCGTTGAACCACTTAACGGTACCGGTTTGGCGATTAGACATGGTGTAACTCCTTGAACAAAGATAACTGCGACTCAGGAAGAACCCTGGCCGAGACTGAGTGCAAAGAGCAGGAAAAATTCTTGTAGATGGTTGGATCGAAATTCAACATATCGTGTAGAGATTCTCAGTGACACAAGCAACACAGTGACGCCACCTTAACCCTTTTTCCGGAACGTGCCAATGTTTCTTGCAAAGGATTCTGTGTTTTAGGGATCGGCGGTGCGACTGTTCGTCGCCACATCGCGTAAATACGGGGTGTTCGCCGAGAATTGCGTTGCGCACTTTGATCGCGGCGACGCGCCCGGTAAGATGCCGGACAGAATTTTTCCACCTCGCTATTCAGGACAAACCCGCCATGAGCATCAAATCGGACAAGTGGATTCGCCGCATGGCGCAGGAACACGGCATGATCGAACCGTTCGTCGAGCGCCAGATGCGCGGCAGCGACGACAGCCGGGTGATTTCCTACGGCGTGTCGAGCTACGGCTACGATGTGCGTTGCACCAACCACTTCAAGGTGTTCACCAACATCAACTCGGCGATCGTCGATCCGAAGAATTTCGACGCAGGCAGCTTTGTCGACATCCACAGCGATGTCTGCATCATCCCGCCGAACTCCTTCGCCCTGGCCAGCACCGTCGAGTATTTCCGTATTCCGCGCAACGTGCTGACCATCTGCCTCGGTAAAAGCACCTACGCGCGCTGCGGCATCATCGTCAACGTCACTCCGCTCGAACCTGAGTGGGAAGGTCACGTGACCCTGGAATTCTCCAACACCACCAACCTGCCGGCGAAAATCTACGCCAACGAAGGCGTGGCGCAGATGCTCTTCCTTGAATCCGACGAGGAATGTGAAGTTTCCTACAAGGATCGTGGCGGCAAGTACCAGGGCCAGCGTGGCGTGACCTTGCCGCGTACCTGATCGACCATCCGACGGATGTCGGGAATTCTTTGGCGGGCAGACACTCTATGGGGTGTACTGCCCGTTTTTGTTACACACAAATCCGGGCCTTCACTGAGGAGTGCCCTATGAAGATCGACCCGCGAATCAGCGCTGAACTGGCAAGGCTTGAGCCCAATCAGATAGGCGTCCTGGCCTGGTCGCTATTGGCGAATCCGTCGTTGAGCCTGAGCGGTGGCGTGCCTGGCCAGCCTGATCCCGATACTCCCAACGAACAACCAACCGAACCAGGTGAACCAACGCTGCCGGACGAACCGCCTCCGGCGCCTGTCGCCTGATCCACTGTCATGAGTATGGCCCGTCAGTCCGATCGATTTGCGATCTAACTGACGGGCCATATTTCGTTGTCGCCGATCACGAAGACTTTGCAACTGTCGTCGCGCTCGACCTGATAGCCGCCGGTAAACGCACCGAACGCCGGCATCAGGCTGATGCGCTCGCCCAACCTGAAACAGGCCAGGCGCAGGCTCTGCCGACCTTTGCCGTGCAATCGATAAACCGGATGCACGTGGCCCGCGAGCACGTGCCGCTCGGGATGCGGATCGGGCTCATGCTGCAGGGCGAACGGCCCGAGTAGCAGCGGCTCTGGCACTACGCGAATATTCAGCGAGGCCGGAGGGTCACCGGCGCGTTTGTCGTGGTTGCCGCGAATCAGTGTCATCGGCAGGTCGGCGTGCCGCGCGCGCCATTCTGCCAGCGCATTCAGTGTGGTGGGGACATGGGAGCCAGGCCCATGCAGGAAGTCCCCAAGGAAAATCAACTGGCGACACGGCAACCGCGCCAGCAACGCGTCGATTACCTCGATGTTGCTCGCCGTCGTGCCATGCGGCACTGGCTGGCCGAGGCTGCGATAGGCCGCCGCTTTGCCGAAATGCACATCGGCGATCAGCAACGCCTCCTGCGCGGGCCAGTACAGCGCTTTCTCCGGCAGCAACCACAACTCTTCGCCCGCCAGGCGCACCGGGTATGCGCTCACGATGATTTCCCGTTATCAGCGGTTTTTTCCAGGTCACCGACCATTCTTCTGATCCTGTCAGCCAGTTTTTCCGAACTCATGCTTTCGCGCATCCGCTCCACCAACAGCGGGAACCCCAATGGTGTAGGACGTTTAACCTGATGCACGTCCAGTTTCATCTGATTGATGCGCTCCAACGTCTGTTCCAGACGACGAATATCCAGTTCTTCACGTAAGACTTCTTCCCCGGCCTGGGCCAGCAGCAGGTTGTCGGCGTCGTATTGTTTGAACACCTGGAAAAACAAGCCGCTCGACGCCTGTACCTGGCGGGTGCTTTTTGGTGCGCCCGGATAGCCGGCGAACACTAGCCCGGCGATCCGCGCGATTTCACGGAAGCGGCGCAATGCCAGTTCGCCGGCATTGAGACTGGCCAGCACGTCGAGCAACAGGTCATCGGCATTGAACAGGTGTGCGTCGAGATGGGTGGCCCAGTCCACCGGCGTGGCGCTGAGCAATTCCAGGCCGTAGTCATTCACTGCGATCGAGAAGGTCACCGGTTGCCGCTGACTGACGCGCCACGCCAGCAAGCTTGCCAGTCCCAGATGCACCTGGCGCCCGGCGAATGGATAGAGGAAAAGGTGCCAGCCTTCGCGGGATTTCAGCACTTCGGCCAGGAGATTTTCCGTGGTGGGCAACCCAGACCAGCGTATCTGCGTTTCCAGCAACGGCCGCAGCGCGTGCATCTCCGGGCCGTTGAAATGACCTTGAGCGGCGGCGCTGAAACGCGCCACCACCGCTTCGGCCAGTTCGTTGGATAACGGCATGCGCCCGCCATTCCAGCGTGGCACGGCGGCTTTTTTCGCGGTGCTGCGTTTGACGTACGCGGTCATGTTTTCTACCCGCACCAGCTCCAGCAAGCGGCCGGCGAAGAGGAAACCATCGCCGGGTTTCAGTCGCGCGATAAAGCCTTCCTCGACGCTGCCCAGCTGTTTGCCGCCGCCGCCCTTGCTCCAGAATTTCAGGTTGATGCTCGCGTCGCTGACGATGGTGCCGATGCTCATGCGATGGCGCCGCGCCAGACGCGCATCCGGCACGCGCCAGACGCCGTGTTCGTCCGGCTCGACCCGGCGGTAATCCGGATACGCTGTAAGAGACATCCCGCCATGGCGTACGAATGCCAGCGCCCAGGCCCAATCCGCCGCTGTCAGGTCCCGATAGGCCCAGGCGCCGCGGACTTCTTCGTACAAGTCTTCAGGAATAAAGCCACCGCCAAGGGCCATGCTGACCAAATGCTGGACCAGTACATCCAGCGGCTTGTGCGGTGACAGCCGCGGCTCGATGCGCCGTTGCTCGACGGCATCGCGGGCGGCGACCGCTTCGATCAGTTCAAGGCTGTGGGTCGGCACCAGCGTCACCCGCGAGGTGCGCCCCGGCGCGTGGCCGGAGCGCCCGGCACGTTGCATCAAACGCGCGACGCCTTTTGCCGAGCCGATCTGCAGCACGCGCTCGACCGGAAGAAAATCCACGCCCAGATCCAGGCTCGAGGTGCACACCACGGCTTTCAATTGGCCATTTTTCAGCGCCTGTTCGACCCAGTCGCGGGTCTCACGGGACAGTGAGCTGTGGTGCAGCGCGATCAATCCGGCCCAGTCCGGCCGCGCTTCGAGCAGCGCCTGATACCAGATCTCCGATTGCGCGCGGGTGTTGGTGAACACCAGGCTGCTGGCGCAGGCGTCAAGTTCGGCCACCACTTGCGGGAGCATCTTCAGACCGATGTGCCCGGCCCACGGAAAACGCTCGGTGGCGGGTGGGAGCAAAGTGTCGACCTGCAGGGTTTTTTCGCTTTTGCCCTGAACACTCACGCCGCCGCCCTGTGGGATCAGCACTTGCTCGGCGTGGGATTGATTACCGAGGGTGGCGGAAACGCCCCAGACGATCAGTTCCGGCTGCCAGTGACGCAGGCGGGCGAGGGCCAGTTGCAGTTGCACGCCGCGTTTGTTGCCGAGCAATTCGTGCCATTCGTCAACGACGATCATGCGCAGGGTCGACAACGCCGTGCGCGCATCGGCGCGGGCGAGCAGCAGGGTCAGGCTTTCGGGTGTGGTGATCAGCGTGGTTGGCAGACGCCGGCCCTGACGGGCGCGTTCGCTGCTGCTGGTGTCGCCGGTGCGCAGGCCGATGGACCATGGAATCTGCAAATCATCGACCGGGCTTTGCAGCGCGCGGGCAGTGTCGGCGGCGAGGGCGCGCATCGGCGTGATCCACAGCACCGTCAGCGGTTCGGCCGGCGGTTTGCGTTTGCGTGGCGTGGCGACGGGCGGCTGCAAGCGGGCGAAGCGATTGAGCGCGGCAAACCACACCGCATAAGTTTTGCCGGCGCCGGTGCTGGCGTGGAGCAAGCCGGATTCGCCGTTTTTCACCGCCGCCCACACCTGTTTCTGAAAGGCGAACGGCTTCCAGTCGCGGGCGCTGAACCAGGTTTTTGCAAAGTCGGGGGATTTCGCCATGCCGGCTGCGTGCGCTCTGGAGGTGTTGTTTCAGAGACAGCGAAGCGGGGCGACAAGTTTAACTTTGTCGGTCGATGGAATTCCCCCTGTGGGAGCGAGCCTGCTCGCGAATGCGATTGCACATTCAACAATGATGTTGACTGATAAACCGCTTTCGCGAGCAGGCTCGCTCCCACACAGGGTCGGGTGCCAACCTTATTTAAGGTTACCGCTGAGGAACTGCTTCAGGCGTTCACTCTTGGGATTGCCCAGCACTTCCTCGGGCGCGCCTTCTTCTTCCACCAGACCCTGATGCAGAAACAGCACCTGATTCGACACCTTGCGCGCAAAACTCATCTCATGCGTCACCATGATCATCGTCCGGCCTTCTTCGGCCAGGCCCTGAATCACTTTCAACACTTCACCGACCAGTTCCGGATCGAGCGCCGAGGTCGGTTCGTCGAACAGCATGACTTCCGGTTCCATCGCCAGTGCCCGGGCGATCGCCACGCGCTGTTGCTGGCCGCCGGAGAGAAACGCCGGATATTGATCGGCCACCCGCGCCGGCAAGCCGACCTTGTCCAGATAACGCCGGGCGCGATCCTCGGCCTCCTGCTTGCTGCAACCCAGCACCCGGCGCGGCGCCATGGTGATGTTTTCCAGCACGGTCATGTGGCTCCACAGATTGAAATGCTGGAACACCATCGCCAGCCGTGTGCGCAGGCGTTGCAGTTCGTTGGCGTCGGCGACGTGCATGCCGTGGCGGTCAGTGACCATGCGGATCGCCTGGCCATCGAGGCTCATGGCGCCATCATTCGGTTGTTCGAGAAAATTGATGCAGCGCAAAAAGGTGCTTTTGCCCGAGCCGCTGGCGCCGATCAGGCTGATCACGTCGCCGGTTCTGGCCTTGAGCGAAACGCCTTTGAGCACCTGATGATCGCCATAGCTTTTGTGCAGGCCTTCAACGGTCAGTTTGTACATGGACGAGCATCCTCAAGGCGAAAGTAGGTAGCCGCTGCGATAGGCTTCGGCGCCCGCGACGTGGGCGATGACCATGCCGGCAGTGGCCATGCGCCGCAGCGAGCGCGCGTACAGCAGGCCGGCGGCGGTGCAATGAATGGGGGTGACCTTGTCGTGGATCGGGTCGATGACTTCGGCGATCTGCTGCCCGGCTTCCAGGTATTGACCGGGCGTGGCGCAGTACACCAGCAGGCCGCCGACGGGCGTCGTGACCGGTTCGACACCGGCCAGCGGCGTGGCCGGGTACGGCAGCGGCGGTTGCGGTTTGGTCTCGCCGACGATAGCGTCGAACTGGATCAGGTAATCGATCAATGCCTGACAATCGCGGCTGGCCAGCGGGTGATTGACGTCACCCTGGCCGCGCAATTCGACGGTCACCGAGAAACTGCCCAGGGGAATCTCGAAGTGCTCGCCGAAGCGCTCGCGCAATTGCCACCAGAGCAGGGTGAAGCATTCGTCGAAGGATTGGCCGCCGGAGTCGGTAGCGAGCAGGCTGGCCTGGGCTTCGATGTAGCGCGCCAAAGGTTCAACCTGCGGCCATGCCTCGGGCGTGGTGTACAGGTGCACCACCGATTCGAAGTCGCAGTGCAAATCCAGCACCATGTCGGCATCGCAGGCCAGGCGTTGCAGGGTCAGGCGCTGGGACTGCAGTTGCGTGGTTGGCGTCTGGCGGGCAAGGGCGTTGCGCAGGCTGGTGCGGATCAGTTCGAGGTTGTGCTGCGCATCGTCATTCAGTTGGCCTTCGATAGCGTTGCCGATTTCTTCGCTGAGGTCGACGAACCAGCGGTTGAAATTCTGCCCGCTCTCCAGTTCGTAACGGCCCAGCGGCACGTCCATCAGCACTTGTTCGAGGCCGACCGGGTTGGCCACTGGCACCAGGACGATTTCGCTACGCAGGCGGCCAGTGGCTTCCAGCTCGGCCAGACGCTGCTTGAGGTGCCAGGCGACCAGCATGCCCGGCAGTTCATCGGCGTGCAGCGAAGCTTGAATGTAAACCTTGCCCTTGGCCTGCTGTGGGCCGAAGTGGAAGCTGTGAATCTGCCGTGCGGTCCCCGGCAGCGGGGCCAGCAAGTCATGGATCTGGTGGCGCATTTTTCTCTCTTTATCTCTGAACCCGGTGCTAGTGAGTTGGCCCGAGGAAGGCCAGCCAGCGGCGTTCGGCGAGGCGGAACAGGCCGACCAGCGCAAAAGTGATGGTCAGGTAGATCAGCGCGGCGATGCCAAACGACTGGAAGGTCAGGAAGGTTGCCGAGTTGGCGTCCCGCGCGACTTTCAGAATATCCGGAATGGTCGCGGTGAATGCCACGGTGGTCGAGTGCAGCATCAGGATCACTTCGTTGCTGTAGTAAGGCAACGAACGGCGCAGGGCTGACGGCATGATCACGTACGCGTACAACTTCCAGCCGGTCAGGCCGTAGGCCTTGGCCGCTTCGACTTCGCCGTGGTTCATGCTGCGAATCGCCCCGGCGAAAATCTCCGTGGTGTACGCGCAGGTGTTGAGAGCGAAAGCGAGGATCGTGCAGTTCATCGCATCGCGAAAGAAGCTGTCGAGGATCGGCTGTTCGCGCACGGCGGCGAGGCTGTAGATGCCGGTGTAGCAGATCAGCAACTGGATATACAGCGGCGTGCCACGGAACAGGTAGGTGTAGAACTGCACCGGCCAGCGTATGTAGAAGTGCGGCGAAACCCGGGCGATCGACAGCGGAATCGAGACGATGAAGCCGATGCCGATCGAGGCGGTCAGCAGCCACATCGTCATCGCCAGCCCGGTGATGTTCTGGCCGTCGGTATAAAGGAAAGCTTTCCAGTATTCCTGCAGGAGTTCGATCATCGTACGGCCTCCCGGGCACCGGCGGCGTAGCGGCGTTCGAGCCAGCGCAGGATGAAGTTCGAAGCACTGGTGATCAGCAGATAGATCAAGGCGGCGAGAACCAGGAAGTAGAACAGTTGATAGGTGCTTTTACCGGCATCCTGGGCGGCCTTGACCAGATCGGCCAGGCCAATGATCGACACCAGCGCGGTGGCCTTGAGCATGACCATCCAGTTGTTGCCGATGCCCGGCAGGGCGAAGCGCATCATCTGCGGAAACACCACGAAGCGAAACCGCTGGCCGCGTTTGAGGCCATAGGCGGTGGCGGCTTCGACCTGACCTCGCGGCACCGCGAGGATCGCGCCACGAAAGGTCTCGGTGAAATACGCGCCATAAATGAAGCCCAGCGTCAGCACGCCAGCGCTGAACGGGTCGATCTCGATGTATTCCCATTCCATGTAGTCGGTCAGCGAGGTCAACCAGGTTTGCAGGCTGTAGAAGATCAACAGCATCAGCACCAGGTCCGGCACGCCGCGAATCAGGGTGGTGTAGAGCTGCGCGGGCAGGCGCACCAGTTTGACTTTCGACAGTTTGGCACTGGCGCCGAGCAGGCCGAGCAACACGGCCACCAGCAGCGACATCGCCGATAATTTGATGGTCATCCAGGTGCCTTGCAGCAGCAACGGGCCGAAGCCCTGCAGACTGAACGAGGCCAGCCCCAGATTTTGCAGGAGGGTTTCAAACATAAATCAGCAACCTGAGCGGATGGAAAAGGCGCCCATCGAGGATGGGCGCCGGGGCATTATTTGCCGCTGTACAGATTCAGGTCGCCAAAGTGTTTCTTTTGAATCTCGGCGTATTTGCCGTCGTCGTGTAACGCTTTGATACCTTTATCCAAAAGCGCCTTCAGCTCAGTGTTACCTTTCTTGATACCGACAGCCGTCTTGGCGGGCAGCAATTCGCTGTCGACAGGCTGGCTGATTTCGTAATCGGCGCCTTTCGGCGACTTCAGAAAGCCCAGTTCGGCTTGCAGCATGTCCTGGATACCAGCATCGAGACGGCCGGAAGTCAGGTCGGAATACACCTGATCCTGGTTCTGATAGGCCTGGGTTTTCACGCCGGCCTTGTCCAGCACGGCTTTGGCGTAGGCTTCCTGAATGGTGCCTTGCTCATAGCCAACGGTTTTGCCCTTGAGCGAAGCGACGTCGGCGGTGATGCCGGAGCCCTTTTTGAATACGTAAGCGGTCGGGCCGGAAAACAGCTCGCTGGAGAAGTCGATGACCTTCTCGCGGGCCGGGGTCACGGTCATCGACGAGATCACACCGTCGAACTTGTTGGCCTTGAGGCCCGGAATCATGCCGTCGAAATCGCTTTCGACCCACTTGCACTTGACCTTCAGTTCGGCGCAGATCGCGTTGCCCAGGTCGATATCGAACCCGACCAGGCTGCCGTCGGCCGCTTTCGACTCGAACGGTGCGTACGAAGGGTCAACGCCAAAGCGCAGCTCTTTGTATTCCTTGGCCAGCGCCGAGCCGGCGGCCATGCACAACGCCAGTGCAGAAAGGGTCAGCAATGCTTTTTTCATTATTCAATCCCTAAGAACCAATATGAGCGCTTGTGGCGCAGAATTAATGTTACTGCAACGCTTACGACCTATAGAAAGTAGCAATTTCCGAACCAGAGTGCCGAACAGGTGTTTTAAAAGGTTGTAGCACAGGGGCAGGAGAGTATTTGGTGCGGCGGGAAGGTTGACTGAAAATTTCTGCACTGTTTTGGCGCCCGGATGACTGATCGTTCCCACGCAGAGCGTGGGAACGATCCATTGCGTCCAGCG
Organism: Pseudomonas sp. 1L-B-1-E-C1; assembly: GCF_057291835.1. NCBI lineage: Bacteria > Pseudomonadati > Pseudomonadota > Gammaproteobacteria > Pseudomonadales > Pseudomonadaceae > Pseudomonas > Pseudomonas sp. 1L-B-1-E-C1. The sequence goes on along the minus strand of NZ_JBXAWN010000005.1, from coordinate 217,815 downwards.
TTGTCTGGGATATGGATTACGCCAACAGGTCTTGCAGGGTAGCGAGGCTGTCGGCTTCTTCGACGGTCTTGTCCTTGCGCCAGCGCAGCATGCGCGGGAAACGCACGGCGATGCCGCTCTTGTGGCGGCGCGACAGGGCGATGCCCTCGAAGCCCAGTTCGAATACCAGACTCGGTTTCACGCTGCTCACCGGGCCGAATTTCTCCACCGTGGTCTTGCGCACGATGCTGTCGACCTGGCGCATCTCTTCATCGGTCAGCCCCGAATAGGCCTTGGCGAACGGCACCAGCGAGCGTTGGCTGGATTCGGGCGGGCCATCCCACACGGCGAAGGTGTAATCGCTGTACAGACTGGCGCGGCGGCCATGTCCGCGCTGAGCGTAAATCAGCACGGCGTCGACGCTGAAAGGATCGACCTTCCACTTCCACCACACGCCCATGTCCTTGGTCCGACCAACCCCATACAAGGAATCGCGCGCCTTGAGCATCATGCCTTCGACGCCGAGTTTGCGTGACGCCTCGCGCTGGCGGCCGAGGTCGAGCCAGTCTTCGCCGGTGAGTACAGGGGAGGGCAGCAGCACCGGGCTGTTGCAGCGCGCGATCACTTCCTCGAGTTGCGTACGGCGTTTGACCTGCGGCTGATTGCGCCAGTCCTCGCCCTGCCATTCCAGCAGGTCGTAGGCGAGCACCACCACCGGCACTTCTTCAAGAATCTTCTTGTCCAGCGTCTTGCGACCGATGCGCTGTTGCAGCAGGGCGAACGGTTGCACCGCTGGCGGCTCATCGGATTGCGGATCGAAGGCGTCTTCGGTGGTCGGATGGGTGCTCTTCCACACGACGATTTCACCGTCGATCACCGTGCCATCGGGCAAGCCGTGCACCAGCACATCGAATTCGGGGAAGCGCTCGGTCACCAGTTCCTCGCCGCGCGACCACACCCACAGCTTGCCGTCGCGTTTGACCACTTGCGCACGGATGCCGTCCCACTTCCATTCCACCTGCCAGTCGCTGGCCGGACCGAGCAGGGCTTCGAATTCCTCGACCGGTTGCGCCAAGGCGTGGGCGAGAAAGAACGGGTAGGGCTGACCGCCGCGCTGGGCGTGTTCGTCAGCCGATTCAGGAGCGATGAGTTTCAGGTAACTCGCGGCGTTCGGCCGGTTCGACAGATCGGTATACCCGACCAGACGCTGGGCCACGCGTTTGCTGTCCAGTCCCGCCATTGAGGCGAGGGCGCGGGTGACCAGCAACTTCGACACGCCGACGCGGAAGCTGCCAGTGATCAGCTTGATACACAGCATCAGGCTCGGCCGATCCAGCTGTGCCCAAAACATCGGCAGTTGCCGCGCCAGATACTCCGGCGTTTCACCGCGCAATGGCAGCAGCTTGTCTTCGATCCATTCGGCTAGACCGGCCTCGGAGCTGTGCGAATTTTCCGGTAGCACCAAGGAAATCGTCTCGGCCAGATCGCCGACGGCCTGATAGCTTTCTTCGAACAACCACGGCTCCAACCCCGAAACTTCCACCGCGAGTTCACGGAGGATGCGCACCGGCACCAGCTGGCGCGGCCGACCCCCGGAGAGGAAATACACTGCCCATGCGGCATCTTCCGGCGCGGCCTGCGCGAAGTAGGCCTGCATTGCCGCCAGCTTGGCGTTGCTCGACGTGGTCGCATCGAGTTCGGCATATAACTCGGCGAAGGCTTTCATGGGGAAGTCTCGGCAACGGTGGGTTCGACGGCGATGTCTTCTTCGTCATCGCCGTATTCGGTGGTGAAGCCTTGGGCATCGAGGCCCTGTTCGCGCAAATGGCGCACGAGCACGCCGATCGAGCCGTGGGTGACCATCACCCGTTCTGCGCCGGTCTGGTTGATCGCCCAGAGCAGACCGGGCCAGTCGGCGTGATCGGACAGCACGAAACCGCGATCGACGCCGCGCCGCCGCCGGGTACCACGCAGGCGCATCCAGCCGCTGGCAAAGGCATCGCTGAAATCGCCGAAACGGCGCATCCACGTGCTGCCGCCCGCCGACGGCGGAGCGATGACCAGCGCCTGACGCATGATCGGATCGCTTTTTTTCACGTCACCGGCGTAAAGCGTCGGCGGCAGGTACACGCCAGCGTCGCGGTAGACGCGGTTCAACGGTTCGACCGCACCGTGGCTGAGGATCGGCCCGAGGGTTTCGTCGATGCCGTGGAGAATCCGCTGGGCCTTGCCGAAGGAATAGCAAAACAGCACGCTGGCCTTGCCGGAGGCGATATTGGCCGCCCACCACTGATTGATCTCATCAAAGATCTGCGCCTGCGGCTGCCAGCGATAGATCGGCAGGCCGAAGGTCGATTCGGTGATGAAAGTGTGGCAGCGCACCGGTTCGAATGGGGTGCAGGTGCCATCCGGCTCAACCTTGTAATCGCCCGATGCGACCCAGACTTCGCCGCCGTATTCCAGACGCACCTGCGCCGAACCGAGGACATGCCCGGCGGGGTGAAAGCTCAGGGTGACGCCGTGGTGGGTCAGGCGCTGGCCGTAGTCGAGGGTTTGCAACTGGATATCCTGACCCAGACGCGCACGCAGAATCCCGGCGCTGGCGCTGCTCGACAGATAATGCTGGTTGCCGGTGCGCGCGTGATCACCATGGGCATGGGTGATCACCGAACGCTCGACCGGCCGCCACGGATCGATATAGAAATCCCCGGCGGGGCAGTAGAGACCTTCAGGTCGGGCGATAACAAGATCCATGTCGTGACCGGAATGGGGGGCTTGTTAGCTATGAGGCGGGCGTGAGGCTGGAAGTTCGATCGGCTTTGAAGCGCTACCCTCACCCCAGCCCTCTCCCGGAGGGAGAGGGCTGGGGTGAGGTGTATAGCGAGTGATATCGACCTGAAAAACCGAGTCGATTATGGCTTCGGCACGGCAAGAGCCGAGCAAATCCGGATGTGGAAAAACACGAACCGAGCCAGTTCCGGATTCGGCGCTGCACGTTCAGGTCGGCGTAAGTCTGCAGCATCCCCCAATCAGTCCCCTCTCCCTCCGGGAGAGGGTTAGGGGCTGTTGATCTTCGCTCTATTTTCCAGGAGTCAGGGTCAACCGCGTCTTGCCATACACCCGATCAAAATTCTGCGGCTGCATCGGCAAGCCGATGTACTGACCCTTGAGCCAGGCATCGATCCCGTTCAGGTAATTCGGACTCAGCGGATTGCCCGACTGACCCGTTCCGTTCTGCGCCATCAGTGGTTCGCTCTGGCCGAAGTCGACGATAAAACGCATCGACGGCGCACGCGTGGTGACGAAGTCCTGGCCCCAGGCAAACGCCGAGCTGTTCAGCGTGGTGTGATCGCCGCCGGCCGCCAACGGCCCGCGCACGGTCTGGCCATTGCTGTTCTTCCACGCGTAGCTGTGCAATTTGCCCCACTGCCAGGCGCGATGATCGCCGCCCAATTGACTGTCGCCGGCAGTGATTGCCGCAGCGAGGCTGCGGGCAAGAATCACGGATTTGTCTTCTTTCTGCGGCGTACGGACATCGTCCCAGAACGGACTGTCCTCACGACCCAGCAGATGATCGGCCTGCGCCGCGTACGACAGATCGCTGCTGGCAACAAAGGCTTTCCACGCCGGGCTCGACTTGGGCCCCAGTTCGTCGAGGAAAATCTGCTTCATGCTTTCCTGCAGAAACAGTTCATAAATCGCTGCATCAGCTGAGGTCGGGCTGAGCTTGCCGTCGAAGGCCATCAAGCGCGTGAAGGCTTCGCGAGCCTTGCTGCGTTCGGCGTCCGGCAGGGCGTCGATCGCCTGTTTCAGCGGTTGCTTCATCCCCGGTGCTTCGAAGACTTTTTTCAGCTTGGCGGCGAACGTGGTGGTCTGGTCGTACTGCATGGCGATCACGCTGCGGCTGTCGTGCTTGCCGCCTCCCGCCATTTCCGCCAGGCGTTCGCCGCGCTCCGGTGCCGCCCAGGATTTCGACAACTGCATGCCGTAGCCGTCGGGGATCACACGCTGGTTGGCGGTGCCGAGCCAGCCTTGGGCCGGGTCCTGATCGTAGGGGTGCAGCATCGGGTCGGCGTAACCGTCCCAGTCGTAGCGACCGTCCCAGCCCGGCGAGGGCAGCAGGCCTTCGCCTTCGCGACGGTTGGGGAAGCGCCCGGTGACTTGCCAGCCGATATTGCTCGCATCGGCAAACACCAGATTCAGGGTAATGGCACGGATTTCGCGGCTGGCGTCCGAAGCGCGCTCGACATTCTGAGCGCGGGTCAGATCGAAGAAGGCATCCAGCGTTTTGTCGTCGGTGAAGCTTGGCGTCTGCAAGGCGAGGCCGAAACCGCTGCCCTGCGCCGCTGCCTGGGCACTGTTGAGCAGGGCGCCGTGGCGGGTTTCGTAAACGGCTTCGCGAATTGGCCGCTGGCCTTTGACGAAGTAGGTTTCGTTGCGCACGCCCAGCGGCTGCCATTTGCCGTTGACCTCGTAGGTCAGGCTGCTGCCCTGACGGCGGATTTTCTCCAGAAACAGGTCCTGATTGTCGCCGAGCACGCTGGTCATGCTCCACGCCACTTTGCCGTTGAAGCCGCCGAGCACCATTGGCAAACCGGCCACGGTGACGCCGGCAGCCTGATATTTCGGCGCGCGGATCTGCACGAAACTCCACAGCGACGGCGCGGCCAGTGGCCCGTGCGCATCGCTGGCCAGCAGGCTTTTGCCGCTGCGGCTGCGTTGCGGGGCGATCGCCCAGTTGTTCGCAGTCGGTGTGCCGAGCAGGTTCAGCGCCGACAGTTGCTGGCTGGCGCTGCTCAGCTCTGTCAGGCCGGGAATCTGTCCGTTGAGCTTGAGGCCTTGCAGCTTGTCGGCCTCAGCCACGGGCAGATTTTCGTCAGGCGCCGATGGGCTCAGCCAGGCGAGTTTGTCAGTGGTCACGGTTTGCGCGAGCACCAGCGACTGGATTTCCTCCGGCAGGTTGGCCGACTGGCTGAAATTCAGCAGGGCAAAGATCAGCGCGGAATCTTCCGGTTTCCAGTATTCCGGCTTGTATCCGCTGGCGGCGAGGTCGCCCGGCAACTTTTCGGCGTAGCGGAACAGGTAGGCATTGACGCCCCGTGCGTACACCTCGAAGAAGCGTTTGAGGCGTGGCGACGAGGCCTTGTACAGCTCGCCGGCGCTCTTCTTCAGATTGACCGCGCGCATGTAGCGGTCGGCATCGAGCATCGACGCGCCGGACATTTCCGCCAACCGGCCCTGAGCCAACAGGCGCAGGGTGACCATCTGGTTGATGCGGTCACTGGCGTGAACATAGCCGAGGCTGAACAGCGCGTCATGGAAGCTGTTGCTTTCGATCAACGGCATTCCCATCGCATTGCGCCGCACCGACACGTTCTGCGCCAGCCCCTTGAGCGGTTGCACGCCCGAGGTCGGCGGCAGGCTGTCCTGGGCATTCCAGGTCTGGCAACCGGACAGGCCGAGGACACCGGCCACTGCTGCGGCAACGCCGAACCGGGGAAGAAAATGTGTAAGGGCTGGCGAGGCCATGGCGAAGCTCCTGCGGGGGTATAAGGCTGGGGGCGCAATAAAGCCGCTACGTTAGTGACGGCGCGAGGGCCGCGCAAGCGGGGCGAGTGGTTATTTGTGCAGTTGTCGGCTGATCGGTCAGAGGCTTGGCAGTTGCCTGTGGGAAAGCGCTGATGGTGAACTGCAGAAAAATCCCGATACCTTGCAGGAGAAAGATTGTCATGGAGCTGCAAAGCAACGCTGCGCTGATCATCATCGACCAGCAGAGAGGCATTCTGCATCCGCGTCTGGGGCGGCGGAATAATCCTCAGGCCGAAGAGCGAATGCTTGAGTTATTGACGCTGTGGCGCCTGCGCGGGCGCCCGGTAATCCACGTGCAGCATTTGTCGCGCTCACCAGATTCGGTGTTCTGGCCGGAGCAGGACGGGGTGGAGTTTCAAGAGCGATTTGTTCCTCGGGACGGGGAATGGCTGGTGCAGAAACAGGTGCCGGATGCGTTTTGTGTCAGTGGGCTTGAGGCGCAGTTGCGTGAGGCTGGGATCGGGCAACTGATCATCGTTGGTGTGGCGACCAATAACTCTGTTGAGTCGACGGCGCGCACTGCGGGCAACCTGGGGTTCGATACGTTTGTGGCGGAGGATGCGTGCTTCACCTTCGACAAGGCTGATTATTTCGGCACGTTGCGTACCGCTGAAGAGGTGCACGGGATGTCGCTGGGGAACCTGCATGGGGAGTATGCGACGGTGGTCGGCTCTTCGCAGATTCTGGCGGCGGGCTGAAGTTTTGTAGTGGAGGCGCCGCCGCCTTCGCGAGCAGGCTCGCTCCCACACTCGACCGCATTTCGTCAGAATAAATGCAATTCACTGTGGGAGCGAGCCTGCTCGCGAAAGCGGCGTGTCAGGCGCCAACAATGTTGAATGTGCCGGCCCCATCGCGAGCAGGCTCACTCCTACAAGGGATCGCATTTCAAATGACGGAACGCGGTCGAATGTGGGAGCGAGCCTGCTCGCGAAGGCGATGTGTCAGGCGAAGACGATCTCCGCCCGAACCATCAAGCGCCGTGGCACTTCTTGAATTTCTTGCCGTTGCCGCAGGGGCAAGGGTCGTTGCGGCCGACGTCTTTCAGGGCGTTGCGCACCGGTTCCTGGTGGGCGTGGCCGCAGTTCGGGCCGTGGACATGGCCATGGTCGTGATCGTGATGGTGGTCATGATCGTGGTTGCAGTCAGGGCCATGGACATGAGGTTGCTGGGTCATCGAGGTCACTCCGGAGTTAGATCGGCGGGGATTATCACGCCATTGCGCTCCAGGTGCACGTAGTGGGCGATGAATAAACCGGTTTCCATTTCCCCCTGCAATCGATAGGGAATCTGCTGGTTAGGATTTTTCAGCAGTTTCACCACCTGTTTGACCTTCGGCCACAGGTTGGTGCGGATCGGTACTTTGAAGTAAGCGCTGCGCTTCGGCCCCACGGTAAACCAGTGCTCATGCTCGCCCTCGGTGAGCAGCATGTCGGCCAGGTGAATCCGGTATTCGAGGCCGCGCACGGTCAGATCGCTGTCGTTGGGATTGTCGACGCGAAAGTGCAGGATGAATTTCTGTTCGAGCAGCTTGGCCCGCACTACTTCGACTTTCACCAGATGCACGGCGGGCTCGACGCTGTCATCGCTGAACCACGAGGCACAGCCGCCGAGGTTTCCGATCAGCATCAACAGCAGGAAATGTAATGTGCGCCGGCGACCGAGCATGGTTGTACTCCCTTTGTTGCCAGTCTAGACGCTAAAAGATCGCAGCCTTCGGCAGCTCCTGCAGAGCGACCGCAAATCCCGCGTAGGAGCTGCCGAAGGCTGCGATCTTTTGATCTTCAGCTCAAGCGCCGAAATAACCCGCACAGCATTTCTTGAACTTCTGCCCGCTGCCGCAAGGGCAGCCGTCATTGCGCCCCAGTTTCATCTGCACCGTCGGATCGATGAAATACCAGCGTCCGGCGTTCTGCACGAATGATGAGCGCTCGCGATGGCTGTGCTCGCCCTGGCTGTCATGCCAGCGCGCGGTGAAGGTCACAAAAGCGTGCTCCGGCTGGCCGCCGAACACTTCCGAGCTTTCAACCTCAAGGCCGAGCCAGGTGCTCTGCGCACTCCAGTCACTGATCGATTGTCGGTTCAAACCCTCTTGTTGCGCGGGCAGGGTAGTCGCCACCAGATAGTCGACCAGGCCCAGCACATAAGCGCTGTAGCGCGAGCGCATCAAGGCCTCGGCACACGGTGCCGGGTGGCCGTCATGATAAGGGCCGCAGCAGGCATCCAGCAGATTGCCGCTGCCGCATGGGCAAATGGCTGTACTCATTGCATTACCACCAGTATTTCCCGAAGTTTTCCGGATTGGCCCAGAAGCGTGAGTTGAGCCAGTCGGGGACTTGTTTGTAATCAAGCAGATCGTAGGTGAACAGGGTCAGCACCTGCGCGTCGCGCTGGAAACGCTCGCTGGCCTGCAGTGCCAGCGAATAGAAATCGGTTTCCTGCCAGCCGCTGGCCGCAAGATCGGCCAGCACCGCGATGCGACTGGCGTTGAGATTGCGGATCCCGCCCAACAGATTCAGGCCATCGCGCTTGGGCAAATGTTCCAGGCAATCGACCACCAGCGCCAGATCGAAACGTTGCGCGGCGAGTTCGGCGGGCAATGCGCCGGGCGCGGCATGGGCGACTATGGTATCTGGATGCGCGTCCTTGAAAGCGCTCAAGGCGGGAAACTCGCTGGCACCGATCAGCAGCAGACGGGCCGGGGCGTAGCGATCCAGCAAAGCGGCCAGCGCCTGTTGTGGCGTGCGCGAAGAAATGGCGACGTTCATCGAAGCTCCTCAGTCAGACCGCCAAGACTAGCCTGCCAGACTGCGGCGGCAAAGCGCCCGGTTGCGTTGGTTTGCGCTGAATGTGGCAAACCCCTGTGAACACGGTCGCAAACAGCGGTGGCCTATTGCTGGCGGAGATTAAAACTCCGGTCTTTACTCCCTGAATCGGTTTTAAGCCGATCCCTCAGGAGAAAACTAGATGAGCATAGTTCGGACAGCATTACCCTTGGTTCTGCTAACCAGTGTGTTGACTGGTTGTGCAGGTTTGCAGAAAACCGACTGGCCGACCTGTGCGGCGGTCGGTGGCGTGGTCGGCGCCGGTCTCGGTGCAACGGAAAGCGCTTCGTGGGCCGGTTACGGTGCGCTGCTGGTCGGCGGTACGGCGGCGGCTTATTGCTGGGTGCATGGTGATGGCGATGAAGACGGCGATGGCGTGCCGGACAGTCGCGACAAGTGCCCGGGCACGCCAAAAGGCGTGCAGGTCGACGCTGACGGTTGCCCGCCACCAACCCCTGCGCCAGTGGTCGAAGAAGCGGTTGTGGTCAAGGAAGAAACCATCGTGATTCGTGATGTGCACTTCGAGTTCGACAAAGCCACGCTGACCGGCCCTGACAAGCAAGTGCTGGACAAGGTCGCCGATCGCCTGAAACAGGAATCCTCCACCGCACAATTGACCGTGACCGGTCACACCGACAGTGTCGGCAGCGATGCCTACAACAAGAAACTCTCGGATCGGCGTGCGCACTCGGTGGTGGAATACCTGATCCAGCAGGGCGTACCGCGTGCCAGCTTCGTTTCGGTGTCGGGCCTTGGTGAAAGCCAGCCTGTCGCTGACAACAAGTCGGCCGATGGTCGCGCGCAGAACCGTCGCACCGAAATCAAAATCGTCCGCTAGCCCCTCTCGCATCCGCGGCTTGTGCAGTCGCGGATGCGGGTCTTTACTCCTGAGTAACCGGTATGGGCCGGTACACAGGAGCGTTCACAAATGCGTGTTTTCTCAAGGTCCGTCTTGCCGGTGCTGCTGCTTGGCAGCTTGCTCACCGGTTGTGCCACTCACAGCGATGGCACCGCCCCCCTCAATCAACGTACGTGGCCGATTTGCAGCCTGCTTGGCGGCCTGGTCGGCGGCGGTCTTGGCGCCATTGAAAGCGCCGGCTGGGCCGGTGGTGGCGCGGCCTTGGGCATCGTCACCGGTGGCCTGATCTGTTACGCCCAGGATGGCGACGAAGACAGCGACGGTGTATTCGACCGCCGCGACCGCTGCCCGGACACCCCGGAAAACACCGAAGTCGATCACCGTGGCTGCCCGCGGCCGCAATATCCGGTCGCAGTAAAACCGGTCGAACCGGCGCCGCAAACCGAAGTGATCACTCTGAGCGATGCTGGCAACGTGTTGTTCGATTTCGACAAATCCGATCTGACCCCTGCGGCAAAAGCCCAGCTCGACACCTTGATGGAGAAGCTGCGCAACGCCGATGTGGTCAGCATCAAAGTCATCGGACATACCGACAGCAAAGGCTCCGACGCCTATAACCAGGCATTGTCGGAACGCCGCGCGAGCAGTGTCGCCGCGTACCTGCTGAGTCAGGGACTGGCGCCGAACAAGCTCACCAGCGAAGGACGAGGCGAGAGTGAACCGGTGGCCGATAACGCCAGCGATGAAGGCCGCGCGGAAAATCGCCGGGTCGAGCTGCACATCAATCGCTAGGAAAGGTCTGTAGTCCGCAGGCTAGAGCTGCCGGGCCAAAATCATCGGCTCGGCAGCCTTTTACCCGGTGTTTGTGGAAATTTCATTTTTCCCTCTGGCTTATCCCCCGCAGAAGCCGGTACTGTGCGTGCAAAGAATAATTCGCAACACGGGGGAGCGTATGAAGGTGTTCTGGGGGCTGGGGCGTTTGCTGACCCTGCTGTTCTGCTGCGTGGTGCTGGCCAATCAACTGGTGCCGTTCGTCCATCCGCTGCATCTGCTGGTCAATCTGGCCGGCGCTCTGTTGTTGCTGATTCATGTACTCGAAGTGCTGCTGTGCAATCGCAGTCTCAAGGGGCGTCCGCATCCTTGGCGTGATCGTGGGCGCATTCTGTTGTTCGGCGTTTTCCATCTGCAAACCATCCCGGCCCCGGCCGCTCCGGAGGCTTCTTCCCATGCGTAAACTCTGCCTGCTCGCTGCATTCATCAGTCCACTGGCCTGCGCCCAGGTGGTCAACGTGCAAAGCAATTCGCTGATGCGCTTGCCCAATACCACCAGCACTCTGCAACTGGAGAAGCTGGAAGTCGCCGATTACGGCACCTTGCTGATCCCCTCCAACGTGACCGAATTGAACATCGATGAACTGCGCCTTGGCCATGAAGCGCGCATCGCCATCGTTCCGGCCGAGCAGGCTCTGGAGCTGAAGGTCAAGCGCGCTGAATTGAGCGACGGCAGCCAGATCACCGCACGCGGCGCCCCCGGCACTTATGAAAAAGCTGCCCGCGCCGGGCGCAATCTGAATCTGCAATTTCAGGCCCTGACCGCGCCGCAACTGACCGTCGATGCCCGTGGCGGCACCGGCGCGCCGGGTTTCGTCGGGCTCGACGGCGGCAACGGTGAAGATCCGGGCTGCACCTATGGCTCGGCCGGCCACGGGGCCGATGGCAGTGGCGGCAGCGATGGCCAGCCGGGCGCGCCGGGGGCGCTGGTGCGCCTGGCCGTGCCACGGGATTTTCCTGCCGAGCTGATCAAGGTTAACGTGGCTGGCGGTGCCGGTGGCCCGGCGGGTGTCGGTGGCAAAGCAGGCAAGGGCGGCAAGTCCAAGGGCTGCCTGGTGTACCGCGCCGATGGCGGCAAGAACGGCAAGGCCGGCGCGGATGGTCAGCCGGGGCCGGTGGGGGCGGCGGGTTCGGTTACCGTGCAACGTCTCTAACAGCTACCCTCTCCCCAGCCCTCTCCCGGAGGGAGAGGGCCGACCGAGGTGTCGTGAGTTGAACGTCGACCTGAAAAAACCAGTCGATTATGGATTCAGCGCACATCTTTCAAGTCGGCGTAACGCCTCAATATCCCCCAATCAGTCCCCTCTCCCTCCGGGAGAGGGCTAGGGTGAGGGGCTTTTGATTTCAGTCCCCAATCTTCAGAATATCGGCCGAGCCGCAGCCACCGCCACCAGTACCAACCCAACCAGCAGATTAAGCCCCACCACCCGCCGAATCCGCCCCAGCACCGCCGCCCCCGCCGGCCAATCCTTCGCCTCAACCGCCTTGCGCAACTCCGGCAGCATCAACCCCTGAATGCGGATAAACAGCGCGGTCATCACCACGTACAAACCGATCATCACCTGCACGTACTTCGGCGCGGTTTCAAATCCGACCTGCTGCAGATGCAACATGCCCACGCCGCTGATCGGCAACAGGATCACCGCCACCCAGACCCAACGGAAAAAACCTTGAAACACTTCCACCCACAGGGTCAGGCGAGCGGGGCCCTCGAGAGCCTTCACAGCCGCGGGGCGCAAGACCATCCAGGCGAAAAACATGCCGCCGACCCACACCAGAGCGGCTAGGACATGCAGGGGATAAACGAGGCTAAAAGGTGTCATTCGGGCACTCCGTTCTGCGCAGGATCGATTAGGCAGGTATGATAGCCGGCGAACCAAACTACTGAAAATTTATCCAGCGTTTTTAGCGCCCGACACTCAATGATCAGCACTGAACTCAAAACCACGATCCAGGGCGCCTATTCGCGTTTTCTAGAGGCCAAGAGCCTCAAGCCGCGTTATGGCCAACGCCTGATGATCGCTGAAATCGCCAAAGTCCTCGGAGATATCGACACCGACGATGAAGGCCGGCGCAGCGGCGACCCCGCGATTGTCGCGGTGGAAGCCGGCACCGGTACCGGCAAGACGGTGGCCTACAGCCTCGCGGCGATTCCCACGGCGAAACTGGCCGGCAAGCGTCTGGTGATCGCCACCGCGACCGTCGCCCTGCAAGAGCAGATCGTCTACAAGGACTTGCCTGACCTGATGCGCAACAGCGGGCTGAATTTCAGTTTCGCCCTGGCCAAGGGCCGTGGCCGCTACATGTGCCTGTCCAAGCTCGACATGCTGCTGCAGGAAGGCCACGCGCAAACCGCCACCGCGCAACTATTCGAAGAAGAAGGCTTCAAGATCGAAGTCGACGAGGCCAGTCAGAAGCTGTTCACCAGCATGATCGAAAAGCTCGCCGGCAATAAGTGGGACGGCGATCGCGACAGCTGGCCGAACGCGCTGGAAGACGCCGATTGGGCGCGCCTGACCACCGATCACAGCCAGTGCACCAACCGGCATTGCCCGAACTTTGGCCAGTGCGCCTTCTACAAGGCCCGCGAAGGCATGGGCAAGGTTGACGTGATCGTCACCAACCACGACATGGTCCTGGCCGACCTGGCGCTGGGCGGCGGCGCCGTGCTGCCGGATCCGCGCGACACCATTTACGTGTTCGACGAAGGCCACCACCTGCCGGACAAGGCCATCGGCCACTTCGCCCATTACACGCGCCTGCGCTCCACCGCCGACTGGCTGGAAACCACCGCGAAGAACCTCACCAAACTGCTCGCTCAGCATCCGCTGCCCGGCGATCTCGGCAAGCTCATCGAGCAGGTGCCGGAGCTGGCGCGGGAGATCAAGACCCAGCAGCAGTTCATGTTCACCGCGTGCGAGCAGATCGCCGATTTCAAACCCGGCGAAGACGTCGAAGGCCGCGAGCGCCCGCGTCATCGCTTCGTCGGCGGGGTGATTCCCGAGCACATGCGCGAGATGGGTATCGAGCTGAAGAAGGGCTTTTCCCGTCTCAACGACCTGTTCCAACGCCTGACCGACCTGCTCAAGGAAGGCATGGATGGCGAGGTCAACATTGGTATCGCCAGCAACCAGGCCGAAGAATGGTATCCGCTGTTTGGCAGCCTGTTGTCCCGTGCGTCCGGCAACTGGGAGTTGTGGACAGCTTTCACCGCCGAGGACCCGGAAGATAGCCCGCCAATGGCGCGCTGGCTGACCCTGGCCGAAAGCGGCTCGCTGTTCGACATCGAGGTCAACGCCAGCCCGATTCTGGCTGCGGAAACCTTGCGTCGCAGCTTGTGGAACGTCGCTTACGGCTGTCTGGTGACCTCGGCGACGCTGACGGCGCTGGGCACTTTCGACCGCTTCCGCATGCGTGCCGGCCTGCCGAAAAAAGCCGTCACAGCGGTGGTGCCGAGCCCGTTCCATCATGCCGATGCCGGCGTACTGCGCGTGCCGGATCTCAAGGCCGACCCGCGCGATGCCGCCGCCCACACGGCAGCGATCATTCGCGAACTGCCGGATCTGGTCGAAGGTTCGCGCGGCACGCTGGTGCTGTTCTCCTCGCGCAAGCAGATGCAGGACGTGTTCGACGGCCTCGACCGCGACTGGCGCAAACAAGTGTTCATTCAGGGCAACCTGTCGAAGCAGGAAACCCTGAACAAGCACAAGGCGCGGGTCGATGGCGGTGATTCCAGCGTGCTGTTCGGGCTGGCCAGTTTCGCCGAAGGTGTCGATTTGCCGGGAGCTTATTGCGAGCACGTGGTGATCGCCAAGATTCCGTTCTCGGTGCCCGACGATCCGGTCGAGGCTGCGTTGTCGGAGTGGATCGAGGCGCGCGGCGGCAATCCTTTCATGGAGATCTCCGTGCCCGACGCCTCGCTGAAACTGGTTCAGGCCTGCGGCCGTCTGCTGCGCACCGAAGAAGACCGCGGCACCATCACCTTGCTCGACCGGCGGCTGGTCACCCAGCGCTACGGCAAGGCGATCCTCAATGCGTTGCCTCCTTTCCGTCGTGAAATATCCTGAGACACGGGTGGGCCGATTGGCTCGCCGCGTTGTCTATCTCTCTGCCATTGCTTTTCCACTGGCCTTGACTGGTCGTTAGGGAGAACTCCGTTCATATGATCCGCCGTTCGTTGCCCGCTGTTTTCGCCTTGTTCTTCGCCGCGCCGTTGCTGGCCGCGCCCGCCGGTCAGCAGACGCTGTTCAATTTCGTGCGCCCGGCCGACGTGGTCAAGGTCGCCACGGAAAACGCCGACCTGCCGCAGGCCAATGCCGAACAGACCGCGGAAGGTGAAGTGCTGCGTCGGGTGACGTTCAACCCGGTCGCCCGGCCCACCTTGCGCCTGACGCCACAGACCGGCGCCTGGGACTGGTCGCAGTCCGGCATGATGAGCCTGCGTCTGCAGAGTGCGATGAACTGGGCGGTGACGGTTTATGTGCAGATCCAGAGCAACGATGGCCGCACGCTGGTCAGCCGCGTCGATCTGCCGGCCGGCCCCGCGCAAACCTTGCTGGTGCCGTTGGTGGCTTCGACGCCGCTGAGTCAGGGCATGAAAGCCGGACCGCCGATGCCGATGACCGTTGATGGTCAGCGCATCCTGCTGGCCAGCAGCACGGGCGAGATCGACCGCAGCCAAGTGGTTTCGGTGAGCCTGTCGATGGATCAGCCGAAAGTTGCGCAGAGCCTGTTGCTCGAGCGTTTCGGCGTGCAGGACGGCGAGTCGGTGACCCAGGCCGTGTACGGCAATTTGCTCGATGCTTACGGGCAGTCGACCCGCAGCAAATGGCCGGAAAAAGTCAGCAGCGATGAGCAACTGAAAAGCGCCGCCAGCAAGGAGCAGCAACAACTGAACAGTTGGCTGGCCGAGCGCGAGAAATCCTCGCTGGATAAATTCGGCGGCTGGAACAAAGGCCCGGCGTTCAAGGCCAGCGGGTTCTTCCGCACAGAAAAACGCGATGGCCGCTGGTATCTGGTAACCCCCGAAGGCCATCCGTTCTACTCGCTGGGTGTCAACACAGTCAGCCCGCAGGTCAACCAGACCTACGTGGCTGGTCGCGAATACATGTTCGAATCACTGCCGAAGAACGACGACCCGCTGGCTGCGCATTTTGGTGAGGGTGACAACCGTGGCGGCAACGGCGCCGATCAGGGCCGTGGCTACGGCAACGGCCGCTGGTACGACTTCTATGGCGCCAATCTGCAACGCCTGTACGGCGAACCGTGCAAGGCGGACAGCGACAACAAGGCCGGGATCGCCGAAGCGGCGAAGGCGGGCGCGGCTGAGGCCAGTTCGGTGCAGGCGGCTGAGTCTGTGGCGGCGCCTGCCGAGCCGAAGTCAGGTATCGCCGAAGCGGCGCAGACCGACGCGGTGCAAACGTCCAGCGCGCAAGCCGCTCCGTGTACAGCTACGATTGATGAAGAACGCTGGACCCGCCATACCCTCGATCGGCTGCAAGCCTGGGGTTTCAACACGGTTGGCAACTGGAGCGCGCCGTCGCTGGCAGACGCTGAACGTGTGCCGTACACCTTGCCGCTGTCGATCGTCGGCGATTACGCCAGCATCAGCACCGGTAGCGACTGGTGGGGCGGCATGCCGGACCCGTTCGATCCGCGTTTCGCCATGGCCACCGAGCGCGCCGTAGCCATTGCCGCCCGCGATCACCGCGACGATCCATGGCTGATCGGTTATTACGCCGACAACGAACTGGCCTGGGCCGGTCCCGGTGACGATCCGAAGGCTCGCTACGCGTTGGCCTATGGGACGTTGAAAATGACCACCGACGTGCCGGCCAAACGCGCCTTTCTCAAGCAACTACGCGACAAGTACCGCAATCAGGCCGGGCTGTCCAAGGCCTGGGGCATCGAGCTGCCGGCATGGGAATTGATGGAAGACCCGGGCTTCGTGCCGCCGCTGCCCAATCCTGAGCACCCGGAGATCGAAGCGGATTTCAAATACTTCCAGAAGGTCTTCGCCGACACCTATTTCAAGACCATTTCCGATTCGCTGAAATGGCACGCGCCGAACCAGATGCTCCTCGGCGGTCGCTTCGCTATCAGCACGCCTGAGGCCGTGGCGTCCTGCGCGCAGTATTGCGATGTGTTGAGCTTCAACATGTACACGCTCAAGCCGCAGGACGGTTACGACTTCGCCGCGCTGGCAGCGCTGGACAAACCGGTGCTGATCACCGAGTTCAACTTCGGCTCGGCCGACCGCGGCCCGTTCTGGGGCGGCGTGACGCAATTGGCGAAGGAAGAAGATCGCGGCCCGGCCTATGCCAAATTCATCAAACAGGCGCTGAGCGAACCGTCGATTGTCGGCGTGCACTGGTTCCAGTATCTCGACCAACCGGTTACCGGGCGGTTGCTCGACGGCGAGAACGGCCATTTCGGACTGGTCGGCGTCACCGATCTGCCGTATCAGGGATTTGTCGAGGCAGTGCGCAAAAGCAACCTGCAAGCGCTGGAGCAGTTGGGCAAGGAGGCGCAGAAAACGCCGAATACCGAGGCTGAAGGCGGGCGCAAGGCCGAGGCTGGCAAAGCGGCGGGGGCTGCGCAGGCGGGCGGGCATTCGGGGAATGGTCACTAGGTTTCAGGCCGCGTTATCGTTCTTCGCGAGCAGGCTCGCTCCCACAGGGGATCTTCGCTGCTGTTGAGATCCAGTGTGGGAGCGAGCCTGCTCGCGAAGGGATCAACACAAATTGCCGATCAACCGTCTGGCCCGCGCCTGTTCCCAAATCCCTCAAGGGCTGGAACAATGCGGACCACTTTGTAGAGCGTTTTCGCGGGGGAGTTGCGGGTGCAGATTCAGGGACATTACGAGCTTCAATTCGAAGCGGTGCGCGAGGCTTTCGCCGCACTGTTCGACGATCCCCAGGAACGCGGCGCAGCCCTGTGCATCAAGGTCGGTGGAGAAACCGTCCTCGACCTCTGGTCCGGTACCGCCGACAAGGACGGCGCCGAAGCCTGGCACAGCGACACCATCGCCAATCTGTTCTCCTGCACCAAGACCTTCACCGCCGTCACCGCGCTGCAACTGGTCGCCGAAGGCAAGCTGCAACTGGACGCCCCGGTTGCCCGCTACTGGCCGGAATTCGCCGACGCCGGCAAAGAATCAGTAACTCTGCGCCAATTGCTCTGCCATCAGGCCGGCCTGCCGGCGCTGCGTGAACTGCTCGCCCCTGAAGCCCTTTACGACTGGCAAACCATGGTCGACGCCCTTGCGGCCGAAGCACCGTGGTGGACGCCGGGCACCGGTCACGGTTATGCCGCGATCACTTACGGCTGGCTGGTTGGCGAATTGCTGCGCCGCGCCGACGGGCGTGGGCCGGGCGAGTCGATCGTCGCTCGGGTCGCCAAACCGTTGGGCCTGGATTTCCATGTGGGCCTGGCCGACGAAGAGTTTCATCGCGTGGCGCATATCGCCCGTGGCAAGGGCAACGCCGGCGACGCCGCGGCTCAGCGCCTGCTGCAAGTGACCATGCGCGAACCGACTGCCATGACTACCCGCGCCTTCACCAATCCGCCGTCAGTGCTGACCAGCACCAACAAGCCGGAATGGCGCCGCATGCAGCAACCGGCGGCCAACGGCCACGGTAACGCGCGCAGCCTCGCCGGGTTCTACGCTGGCTTGCTTGACGGCAGTCTGCTCGAAAGCGAGATGCTCGAAGAGCTGACCCGCGAGCACAGCCTCGGCGACGACAAGACCTTGCTCACCCGCACCCGTTTCGGTCTTGGCTGCATGCTCGATCAGCCGGACGTGGCCAACGCCACCTACGGCCTCGGCCCGCGCGCCTTCGGCCATCCGGGGGCGGGCGGCTCGATCGGTTTTGCTGATCCCGAGCGCGATGTCGCCTTCGGTTTCGTGACAAATACCCTGGGGCCTTACGTTTTGATGGATCCGCGTGCGCAAAAGCTGGCGCGGGTGCTTGCCACTTGTCTGTAAAGCTTCGACTGAGGTTCCAGGGTCGGAACCTCGAAGGGATTTTCGTTTCAAAACGGCTGTTTATCCGGGCGAAAGTGCTCTGATTTTTCATTACTTCATTTTGTGGATTTTCAATGTCATCTAAAAAGACCCTCGCCCTGGCCCTGTGTGTAGCGATCACCGGTTGCGCACAGACCCCGAAAAACGATGCGGATGGCGGCAGCTGGTGGTCGTTCGGTTCCTCCGACAAAGTCGCGGCCAAAGATCCGGCTCCGGCCCCGGCTCCGTTGAAACCGGCGGCGACCGCGCCAGTGGCCAAAGCCGAGAGCAGCAACCCGTGGTACTGGCCGTTCGGTTCCAGCGATGAAGCGGTCAAGGCTGATCTGAAAGCCGAGGTCAAACCTGACGCCAAACCGGTCGAGGTGGCCAAAGCCGAGGCCGAGTCCAATGGCAAATGGTGGTGGCCGTTCGGCGGTAAGGACCAGCCAACCGTCAAAGCCGTGCCGATGCCGGATCCGAAGGTCACTCAGGCCTGGCTCGACGACTACGAGCCGCGTCTGCGTGAAGCGGTGAAGGACAGCAATTTGCAACTTGAGCGTCGCGACAACGTACTGGTGGTGACGGCGCCGGTCGAAGGCTCGTTCAACCCGGACCGCCCGGCGATGCTGCTGCCGGTTACTCTTGGCCCGTTTACTCGCGTGGCGAAAATCCTCGAAGCCGACCCGAAAACGGCGGTGCTGGTGCTCGGTCACAGCGACACCAGCGGCGCTGCGCCGGCCAACATCAAGCTGAGCCAGGAACGTGCGCAATCGGTGGCGGCAATCTTCCGCCTCAGCGGCTTGCAGCGTGATCGCCTGATGCTGCGCGGCATGGGTTCGGAAGCGCCGCGTGCGGCCAACGACAGTGTTGAGGGCCGCGCCTTGAACCGCCGTGTCGAACTGTTGGTGACTCCGCAAAACACCATGGTGGCACTGCTGAGCAAATACAACATGCCAGCGCCGAAGCCGGTAACGATGGTCGCTGTGCAAGACGTCAAACCAGTGGCCAAGCCGGTTACCCCGGCGCCTGCTGCGAAAAAAGCCGCTGTGCCGGCGGCGAAAAAGGCGCCAGCCAAGAAAGCTGCCGCCAAGGCTCCAGCGAAAAAGGCTCCGGCCAAGGCTGCGGCGAAAAAGACTGCGCCAGCCAAAGCCGCCGCGACCGACAAGAAAGTCGCCGCAGCCGACGCCGCGAAGAAGTGATCCGCTAACGAAAAGGAATCCGCCATGACCCAGGCTCTGGCCGATATGCGTCGCGATTACACCCGTGACGGTTTGACCGAGGCGCAAGCCCCGGCCGAGCCGTTTGCGTTGTTTCATCAGTGGTTCGCCGATGCGGTGAAAACCGAGCAGGCGCCGGTGGAAGCCAATGCGATGACCCTGGCTACGGTCGATGCCGACGGTCGTCCGCATTGCCGCATTCTGTTGCTCAAGGGCCTGGACGAGCAGGGCTTCACCTTCTTCACCAACTACGACAGCGCCAAGGGCCAGCATCTGGCGGCCAACCCGTTTGCTGCCATGACCTTCTTCTGGCCCACCCTGGAGCGCCAGGTGCGCATCGAAGGGCGGGTGGTCAAGGTCACGGCGCAAGAGTCCGACGCGTATTATCAGGTGCGTCCGC
The DNA here is from genome assembly GCF_057291835.1 of Pseudomonas sp. 1L-B-1-E-C1. Taxonomy (NCBI): domain Bacteria; kingdom Pseudomonadati; phylum Pseudomonadota; class Gammaproteobacteria; order Pseudomonadales; family Pseudomonadaceae; genus Pseudomonas; species Pseudomonas sp. 1L-B-1-E-C1. Next base: position 198,113 of record NZ_JBXAWN010000005.1, on the reverse strand, counting down.
TGGGCAGCCGCCTCGGCGCCTGGGCCTCGCCGCAGAGCCGGGTCATCAACGGTCGTGGCGAGCTGGAAGATTTGCTCAAGGCCACCGAGCAGCGCTTCAGCGACTCCCAACCGCATTGCCCGGAACATTGGGGCGGTTACCGCTTGTTGCCCGAGCGCATCGAGTTCTGGCAGGGCCGTTCGAGCCGCCTGCACGATCGCCTCAATTACCGCCTGAAGGGCACCGAGTGGATTCTTGAACGACTGGCACCCTGAGCAGTCTACCGAGCGGGATGAAGGGCAATAGCGCAGGATCGGTGATTTCGCGCTACTTTGAGTGGACGCTCGCGGGCATCTGTACCCAGCCTGAATGGAAGCCAATTTTATCCGGAGGGTGTCGTGACAGACGCCAGGCCACGGAGTTTAATGAACACATGTTCTTTTGGAGTTGATGCTATGCGTAAGTCTGTTCTGCTGGTTGCTTCCTTTTCCACGATGGCGATGTTGCTGACCGGCTGCCAATCGAGCCTCACCGGCGACTCCTACTCCCGTGACGAAGCGCGTCGTGTGCAGACGATTCGCATGGGCACCATCGAATCCCTGCGACCGGTCAAAATCGAAGGCACCAAAACCCCGATCGGCGGCGCAGCAGGCGCAGTGGTCGGCGGCGTCGGCGGTAGCGCCATCGGCGGCGGCAAGGGCAGCATCGTCGCTGCGGTCATCGGCGCAGTGGCTGGCGGCCTGCTCGGTTCGGCCACCGAAGAAGGCCTGACCCGCACCCAGGGCGTGGAAATCACCGTCCGCGAAGACGACGGCAGCATGCGCGCCTATGTGCAGCAGGTTCAGGAGAATGAAGTGTTCCGCGTTGGCGAGCGGGTACGGATTTCCACCGTTGGCGGAACCAGCCGCGTATCGCACTAAGCGGGAAGCGGGAAGCGGGGTAAAGAAAACCCCGATCAGGAGACTGGTCGGGGTTTTTTATATTTACTGCGTGCGCAGGTTACACGTCAGCTGGAAAAAGCACATAGGGTCATGAACTTTTTTGGCGAGTAATTTCTCCAACGCTTCAAGCTGATGCCGTTCAAGATCGTACCCTTCCCAGCCCCATTGTTCTTCCGTCCAACCCATGATGAGTTTTATTTTTTCATCATGTCCGCGCGGAATTTTTTCCTCGAATACGAGAAGGTCAGTCGTTTTGTCGAAAGCCTCAATGACGTAGATCATGTGAAGCATTACCAGTTGTCGCTGTACTCAAAAGCAATTTGATAGTCGTATATGTCAATGGCGATAGGGTGTTGAAAAAAAGGCTGGATAATGTCCACCCAGTGTCCTAGGACATCGAATCCGCCATTATTTATATTGTTTTCCACTGGGATCCCCAATGCATTTAGTACGGACTCATCGTCGCCTAAATCGTTGGAAAATTCCTCGCCTTGGCCAATGGCGGTTCTCTTGTGGTACCACTCCAAAACTATTTTCAGTCCCATCATTACCTCACAAGTATTTCCTTCGGATGCTTCTCTCAGGTTTGGGATCTTCTCGTCGTTCCCCTGTCGCCGGGTCAAACGCTCCCAAGTGGGCTCCATCACTTGCACGATATTCTTCCAGTTCACCGTGCATTGAGTCCCATTCGTAAATTCTCTTGCCCTTGGCATCTGTCCATCGTTTTCGAAGTCCTCCACCGCCTTGTACCGGATTCATTTTTTTTGCGATCTTCAGACCGGGGAACGCAGTGATTTCTTCAGTTCTGGGAGCTTTATGGTAGCTATGTCCTGCGGCCGCTAAACCTTTACGCGCCTCGTTGATTACGATGTAGAGAGGTTTAACACCCGACCCCATCGGAAACACCAGAATAAAATCCCGATACTCCGGCGGATAAACCGGATTCACCAGAATTCCATCCGCCGCTTTCGTCGGTGGATAGACCAGATATGCGGTGCCTGCGGTGCGGCCTCCAGTGCTGGAATGCCGAGGATGTCCGAGCCATCCACCGCCGGTGTCCAGAGCAGTTCGACGCCTTCACCCAGATCGGCAACGAACCGGTCGCCGCGTGCAGTGAACTGCACGACATCGACCATTTCCCAATCGCGGTTCTTGCCGGTGTAGAAGCCGTAACCCTTTAGGCTGCCATCGGCCTGTTGCTCGACGCGCAGGCGCACGCGGGTTCGGGCTTGTTTGAGTGTGCTCAGTTGCTCGTCGGTATAGAGCGCGCTGTCGCCCAGGCTGGACGGCATCAGCAGCGCAACCAGCCCGAGCAAAGGCGCAGCTGCGGCACTGGAGACGAGCGCCGGCAGCGCTTCGAAAGCCGAACCTGCCAAAGCCAGACTGCCGAACCCGACCGGGATGGCGTTGGCGCTGATTTTCTTGAGAGGAATGCCGCCGCTTGGGTCGGCTTCGCGAGCGCCGAGCAGAATCAGCTCGCCGTAATCCTTCAGGCTGTCGGTCGGGACCATGCCGGAAGGATTGCTGTAATCGATGATCGCATCCGGCAACTTGCAGGACTTGGCGAATACGCACCCGGCACGCACAGACAGCTTCAGGTTTTTTCGCCGCCACTTCCCGGCTGCGCTCGAAAGCCTCCTGCCGCGCCAGCATCGCATCGTAGGCATTTTGCCCGGCTTCGCGCGCGGCCAGTTCGGCGGCCGTCATATACCGCCACGTAACTTGATGTCCGTCGCCCTCCGGTGGGTTTTGCACCCGGGGAATGTCCTTGTACCGCGCCACTGATCGTCCCTTCGTTCACCATCGACAGCCCCTCGAAAGGAGTTGCACGACGTTATCGAAGCGGGGAAAGCGCGGCTGTAGGACGCGTCGCTAAAGACGTGGGGATTGTTCGACGTGGGCGAGGTAATCACGGAGAGCGGGGGGCTGTCTGTTATTCACATTCAGCGTAACCAATCGGCAAAATGATTTTAGAACCAATCTAAAGCAATTTATCCAGCACGAACTGCTTGAACCACGGCGGCTGAGTGTCGGATTTGATTTCGATCAGTTCTCCATCCGTAATTTCAGCTATCTGCGTCAGACCTTCACTGCCTTCATCAGAGTTATCGAAGATATAGGCTCGGTTGGAGGTCAGGATAGCTTCGGATAAAAGCTCTAGAGATCGCCAGTATCGAGCCTCAATCTTTTCAGCAGGAACGTTATGCCCGCCTCGGGAAACGCGGTATGCAACTCTCGCAATATTGATCTGCGGGTCCGCTGTTGCGACGTAATAGACGTAGACCCTATAGCCGGATTTATTCGCTTCAGCGAGAAGGCTGACTTTGTCTGCGGAGGACATGACGGTTTCGAAAGTAAAGCTGATGCGCTCTTTTATCAGCGATCTACGGATGAAGTCGCAGAGTGCTGACGCCACGTACGAGTCGATTTCAGTATTCGAAAAGTTGAGCCGGACTCCGTCAATTGCGAGGTCATCAAGCTTTGCCTGCGAACGAGGCGATTTTTTCAGAAGGGGGTGAGCACGTAGAAAGTCGAACAGCTCGGCTTTGTGTGCTTCGATGCGATAAGAAGTGAAATCAAAATATCCGGTATCTTTGATTGAGCGTTCGATGTCGTCAGGATTTATGTAGTTGCCCAGCAGATGCGCAGGGACAAGTCGATTGAATGTGCTTTTCCCGGATCCGTTCGGTCCCGCAAATATCCGTATTCTCGGTGTGCTCAAGAAGTAACCTGTTTTGATGATTTTTTGATGTGCAGACGCGTTCCGCTTTTCAGATTGCCGTAGGCGCCAATCGACCGCAAAACGATGGAAGTCTTCTCGGTCACTTCAAGCAGCTGACCATCTTTAGCGACAAGCACCGCTGCGCCGTTTGCAAGTGCCATTTTATAGGCGTTGCTGAAGGCCTTTAGAGCGATGTCAGGAATTCGCGACTCCTGAACGGCAATCTGATCGTCAGTCAATGGGCGTTTTTCGGCTTTGCGCGACATGAATGACTCCAAGCTGTGCTGAGTAGATGGCTGTTTGATGCGCAAGATATAGCACATTTGCAAGGCTTGGAGCCAAGCCCCTCGTCTGTTGAGGGGCTATGCCATTGGCCGCAATAAACCTCAGGACGTTTGTATCGTGCCCCTGCGACTCGCCGCCGCCGTCACCGCATAACCAATCAGCGCCGCGAGAATCGAGCCGGTGAGGATACCCATGCGATCCATGCCGGCGTAATCACTCACGCCGGGCTCGAAGGCCAGCGAGCCGACGAACAGGCTCATGGTGAAGCCGATGCCGCAGAGGATTGCCACGCCGAGGATCTGGCCCCAGTTGGCGCCTTGGGGCAGGGCGGCGATGCCGATCTTCACCGCCAGCCAGGTCAGGCCGAACACGCCGATGGTTTTGCCCAGCAGCAGGCCGATGGCGATGCCCATCGGTACGTCGTGGGTGAAGCTTTCGACAGTGACGCCGCTCAGCGACAGGCCGGCATTGGCGAAGGCGAACAGCGGCAGGATGCCGTAGGCGACCCATGGGTGCAGCGCGTGTTCGAGGGTCAGCAGCGGCGATGGCTCGGCGTTTTTCGTGCGTAGCGGAATGCAGAAAGCCAGGGTCACGCCGGCCAATGTGGCGTGGACACCGCTCTTGAGCACGCAGACCCAGAGGATCAGACCGATGATCATGTACGGCCCGAGCTTGACCACGCCGAGCCGGTTCATCGCCACCAGCGCGGCGATGCAGGCCGCCGCCAGGCCCAGCGACAGCGTCGAGAGTTCGCCGGAATAGAAAATCGCGATGATGACGATGGCGCCGAGGTCATCGATGATCGCCAGGGTCATCAGGAACAATTTCAGCGACACCGGCACGCGCTTGCCGAGCAGCGCCAATACGCCGAGGGCGAAAGCGATGTCGGTGGCGGTCGGAATGGCCCAGCCACTGAGGGCGGCGGGGTTGTCGCGGTTGAGGAACCAGTAGATCAGCGCCGGCACCAGCATGCCGCCGATCGCCGCTGCGCCGGGCAGGACGATCTGCGAGGGCTTGGACAACTGGCCGTCGAGCACTTCGCGTTTGACTTCCAGACCGATCAGCAGGAAAAACATCGCCATCAGACCGTCGTTGATCCATAGCAGCAGGGGTTTGGCGATTTTCAACGCGCCGATCTGCGCCACCACCGGGGTGTCGAGCAGGCCGGTGTACAGCCACGACAGCGGTGAGTTGTTGATGATCAGGGCGAGGATGGCTGCGGCGATCAATAACAGACCGCTGGCAGCTTCCAACTGAAAGAAACGCGTGAAAGTGCTACGCAGAGGCAAGGTTGCTCTCCATCGATTGGTGAAAAAGGTGGGCTACCCTAACCCGTACCGTTAGTTGTTAAAACAAAAGTTATATTCTTTTTTGTTATATGTCGTTACAAGCTGTCTGGCTCGAGCAGCACTGAGCCTAGCAGTTGCATGACACATTGAGACTCAGCTGTATCTTTGCCGCTTGCAGGATATTTCCTAAGCTTGCGCAAGACCTTTTTCAGGAGACCCATCTCCCGTCCGATTCAATGAGAAACGAGACCATGAGCGACAACCGACAGTGGGCCCGCGAAGCCATCCGCATCATCGAGGCGGACTTCCAGCGCAGCGCCGACACCCACCTGATCCCTTTGCCGCTGCCCGGTTTTGTCGGCATCGAGTTGTATTTCAAGGACGAATCCAGCCACCCGACCGGCAGCCTCAAGCATCGCCTGGCCCGTTCGCTGTTCCTTTACGCGTTGTGTAACGGCTGGTTGAAACCCGGCGCGCCGGTGATCGAAGCGTCCAGCGGCTCGACGGCGATTTCCGAAGCGTATTTCGCGCGCATGCTCGGTTTGCCGTTTATCGCGGTGATGCCCGCGACCACCTCGAAAGAGAAGATTGCCCAGATTGCCTTCTACGGTGGCCAAAGCCATCTGGTGCAGGATCCGACGCAGATCTATGCCGAATCCGAGCGCTTGGCGCGTGAGCATGGCGGTCACTTCATCGACCAGTTCACCTACGCCGAACGCGCCACCGACTGGCGGGCGAACAACAACATCGCCGAATCGATCTTCCAGCAGATGCGCTACGAAAAGCACCCTGAGCCGACCTGGCTGATTTCCAGCCCCGGCACCGGCGGCACCACCGCGACCCTCGGCCGTTACGTGCGCTATCGCCAGCATTGCACCCGCGTGTTGTGTGCCGATGCCGAGCGTTCGGTGTTCTTCGATTTTTATCAGAGCGGTGATGCCAGCCTGCGTCTGGACTGCGGCTCGCGCATCGAAGGCATTGGCCGGCCACGGGTGGAAGCGTCATTTCTGCCCAAGGTCATCGATGCGATGGTCAAGGTGCCGGACGCCTTGTCGCTGGCCGCCATGCATTATCTGGCGCAGCGTTTGGGGCGGCATGTCGGCGGGTCGAGCGGGACCAATCTGATCGGCGCGCTGATGGCGGCGCAGCAGATGAAAGCGGCGGGGCAGTCGGGGTCGATCGTAGCGATCCTGTGCGATGGCGGCGAGCGGTATGCCGACACGTATTACGATCAGGATTGGCTGCGGGCGCAGGGGTATGAATTGGATGATTTGATTGCAGCGGTGGCGGCGAGTGCCGAGCGCGGAGAGGCGCTGCCGACCTCGGTGCTGCGCGCGAATATCTAAAGCCAAATGCAGACACCACTGTGGGAGCGAGCCTGCTCGCGAAGGCGGAATCACATTCAACAACTTCGTTGAATTACAGACCGCTTTCGCGAGCAAGCTCGCTCCCACAGGGTTTGTGTTGTGTCAGCTTATGGGGGTCAGGCTTCCAGGCCGAGCATATCCCGCGCCACTGCCTCGGCAATGCGAATCCCGTCGACGCCCGCCGAGAGAATTCCGCCGGCATATCCCGCGCCTTCACCGGCCGGGAACAGGCCCTTGACGTTCATGCTCTGCAGCGACTCATTGCGGGTAATGCGCAGCGGCGACGAGGTACGGGTCTCGATCCCGGTCAGGACTGCGTCGTGCAGCGAATAACCGCGAATCTGCTTCTCGAACGCTGGCAAGGCTTCACGGATCGCCTCAATGGCAAAGTCCGGCAGCGCCAGAGCCAGATCGCCCAACGCCACGCCCGGTTTGTACGACGGTTCGACTTCGCCCAGTTCGGTCGACGGCTTGCCGTTGATGAAGTCGCCGACCAATTGCGCCGGGGCCTTGTAATCGCTGCCGCCGAGGATGAAGGCGTGGGACTCGAGGCGTTCCTGCAACTCGATACCGGCGAGGGGGCCGCCCGGGTAGTCGACTTCCGGGGTGATGCCGACAACAATGCCAGAGTTGGCATTGCGCTCGTTACGCGAGTACTGGCTCATGCCGTTGGTGACCACACGATTGGGCTCGGACGTCGCCGCGACCACGGTGCCGCCCGGGCACATGCAGAAGCTGTACACCGAACGGCCATTCCTGGCGTGGTGCACCAGCTTGTAATCGGCAGCGCCGAGTTTCGGGTGGCCGGCGTATTTACCCAGGCGCGCGCGGTCGATCAGCGATTGCGGGTGTTCGATGCGGAAACCCACCGAGAACGGCTTGGCTTCCATGAACACGCCACGGCTGTGGAGCATGCGGAAGGTGTCGCGGGCGCTGTGGCCGAGGGCCAGAACCACGTGTTTCGACTGCAGGGTTTCGCCGCTGGCCAGTTGCACGCCGACCAGTTGACCGTCTTCGATCAGCACGTCGCTGACGCGCTCCTGGAAGCGCACTTCGCCGCCCAGCTCACGGATCTGCTCGCGCATGTTTTCGACCATGCCGGTCAGACGGAACGTACCGATGTGCGGCTTGCTGACGTAGAGGATTTCTTCCGGCGCGCCGGCCTTGACGAACTCGTGCAGGACTTTGCGGCCGAGGAATTTCGGGTCCTTGATCTGGCTATACAGCTTGCCGTCGGAGAACGTCCCCGCCCCACCTTCGCCAAACTGTACGTTGGACTCGGGATTGAGCACGCTTTTACGCCACAGGCCCCAGGTGTCCTTGGTGCGCTGACGGACTTCGGTGCCGCGTTCGAGAATGATCGGTTTGAAGCCCATTTGCGCCAGCAGCAGACCGGCGAAGATACCGCACGGGCCGAAACCGACGACGATCGGGCGCTGGCCGAGATCGCTCGGGGCCTGACCGACGAATTTATAGCTGACATCCGGCGCCACGTTGACGTTACGGTCGTCGGCGAACTTGCCCAACACCCGGGCCTCGTCGCGTACGTTGAGGTCGATGGTGTAGATGAAGCACAGTTCGGAGGACTTTTTGCGCGCGTCATAGCTGCGCTTGAACAAGGTGAAATCGAGCAGATCATCGCTGGCGATGCCCAGGCGCTGCACGATGGCCGCGCGCAGGTCTTCTTCGGGATGGTCGATTGGCAGCTTGAGTTCGGTGATTCGTAACATGGCAGGATCCGGATTCGCGGGGCGCACAACTGCGCCAGGGCGTTTGAAGGCGGCGATTATAAGCCGCCGCGAGCGGATCCGTGGCGGAAAAACGATCAGTCGTTGCGCGCGCCGCCGAAATAGCCGCAGCCGCGCTGCACCTGACCGTCGATACGCAACTCGGCGCTCATGTGTTGCACGCTGCCGGTGCTGCTGTCGAGGCAGCGCTGCGGCGCGACCCACAGTTCGATGCGCTGATTGTTGGCTTCGCTGCTGAGATTGAAGCGGCCGTCGCCCAGTTGCTCTTCCACATAGGGCACGGCCAGCGGGGACTGGCCGTCGCGCTCGATGACCATGCCTTTGCCGCTGACCTTGACGTTCCACTCCGGGCCATGGCCGGCGGCGCGCAGGATCAACAGTTTGAAATTCGGGTCATCGCAGGCTGTGCCCGAGCGTTCGACGCGATACAACTGGCCCAGGTCGAGGCGGTCGCCGGAAACCTTGCCGCGCACATCGGCAAACAACTTGCCCTGCTCGTCGGCCAAGGTGGCGGCCTCTTGCAGGACGCTGGTGCCGCCGATGTCGTTGACCACCAGTTGCCGCTGATCCTGGCACGGCTGGAACACCAGCTTGCCGTCGGCGGCGGTCAGTTGCCCCTGCATCCGCGTCTGCCCGGCATGGGAAACACTTTCACGCTGGCCGTCGAACAACTGGCAGGCGGCAAACAACGGCAGCAGGGCAACGAGGATTAACGGACGGGCAACACGCATCTTTGGCTCTCCAGACAAGTGCTGCCACGTTACGCAGCCTGACCGTTCATCACAAGGGCTTAGCCCACGTGAAATGTCTGACCATTCTGCAGGCCTTCGACACTTTTCGCGTAGGCCAATGCCACGTCCGCTGCGGGAACCGACTTGAAGCCACGGAAGTAGGGCGCGTATTTGCCAAGGGCTTCAGTCAGCACGGTCGGGCTGACCGAGTTCACCCGCAGCCCGCGTGGCAGTTCGATGGCGGCGGCGCGGACGAAGCTGTCGAGGGCGCCGTTGACCAGTGCTGCCGAGGCGCCGCTGCGAATCGGGTCGTGGCTGAGCACGCCGGTGGTGAAGGTGAACGAGGCACCGTCATTGGCGAATTCGCGACCGATCAGCAGCAGGTTGACCTGGCCCATCAGCTTGTCTTTCAGACCGAGGGCGAAGCTGTCTTCGGTCATCTCGTCCAGCGCTGCGAAGGTCACGTTGCCCGCGGCGCAGATCAGCGCATCGAACTTGCCGGTCTGTTCGAACAGCTTGCGGATCGACTCGCTGTCGCTGATATCCACCTGCAAGTCTCCGCTGTTGCGGCCGATGCGAATAACTTCGTGACGCTGCGACAACTCTTTGTCCACCGCCGAACCGATGGTGCCGCCGGCGCCTATCAACAGAATCTTCATCGAGCTGTACCCCAAGTGAATGAATGAGGTTTCAGTCTAGAGTGGTTTTTTCAGCGGATAAGCGCACTAATAGGCAACCTTTGGTTTTCAAATGGAAACAATCCATGAGCGAAATGGATGACCTTGCTGCGTTTGCCGTACTGATCGAGGCCGGCAGTTTCACCCTCGCGGCGCAGCAGTTGGGCTGTAGCAAGGGCCAGTTGTCCAAGCGCATCAGCCAGCTCGAAGCGCAGTTCAGTGTGGTGTTGCTGCAACGCACCACCCGGCGTTTGAGCCTGACGGCGGCGGGGGCCGCGCTGCTGCCGCAGGCGCAGGCACTGGTGGTTCAGGTCGAACGTGCACGGCAGGCGTTGGCGCGCTTGAAGGACGACATGGCCGGCCCCGTGCGCATGACGGTTCCGGTGTCGCTCGGCGAGACGTTCTTCGATGGCCTGTTGCTGGAGTTTTCCGGGCAATACCCCGAAGTGCAGATCGAGCTGGAGCTGAACAACAGTTATCGCGATCTGTCTCGCGACGGTTTTGATCTGGCGATTCGCGCCGAAGTCGCCAATGACGAGCGGCTGGTGGCCAAGCCGCTGTTGGCCTGGCACGAAATGACCTGCGCCAGCCCGGCCTACCTTGAACGTTTCGGCGAACCGCAGACGCCGCAGGCCCTGGCCGAGCATCGTTGCCTGCTCAACAGCCATTACAGCGGGCGCGAAGAATGGCTGTATCACCAGCAGCACGAACTGCTGCGGGTGCGGGTGTCAGGCCCTTTCGCCAGTAACCATTACAGCCTGCTGAAAAAAGCTGCGTTGACCGGCGCCGGCATCGCTCGTTTGCCATCGTATCTGCTGCAAGCGGAACTGGCTGACGGCCGCTTGCGCTGGCTGCTGCGCGATTACCAGACCCGACGGATGCCGATGTATCTGGTGCATCCGTATCAGGGCGGATTGCCGAAACGCACGCAGGTGCTCGCGGATTATCTGATGGGCTGGTTCAAGCGCAGTGGCGAGGCGCTGGATCGACTCCAGCGCTGACACCGAACCTGTGTAGGAGCTGCCGAAGGCTGCGATCTTTTGATTTTTAGAAGCAAGATCAAAAGATCGCAGCCTTCGGCAGCTCCTACAGTTTCAGGTCAGCCTTGGAAACGGCGGGTGATCAGGTGATCAATCGACAACCTGCCCGGCCCCGTCGCCATCAGGTACAGCAACACCGCCGCCCAGGTGCCATGGGTCGGGTAGGCATCCGGATAGACGAACAGTTGAATGGTCAGGGTCATGCCGAGCAATGCCAGCGCCGAAAACCGTGTAGCAAGACCGAGCAGAATCAGTAGCGGGAACACATGCTCGGCAAACGCCGCCATGTGTGCGGCGAATTCCGGCGACAACAGCGGCAAGTCGTATTCGCTCTGAAACAGCGGAATAGTCGAATCGGCCAAACGCGGCCAGCCCAATTCAAACGTCCCGTCAATCAAGTCGATGGCCAGCCCCTCGACCTTGGTTTGCCCGGATTTCCAGAACACGGCAGCAATGGAAAAACGCGCGACCAAAGCAATCAGGCTGTGTGGGATTTTTTCGAACAACGCGATGACGCGCAGGATAAAAGCGTTCATGGCAACTCCTTGTAATTCAGCCGGGTGATGGCGTTGTGCGCAATCAACACTGCGAGGATTTGGGCGAGATCGAACGGCGGGCTGTTTTCTGCCGCCGCGAGCAATGGCGAGCCCTCGAGCAAATGACGAATAAACACGCTCGCACCCGGTTCAAGAGCAAACACCTCAACGTCGAGACCGTTGCGCAGCACCAAGGCATGCTGGCCTTGATTGAGGCCAATGCCCGCCAGACTTGACTCCTGCTGATGCGCAGCCCAGATCGCCACCACCGCAAAAGCGGAGTCGAGCAGGTGCAGCGAGGGATGCAGTTCGAAACACAGCTCACTCAGCGACTGCGGATCGGCCAGCGCGGCACTGACTTGTTCAGACCGGATCGGCTGCGCATCAGCGGCGTGGTAGGCGACAGTACGCAAGTGCTCGAGTCGCGCGACATCAGCGACATAAGGCACGCCGGCGATGGGTTCAAACTCTGCGATGAAGTCGGCGAAGTTCTCGCCATAGCGGCTCAGCAACGGACTTTTTGGCGGCTGACTGCGTACGAAAATCGCTGCCATCGCGCGAAAGAATTCCTCACCGACCAATTGCTGCACCACCGGATAACTGTCGGCCAGGGCATTGATCAGCGAGCTCTGCACATTGTTGCGATAGACCGCGAAACGCCGCGACGGATCGGCGCCGTTGCGGCTGCCCAGGCCCTTGGGGCAGGGCAGGTGCACATCGAGCAGGGCGGCGGCGAAGTCCGCTTGCGTGCTCATGCCGCACGCTCCGCTCGACGCAATAGCGTCTCGGCTTGCTGCGCTTCGGCGAGCAACACGTCGAAGGCCGGCACTTGATTGTCGCGTTCGATCAGCGTCGCCACCGGGCCGATACGTTGCAGCACTTGCCGGTACAGATCCCAGACGGCCTGATCAATCGGCGCGCCGTGATCGTCAATCAGCAAGCGATCGCCGAGGTTGTCGCAATCTTCAGCGAAGCCGGCCAGATGAATTTCGCCGACTGCGTGCAGCGGTAACGCATCGAGATAGGCCAGTGGATCGCGTTGATGATTGACGCACGACACGAAGACATTGTTGACGTCGAGCAACAAGCCGCAGCCGCTGCGCCTGATCACTTCGGCGATGAACTCGGCTTCGTCGATCGTCGAATGCACAAACGTCAGATAAGTCGCCGGATTCTCCAGCAGCATCGGTCGTTTCAGGGTGTTCTGCACTTGGTCGATGTGCGCGCAGACGCGGTTCAGCGTCGGCGTGTCGTAGGCCAGTGGCAGCAGATCATTGAGGAACACCGGGCCGTGGCTCGACCAGGCCAGATGTTCGGAAAAGGCTTGTGGCTGATAGCGCTCGATCAGCTCGGCAAGGCGTTTGAGGTGCTGGCGGTCCAGCGGGCCTTCGCCACCGATCGACAGTCCCACACCATGCAATGACAGTGGGTACTGCTCACGAATCAAACCAAGAAAATGATGAAACGGGCCGCCGGCCACCATGTAGTTTTCGGCGTGGACTTCGAAGAAACCGAGGTCCGGTTCGCAGCCGAGCACTTCGAGGAAGTGCCCGGTCTTGAGCCCCAGCCCGGCGCGGGCAGGGAGCTCGGTGCGAGCTGCCTGAGTGCGCGGCAGGGACGGTTCGTGATGACTGAACATGGGCGTCACTCAGGCAGGCCGTGGATCAGGACTTGGCTTTGAAGGCTTCGAGCTGACCGAAACCGGTCGGCGAGGTTTTGCTCTCGGTGGTGGCGCAGGTGCCCTTCGGAACGAGCTTCCAGGCGTTGGCCTGATAGTCCATTTTCGCCGTGCCGGCGCAGGTGGTCCCGGCACCTGCAGCGCAATCATTCTTGCCCTTGAGGGCCACACCGAAGCATTTTTCCATGTTGGCATCGGCGGCCTGGGCGGTGGAGACAGTGGCGATGCTCAGAGCGGAACCGAGGGCCAGAACCAGGGCGGTGGCGGACAGGGTGCGGGTGGTTGCAGTCATGATGTTTCTCCAGATTTATCAGGGTTTTTGCAAGCGGTTTGCGCTTGCTTGTCCCTCTAGAGAACGGGTGGGGGGATGCGTTACACGCGGGGCGAGAAATTTATAAAAAAATTCGGATTCAGCTGTATCCCTGTGGGAGCGAGCCTGCTCGCGAAGGCGGTATGTCAGGCACCCATAATGTTGAATGACAGACCGATTTCGCGAGCAAGCTCGCTCCCACAGGGTTAGCTTGGTGATACTCAGGAAATAAAAAAAACGGCCCGAAGGCCGTTTTTTTGTCCAGCGATAACACTCAACCGCCGAGGTACGCCTCGCGTACTTTCGGGTCGGTCAGCAGCGCTTCACCGGTGCCTTGCATGACCACGCGGCCGTTCTCCAGAACGTAGGCGCGGTCGGCGATTTTCAGCGCCTGGTTGGCGTTCTGCTCGACCAGGAACACCGTCACCCCGTCCTTGCGCAGCTGTTCGATGATGTCGAAGATCTGCTGGATGATGATAGGCGCCAGGCCCAGCGACGGCTCGTCGAGCAGCAGCAGCTTGGGCTTGCTCATCAGTGCACGGCCGATGGCGAGCATCTGCTGTTCACCCCCGGACATGGTGCCCCCGCGCTGGTTGAAACGCTCTTTCAGGCGTGGGAAAAGTCCGAGAACCTTGTCCATCTGTTCCTGATAGTCGCCCTTGTCGGTGAAGAATCCGCCCATGGACAGGTTTTCTTCCACGGTCAGACGGGCAAACACCCGACGACCTTCCGGGACCACGGCGATGCTCTTGCGCATGATTTGCGACGAGTCCTGGCCGACCAGTTCCTCACCCATATAGCGGATGCTGCCGCTGTGCGCCTGCGGCGAACCGCACAGCGTCATCAGCAGCGTGGATTTGCCGGCACCGTTGGCGCCGATCAGCGTCACGATTTCGCCCTGACGGACTTCGACGTTGACGCTGTGCAGGGCCTGGATCTTGCCGTAGAAGGTGGAAACGTTTTCGAACTGCAGCATTTACGCTTCCCCCAGGTAGGCTTTGATCACTTCAGGATTGTCGCGGATCTGCTCCGGCGTGCCGTCGGCCAGCGGTGTGCCCTGATTGATCACGACGATGTGGTCAGAGATGCTCATGACCAGCTTCATGTCGTGTTCGATCAACAGCACGGTGACGTTGTGCTCTTCGCGCAACACACCGATCAGCGCCTTGAGGTCTTCGGTTTCCTTCGGGTTCAGGCCGGCGGCCGGTTCGTCGAGCATGAGGATCCGCGGGCGGGTCATCATGCAGCGGGCGATTTCCAGGCGTCGTTGCTGGCCGTAGGCGAGGGTGCCGGCGGTGCGGTTGGCGAACTCTTTGAGGTTGACCTTTTCCAGCCAGTACTCGGCAAACTCCATGGCCTCGCGCTCGCTTTTGCGGAACGCCGGGGTCTTGAACAGGCCGGACAGGAAGTTGGTGTTCAAGTGACGGTGCTGGGCGATCAACAGGTTCTCGACCGCGGTCATGTCCTTGAACAAACGCACGTTCTGGAAGGTACGCACCACGCCTTTGAGGGCGATCTTGTGGCCCGGCAGGCCCTGGATGGGCTCGCCGTCAAGCAGGATGCTGCCGCCGGTAGGCTGATAGAAACCGGTCAGGCAGTTGAACACGGTGGTCTTGCCGGCGCCGTTCGGCCCGATCAGGGCAACCACCTGTTTTTCCTTGACGGTCAGCGCCACGCCGTTGACCGCCAGCAAGCCGCCGAAGCGCATGCTCAGATTTTCGACTTTAAGGATCTCGCGGCTCATTTGCGCAACTCCATGTGTGGGCGTTGCATCGGCAGCAGACCTTGTGGACGCCAGATCATCATCAGCACCATCAGCGCACCGAACATCAACATGCGGTACTCGCTGAACTCACGCATCATTTCCGGCAACAGGATCATCACGATCGCCGCCAGAATCACACCCAGTTGCGAGCCCATGCCGCCTAACACGACGATGGCAAGAATGATCGCCGACTCGATGAAGGTGAACGACTCCGGGGTCACCAGACCCTGACGCGCGGCGAAGAAGCTGCCGGCGAAACCGGCGAACGCAGCGCCCAGGGTGAACGCGGAGAGCTTGATCACGGTCGGGTTGAGGCCCAACGCGCGGCAGGCGATTTCGTCTTCACGCAGCGCTTCCCACGCACGGCCGATCGGCATGCGCAGCAGACGGTTGATCACGAACAACGCGGCCAGTGCCAGCAACAGCGCAACCAGGTAGAGAAAGATCACCTTGTTGATCGAGTTGTATTGCAGGCCGAAATATTCGTGGAACGTCTGCAGGCCTTCGGCGGCCTTGCGCTCGAAGGTCAGGCCGAAGAACGTCGGTTTCTCGATGTTGCTGATGCCGTTCGGGCCACCGGTGATATCGGTCAGGTTACGCAGGAACAGACGGATGATTTCGCCGAAGCCGAGTGTCACGATCGCCAGATAGTCACCGCGCAAACGCAGCACCGGGAAGCCCAGCAGGAAGCCGAATGTCGCCGCCATCAGGCCGGCAATCGGCAGGCAGATCCAGAAACTCAGCCCGTAGTAGTGCGACAGCAGCGCGTAGCTGTAGGCGCCGACGGCGTAGAAACCGACGTAACCGAGGTCGAGGAGACCGGCCAGACCGACGACGATGTTCAGGCCCAGGCCGAGCATCACGTAGATCAGGATCAGCGTTGCGATATCCACCGCGCCACGGGAACCGAAGAACGGCCAGACCAGGGCGATCAGAATCAGCGCAATGATGAAATAGCGCTGGGTAGTCGGCAGGGTCAGGAAGTTGCTGGCCTTGGCCGGGATCAGCGGCATGCCCGGCGAGGAGCGCCAGGCCTTGCTGATCTGCTGGTTGAACAGCACGCGCAGGAACATCAGCACCGAGCAGATCGCGATGGTCGCGAGGATGGCCGGGCTGGTGTTGTGCACTTCCAGATTGATGCCGACGATGGTCAGTTTCAGACCCAGTACCGGATAGGCCACCGCCCACACCAGCAAGGCACTGAACAGTGCCTGTTTAAGATTCCTAGTCATACTTTCTCAACCTCCGGACGGCCTAGAATGCCGGTCGGACGGAACAACAGCACCAGAACCAGCAGGCCGAACGCGACGACGTCCTTGTACTGGTCGCCGAAGATATCGGCACCGAACGCTTCCGCTACACCCAGCACCAGACCGCCGAGCATGGCCCCGGGGATGCTGCCGATGCCGCCCAGTACCGCAGCGGTGAAGGCCTTGAGGCCGACGAGGAAGCCGGCGTTCGGGTTGATCACGCCGTATTGCATGCTCAGCAGCACTGCTGCAACAGCTGCCAGTGCAGCACCGATGACGAAGGTCAGGGCGATGATGTTGTTGGTGTTGATGCCGAGCAGGTTGGCCATCTTGATGTCCTCGGCACAGGCACGGCAGGCGCGGCCCAGGCGGGAACGGGAGATGAACAGGGTCAGGCCGAGCATGGCGATCAGGGTAACGACGAACACCACGATCTGCATGTAGGAAATCAGCACTTCTTGTGCGCCACCCGGACCGAAGGCGAAGTTGCCCGGGATCAGGTTGGGGATAGCTTTGTCCTTGGAGTCTTGCGCCAGCAGAACGGTGTTCTGCAGGAAGATCGACATACCGATGGCGGAAATCAGCGGGATCAGACGGTTGCTGCCGCGCAGGGGGCGGTAGGCGATCCGTTCGATGCTGTAACCGTAGGAACTGGTGACGACGATGCTGGCGATGAACGCCGCGGTCATCAACAGCGGGACACTGTCGAGTCCCATCATGGTCAGCCCGGCAATGGCGATGAACGCCACGTAGGAACCGATCATGTACACCTCGCCGTGGGCGAAGTTGATCATTCCAATGATGCCGTAAACCATCGTGTAGCCGATGGCGATCAGGGCATACATGCTGCCAACGTTGAGGCCGTTAACCAGCTGTTGGAAGAAGTGATAGAGGTCAGGCATTACAGCGCTCCTAAAAACCTGTACGCATTTCACTGGTGGAGTCATTTTCCCGCCCGGCCCCGTGGATCTCTATCCACTTCGAATCCGGGTTTTGCCAGCGAACCGCTGATGACGGTTTTGAGATTTTCAGGTGGGCAGACTGGCGGATCACGCCAGCGCGGCCCTTACATTCGCAAAACAAAGCCCACGGCACGCCGTGGGCTTTATTGGCAGTCAGTCGGGCAAGGCCTTACTGAGGCGAAACTTCGGTTTTAGGTTTGCCGTTGTGCCACTCGTACACGACAAATTTGAAGTCCTTCAGGTCGCCCTTGTCGTCGAAGCTCAGGTCACCGGTCGGGGTCTTGAACGAACCGGCGTGGATGGCTTCAGCCACTTTGGTCGCGTCTTCGGACTTGGCCGCCTTGATGCCTTCGGCAATCACGGTCACCGCCGAGTAGGACGGGAACACGAACGGACCGCTCGGATCTTCTTTCTTGGCTTTGAAGGCGTCAGCCAGAGCAACGTTGGCCGGATCCTGGTCGAAGGATTTCGGCAGGGTCACCAGCAGACCTTCGGACGCGTCCTTGGCGATCTGGGTGATCGAGTCGTTACCCACGCCTTCCGGACCCATGAAGCGGGCTTTCAGGCCTTTTTCCTGAGCCTGACGCAGGATCAGACCCAGCTCCGGGTGGTAGCCGCCGTAGTAGACGAAGTCGACACCGGCTTGCTTGAGCTTGGCGATGATTGCAGAGAAGTCCTTGTCGCCAGCGTTGACGCCTTCGAAGACGGCAACCTTGGTGCCTTTCTTCTCGAGGGTCGATTTGACGGCGGTGGCGATGCCTTCACCGTACTGCTGTTTGTCGTGCAGCACGCCAACCACTTTCGGTTTGACGTGATCGGCGATGTAGTTGCCGGCGGCAGGGCCCTGGGCGCTGTCGAGACCGATGGTGCGGAAGATCATTTTGTAGCCACGGGCGGTGATGTCCGGGCTGGTGGCAGCCGGGGTGATCATGATCACGCCTTCGTCTTCGTAGATGTCCGAAGCTGGCTGGGTGGAGCTGGAGCACAGGTGACCGACGACGAACTTGACGCCGTCGTTGACGACTTTGTTCGCTACCGCTACCGCTTGTTTCGGATCGCAGGCATCGTCGTATTCAACGGCTTGCAGTTGCTTGCCGTCGACGCCGCCCTTGGCGTTGATCTGCTCGATGGCCATTTTTGCGCCACTGAACTGCATGTCGCCGTACTGGGCTACTGGACCGGTCTTGGGGCCGGCGATACCGATTTTAATGGTGTCAGCTGCGAACGAATGGCTGGCAACCCCGGCCAGAACCATAGCGGCAAACAGTTTGGAAATCTGCTTAGTAGCCTTAGTCATAGTGCTCCACTCTTACTGTTGTATTTTTTAGAGTTCTGGCGCCGTAGCAGCAGAACCGGGTCAGATATCTTTGCGATACCCTCCGGAAAATGCCCCGGCAACTGTACCGGTACAGTGTAGAGCGCCGCTTGATCAACTGGGAAGCAGGCGCCACGGGGCAAAACTTGAGGGTGTCGCATTTTTGAATGAAAGAGACAGAATTGCGGCGGGGCAATCGGGGGCATATATCCCAAAAGGCAGCATTCCCTGGCCTTCCTGCTTTTTTCGTTCGGTGAAGCCATTTGCAACCGGGTTTTTCTGACGGACCACCGACGTTATCATTCGCGTCGATTTCTTTTCCGGACAGCTCCCATGAATCAAGAACCTAGCACCCTCTATGCCAAGCTGCTTGGTGAAACGGCATCAATTACCTGGAAAGAGCTGGAGCCGTTCTTCGCCAAGGGTGCCCTATTGTGGGTCGACCCTGACCTCGATTTGATCGCTGCCGCCGAGGCCGTAGCCTCGGACGAGGACGAGAAAGTCGCGGCCTGGCTGGCCGAGGACAAGGTCGCCAAGCTGTCTGAAACGCGGGCGCTGGATATTTTCGAACGTGATCCGCAGCTCTGGGCCGTAGTGGTTTCGCCGTGGATTCTGATCCAGGAAAGGGCGGCTGTTTGAGTTGGAGCACCGTTTTGGTGCTTCCATCGCTACCACGCAAGTGTGTAGCGGAGTAGCGTGATGGCACGTTGCCGTAGAGAAACACCACGCATCACGGTGACGTAAACGTAACGGGAACAGTTTATTGAGCGGCCTGAGGGTCGCTTAATTGTTTCTGGATGTTGGTTCAGCAAGATTTTCGGTGTTCGAAAGGGCCTCATCGCGAGCAGGCTCACTCCTACAGGGGAACGCATTCCAAATGTAGGAGTGAGCCTGCTCGCGATAGAGGCGACTCGGTTTTGATCAGACCGAGTAAGTCTTCCCGGTATGGTTATTCAGCGAAATCACCTTGGTCTTGCCAATCCGGTGGCGATAGATCTCGCGCAAATACTTGATCGACTTCTTCACGCAATCACGCGACAGGCGAATGTCATTGATCGAGACGAACTTGTCTTTGTCGTTGATCAGCTCGCGGTACTTCTTCTCGTACATCGGTTTGATCGCATACCAGTTGGTGTCGAGGATCTTCGCCGGGTTTTCGAATTCGTTGAGCAGGTCGTCGATCCGCTCTTCGTCGAAGTCTTCATGAATGATGAAGTCGAGAATCGAGTTGTCCAGCGTCTCGTCGAAACGGTACGGGTTTTTCGCAAAGCAGCGCTTGATGAACGCCACGATCAAGGTCAGGAAGTCGTCCGACAGGCACGGGCTTTTGGCGATCAGGGTGGTCAGCGACAGGTTGGCCGAAGCGCCGATCACCAGCGCGTAGCGCTTGAGCGTGGTGTTGGGGAACAGGCTGTTGAGGTGGGTCTTCAACCGGTTCAGATCCATGTACGACAGTTTGTAGTCTTTCGGCAGCGAGACGATCGAGACCACCGACGAGCAGTTCTTGAAGAAGTGCAGATCGTGCAGCGCGGCGGCGTCGTAACCGGAATTCTTGTACTGCTCAAGCGAGGCGCGATAACGCTTGGATTCGATCGGCAACAGACTGATGCCTTCG
Organism: Pseudomonas sp. 1L-B-1-E-C1; assembly: GCF_057291835.1. Classification (NCBI taxonomy): domain Bacteria; kingdom Pseudomonadati; phylum Pseudomonadota; class Gammaproteobacteria; order Pseudomonadales; family Pseudomonadaceae; genus Pseudomonas; species Pseudomonas sp. 1L-B-1-E-C1. Next base: position 177,903 of record NZ_JBXAWN010000005.1, on the reverse strand, counting down.
ATCGCCTGGGTGACCTTGTTGAAGTGCGGCAGGTCGATCGAGCGGAAGAACAGGTCGTCGATGTTCAGGCGCTGCGGCTCTTTATCGAAGACCTTGAACTTGTCGCTGCTTGGCGGCGGGGTTTCTGGCACCACCGACTCGGCGTAGGCAATCGCCACCGGCCCGGCCAGACTCATGAACAGGTCGTTGGCATCCAGGCGAATGGTTTCGCCGATGTCGATGCCGGCGCGGCGGAAGTAGTTCTGGTCGTAGTCAGTGGTGACTGCCTGCGCCGTCAGAATGTTGAAGATCTGCTGGGAGATGTACTGGTTGGCATGCTTCTCCATGGCATTGACATCAATGTTCTGGATGTTGCCGTCATCGCTTTCTTCGGCGTAACGCATGATGTCGTTGGAGATCAGCATCATCGCGTTCCACGGGCGGATACGCCCCATGACGCTGGCTTCGCTGCTGTCTTCGTTGGCGAAGTTGTAGGAGAAATCCCATTCCTCCGACAGGTATTTGCACAGCAGGCGCCCGGCATTGATGTGCAGGGCTTCGGACATTTCGCTGCGGTGGTCGGAAATGTTCGGCAGCACGCAGATGCCGCTGGTGAAGATCGGTTCGAAAACAAACGAATGGCCGCTCTTGCCGTCGTGCTCATCCATCGGCTTGGTGTCGAACGTCTTGTTCATGTACGAGTGCTGCTGCGCCAGACCGAACTCCGAGGCCATGCCGGAACCGGTACCGCCGCCGGCACTGAAGATCGAGAAGTACAGGCGCGACTGGTTGGCCTTGATCCCGCAGCTGTCGATCAGGTACGAGTGGATCATTTTCCAGTCCGGGCTGGAGAAGCGCTGGGTGTCCTTGTTGAGGATGATCTTCGCCAGGTACTGGCCGAGGATCGGCGCGTTACCGGCGCCACCGGCGTGGACTTCGGACAAGTCCATGATCTTCATTTTGCTGTAGTCGCGCAGGAAGCCGCTTTTCTCGCCCTTGCGCGAAAAACGGATGCGCCCGGCAATGTCCTTGTCGAGATCGCCGAGCATCACCAGCGGTTCGACCAGGAATACCGGTTTGGTCGATTTGCTGGTGCCGATGCGCAGGTTGTTCTTGATCCACTGCGCCGGGCTGTAGCCCTTGTCGGCCAGACGCCGGTCAGCCGGGCGGTCTTCGTTGTTGAATTCGTTGAGGTAGAACTTGCGCGCGTTGTACACCAGCTCCGCCACGTCGAGGGCGATGTTGGAGCCGCAGCGACCGAGGCCGATCAGGCACACCGAAGGGAATTCCTGATCGTTGTGCTGCTCGTTGTCCCCTTCCTGATGCGCCGGGCGCGGGAATACCGAATCGCGCAGGCCGTCGAGGTTGTCGAGAATGCGGTCGGTGTTGGTCTCGGTGAAGTACAGGTACTGCTGGGTCGACAGCGGGCGTGAAGGCTGCACGGGTCGGGACAATGACGCGCTGTTCGCGGCGGGGCTCAGGGTCAGATCGGCTGTTGCACTGGCGGGATTGTTTTTGGAGGTCATGGTGCGCCATTTACCTGGACTGGGTTGGCTCGCCGCACAGTGTCGGCGAACCTCACGGAATAAGATCTCGCGTCTTGTGTGCGCGAATACGGCCCGGGCGTCGTGGTGCTGGCTGCTTTGATCGCCGGGCGGAATCCTTTCCTGATCGTTGATGAATCGGCCATGATTCGGTGATCTTTAATGGAAAAGAGGCAAAATGATGTCAACGCTACCTTCGTTGGGGTTTGCCGGAATCGGCCTGATGGGCCTGCCGATGTGCCAGCGTTTGCTGGCGGCGGGTTACCCGCTGACGGTGTGGAACCGCAACCCGGACAAGTGCGCGCCACTGGTTGCGGCCGGCGCCCGACAAGTGACGAGCCCCGCCGAACTGTGTGCACACGCCGACATCGTCATGCTGTGCCTGGCCGACACCGCCGTGGTGCGTGAAGTGGTGTTTGGCGCCGGCGGTATTGCCGAAGGAGCGAAAAGCGGACAGTTGCTGGTGGATTTTTCCAGCCTTGAACCGACCGCCACTCGCGAGATGGCCGCTGCGCTGGCCGAGAAAACCGCCATGGCCTGGCTCGACTCCCCGGTGTCCGGCGGTGTGGTCGGGGCCGAGGCCGGCAGCCTGGCGATCATGGTCGGTGGTGCGGCGGCGGATCTTCAGCGCGTGCGCCCGGTGCTGCTCGATCTTGGCCAGCGCGTCACGCACATGGGCGGCGTTGGCGCCGGGCAAGTGACCAAGGCGTGCAACCAGATGATCGTCGCCTGCAATGCGCTGGTGATCGCCGAAGTGGTGGCGTTGGCCGAACAGGCCGGGGTCGATGCCAGTCTGATCGCCGAGGCGCTGGCCGGCGGTTTTGCCGATTCGAAGCCGTTGCAGATCCTCGCCCCGCAAATGGCCGAGAGCCGTTTCGAGCCGATCAAGTGGCATGTGCGCACGTTGCTCAAGGATCTCGACACGGCAGTGAAATTTTCTCGTGAGCAGGGCTCGGCGACGCCCATCAGCGGATTGGCCGCACAATTGATGCGCCTGCATGGGGCGCAAGGCTTTTTGGCGAAGGATCCAGCGACGCTGGTGCAAATGTATCGCGCGCCAGACTCAACGGATTGACCCCGAGCACGGGTTTGCGCTGGTTGATTTCATCGAGCACCGCGCGCAATTCGTCCAGCGGCACCGGGCGGCTGAGCAGATAGCCCTGAATGAAATCGCAGCCCGAACGCTCGAGAAACTCATATTGCTCCAGGCTCTCGACGCCCTCGGTGACCACTTGCAGATGCAGAGTGTGGGCCATGACGATGATCGCCTGGACGATCTCCATGTCCGCCGTGGCGGTGGGGATATCGAGGATGAACGAGCGGTCGATCTTCAGAGTATTCAGCGGCAGGCGCTTGAGGTAGGCCAGCGACGAATAGCCGGTGCCGAAATCATCAATCGACAGCGACACACCGAGGGCGCGGATCTGCCGCAGCAGCACCAGAGTGTTGGCGATATTGCCCATCAAGGCGTTTTCGGTGACCTCCAGTTCCAGGCGTTCCGGCGCTACACCGGCGGTGCGCAACGCCTGCTCGATTTCCTCGGCCAATTCTTCCCGCGCCAGATTCAACGGCGAACAGTTCCAGGCGATTTTCACCTCGGCACAACCATGCCGCGACAGCTCGCCAAGATCCTTGCAGGCGCGGCGCAGCACCCAGTTGTCCAGTTCGGCGATCAGACCGTTGTTCTCGGCGATACCGATAAAACGGTCCGGTGTGAGCAAACCGTGGACCGGATGCTGCCAGCGAATCAGCGCTTCGAGCTTGGTCACGCGCCCGGTTTTCAGTTCGAAGATGGGCTGGTAGTAGAGCACCAGCGCGTTGTCTTCCCGTAGCGCACCGCGCAGTTCTTCTTCCAGCTGCAGCTCGAAGCTGGCGCGGGTTTTCAGGCTGGAATTGAAAAAGTGAAGGCCGTTGCGCCCGGCGCCCTTGGATTGGTACAGCGCCAGGTCGGCGTGCTTGAGCAGTTCTTCGCAAGTGGTGCCGTCTTCGGGAAACAGACTGATGCCGATGCTGGTGGTCATCACCATGCGCCGACCGGCCAGTTCAATCGGCTCCTTCATTTTGTGCATGATGCGCTGCGCCATGCCGCGCGCTTCTTCGCGGTCGCGCAGGCTGATGAGGATGCAGAATTCGTCGCCGCCGAACCGCGCGACCACGTCTTCGTGGCTGCGCACCGAGCTTTTGATGTGCTGCGCGATGACTTTGAGCAGCGCGTCGCCAGCGTCATGGCCGAGGCTGTCGTTGATGCGCTTGAAGTGGTCGATGTCGAGAAACATCACCGCGAGCATGCCGCCCTCGCTGGTTTTCTGGCTGAGTTTTTCGGCGAACATCTGGTTGAAGCCACGGCGGTTGATCAGGTTGGTCAGCGCGTCGTAATTCGCCGCTTGCTGGAGGGACATGCGCGCCTGATCGAGCTGACTGAGCAGGGCGTTGACCCGGCGCAGATCGTTTTCCTTGTTCTGCAACTTCTTGTCGGCGAGGGCGGCGCTGATCGCACTGCCGAGGATCAACAGGATGATCAGCGCCACGGTCAGGCCCAGTTGCAGATGCCCGGTATCGCCGCCACTCGCTGCCAGAGCGCCTTCGGGAAGCACCAGATCCAGCGCAGCCATGCCGGTGAAGTGCATGCTGATGATGCCGGCACCGAGGATCAGCGCCGCGCTGTATTTGAGCAATTGGTGCGCGACGCCGCTGCCTTCGCTCAGATAGCGCGCCACCCACAGCGCGGCGAAACTGGCGCCGATGGCAATCAGCACCGACAGCGCGAACAGTCCTGGCTGATAGTAGGCGGTGGCGCTCGACTTCATCGCTGCCATGCCGACGTAGTGCATCCCCGCGATGCCCAAGCCGATGACAAACGCAGTTTTGAGGCAATGCAATGCGCTTGGCTGGACCTCGCTCAGGGTGTGCATGGCCAGCCATGAGGCGAGCAGGGCGATCAGCAAGGAGAAGAGGGTGATGCCGAGGTCATACTGAATGTCGATGGGGGTCTGGAAAGCCAGCATGCCGATGAAGTGCATGGCCCAGATGCCGCCGGCCAGGCAGGTCGCGCCGATCCAGCGCCAGATTCGCCGCGACCCCGGATCTTCGGCATGCACCACGCGCTCAGCCATATCCAGGGTGGCGAAACTGGCCGCGCAGGCGACCAGATAGGCCACCATCACCAACAGCGGGTTGTGACTGCAATCGAGGAGAATCTGCCCGCTCGCCGGCAGCTCGGCAACAAACTGCAAACCAAGCCACTCCATAGCGTGCCCCGTCTCGGATTCATTTAGCCCGTGCGTCAATCAACGCAGGCGAATGCAGGGAGTATAGAGGCGGTTTTCCGGCTGCAAGGCGTAGTGGCACATTGGTGGTAACGATTTTGCCATTAGCCTCATAGCGATTCGCGCTAAGGCTCAGGCAATGCGCTCCAGCGGCAGGTCGTTCCAGTGTGGCGGCAAGGGTGACAGGCCGTGGGCGGCGCGGGCCTTGTCGCAGTCAGGGTTGTGCTCGCCGTTCTCCCATGACGCCTCGAACTCGCGGCAGGTGCTCGAGCGTTTGTCATAGATCGTGCAGGCCACTGCGCTGCCGACCTCACCCGCCAGAGACGTGCAACGCGTCGGCTTGCGGTCGGTGCCGATCATTGCCACCCGGCTCGGGGTGATCTGTGCGACCAGTTCATCGGGCACCGTCCCGCCAGCGGATGAGCACTCACCCCAGAAAAAAGATACGCGAAAATGGGAACAGCAGGCACCGCAATTCAGACACGGACTGGCTTCGGACATGGGCGGGGGTATCAAAGGGATTGATCGGAAGATCCGGACGGATCCGGCGGCCATTCTAGGCTTTGCCATGGCGTTGGGAAGGGGGGCGCGAAACTATTTTTTTGTCGCCGGATTTTGCCGCGAAAGCCCCGGATGGCGGGGGATTCCAGACTTATCAAGGGCTTACGTTTCGTTACAGTGCGATGGGCCGATATCAGGCTGACGAATGATGACAGACAGCCCCCGCGCGGCTGACTAGATTGCAGGTTCCGGGCTCGACGCGCTGGCAGTGAAGCCCTCATAACAATAAAGAGACGGACCCATGCAGAACTCGACCCAAGCGGCGAATGCCTGGCGCATTCTGTTCCTGCTGTTCCTCGCCAACCTGTTCAATTTCTTCGACCGCACCATCCCGGCGATCATCATCGAACCGATCCGCATGGAATGGCACCTCAGTGACTTTCAGCTGGGCATCATCGGCACCGCGTTCACCGTCGTTTATGCGATTGCCGGCCTGCCGCTGGGGCGTATGGCCGACACCGGTTCGCGCAGCAAACTGATGGGCTGGGGCTTGGCGACGTGGAGCGCGCTGACTGCGGTCAACGGTCTGGTTGGCAGTTTCTGGAGCTTCCTGATCGTGCGCATGGGCATCGGCATCGGCGAAGCCAGTTACGCACCCGCGGCCAACTCGCTGATCGGCGACCTGTTTCCCGCGCACCGTCGGGCACGGGCGATGGGTATCTTCATGCTTGGCCTGCCGCTGGGGCTGCTGTTGGCGTTCTTCACTATCGGCGCAATGGTCAAGGCCTTCGACAGCTGGCGCGCGCCGTTCTTCATCGCCGCTGTGCCGGGGCTGATCCTGGCGATTTTCATGTTCTTCATCAAAGAGCCCAAGCGCGGTGCGGCGGAATCCGTGCAGGTTTCGCAAGAGAAAGTCGACAAGCCGATCCGCCGCGTTCTCGCCGTGCCGACCTTCCTGTGGTTGGTGATGGCCGGGCTGTGCTTCAACTTCGCGACCTATGCCTGCAACTCGTTTCTGGTGCCGATGCTGCAGCGCTATTTCCTCATGCCGTTGCAGGAGGCGGCGGTGGCCACCGGATTTATCGTCGGCGTCACCGGGCTGGTCGGGCTGACCCTCGGCGGCTGGATTGCCGACAAGATTCATCAGCGGTTCGCCAGTGGGCGCCTGCTGTTTGCGGCGTTCAGTCTGATCATCTCGACCTTGTGCACGGCGTGGGCGCTGCATGCCGGGCGCGTCGAGATCGGCGTGTTCGTCGCGGTGTTCAGCGTCGGCTGGCTGTTCGCCTACAACTTCTACACCTGCGTGTACACGGCGATTCAGGACGTGGTCGAACCGCGCCTGCGGGCGACGGCGATGGCGTTGTTCTTTGCCGGTCTGTATTTGCTTGGCGGCGGGTTAGGGCCGGTGGTCGTGGGTGGATTGTCGGATCACTTCGCGCACACGGCGATGCTGTCGGCGGGCGCTGAGCAGATGACCGAAGCGTTCAAGGCTGTCGGCCTGCATGACGCGATGTACCTGATCCCGGTGGCGCTGTTTTTGACCATGGTCTTTCTGTTTCTCGCATCGCGCTGTTTCGTGCGGGATGCGCAGCGGATGAAGGAGGGGTTGGTGGCGGTGGTTGAGCCAGAAATTTCTGCGGCGACTGCTTAAGATCAAAAGATCGCAGCCTTCGGCAGCTCCTACATGTGAATGCGTTCCCCTGTAGGAGCTGCCGAAGGCTGCGATCTTTTGCTTTTGCTTCTAGAACAAAAAGGCCCGCATCGCTGCGGGCCTTTTCTTTTTCAGCGGTGGAGCGGGGCGGTTAGCCCGCCACCAGCACCCGAATCGCTTCCAGGCGCAACGCCGCTTTGTCCAGCATCGCCAGACCCTGCTCACGCTGAGTGCGCAACGCCTCCAGTTCGCTGTCGCGCACGGTCGGGTTGACCGCTTGCAACGCGGTCAGGCGCGCGAGCTCTTCGTCGGTGTCGGCGGCCAGACGGCGGCGCGCTTCGGCCACACGTTCGGCGTGACGCGGGGCGATCTTTTCTTCGCCGGCGTTGATCCGTGGCGTCAGCTGATCGCGCTGGGCCTGGATGAACTTGTTGGCGCTGGCGCGGGGCACGCTTTCCAGTTGGTCGTTGAGGGTTTCGAAGGACACCCGTGGGGACAGGTCATTGCCGTTGGCGTCGAGCAGGCAACGCAGCGCCGCCGGTGGCAGGTAGCGCCCCAGTTGCAGCGAACGCGGTGCGACCACTTCGCTGACGTAGAGCAATTCGAGCAACACGGTGCCGGGTTTCAGCGCCTTGTTCTTGATCAGCGCGACGGCGGTGTTGCCCATCGAGCCGGACAGCACCAGATCCATGCCGCCCTGCACCATCGGGTGTTCCCAGGTGATGAACTGCATGTCTTCACGCGACAGCGCCTGGTTGCGATCGTAGGTGATGGTCACGCCTTCGTCGTCGCCCAGCGGGAAACTGGCGTCGAGCATCTTTTCGCTCGGCTTGAGGATCAGGGCGTTTTCCGAGTGGTCTTCGCTGTCGATGCCGAACGCGTCGAACAGGGTTTCCATGTAGATCGGCAGGGCGAACTGGTCGTCCTGCTCAAGGATCGCCTCGACCAGCGCTTCACCTTCGCCAGCGCCGCCGGAATTGAGTTCCAACAGACGGTCGCGGCCGGTGTGCAGCTCGGCTTCGAGACGTTCACGCTCGGCGCGTGCTTCGTCGATCAGCGCTTGCCACTCGCCGTCATCGGCTTCTTCGAGCAGCGGCAGCAGGCGCGGGCCGAACTGATGCTGCAAGGCGTTGCCGGTCGGGCAGGTGTTGAGGAACGCGTTGAGCGCTTCGTGGTACCACTGGAACAGGCGCTCTTGCGGACTGGTTTCCAGGTACGGCACGTGCAGTTCGATGATGTGCTTCTGGCCGATCCGGTCGAGACGGCCGATGCGCTGCTCGAGCAGGTCCGGGTGCGCCGGCAGATCGAACAGCACCAGGTGGTGAGCGAACTGGAAGTTGCGACCTTCACTGCCGATTTCCGAGCAGATCAGCACCTGTGCGCCGAACTCTTCGTCTGCGAAGTAGGCGGCGGCGCGGTCACGCTCGAGGATGTTCATGCCTTCGTGGAACACCGTGGCCGGGATGCCGGAGCGCACGCGCAAAGCGTCTTCCAGATCCATCGCGGTTTCGGCGTGGGCGCAGATCACCAGCACTTTGGTGCGCTTGAGCATTTTCAGCTGATCGATCAGCCACTCGACGCGCGGATCGAATTTCCACCAGCGTTCTTCTTCGCTTGCGTCCGGCTGCGCCTGGAAGCTGACTTCCGGATACAACTCGGCGTGTTCGCCCAGCGGCAGTTCGAGGTATTCGTCCGGGCAAGGAAGCGGGTAGGGGTGCAGTTTGCGCTCGGGGAAACCCTGCACGGCGGCGCGGGTGTTGCGAAACAGCACGCGGCCGGTGCCATGGCGATCGAGCAGTTCACGGACGAGGCGGGCACTGGCTTCTGTGTCGCCATCGTTGACGGCAGTGAGCAGGGCTTCGCCTTCGTTGCCGAGGAAACCGTGAATGGTCTTGTGTGCTTCGGCCGAGAGGCGGCCCTTGTCGAGCAGTTCCTGCACGGCTTCGGCCACCGGGCGATAGTTGTCGCTCTCGGCGCGGAAAGCGGCCAGGTCGTGGAAACGGTTCGGGTCGAGCAGGCGCAGACGGGCGAAGTGGCTGTCCTGACCGAGTTGTTCCGGGGTGGCGGTGAGCAGCAGCACGCCGGGAATCACTTCGGCCAGTTGTTCGACCAGCGAATATTCCGCGCTGGCCTTGTCTTCGTGCCACACGAGGTGGTGCGCTTCATCGACCACCATCAAGTCCCAACCAGCGGCGAACAATGCGTCCTGCGCCTTTTCATCATCGACCAGCCACTCCAGCGCGACCAGCGCCAGTTGCGTGTCTTCGAACGGGTTGGTGGCATCGCTTTCGATGAAGCGTTCTTCGTCGAACAGCGCAACCTGCAGATTGAAACGGCGGCGCATCTCCACCAGCCATTGATGCTGGAGGTTTTCCGGGACCAGGATCAGCACGCGGTTGGCGCGGCCCGAGAGCAGTTGGCGATGGATCACCAGACCGGCCTCGATGGTTTTACCCAGACCCACTTCGTCCGCCAGCAGTACGCGCGGGGCGATACGGTCGGCGACTTCGCGGGCGATGTGCAACTGGTGCGCGATCGGCTGCGCACGCACGCCGCCTAGGCCCCACAGCGACGACTGCAACTGGCGGCTGGTGTGTTCAAGGGTGTTGTAGCGCAGGGAGAACCACGGCAGCGGGTCGATCTGCCCGGCGAACAGACGGTCGCTGGCCAGGCGGAACTGAATGAAGTTCGACAGCTGCGTTTCCGGCAGAGTGACGACTTCGTTCTGCCCGTTGAGGCCGTGATAGACCATCAGCCCATCGACGTCGTCGACCTGCTGCACGGTCATCTTCCAGCCTTCGAAATGGGTGATGGAGTCGCCGGGCGAGAACCGCACGCGGGTCAGGGGCGCATTCCGTAGCGCGTACTGGCGGGTTTCGCCAGTGGCCGGGTAAAGCACGGTCAACAAGCGGCCGTCCTGTGCCAGAACGGTGCCTAAACCAAGCTCTGCTTCGCTGTCACTGATCCAGCGTTGCCCCGGTTGATACTGCTGCGCCATGCTGCCTGACTCCCACCTTGAAAAAGCGGGCTATCTTAACGGAATGCGGGCTTCAGGCCAAAGAAATACTGGGGTAGGAGCTGCCCAAGGCTGCGATCTTTTGATCTGTGGGAACACTTGGGTTTTGCGTTGTCCCATGAAAGATCGCAGCCTGCGGCAGCTCCTACGGGTGCGAGGTGCATCACACAATTACGACAGGCGGCTCAAGGCGCCTGCACCCCAGCCGATAGCCTGCAGACAGGAGACCTTTATATGTTGCCACCGATGCTCCCCTTGAGCGCTGTGCCGATCACTTCCCAGCAGGATCCGATCCGCCAGCGGCCGGACATTCCGCCGGTGGTGCCGGTGCAGGAGAGCTCCAACGAAAGCACGATCGACCTGCAGAAGCGTGATCCGGAAGAGGATCGGCTGCTGGCGCGAGAAGAACAGCGCCGCCAGCAGGAACGTGATCGTCGGCGCCGCGAGGCGGATGAGGATCCTGAAGAGCATCTGGCCGTGCCGGGCACTGAACTGAACGCCGACAACACCGTGCCGGTTGTGCCGCTGATTGACGATCAGCCGCGTCAGGGCTTGTGGGTCGACATCGAGATTTGAGCTGTGACTGGTCAGCGCGTGCGCCAGGCGGCATGATTGGCGCAATCCTGCCGGTGATCGGCAGCTGTGATCTCTTTTGCGATGTGCCGAACGCCATGAGCCAAGACGACAAACTGATCGACCTCAGCACCGAACGCGCCAAGCGTGTGCATGACCTCAACGAAAAGCGCCTGAACGAAGTGCGCCAGGCTTTCGAGCAGGCGATGCCGTTGGGAAAAACCAGGAAAAAGTCGAAGAACAAACCGAAAAAGCGTTGATCTCCCGCTGCATTCGTTGATGCAGGTCAGTTATTTCCCCTCCTTTATTTTCCTTCGTTGCGGATATTGATCCTGGTCAATGTGCGCGTCTGTGTGTTTGTTAATTTGAATCCATCGCAGCAAAGCAGGGCCAGGAGGCCAGTCATGTTTTTCGATAACGTGGTGTTTGCCGGGGTTCTGACGGTGGGGCTCATGGTGCTGTTTTTTGCAGGGTTTGGATTTTTTATCTGGAAGGATGCGCATAAGCGGCGCAAGTGAGTTCTTCTGGATTGATGGGCACGCAAGGCATTTTGGGGCGACTTCGGTTGCCCCTTTTTTTTGTGTCTTGGCGGCCTTTGGGCCGACCAGGCTCTTGGGGGTTTGGGTGTATATCCGTTGCTTCGGGTGTGGCGGCTGGCGGTTTCGCCCTTACGGCGAGTCACCTTTTTCAAACGCCAAAAAGGTAACCCAAAAGGCTTGCTCCTGCGTTCGGCCCTCGCAGGCTCGGGTTCCTTCGCTGCGGGATCGATCCGGGCGCAGCGGCTCCGGTTTGCTTCGCTGCACCTCCTTCCGCTGTGTACGACTGCGTCGTACGGTCGCTGCGCTCCCACCCCCGGATGAATCCCTCCGCTCAGCCTTCCGAAGTCGCCCGTGGATCAAAAGCACTCGAGCTAACGCTCATTGTTGAGTGGGGCGGCTTCGCCGCGGGCAGCTGCGCTGCCTTGCTTTTGCTTTTGTGGGAGCGAGCCTGCTCGCGAAGGCGGCCTGTTAGCCGACCTGGTCTTGAGGTAGCACGTGATCCAACTGTAGGAGCTGCCGAAGGCTGCGATCTTTTGATCTGGCTTGTGCTTTTGCTCTTGATCTTTGGCCCCTTCGGCAGGCTTCGTTACGGGATTGATCCGGGAGTGGGAGCGCAGCGACCGTACGACGCAGTCGTACACAGCGAGTGTAGGTGCAGCGAAGCCAACCGGAGCCGCTGCGCCCGGATCGATCCCGTAACGAAGGAACCCAGAGCCCCAGCGAGCGGGCCGTACGCCGGGGCGAAGCCTTTTGGGTTACCTTTTTGGCGTCTGAAAAAGGTGACTCGCTGTAAGAGCGAAACCGCCAGCGGCAGCACCCGCAGCAACGGATATGCCCCCAATCCCAATCCCAAAACGAAAAAGGCGCGATTCCAAAGAATCGCGCCTCCTTCACAAGCAGCAATCGATCAACTACCCAAAGCCTTCGAAGCCAACCAGAACAACCCGGCCGACAGCGCCACAGTCGCCGGCAGGGTCAACACCCAGGCCAGCAGAATAGTCTTCACCGTGCCACCCTGCAGGCCGCTCTTATTGGCAACCATGGTCCCGGCGACACCCGAAGACAACACGTGAGTGGTCGACACCGGCAGGCTGAAAATGTTGGCCATGCCGATCAGACTGGCCGTGGTGATCTGTGCCGACATGCCCTGCGAATAGGTCATGCCCTGCTTGCCGATCTTCTCGCCAATGGTCAGCACCACACGCTTCCAGCCCACCATGGTGCCCAGACCCAGGGCCAGGGCGACCGCCAGAATCACCCAGAACGGTGCGTATTCGGTGGTGGTGGTCAGGTCTTTGCGCAGCTTGTCCAGGTCAGCCTTTTCACGGGCTTCCAGGCCAGGCAATTTACCGACTTTCTTCGCCGTGTCGTCCAGGCAGAGCAGGTAGCGACGCACTTCGATGCGGCTTTCCGAGGACAGCGAATGATAGTCCGCTACACCTTTAAGGGTGTGCAGCAGGGCGGTGATGGTCGGTTCGGTCTGCTGCGGGTTGCAGCGGAATTTCTCCGGCAGGTCACCTTCGACGCTCTTGCCCAGGGCGAGGAACTCACCCAGCGAATCGGCGTTGCGCTGGTAGAACTGGCTCAGGTGCAGGGTCGCGTCGCGGGTGCGTTCGATCTGGTAGGTGGTGCTGTTCAGATCGAGCACGAATTGCGCCGGGACGATACCGATCAGCACCAGCATGATCAGGCCGATACCTTTCTGGCCATCGTTGGAACCGTGCACGAAGCTCACGGCCATGGCCGATATCACCAGGACCAGGCGGTTCCAGAACGGTGGGTGCTTTTTGTCGTCGATCTTGCGGCGCTGCTCCGGCGTCTTGTGCATCTTCGACAGCGGGCGCCACCACTTCAGGCCGATCAGCACCAGCGCGGCGATGAGGAAGCCGGCCATCGGCGAGAACACCAGCGAGGCGCCGATGTCGATCGCTTTCTGCCAGTTCACGCCATCTCTCAACGGGATATCGTTGATCAATGCGTTGGCCAGGCCGACACCGAGGATCGAGCCGATCAGGGTGTGCGAGCTGGAAGCCGGGATACCGAAGTACCAGGTGCCCAGGTTCCAGGCGATTGCCGCGGCGAGCAACGAAAACACCATCGCCAGGCCATGGCCGGTGTTCACATTGATCAGCAGTTCTACCGGCAGCAGATGGACGATGGCATACGCCACACCCACGCCGCCCAGCAGCACGCCGAGGAAATTGAACACACCGGAAAAGAACACCGCCAGGTGCGGCGGCATGGCTTTGGTGTAGATAACAGTGGCTACCGCGTTAGCGGTGTCATGAAATCCATTGATGAACTCGAAGGCGAGGACAAACGTCAGGGCGAGCAAGAGGCTCACAAGCACCCAAGCATCCAGTCCGCTGAATAAATCGATCATGAAGGTTTTCTGACCCGGTCGTAAGGGGGCGCGATTATGCCAGAAAAGACAGGAAATCGATGCCCCGTCTGCTCACTGGTCTCACCCTTGTTCGATTTAATTTGTTGCAGGGCGTGAAAACCAAGTGTCACGAAGGGTTTTTTAACTGATTGATTTTTCTAGGGAAAATGGATTTTCAACATCGTTTTCCCGGCGCTTTGGCGCCTCAAACGTTTGTCTGAAATATCTCTGAAACCTGTGGGACGTTCGTTCTTGAGCCACACAATAGCGATGCAGCCGCTGCCCGCGGGTAGCGGGCGCGCGAGGTGTCGTCCTGCCACCGCGCTGATGCTCGGGTGGACGCCGACTCTGGAATGTTCAACAGCCGTGGATCATGGCTCTTCGGCTTTGAGTTGCTTCTCGATCTTTTCGATTTCCTGCTTGAAGAATTGATCCTGAACGGTAGGGCGCTTGCGCCATGCCTTGCGTTCCGGTTCTGGCTGAGCGGCGTAGGTGGTGACTTCCCCGCCGTAAACTTCCTTGTAACGTTGTTCCTGGCGCTCTAGTTCCGCGCGCAGTTCGTCTTTCGTCACGGTGCTACCTGTATGAGTTGAATTGACTATCCGGTGAAACACACTGCAACGAGTCAATTGCGCGCTCCCGCCAGTCATCCACAGCCTTTACAGGCGGGGAGACATTGCAGAGGCGATCAAGACTTCCGTGTTACAGGCGGCTACGGCACCAGATTAAAACTGACGCAGCATCAGTTTCCTGTTTCAGCGAGCGCTGGCGTTGCATGTGTAATGGGCGCCGGGCGCTGGCCGGAGCTGAGACGAAGGGCCTCGTTTCAGCAAGTCGCGGGCTTTTGATTAAAGCGTCGCGATCAGGATGCATTATAGCGGTCGATTCGGGAATGACTATCTTTGCCAAGTTAAAAACGGTTCTGAATGTGTGATGGTTTTGTGGCTGGCAAGTTTCTTCGCTAGTTAAGTGAAAAGACAGCGTTGTAGAACAGGCGTTCTGTTTTTGGCGCCATTAACTCGAACAACTAAGTTGCCCGCAGAATCGATTAAGTCGCCTCAAGGCTGACGAGTAGCGTATCGCGCTGGATTGCGATTATCGGTCGGGGGTTCGATAATCGCCCAATGTTGATGCCCCGGTGCTTGTGCATCGCGTGGCGAGCCGTTTGACTAGGCATTGATGCGTGCCGGACAAGGACAAGAAATGAACGATCAAATGCGCAACTCCTTCACGTCGGTGGCGCCGCCCATCGTCGCCTCGCCGGCCAAGCGCATTCAGGCGCTGACCGGTGATCCGGATTTCATGACTTCGCTGGCCCGTGGCCTGGCGGTGGTGCAGGCATTTCAGGAGCGCAAGCGCCACCTGACCATTGCACAGATAAGCCATCGTACGGAGATCCCCCGCGCTGCCGTACGCCGTTGCCTGCACACGCTGATCAAGCTCGGCTACGCCACCACCGACGGTCGCACCTATTCGTTGCTGCCCAAGGTGCTGACCCTCGGCCATGCCTATCTGTCCTCGACGCCACTGGCGGTTTCCGCCCAGCCCTATCTCGACCGCATGAGCGAGCAGTTGCACGAAGCCTGCAACATGGCGACGCTGGAGGGCGACGACATTCTCTATATCGCTCGTTCGGCAACCACTCAACGATTGATCTCGGTCGACCTTTCGGTCGGCGGGCGGCTGCCGGCGTATTGCACGTCGATGGGGCGGATTCTGCTGGCCGCGCTGGACGACACATCCCTGGGTGAATACCTCGACCACGCCGAGCTGGTGGCCAAGACCAGTCGCACCATTCACACCCCCGACGCTTTGCTCGAATGCTTGCAGCAGGTGCGTCAGCAGGGCTGGTGCATTGTCGATCAGGAACTGGAACAGGGCCTGCGCTCGATCGCCGTGCCGGTGTACGACGCCTCCGGGCAAGTGGTCGCAGCGCTGAATGTCAGCACCCACGCCGGGCGGGTCAGCCGTGCCGAGCTGGAGCAGCGCTTTCTGCCGGGCCTGCTCAGCGCCAGTCGCGACCTCAGTGCGCAGTTGTTCGCCTGAGGAAGCTGTTCGATAAACGCACAGTGTTGCGTTTATCGAATTGACGCTAAAACCCCCGGATCATTAATGTCGCGGCAGCGTCATCCGGCGCTGATGTGAATGAGCCCGCCGGACTGTCGACCCCATAATAATGACAAGAGGCAACTCATCATGCGCCCGATTTCCGTCTGTCTGTGTTTCACCCGTTGTTGCCGGGTCCCGCGCAACGCCTGATTACAACCTTCTATTCTTGTGACCGTGCCTTGTTCTGGCCGGCCGCCGTTCGACTGCGTTTTTTGCGTGGAATAAAAATAATGAACCAGCCTCAGTCCGCTGTGGGTAACTGCCTCGACGTGCAGACCTTCATCAATGCCCAACCAATCTCGCGCTATCAGTGGCGAGTGGTGATTTTGTGTTTCCTGATCGTATTTCTCGACGGCCTCGACACCGCCGCCATGGGCTTCATCGCCCCGGCGCTGTCGCAGGACTGGGGCATCGATCGCGCCAGCCTCGGCCCGGTGATGAGCGCCGCGCTGATCGGCATGGTCTTCGGAGCCCTCGGCTCCGGCCCTTTGGCTGACCGCTTCGGGCGCAAAGTCGTACTCGTCGGTGCGGTGATTCTGTTCGGCGGCTTCAGCCTGGCCTCGGCGTACAGCACCAACGTCGAACAACTGCTGGTGTTGCGCTTCCTGACCGGCCTCGGTCTGGGTGCGGGGATGCCCAACGCCACGACACTGCTGTCGGAATACACCCCGGAGCGCAAGAAGTCGCTGCTGGTGACGAGCATGTTCTGCGGCTTCAATCTCGGCATGGCCGGCGGTGGTTTCATCTCGGCAAAACTGATCCCGGCATTCGGCTGGCACGCCTTGCTGATGATCGGCGGGATCCTGCCGCTGATCCTGGCTGTGGTGCTGGTGTTTTGGCTGCCGGAATCGGCGCGCTATCTCGTGGTGCGCAACCGGGGCACCGACAAAGTGCGCAAGACCCTGGCGCCGATCGACCCGGTTACCGTCGCCCAGGCTGCGAGCTTCAGCGTGCCGGAACAGAAAACCGTCAAGGCGCGCAATGTCTTCGCGGTGATCTTCTCCGGCACTTACAGCACCGGCACTTTGCTGTTGTGGCTGACCTACTTCATGGGTCTGGTGATCGTGTATCTGCTGACCAGTTGGCTGCCGACGCTGATGCGCGACAGTGGCGCGAGCATGGAGCAGGCTGCGTTCATCGGTGCCTTGTTCCAGTTTGGCGGCGTGTTGAGCGCGGTCGGAGTGGGCTGGGCGATGGACCGTTTCAATCCGCACAAGGTCATCGGCATTTTCTACCTGCTCGCCGGGGTGTTTGCCTACGCGGTAGGGCAGAGCCTGGGCAACATCACCCTGCTGGCGACGCTGGTGCTGGTGGCGGGCATGTGCGTCAACGGCGCGCAATCGGCGATGCCGTCGCTGGCAGCGCGCTTTTACCCGACCCAGGGCCGCGCGACCGGGGTGTCGTGGATGCTCGGCATCGGCCGCTTTGGCGCGATTCTCGGCGCGTGGATGGGCGCGACTTTGCTCGGCCTCGGCTGGAATTTCGAGCAGGTGCTGACCGCACTGGTGATCCCGGCCGGTTTGGCCACGGCGGCGGTGCTGATCAAGGGCATGGTCAGTCACGCCGATGCCACCTGATATTTTCATTTAGAGCGAAAAGATCGCAGCCTTCGGCAGCTCCTACAGGGGAATGCATTTCGAATGTAGGAGCTGCCGAAGGCTGCGATCTTTTGCAGGCGACACGAACCGATAGGGAAGCAACAATCCGTTCGATAAACGAACACTCAGTCGATTATCGGATTGTTTGGCGATTTTCCCAGGCTTAATCTTCAGTGACTCCGGCGCTGAACCTCGCGCCTTTTTATCACTGGCGATTCCTTACAAGAACAGGAGCCCGCTCCATGGCTGAGATCCTTTCGCTGCACGACGCGGTGAAGCAATTCGTCAACGACGGCGACACCGTCGCCCTCGAAGGCTTCACTCACCTGATCCCTACGGCAGCGGGTCATGAAATCATTCGTCAGGGCAAGAAAGATCTGACGCTGGTGCGGATGACGCCTGACCTGATCTACGACCAACTGATCGGCGCCGGTTGCGCGCGCAAACTGATTTTCTCCTGGGGCGGCAACCCGGGTGTGGGCTCGCTGCACCGTCTGCGTGACGCGGTCGAGAAGCAATGGCCGCACGCGCTGGAAATCGAAGAACACAGTCATGCCGACCTCGCCAATGCCTATGTCGCTGGCGCGTCCGGCCTGCCGTTCGCGGTGCTGCGTGCCTACGCCGGTTCCGACCTGCCGAAGGTCAACCCGCTGATCAAAACCGTGACCTGTCCGTTCACCGGCGAAGTGCTGGCGGCCGTGCCATCGGTACGCCCCGATGTCACCGTGATTCATGCGCAGAAGGCCGACCGCAAGGGCAACGTGCTGCTCTGGGGCATTCTTGGCGTGCAGAAAGAAGCCGCGCTGGCGGCCAAGCGTTGCATCGTCACTGTGGAAGAAATCGTCGACGACCTCAACGCACCGATGAACGCCTGTGTACTGCCGACCTGGGCCTTGAGCGCGGTCTGCCATGTGCCAGGTGGCGCGCATCCGTCCTACGCCCACGGTTACACCGAGCGTGACAATCGTTTCTATCAGGCGTGGGACCCGATCGCTCGCGACCGTGAGACGTTTACCGCGTGGATCAACGAATACATCCATGGCTGCGCTGACTTCAGCGAATTTCAGGCCAAATTGGCCGCTGCTTCGGAGGCCAAGTAATGACTTACACCACCAATGAAATGATGACCGTCGCTGCGGCCCGTCGCCTGAAGAACGGCTCGGTATGCTTCGTCGGCATCGGCCTGCCGTCGAAAGCCGCCAACCTTGCGCGGCTGACTTCATCGCCGGACGTGGTGCTGATTTACGAATCCGGCCCGATTGGCGCCAAGCCGAGCGTGCTGCCACTGTCCATCGGTGACGGCGAGCTGGCCGAAACCGCCGACACCGTCGTGCCGACCGGTGAGATTTTTCGCTATTGGTTGCAGGGCGGGCGCATCGACGTCGGTTTCCTCGGCGCCGCTCAGGTCGACCGTTTCGGCAATATCAACACTACCGTGGTCGGCGACTATCACGCGCCGAAAGTGCGTCTGCCGGGTGCCGGTGGCGCGCCGGAGATTGCCGGTTCGGCGAAGAGCGTGCTGATCATCCTTAAACAGTCGGCGCGTTCGTTTGTCGACAAGCTCGATTTCATCACCTCGGTCGGTCACGGCGAGGGTGGCGATTCGCGCAAACGTCTGGGCCTGCCGGGCGCCGGGCCGGTGGGGATCATCACCGACCTGTGCATCATGGAACCGGAGGAGGGCACTAACGAGTTCGTGGTTACCGCGCTGCATCCGGGCGTAACCCGCGAGCAAGTGGTCGCCGCCACCGGTTGGGCGATCCGTTTTGCCGACTCCGTTGAAACCACTGCTGAGCCGACCGAGGTCGAGCTGACCGCGCTGCGTGATCTTGAAGCGCGCACCGCCGCCGCCCATGGTCAGGCACCGGGAGAAGCATGATGCGTGACGTGTATATCTGCGACGCGATTCGCACCCCCATCGGCCGTTTCGGCGGCGCACTGTCCGCCGTTCGCGCCGATGACCTGGCCGCCGTGCCGATCAAAGCCTTGATGGAGCGCAACCCATCGGTGGACTGGAATGCAGTCGACGAGGTGTTCCTCGGCTGCGCCAATCAGGCCGGCGAAGACAACCGCAACGTTGCGCGCATGGCGCTGCTGCTTGCGGGGCTGCCGGACAGCGTGCCGGGCGTGACCCTCAATCGCCTTTGCGCTTCGGGCATGGACGCCATCGGCACTGCGTTTCGTGCGATTGCCAGCGGCGAAATGGAGCTGGCAATTGCCGGCGGCGTCGAGTCGATGTCCCGCGCGCCGTTCGTGATGGGCAAGTCTGATGCAGCGTTCTCGCGCAACATGAAACTGGAAGACACCACCATCGGCTGGCGTTTCATCAACCCGCTGATGAAGGCGCAGTACGGCGTCGATGCCATGCCGCAAACCGCTGACAACGTCGCCGACGACTACAAAGTCTCGCGCGAAGATCAGGACGCCTTTGCCCTGCGCAGCCAGCAACGTACCGCCGCCGCTCAGGCCGCCGGGTACTTCGCTGAAGAAATCGTCGAAGTGCGCATCGCTCATAAAAAGGGCGAAACCGTGGTCAGCCAGGACGAACATCCGCGCGCCGACACCACGATCGAAGCGCTGGCCAAACTGAAACCGGTCAACGGCGCGGACAAAACCGTCACCGCCGGCAATGCGTCTGGGGTCAACGACGGCGCGGCGGCACTGATTCTGGCGTCAGCCGAAGCGGTAAAAAAACACGGCCTGACCGCCCGCGCGAAAGTGCTCGGCATGGCCAGCGCCGGCGTTGCACCGCGGGTGATGGGCATCGGCCCGGTGCCGGCGGTGCGCAAACTGACCGAGCGCCTCGGCGTGGCGGTCAGCGATTTCGACGTGATCGAACTCAACGAGGCGTTTGCCAGCCAGGGCCTGGCGGTGCTGCGCGAGTTGGGGCTGGCCGACGATGCGCCGCAGGTCAATCCCAATGGCGGCGCGATCGCTCTCGGTCACCCGTTGGGCATGAGCGGTGCGCGGCTGGTGCTGACCGCCCTGCATCAGTTGGAAAAGACCGGTGGCAAGAAAGGTCTGGCGACCATGTGCGTCGGTGTCGGCCAAGGTCTGGCCTTGGCCATCGAACGCGTCTGACGCGAGCCGTGACGAAAAAGAACAGAGGAAAGCGAAATGTCTGACAAGCCTGGTTACCGTCGCCCGCAGGAAGGCACTCAGCCTGAGTACCTGCACCCGACGTATCAATCCACCAACCTGCGCTCGCCGTCCAAGCCGCTGGTGTTTCTGCCGCATTCGCTGTCGGAAATCACCGGGCCGACCATCGGTGCCGAACACGTTGCCGAGAAAGACAACGACCTGACCGCGCAGCACGCTGGCGAGCCGTTGGGCGAGCGCATCATCATTCACGGCCGCGTGCTCGACGAAGACGGCCTGCCGGTGCCGGGGATTCTGGTGGAGATCTGGCAGGCCAACGCCGCTGGCCGCTACAACCATGCCCGCGACCTGCACGACGCGCCGCTGGACCCGAACTTTACCGGCACTGGCCGCACCGTCACCGATGCCGACGGCTGGTACCAGTTCCAGACCATCAAGCCCGGCGCCTATCCGTGGGGCAACCACCACAACGCGTGGCGCCCGGCGCACATCCATTTTTCCCTGTTCGGGCCGAGCATCCTCACCCGACTGGTCACGCAAATGTACTTTCCCGGCGACCCGTTGCTGGCATATGACCCGATCTACAACTGCGTGCCGGACACCTCGGCCAAGGAACGCCTGATCGCCAGCTTCGATCTGGAAAAAACCATTCCGTCCTACGCCCTCGGTTACCGCTGGGACATCGTGCTGCGCGGCCGTGAAGCCACGCCGATGGAGAAATAAGATGACGCTCTATGCGACCACGTCCCACACCGTCGGGCCGTATTACCACATCGGCCTGACCTGGCTGAACCGCGAAACCCTGGCCAACGAGCTGACCCTCGGCGAGCGCGTGGCCATCACCGGCCAGGTGGTCGACGGCAATGGTGATGTCGTCAACGACGCCATGCTGGAAGTCTGGCAGGCCAATGCCGCCGGCAAGTACGACCACCCGGAAGATCAGCAGGACAAACCGCTCGACCCGAACTTCGAAGGCTTCGGCCGGGTGCCGGTGGATGCCGAAGGGCGCTTCCGTTTCACCACGATCAAACCGGGCAGCGTGCCGGGTTTGAAGGGCTCGACCCAGGCGCCGCATCTGGTGGTGCTGGTGTTTGCCCGTGGTCTGGTCAAGCACTTGCTGACGCGGATTTATTTTGAGGGTGAGCCGGCGAACGTTGCTGATCCGTTGTTGGAGTGTGTGCCGGCAGAGCGTCGCGCAACGTTGCTGGCGAAGCAGGATGCGTCCGGTGTTTACCAGTGGAACGTGATTCTGCAAGGCACTGATGCCGAGACGGTGTTCTTCGATTATTGAAGAACACCGTCCATCCCCTGTGGGAGCGAGCCTGCTCGCGAAAGCGGTGGGTCAGCCAGCACACATGTCGTCTGGCACTCCCTCTTCGCGAGCAGGCTCGCTCCCACAGGGGAACGATCAATACCGGATGTGGAACGGGACTGTTGCAAAGTATGTCTAGACTGTGACTGTCCCTATCGAGTGAAAAAACAATGACAACGCCCACCTCCCATTACACCGGGGAAGAGCGCAGCAAGCGCATCTTCGCCATTGTCGGCGCTTCGTCCGGCAACCTCGTCGAATGGTTCGACTTCTACGTCTACGCCTTCTGCGCGATCTACTTCGCCCCGGCGTTCTTCCCCTCCGACAACCCCACCGTGCAACTGGTCAACACCGCTGGCGTGTTCGCTGCCGGGTTCCTGATGCGGCCGATTGGCGGCTGGATTTTCGGCCGCGTCGCTGACAAGCACGGGCGCAAGAATTCGATGCTTATCTCGATCCTGATGATGTGCTTCGGCTCGCTGCTGATCGCCTGTCTGCCGACCTACAAGGACATCGGCGTCTGGGCGCCGGTGCTGTTGCTGTTTGCGCGCTTGCTGCAAGGCCTGTCGGTGGGCGGCGAGTACGGCACCACCGCGACCTACATGAGTGAAGTCGCGCTCAAGGGCCAGCGCGGTTTCTTCGCCTCGTTCCAGTACGTGACGCTGATTGGCGGACAGCTGTTGGCGGTGTCGCTGGTGGTGGTGCTGCAACAATTCCTCACTGAAGAAGATTTGCGTGCCTACGGCTGGCGGATTCCGTTCGTGGTCGGTGCGGTGGCGGCGCTGATTTCGCTGTTCCTGCGTCGTTCGCTGAAAGAAACCACCAACGAAGAAACCCGCGCGCACAAGGACGCCGGCAGCATCACCGCACTGTTCCGTGACCACAAAGCGGCGTTCATCACCGTGCTTGGTTACACCGCTGGCGGCTCGCTGATTTTCTACACCTTCACCACCTACATGCAGAAATACCTGGTGAACACCGCCGGCATGCACGCCAAGACCGCCAGCTACATCATGACCGGCGCGCTGTTCCTGTACATGTGCATGCAGCCGCTGTTCGGCATGCTCGCCGACAAGATCGGCCGGCGTAATTCGATGCTCTGGTTCGGCGCCCTCGGCACGCTGTTCACCGTGCCGATTTTGCTCAGCCTGAAAAGCATCAGTAGCCCGTTTCTCGCCTTCGTGCTGATCACCCTGGCGCTGGCGATCGTCAGTTTCTACACCTCGATCAGCGGTCTGGTGAAAGCCGAGATGTTCCCGCCGGAAGTCCGCGCGCTTGGTGTCGGTCTGGCTTACGCGGTGGCCAATGCAATCTTCGGTGGTTCGGCAGAGTTTGTGGCCCTGAGCCTCAAGGCCGGCGGCATGGAAAACGCCTTCTACTGGTACGTCACGGCGATGATGGCGGTGGCCTTCCTGTTCAGCCTGCGGTTGCCCAAGCAGGCGAAGTATTTGCACCACGATCTGTAAACTCATGTGCGCGGGCTGCGAGGCCCGCGCCGGCAAGGACTGTTTATGACTCAGCGACCGGGCAATCAATTGTTCGATGCCTACTTCACCGCCCGCGATATGCGCGAGGTGTTCTGTGATCAGGGCCGGCTGCAGGCGATGCTCGATTTCGAAGCGGCGCTGGCCCGGGCCGAGGCGCGGGTCGGGTTGATTCCTTCATCTGCCGTGGCACCGATTGCCGCAGCATGCGACGCGGGCCTGTATGACTTCGCCGCGTTGGGCGAGGCGATTGCCACGGCCGGCAATTCGGCGATTCCGCTGGTCAAGGCGTTGGGCAAACAGATCGCCTCGACCGATGCCGAAGCCGAGCGCTATGTGCATCTGGGCGCGACCAGTCAGGACGTGATGGATTCCGGGCTGGTCCTGCAACTGCGCCAGGCGTTGGTGCTGATCGAAAGCGAACTGGCGCAACTGGCCGACTCGCTGGCCGCTCAGGCGCAACGTTTCGCCACCACACCATTGGCCGGGCGCACCTGGCTGCAACACGCCACGCCGGTGACTCTCGGGATGAAAATCGCTGGATGGCTGGGCGCCGTCACGCGCAGCCGTCAGCGTCTGCAAGAGCTGAAACCGCGGCTGTTGGTGCTGCAATTTGGCGGCGCGTCCGGAACCCTCGCCGCGTTAGGTGAGCAGGCGTTGCCGATTGCTCAAGCGCTGGCTGAAGAACTGCAACTGAGCCTGCCCGAGCAACCGTGGCACACCCAGCGTGATCGCATCGTCGAATTCGGCGCGGTGCTTGGCTTGATTGCCGGCAGTCTCGGCAAATTCGGTCGCGACATCAGCCTGTTGATGCAGACCGAAGCGGCGGAAGTATTCGAGCCCGCCGCACCGGGCAAGGGCGGTTCATCGACCATGCCGCACAAGCGCAACCCGGTCGGCGCGGCGGTGCTGATCGGCGCGGCAACGCGCGTGCCGGGGCTGGTGTCGACGCTGTTCAGCGCGATGCCACAGGAGCACGAACGCAGCCTCGGTCTGTGGCACGCCGAATGGGAAACCCTGCCGGAGATCTGCTGTTTGGTTTCCGGGTCGCTGCAGCAGGCGCGTTTGCTCGCCGATGGCCTGGAGGTCGACGCGGCGCGCATGGCCCGCAATCTTGAGTTGACGCAAGGCCTGGTGCTGGCCGAAGCGGTGAGTATCGTCCTCGCGCAACGAGTGGGCCGCGACACCGCGCATCATCTGCTCGAACAATGCTGCAAACGCGCGGTGGCCGAACAACGCCATTTGCGCGCCGTGCTCGCTGACGAGCCGCAGGTCACCGCCGAACTCAGCGGTGCTGAACTGGATGATCTCTTGAACCCCGCGCATTACCTCGGTCAGGCGCAAGTCTGGGTCGAGCGCGCGGTGGCGGAACACAACGCTTTGACTGTCTGAAGGAGAGGGCTGTGGCTTTCGTTCAACTCGCCGATGGCGAACTGCACTATCAAATTGAGGGCCCGGCCGATGCGCCGGTGCTGGTGCTGTCCAACTCGTTGGGCACCAACCTGCACATGTGGGACGCGCAGATGCCGGCGTTCACCGAGCATTTTCGCGTGCTGCGTTTCGACACTCGCGGCCACGGGCAATCGCTGGTCACCGAAGGGCCTTACAGCATCGAGCAACTGGGCCACGACGTGCTCGGTCTGCTCGATGCGCTGCACATCGAGCGCGCGCATTTCTGCGGGCTATCGATGGGCGGACTGATCGGCCAGTGGCTGGGTATCAACGCCGGGCATCGTTTGCACAAGCTGATCGTCTGCAACACCGCAGCGAAGATCGGTGATCCGTCGGTGTGGAATCCGCGCATCGAAACCGTATTGCGCGACGGCCCGGCGGCGATGGTTGCACTACGTGACGCTTCGATTGCGCGCTGGTTCACCCCGGATTTTTCGGCGGCCCATCCCGAGGCGGCAAAGAAGATTACCGACATGCTTGCCGCGACCAATCCACAAGGCTATGCGGCCAACTGCGCCGCCGTGCGCGATGCCGATTTCCGTGAACAACTGGCTTCGATCAATGTGCCGTTGCTGGTGATTGCCGGCAGCGAAGATGCAGTAACGCCGCCGTCCGGCGGGCATTTCATCCGCGACCATGTGCGCGGCGCCGAGTACGCCGAGTTCTATGCGGCGCATTTGTCCAACGTGCAGGCTGGCGCCGATTTCAGCGACCGAGTGCTGGCGTTTTTGCAGGCTCAGTGAGGAAGATTTTGTGGACGAGAAACAACGTTACGACGAAGGCATGCAAGTGCGCCGCGCGGTGCTCGGTGATGCGCATGTCGACCGCAGCCTGACCACGCTGACCGAGTTCAACTCGGAGTTCCAGGAGATGATCACCCGCCATGCCTGGGGCGACATCTGGACCCGCCCGGGCCTGCCCCGGCACACCCGCAGCCTGATCACCATCGCCATGCTGATCGGCATGAACCGCGAAGGCGAACTGAAACTGCACCTGCGCGCCGCGGCCAATAATGGCGTCAGCCGTGGCGAGATCAAGGAAGTGATCATGCAGAGCGCGATCTACTGCGGCATCCCTGCAGCGAATGCGACGTTTCATTTGGCCGAATCGGTTTGGGATGAATTGGGTGTTGAATCCCGGGATTGATGTTGCCTGAGCCATCGCCTTCGCGAGCAGGCTCGCTCCCACAGTTGGAATGCGTACCCTTGTAGGAGCTGCCGAAGGCTGCGATCTTTTGATTTTGATTCTTTAAAAACAAGATCAAAAGATCGCAGCCTTCGGCAGCTCCTACAAGGATCGGTGTTTATAGCAGGCTGATCGGGTAGCTGACGATCAAGCGGTTCTCGTCGAACTCGTTGTTGCTGAAGTCTCGGCGCATGGTCGAGTTGCGCCATCTGACGTTCAAATCCTTCAACGTGCCGCTCTGCACCGTGTAACCGAGTTCCGATTCGCGGCCCCATTCCTTGCCGTCGGTGATCGTCCCGGTGTGCACGTTGTCGCCGCTGATGTAGCGGTTCATCAGGGTCAGGCCGGGGATGCCCATGGCGGCGAAGTTGTAGTCGTGGCGCAGTTGCCAGGAGCGTTCCTGAGCGTTGTCATAACTGGCGTTGTAGCTGTCGTTGGCGAGGGTGCCGCCACTGGTGCCGTTGACCCGCATCCACGCGCTGTCGCCGGTGAGTTTCTGCAGGCCGACGTAGAAGGTGTTGCCGCCGTATTTGGCGGAAAACATCCCGTACCAGGTCTTGTTGTCGAGATCGCCGGCGCGGGCGCTGCCATCTTCCTTGCCGTAGAAAAACCCGAGGTTGGCGCCCAGCGTCCAGTCGCCGAGCGGCTGGCTGTGCAGCACGTTGAGGTACTGCTGGCTGTAGATGTCCTTGAGCTGCGCGTTCCATAAGCCGATCTGCGTGCGCTTGTCGTTGAACAGGTATTCACCGCCCTGGAAGTTGAAACGATCGGACGTGAACGCGGTTTTGCCGGTCATCGACATGTCGCTCATGCTGCTGTCGTCGCGCGGGCTGTTGGCGCGGAACTGGCCGCCATAGAGGGTCAGGCCAGCGATTTCCTTGGAGGTGATCTGGCCGCCACGGAAGGTTTGCGGCAGTGAGCGACCGTCGTCCGAACGCAGAATCGGCAATACCGGCATCCACTCGCCGACCTTGACTTCGGTCTGCGAGAGTCTGGCCTTGAACGCGACGTTGGTGCGACCGAAGTTGTCCGCCGGGCGACCGTCATGGTCCAGCGGCAACAACTGCGTACCGCCCGTGCCCTTACCGCCATCGAGCTTGATCGAATACAGCCCGAGTACGTCCATGCCAAAGCCGACGGTGCCTTGGGTGAAGCCGGATTTGGCGTCGAGAATGAAACTCTGCGTCCACTCTTCAGCCTTGCCCTGGGCCTTGGTCGGGTTGGTGAAGTTGCGGTTGATGTAGAAGTTGCGCAGGTTGAGGTTGACCTTGGCGCCTTCGATGAAGCCGCTTTCTTCGGCGCTGGCTGGCAGGGCCAGACCGGCGCCGGCCAGGGCGATCACAACGGGCAATGCGTAGGGCACAGGGAAAACTGTCATGGACTTGGGTCTCTCTTGTTTTTTTAGGGCGAACGGCTGCGCTGTCGCGGCGAGTGCGGCGCAGGCAACGTGTGATGCAGGTCTGAGATGCAGCGGTGGCGGTCAGCCAGGCGGGGCAGGGCGCTGGAGCATGGTGTCGAACCTTGTTGTTATTGGTTTTCTGGGTCGAATGGTGAAGGGCCTGTGTGTTCGGATTCAATTGCTGAAAGCGGGTTTTGGGCGGTTATCGAACAGCAAAAAGCAAAGATCGCAGCCTTCGGCAGCTCCTACATTTGGAATGCATTTCCCTGTAGGAGCTGCCGAAGGCTGCGATCTTTTGATCTTCAAAAAACAAAAAGCCCACCAATAAGGTGGGCTTGATGTAGTCAGCCGAGGATCAGAACAGCTTCATCTTCGGCGCTTCTTCTTTCAGCGGTTCGTTCTGCGCGGTCTGCGCATTCCAGCCGCCACCCAGGGCCTTGTACAGGTTGACCGCACTGGTCAGCTGCGCGAGGCGGTCGGTGATCAACGCCTGTTGCGCGCTGAACAACTGACGCTGGGCATCGAGGAAGGTCAGGTTGCTGTCGACGCCGATGCGGTAGCGACGTTCGGCCAGGCGGTAGTAATCCTGGTTGGCCTGAACGAAGTCACGCTGCGCTTGCAGCTGCTCGGTGTAGGTCTGGCGGGCGGCGAGGCCGTCGGCGACTTCCTGGAAGGCCGTCTGAATGGACTTCTCGTAGTTCGCCACGCCAATGTCCTTCTGGATCTTGGCGTAGTCGAGGCTGGCGCGCAGGCTGCCGGCGTTGAAGATCGGCAGGTTGATCTGCGGCTGGAACAGCCACGTCCCCGAACCACCCTTGAACAGACCCGACAGGTCCGGGCTCAGGCTGCCCGCGTTGGCGGTCAGGCTGATGCTCGGGAAGAACGCTGCACGGGCCGCGCCGATGTTGGCATTGGCCGCCTTCAGGTTGTATTCCGCTTGCAGGATGTCCGGACGACGCTGCAGCAGATCCGAAGGCAGACCGGCCGGCACGTCGCTGAGCAGGTCGTCGGCCAGCGGTTTGGCCGCTTGCAGATTGGCCGGAATACCGGTGCCGAGCAGCAGGGTCAGGCTGTTTTCGTCCTGTGCAACCTGGCGGGTGTAACGCGCCAATTGTGCCCGGGCGTTTTCCACGGAAGTGCGCGACTGCGCCAGATCCAGGGCCGAAGCCACACCGACTTCGTTGCTGCGGCTGGTCAGCTTGAAGCTTTCTTCGAAGGCACCGAGGGTGTCCTGCGTCAGCTTGAGCAGTTCCTTGTCCGCTTGCCAGGTCAGATAGGCATTGGCGACGTTGGCCACCAGACTGATCTGCGTGCTGCGGCGTGCTTCTTCGGTGGCGAAGTATTGTTGCAGCGCTTGTTCGCTCAGGCTGCGCACCCGGCCGAACAGGTCGAGTTCGTAAGCGCTGACGCCGACAGTGGCCGAGTACTGACTGCTGATCATCGAGTCACCGGTCTGCGAGGCACGGGCCGGCAGACGCTGGCGGCTGCCGGCAGCATTGGCCGACACCGCCGGGAACAGGTCGGCGCGCTGGATGCGGTACTGCGCCGCGTAAGCGTCGATGTTCAGCGCCGCGACACGCAGGTCGCGGTTGTTTTCCAGAGCGACCTGGATCAGCTGTTGCAGGGCAGGGTCATGGAAAAACTGCTTCCAGCCCTGTTCGGCCGCGGCTTGCGCCGGAGCCTGGGCCGGCGAATACGCCGGCCCCTGCGGGTACTGGCCTGCGACCGGAGCCTCAGGCTGCTGATAGTCAGGTATCAGCGAGCAACCGCTCAGCACGAAGGCGGCGACTGCGATGGAGAGTAGCGACTTGCTCATTGGCCAGCCTCTTTAGGAGTTTCAGTAGTCTCATCCGCGTCGGTCTTTTTGCGCTGACCGATCGACGACACAGTAACGAAGAACAGTGGGACCCAGAAAATCGCCAGGATCGTGGCCGTGAGCATACCGCCAATCACGCCGGTACCGATCGCATGTTGGCTGCCTGAACCGGCGCCGGTGGAAATCGCCA
The DNA here is from genome assembly GCF_057291835.1 of Pseudomonas sp. 1L-B-1-E-C1. Taxonomy (NCBI): domain Bacteria; kingdom Pseudomonadati; phylum Pseudomonadota; class Gammaproteobacteria; order Pseudomonadales; family Pseudomonadaceae; genus Pseudomonas; species Pseudomonas sp. 1L-B-1-E-C1. The sequence goes on along the minus strand of NZ_JBXAWN010000005.1, from coordinate 148,807 downwards.
GCGGTACCACACCGAGAACGAAGGCCAGCGAGGTCATGATGATCGGGCGCAGACGCATACGGCAGGCTTCGATTGCCGCTTCACGCAGGCTGCGTCCCTGTTCATGCAGTTCCTTGGCGAATTCGACGATCAGAATCGCGTTTTTAGCCGCCAGACCGATGGTCGTCAACAACCCCACCTGGAAGTACACGTCATTGGACAGACCGCGCAGGCTGGTGGCCATCAGTGCACCGATGATCCCCAGCGGTACCACGAGCATGACCGCGATCGGAATCGACCAGCTTTCATACAGCGCCGCCAGACACAGGAACACCATCAGCAACGACAGGGCGTACAGCGCTGGCGCTTGCGAGCCGGACAGACGTTCCTCGTAGGACAGACCGGTCCAGGAAATACCGACACCGGACGGCAGCTTCTTGGCAATCGCTTCGACTTCAGCCATCGCTTCACCGGTGGAGTAGCCCGGTGCCGGAGCCCCGAGGACTTCGACCGCTTCCACACCGTTGTAGCGCGCCAGTTTCGGCGAACCGTAGACCCACTCGCCCTTGGCGAATGCCGAGAACGGAACCATGGTGCCTTCGGCGTTACGCACGTACCACTTCTTCAGGTCTTCCGGGCTCATGCGCGAGTCCGGTTGGCCCTGCACGTAGACTTTCTTCACCCGACCACGGTCGATGAAGTCGTTGACATAGCTACTGCCCAGCGCGATCGACAGGGTGTTGTTGATGTCGCTGATGGTGATGCCGAGGGCACTGGCTTTCTCGTCATCGATCTCCAGCTGGAACTGCGGCTCATCGTTCAGGCCGTTCGGACGCACCTGGGTCAGCACCTTGCTTTGCGCCGCCATGCCGAGGAACTGGTTACGCGCTTCCATCAGTTTTTCGTGACCGATACCGGCGCGGTCCTGCAGGAACACGTCGAAACCGGTGGCGTTACCCAATTCCAGAACCGCTGGTGGGGCGAAGGCGAACACCATCGCGTCACGGAAGCTGAAGAAGTGTTGCTGGGCACGCGCAGCGAGATTGAACACGCTGTTATCGGCGTTACGTTCGCCCCACGGTTTGAGCATGATGAACGCCATACCCGAGCTCTGCCCACGGCCAGCGAAGTTGAAGCCGGTCACGGTGAACACCGAAGCCACCGCGTCCGCTTCACCGCCGTCCTTGTTGGGACGCAGCAGGTACTCACGCATTTCATCCACCACCACTTGCGTGCGCTGGGCACTGGAACCGGCCGGGGTCTGCACCTGAGCGAACAGTACGCCCTGGTCTTCTTCCGGCAGGAACGCGGTCGGAATGCGGGTGAACAGCCAGATCATGCCCACGACGATCAGCAGGTACGCCAGCAGGTACGGAGCCTTGCGGGTCAGCATGTTGCCGACGCCGCGCTCGTAGCTGCGCACGCCACGGTCGAAGTTGCGGTTGAACCAGCCGAAGAAACCTTTCTTCGGGGTACCGTGCTCGCCTTTCGGAATCGGCTTGAGCATGGTCGCGCACAGCGCCGGGGTGAAGATCAGGGCAACCAGTACCGACAGGGCCATGGCCGACACGATGGTGATCGAGAACTGCTTGTAGATCACACCGGTGGAGCCGCTGAAGAATGCCATCGGCAGCAGTACCGCCGAGAGCACGAGGGCGATACCGACCAGTGCGCCCTGGATCTGGCCCATGGATTTCTTCGTCGCTTCCTTCGGTGACAAGCCTTCTTCGCTCATCACCCGCTCGACGTTTTCCACCACCACGATGGCGTCGTCCACCAGCAGACCGATGGCCAGCACCATGCCGAACATGGTCAGGGTGTTGATGCTGAAACCGGCGGCGGCGAGGATGCCGAACGTACCGAGCAGTACCACTGGCACAGTCATCGTGGTGATGACGGTGGCGCGGAAGTTCTGCAGGAACAGGAACATCACCAGGAACACCAGCGCGATCGCTTCGACCAGCGTGTGCACCACGCCTTTGATCGACTCGGTCACCACTGGGGTGGTGTCGTACGGGAACACCACTTCCATGCCTTGCGGGAAGAACGGCTTGAGGCTGTCGATGGTGTTGCGCAGTGCTTTGGCGGTGTCGAGGGCGTTGGCGCCGTTGGCCAGTTTCACCGCCAGACCGGACGCCGGGCTGCCGTTGAACTGGGCGCTGATCGCGTAGTTCTCACCGCCGAGGCCGACTTCAGCCACGTCCTTGAGGCGAACCTGCGAGCCGTCCTTGTTGACCTTGAGCAGGATTTCCTTGAACTGCTCGGCAGTCTGCAGACGGGTCTTGCCGATGATCGTCGCGTTCAGTTGCTGGCCCTGCACGGCAGGCAAGCCACCGAGCTGACCGGATGAAACCTGGACGTTCTGCGCAGCAATGGCGTTTTTCACGTCGACCGGGGTCAGGTTGAAGTTGTTCAGCTTGGCCGGGTCGAGCCAGATACGCATCGCGTACTGCGCACCGAAGACCTGGAAGTCACCGACACCGGCGGTCCGCGAGATCGGGTCCTGCATGTTCGACACGATGTAGTTGGACAGGTCGTCCTTGGTCATGCTGCCGTCACGCGACACCACGCCGATCACCAGCAGGAAGTTCTTCACTGCCTTGGTCACGCGGATACCCTGTTGCTGCACTTCCTGCGGCAGCAGCGGGGTGGCCAGGTTCAGCTTGTTCTGGACCTGGACCTGCGCGGTGTCGGAGTTGGTGCCTTGCTCGAAGGTCGCGGTGATGGTCATGCTGCCGTCGGAGTTACTTTCCGACGACACATAACGCAGGTTGTCGATACCGTTGAGCTGTTGCTCGATGACCTGGACCACGGTGTCCTGCACGGTTTGTGCGGATGCGCCCGGGTAGGTCACCTGGATCGCGATGGCCGGCGGCGCAATGCTCGGGTATTGGTTGATCGGCAATTTCAGGATCGAAAGTGCCCCGACCAGCATGATCACCAGGGCAATTACCCAGGCGAAAATCGGACGGTCGATGAAGAATTTTGACATGGGTTACTCCCCTTTGCCGCCGGCGGCTTTGTCAGCTGCCTGTGCGGGGGCCGGGTTCTTGGTGCCGACGTTAGTCGCCTCGGTCGCTTTGACCTCGACGCCCGGTTTGACGTACTGCAGGCCTTCGGTGATCAGACGATCGCCGGCTTTCAGGCCGTCTTCGATCAGCCACTGGCTGCCGACGGTGCGGCTGGCCTTGAGCTGACGCAGCTCGACCTTGTTGTCGGCGCCGACGACCAGTGCGGTCGGGGTGCCTTTGAGGTCGCGGGTCACGCCTTGCTGCGGCGCGAGAATCGCTGCGCTGTTGACGCCGGCCTGCAACTGGGCGTGAACGAACATGCCTGGCAGCAGAGTGTGATCCGGGTTCGGGAACACCGCGCGCAGGGTCACCGAGCCAGTGGTCTGGTCAACCGAGACTTCGGAGAATTCCAGCTTGCCGTCGAGCTTGTACTGGCTGCCGTCTTCCAGGGTCAGCTTGACTGCCGCGGCGTTGTCGCCGGCCTTCTGCAGACGGCCGCTTTCCAGTTCTCGGCGCAGCTCCAGCAGTTCGACCGAAGACTGAGTCACGTCGACGTAGATCGGATCGAGCTGCTGAATCACCGCCATCGCATCGGCCTGACCATTGCTGACCAGAGCGCCTTCGGTGACCGAAGAACGGCCAATGCGGCCGGAGATCGGCGCATAGACCTTGGTATAACGCACGTTGATCTGCGCGCTCTGCAACTCCGCTTCCGATTGCAGACGGTTGGACAGGGCCGTGTCGTATTCCTGCCGGCTGACGGCCTGCTCATCGACCAGTTGCTTGTAGCGATCGGATATCGACTTGGTCGAACGCAGGCTGGCTTCGGCGCTTTTCAGCGTCGCTTCATAGACCGATGGATCGATCTGATACAGCTGCTGGCCGGCCTTGACGTCGGCGCCTTCCTTGAACAGACGCTTGAGGATGATGCCGTTGACCTGCGGGCGAACTTCAGCGATGCGGAACGCACTGGTGCGGCCCGGCAGCTCGGAGGTGAGGGTAAAGGCTTGTGGTTGCAGGGTGACGACGCCGACCTGAGGGGGCGGAGCGGCAGGGGCCGCTTCTTCCTTTTTACATCCGCTGAGCAGCGATGCCAGGGCGACGGCAGTGACCAGAGCGGTAACAGCTGGCTTGAATTGCATGAAGATCCTCGGGTCAGGCGCGCAAGGAGCGCACAAGAAGTGTGAAAGAGTAAAAATCGGGCACCGGGTGGATAAGTAGCTTGCTAAGTAATATACTTACGTTCATGGTTGTTTGTAAACACCTGTGCCGCGTACCCACCCTGTTATCAAAAGTGGCGCGAGGTTTGAAATTGTAGGCCGGGGAGCCGATTCGCGAGAGATCGCCCCCTCTTTATTCAGCGGATATTCAGCCATCCCTGAAACATCCTGTTTGAGGTTTTACTGCCATGGTCCGTCGTACCAAAGAGGAAGCTCAGGAAACCCGCAGCCAGATCCTGGAAGCGGCCGAGAAAGCCTTCTATGAAAGGGGGGTTGCCCGCACCACCCTGGCGGACATCGCGACCCTCGCCGGCGTGACGCGTGGCGCGATTTACTGGCATTTCAGCAACAAGGCCGATCTGGTCCAGGCCATGCTCGACAGCCTGCACGAACCGCTGGACGAACTGGCCAAGGCCAGCGAAAGCGAGGACGAACCGGACCCGCTGGGCTGCATGCGGCAGTTGCTGATTCATTTGTTTCATCAAGTTGCACTGGACCCGAAAACCCGGCGCATCAACGAAATTCTGTTTCATAAGTGCGAGTTCACCGATGAAATGTGCGATCTGCGCCAGCAGCGCCGGACGGCCAGTCTCGATTGCAACTTGCGCATCGGGCTGACCCTGCGTAATGCGGTGAATCGCGGCCAGTTGCCGGAAGACCTCGACACTGCCCGCGCGGCCATCAGCATTCATGCCTATATCGACGGCCTGCTGTACGGCTGGCTGCTGGCCCCGGACAGCTTCGAATTGCACGCCGAGGCTGAACGCTGGGTCGACACCGGGCTGGACATGCTGCGCCTGAGCCCGAGCCTGCGCAAATGAAACAAAATGCGCAATTGCCCGGGGAGATGTCAATCAGCCGCCATGGCTGATGATCGCGGCGGGGAGTTTAAACCTAGCGAGCCATGCATTTTGTAGGGAAATTGTGTAGCTCTTGTGAAACCGTGTTTCGCCGCTTTCCCCTCACCCTGGCCCTCTCCCAGAGGGAGAGGGGACCGACCGAGCTGATCTTTCGAGTGACGCCGACCTGAAATATCCCGCCGAACTCAGGTTCTGAAAGCTCTGCAAATCGGCTCCCTCTCCCTCGGGAGAGGGCTGGGGTGAGGGGCTACGTCGGGTGCCACGCAACAAATCTGAAGCCGAACAACGAAAAGCCCCGGACTCTCACAAGTCCGGGGCTTTTACATTTCTGCGCTACAGCGTGCTTACAACGTCGGATAGTCGATATAACCCACCGGACCTTTACCGTAGAAAGTCTCCGGATGCGGCTCGTTCAACGGCGCATCGGCCTGCAAACGGGCCGGCAGATCCGGGTTGGCAATGAACGGCACGCCGAACGCGACCGCGTCTGCCTTACCACTGGCCAGCCACTCGTTGGCGCTTTCCTTCGTGAATTTTTCGTTGGCGATGTACGGGCCACCGAAGGCTTCTTTCAGTTGTGGGCCGAGGCTGTCGGCGCCATCTTTTTCCCGCGAGCAGATGAACGCGATGCCGCGCTTGCCCAGTTCACGGGCGACATAGGTGAAGGTCTCGGCGAGATTGTCATCGCCCATGTCGTGGGAATCGGCACGCGGTGCCAGGTGCACACCAACGCGACCCGCGCCCCAGACTTCGATCGCCGCGTCGGTGACTTCCAGCAGCAGGCGCGCACGGTTTTCCAGCGAGCCGCCGTACTGGTCAGTGCGCTGGTTGGTGCTGCTTTGCAGGAACTGGTCGAGCAGGTAACCGTTGGCGCCGTGGATTTCCACGCCGTCGAAACCTGCGGCCTTGGCGTTCTCGGCGCCGGTGCGGTAGGCGTCGACGATGTCGGCGATTTCAGCGGTTTCCAGGGCGCGCGGGGTTGGATAGTCGGCCAGTGGGCGAACCAGGCTGACGTGACCCTTTGGCTGGATGGCGCTTGGCGCCACCGGTGCTTCACCGTTCAGGTACGAAGGGTGGGAAATGCGGCCAACGTGCCACAGTTGCAGGAAAATCTTGCCGCCGGCGCCGTGAATCGCCTTGGTCACGTTGGCCCAGCCACGCACTTGATCGTTGGACCAGATGCCCGGGGTATCCGGGTAGCCCACGCCCATCGGCGTAACCGACGTGGCTTCGCTGAGGATCAGGCCGGCCGAGGCGCGCTGCACGTAGTATTCGGCCATCAGCGCGTTCGGCACACGACCTTCGTCGGCGCGGCAGCGGGTCAGCGGGGCCATGATGATGCGGTTGTTCAGCTCGATGTCGCCAAGTTTGATCGGGTCGAAAATAGTCGCCATGTCTAAAAGCCTCTCGTTAATAAGGAAGTTGATCAGTGGGAAGCAGCGGCCAGCTCGGCATTGCCGTTCTGGCGGAAAGTAATCAGGGTCACCAGCAGGGCCAGTACGGCGAGTGCGGCGGCGGCCAATGGCACGCTGGTCAGGCCGTAGCCCTGGGCGATAACGCTGCCGCCGACCCAGGCGCCGAGGGCGTTGCCGACGTTGAAGGCGCCGATGTTCAGGGTCGAGACCAGATTTGGCGCAGCCTTGCCGAAGGTCACCACGTTGACCTGCAGCGCCGGCACAGCGGCGAAACACGCGGTGGCCCAGAGGAACAGGGTGATCTCGGTCGGGATCAGCGCAACGCTGGTCCAGCTCAGCAGCGTGGACACCACGGCCATGGCGATGAACACGCCGATCAGCGTGGCGGCCATGCCTTTATCGGCGAGTTTGCCGCCGATGATGTTGCCGACAGTCAGACCCAGACCGATGAGCATCAGCGTCCAGGTCACGCCACGCGGCGACACGCCGGTGACTTCGCCAAGCAGTGGGGCGACATAGGTGAACAAGGTGAAAACCGAGGCGGCGAACAGCGCGGTCATGCTCAGCGACAGCCAGATGCCGGCGCCTTTGAGGGCGGCGAGTTCAGCGCGCATGTCGAGTTTCTCTTCGTCACGCTTGGCCGGCAGAAAGCGGATCAGGCCGATCAGGGCGATCACCCCGATGACGGTCACCGCCCAGAAGGTCGAACGCCAGCCGGCTTCCTGACCCAATGCGGTGCCCAGCGGCACGCCCAACACATTGGCCAGCGTCAGACCGGTGAACATCAAGGCCACCGCCGAGGCACGTTTGTTCGGCGCCACCAGACCGGCCGCCACCACTGAACCGATGCCGAAGAACGCACCGTGACACAGCGCCGTGACCACCCGGGCAAACATCAGCACGTTGTAGTCGCTGGCGATGGCGCAGAGCAGGTTGCCGACAATAAAGATGCCCATCAACGCCACCAGCGCGGCTTTGCGCGGCAGCTTCGCGGTGGCCAGCGCCATGAACGGTGCACCGATGGCCACGCCCAGGGCGTAACCGGTGACCAGCCAGCCGGCGCCGGGAATCGACACACCGAGATCCGCCGCCACGTCGGGCAGCAGGCCCATGATGACGAACTCGGTGGTGCCGATGGCGAAGGCGCTCAGGGCCAGAATGAGGAGCGAAAGGGGCATGCAGGTTTCCTTGTCGGCTGGCTGACGTTAAGGGTCAGAGCTCTTTACTGAGGGTGCTGAGAAACGCCTGGATGACGTCCTCGTTACGTTTGAAAAAATGCCACTGCCCGGCCTTCTGGCTGCTGATCAGCCCGGCCCGCTGCAGGGTCGCCAGGTGTGCCGACACGGTCGACTGCGACAGGCCGCAACGCTGATCGATCTGCCCGGCGCATATACCGTATTCGTGGTTGTGCAACTGCTCGGGGAATTCGCCTTTCGGGTCTTTCAGCCAGTTGAGGATGTCTCGCCGTACTGGGTGCGCCAGGGCTTTTATTATTTCGTCGAGGTCGAGGTTCATGGCGTGGGCTCGTGGTGGCAGTGGCGATATATCGCGATGAAGCGAACTTTAAATCGTTGGATCGCGATATACCAATATGAAAATGGTCTGAGGATCTTGTAAATCGCTATATCGGGTTATAACGATACAAGCGTGCTGAATGTTCGAACCCAGTGCTAAGCTGCGCCCATGAACTATCTCGCGCATTTGCATCTCGGCGGCCAGCGCCCCGGTCAGTTACTCGGCAGCCTGTATGGCGACTTCGTCAAAGGTCGGCTGCAGGGCGAGTTCGACCCGGAGGTGGAAGCGGCGATTGCGCTGCATCGGCGGATCGACGTGTTCACTGATCGCCATCCGCTGGTGGACATTGCCCTGGGGCGGTTTACCGAAACGCGGCGGCGCTACGCCGGGATCGTCCTCGATGTGTTTTTCGATCACTGCCTGGCGCGGGACTGGCGTTTGTATGCCGATCAACCGCTGGAACAGTTCACCGCAGACGTCTATCGGGTGCTGTCCCGCGAGCGGCAATTGCCGGAACGGCTGGCGAAGATCGCGCCGCACATGGTTGCCAATGACTGGCTGGGTTCGTATCGCGAATTTGCCGTGCTGGAGCAGGTCCTGCGCGGGATCTCGCGGCGGTTGACGAGGCCTGAAGAGTTGGCCGGGGCGATGGCGGAGTTGCGACGGTTGTATGAGCCGTTGAGCGAAGACTTCAGTTTGTTCTACCCGCAGCTGCAGGATTTCGCCCAGAACTCTGATCCACTGAAGATCTGAATGTGGGAGCGAGCCTGCTCGCGAAGGCGGCGTGTCATTCAGCATCTACATTGGCTGAGACACCGCTTTCGCGAGCAGGCTCGCTCCCACAGGGGAGAGGTGTGTTTTCAGGCGGCAATCAGGTCGCCTGTGCGACGCGGTTCTGCAGGTTTTGCGACCTCGCCAAACAACACCTTCTGCACCGCCTGCTGCGCTTCGAACGCCAGCGCCGCGCGCTCGCGGCCCTGACAGGAAATCGGTTTGAGCAGATGCACTTCGACATCGCCGCAGTCATGGCTGAACAGGCGCATCAAATGCGAGAGCAAATCATCGTCACCAATGAACGGCGCCAGCGCATCGATCTCACCATTACGCAGGTAACGGATTGCCACCGGTTGCAGCATCACCTCCGAATCGATCGCCGCCGACAGCAGGCGACCGTGAAAGGTGCGCAGCGAGCGGCCGTCGGTGGTGGTGCCTTCCGGGAACATCAGCAGTGCATGTTCGGTTTGCAAGTGGCGAGTCATCTGCTTGCGGATCAACTGGCTGTCGCCCGATCCACGGCGGATGAACAGGCTGCCGGCCTTGGCTGCGAGCCAGCCGGCCACCGGCCAGGTGCGCACTTCGGCCTTGGACAGAAACGACAGCGGCGTGAGCATGCCCAGCAGCGGAATGTCGGTCCACGACACGTGATTGCTCACCCACAGCATCGGCTGTTTCGGCAGCTCGCCATGGACGCTCACGCGAAAGGGCAGGGCGTTGCTCAGCCGTGCCATGAAGAAACGCGACCAGCGCTGGCGACGCTCCATCGAGTGCGCCAGACCGATGCGTTCGAACACGCCGAAGACGCTGGCCATGGTCAGCCCCAGCGTCACCACCAGCAGCACTCGCGCGATTCGCGCGTACACCCGCAACCGGCTCATCACACCGCCGCCTTGAAGTGCCTGGCGTAGCGCGGGCAGAGTTCGTCGCGCTTGAGCAGGATGAACACGTCGGCGACCTGGAAGTCTTCGTCCCAGCACGGCTCGCCGCAGATCTTCGCACCGAGGCGCATGTAGGCCTTGAGCAGCGGCGGCATTTCGGCAATGACGTTGGACGGAATATCCAGCGTCGGCAGCGGATTTTTCGGCTCGGCGCGCAGGTGTTCAGTGCACAGATAACGTTCGCGCAGCCGCTGCATGATCGCGTGGGCCTGGATGCCGCCGTCCTGCATGGGGATGCTCGCGCAACCCATCAGGTAGCTGTAGCCGCCCTGATTGAGCACTTCGGCCAATTCACCCCAGAGCACGGCGATGGTGCCACCGTTGCGATACGCCGGATCGACGCAGGTGCGGCCGATTTCGAGGATCGGGCCTTGCAGATGGGCGAGGCCGTGCAGGCTGAATTCTTCTTCGCTGTAGAACTTGCCGAGGCTGCTGGCGGCAGTGTGATCGAGCAGACGCGTGGTCGCCACCAGGCGCCCGGTGTTCAGATCACGCACGCCGATGTGGCTGCAGTGAACATCATAATCATCCATGTCCAGACCCAGTTCCGCGCCTTTCAATTTGGCGTTGAACTCGCCACTGAAGACGGCGAAGCGCAGGGCCTGGGCTTGCTGCAACGCTTGGGCGCCGACCAGGCGTTCGGCTTGCAGGCGGCGTTCATTGCCGGTGTCGCTGATGCGGGCGATTTGCGTCATGTGAATCTCCGTACGGGCCTTGAACCCGTCGTGGGTTGCAGCCGATCGACTTTCTTTATGCAGCCGTGTTGTGCAAAGTCAGGCTATGTAGCCCCGGTGTCATCGCCATGAACGTTCGGTGATGCTTATATGACAGACCTGGCGCTGCTGGCCGGGTACGCCGAGGCCAGTCGGCAAGCGCCGAACAATCCGGCCGGACGTTTGTTCAGTTGGTGTGCGATCAACTGTAGGAGTGAGTCTGCTCGCGATAGCCATTCAAGAAGCGCCACACACCTGTCATGAACCCAGACTAGGCTCAGCAGGTTGATTCCCAGAGCCCCCACCATGTTCAAAGGCCTGTCCCTGCTCCTCTTGCTGTTCAGCCTCACCGCCCGGGCCGAACAATGGCCCGCCGAACAGTGGCCAACCGCCGCGCAGATCACCGGCCCCGCCGTCGAGGCGCTGGAAAACTACGCCTTCCCGCCCCGCAACGACGCCACCCGCAAAGGCATCCGCACCGACGCCTTGTTGATCATCCACGACGGCCAGATCATCTACGAACGCTACGCCGGGCCAACCACCGAACAGACCCCACATCTGACCTGGTCGATCAGCAAAAGCCTGATGGCCACGGTCCTCGGTGTGGCCTACGGCGAAGGCCGGTTCAAACTCGACGACCCGGCCCTGAAGTTCTACCCGGCGCTGGAAAAACACCCGGCGATCACCCTCGGCCATCTACTGAACTGGGCCTCTGGTCTGGACTGGCAGGAAGACTACGAATACGCCCCGCTGAAATCTTCCGTGGTAGCGATGCTCTACACCCGGGGCCATCGCGACATGGCCGCGTTCACTGCGTACCACGACGCTTACGCGGCACCGGGTCAGGCGTTCCGTTACTCCAGCGGCGACAGCAACCTGCTCGCCGCCGCGCTGAAAAGCATGGTCGGCGCGCAGCGTTATGCCGATTATCCGTGGACAGCATTGTTCGAGCCGTTGGGCATTCGCCACGCCGTGTGGGAAAGCGATGCCCGCGCTACTTTTGTCGCCTCGTCCTATGCTTATCTCACTGCACGGGATCTGGCGCGGGTCGGTCTGTTGATGGCGCGCGGCGGGCGCTGGAACGATCGGCAGTTGCTGCCCGAAGATTGGGTAACGTTCAACCTCACACCTTTTGCCGGCTACAAGGCGCAGCAGGACGAAGCCGTGCCGGGCGGCCATTGGTGGCTCAATCGTCCTGTCGACGGCGCCACATCACCATGGCCCGACGCCCCACCCGACACCTTCGCCGCCCTCGGCCACTGGGGCCAGGCGCTGTACGTGATGCCCAGCCAGAAGCTGGTGATCGTGCGTTACGCCGATGATCGCGACGGCAGCTATCAGCACAATGAACTGCTCAAACGCGTGTTGCAGGCGGTACGGCCATGAAGCGCTTTCTATTGTTGCTGCTGGTGGTGCTGCTCGGCTGGGGTTGGTATGAACGGGAAAATCTCTGGGCGTTCCCGGACATCATCAGCGCCTACACCGCCAAGGAATATTGCTCGTGCCGTTATGTGATGAACAACGATGCCGGGTATTGCCGCGGCTATGTGAAGCAGTGGCTGCCAACAAATACCTTCATCGATGAGCCCTCCAGCAAAACCGTCACCGTTAGCGGCATGGGCCGCAGCAACAGCGCGCATTGGCTGAGCGAACGCCAGGGCTGCCGCTTACAGCCTTGAAAGATCGCAGCCTTCGGCAGCTCCTACAGAGCGTGCACAATCCTGTAGGAGCTGCCGAAGGCTGCGATCTTTTGATCTTGATGTTGCAATAAACCCATGGGCGGTTAAGGTTCGTGCAGGTTTATCGCCCCCACGAGTGTTCAATGTTCAACCGCTCCCTCTATACAGTCTTCGCCATTCTGCTGTTGACCGCCGCGGCACTGCCGGCCCAGGCCAATTGGTATCTGGACGGAGAATCGTCGCGGCTGTCGTTCGTCAGCACCAAAAATGCCAGCGTGTCGGAAGTGCAGCGCTTTCTGGTGCTGCACGGCAAGGTCGATCCCAACGGTCGCGCCGAAGTCGAAGTCGAGCTCGAATCGATCAACAGTGGCATTCCCTTGCGTGATGAACGCATGCGCAAGGAGCTGTTCCAGATTGCGCAGTTTCCCGAAGCGACCATCACCACGCAGCTCGACCTGCGCCCGATCAACGATCTGGCCCCCGGCGCGCAGCTGGAATTACGCCTGCCGCTGACCGTCAGCCTGCACGGCAAGCAGCACGAGTACCCGGCCGAGTTGCTCGCCACCCGTCTCGATGATCGGCGTTTTCAAGTGGTGACGCTGGAGCCGCTGGTGATCAACGCCGAGGATTTCGATCTGGCGCCGGGCCTGGAAAGCCTGCGCAAACTCGCCGACCTGTCGGCGATCAGTCTGTCGGTGCCGGTGGGTGCGGTGCTGATCTTCACGGCGCGCTGACATGCGCGGTGCGGTGTTTCCCTGGCGTGACGGCAACCGTTTCGAGTTGTTGATCGACGGCCCGCAATTCTTTCCGCGGATGCTCGAGCACATTGCCGGGGCCAGGGAGCAGATCGAACTGGAGCTGTACTTGGTCGAGGCCGGTGCCTGCGCCGAAGCCATCGTCCAGGCGCTGGTCGCGGCGGCCGAGCGCGGAGTGCGCGTCCGGTGCCTGTTCGATGATTACGGCAGTCTCGCTTTCACACTGACGTTGCGTCAGCGCCTGACCCAGGCCGGCGTCGAGCTGCGTTTCTACAATCGCCTGAGCTGGCGGCGCTGGGTCGGCAACTTCTACAGAGATCATCGTAAATTGCTGCTGGTCGATCAATGCCTCGCGGTGGTCGGCGGCACGGGCGTGACCGATGAATTCTGGACGCCGGGTCATGATGTCAGCGAATGGCATGAGGTGATGGTGGAGATCAGCGGCCCGTTGGTGCTCGACTGGCAATTGCTGTTTGATCGCCAGTGGATCGCCAACCGTTACCGCCGCGCCTGGCGCCCGGCCGCGCATTTCGGTTTGCCGCGCCTGCCGCGTGTGCCGGACAAGGGCGAGGGCATGGGCCGCGTCGCTTATGCCGACGCCCGTCAGCACCGCGACATTCTGCAGTCGCTGTTCCGCGCCTTGAACAGCGGCCAGCAACGCATCTGGATGGCCACGCCGTACTTTCTGCCAACCTGGCAGATTCGTCGCTCGCTGCGCAAAGCCGCTGCGCGCGGTGTCGATGTGCGTCTGTTGCTGACCGGGCCGCGCACTGATCACCCTTCGGTGCGCTACGCCGGGCATCGCTACTACCCGCGCCTGCTCAAGGCCGGGGTGCAGATCTTCGAATACCAGCCGTGCTTTCTGCACCTGAAAATGGTGCTGGTGGACGATTGGGTGAGCATTGGCTCATGCAACTTCGATCACTGGAATTTGCGCTTCAATCTGGAGGCGAATCTGGAGGCGCTCGATCCAGCCCTTACGGCAGCGGTGGAGACGAGTTTCGTCAAGGACTTCGGACTGAGTCAGTTGGTCAGCCTGGAAGAATGGCAGCGCCGACCGTTGTGGCGGCGGGTGAAGCAGCGGGTGTGGGGCTGGGTGGATCGGTTGGTGGTGAATATTCTCGATAGACGCGGTTGAAGCAAGATCAAAAGATCGCAGCCTTCGGCAGCTCCTACAATGGCAGGGTGTACACCCTGTAGGAGCTGCCGAAGGCTGCGATCTTTTGCTTTCATGGGTTACAGCAGTTCAAAGCTCTGCTGCGTCACCGCCTGCGAATCCAGGCCGATCTGCACGTTGAACTTGCCAGGCTCGGCTGCGTATTTGAGCTGGGCGTTGTAGAACTTCAGGTCGTCCTCGGTGATGGTGAAGTGCACGACTTTCTGTTCGCCGGCCTTGAGCATGATCTTCTGGAAGTTCTTCAGTTCTTTCACCGGGCGGATCATCGAGCCGGTGACGTCCTGGATGTACAACTGCACCACGGTTTCGCCGTCACGCTTGCCGGTGTTCTTGACCATGACGCTGGCGTCGAGCTTGCCCGTGGCGTTCAGCGTGGTCGACGACAGCGCCATGTCGCTCAGAGCAAACGTGGTGTAGCTCAGGCCGTAACCGAACGGAAACAGCGGGCCGGTGGTGTCATCGAAATACTGCGAGGTGTAGTTGCCCGGTTTGCCCGGCGTGAACGGTCGACCAATGCTCAGGTGGTTGTAGTAGGTCGGGATCTGGCCCACGGAGCGCGGGAAAGTGACCGGCAGTTTGCCCGACGGGTTGTAGTCGCCGAACAGCACGTCGGCGATGGCGTTGCCGCCCTCGGTGCCGCTGAACCAGGTTTCCAGAATCGCGTCGGCCGACTGGTTCTCTTCGAGAATCGTCAACGGGCGGCCGTTCATCAACACCAGCACCAGCGGTTTGCCAGTGGCTTTCAGCGCGCGGATCAATTCGCGCTGTGTTTCCGGGATGTTGAGGTCAGTACGGCTTGAGGATTCGTGAGACATGCCACGGGATTCGCCGACTGCGGCGACGATCACGTCAGCGTCTTTCGCGGCTTTGACTGCTTCGTCGATCAGCACGTTGGCCGGGCGCGGGTCATCGACCACTTCCGGGGCGTCGAAGTTGAGGAAGTTCAGGTAGTCGAGGACCTTCTTGTCGCCCGTGATGTTGGCGCCACGGGCGTAGATCAGGTTGGCCTTGTCGCCGATCACCGCACTCATGCCATCGAACAAGGTGACCGATTGCGCCGGACGCCCGGCGGCGGCCCAGCTGCCCATCATGTCGATCGGGGCTTTCGCCAATGGACCGACCAGCGCGATTTTCGCGTCTTTCTTCAGCGGCAGGGTTTCGTTCTGATTCTTCAGCAGCACCAGACTGCGCCGCGCCACCTCACGGGCCTCGGCGCGGTGCAGGCGGCTGTCGGCGTAGGTGTCGGCCGGGTCATCTTCAGCCTTGCCGATGCGCAGGTACGGGTCCTTGAACAGGCCCATGTCGTATTTGGCCGCGAGCACTTCGCGCACAGCGTTATCGATGTCTTTCTGTTCGATTTCGCCGGACTTGAGCAACCCCGGCAGCTCTTTCCCGTAGAGCGTGTCGTTCATGCTCATGTCGATGCCGGCCTTGATCGCCAGCTTCGCCGCTTCGCGACCGTCGCGAGCAACGCCGTGCTTGATCAGTTCGAAGATCGCACCGTGGTCGCTGACCGCCAGGCCCTTGAAGCCCCAGTCCTTGCGCAGCAGGTCGTTCATCAGCCAGGTGTTGGCGGTGGCCGGAATACCGTTGATCGAGTTCAACGCCACCATCACACCACCGGCGCCTGCATCGATCGCGGCACGGTACGGCGGCAGGTAATCCTGGTACATCTTCACCGGGCTCATGTCGACGGTGTTGTAGTCGCGACCGCCCTCGACCGCGCCGTACAGGGCGAAGTGCTTGACGCTGGCCATGATGCTGTCGGCGGCGCTCGGGGTCTCGCCCTGATAGGCCTTGACCATGACTTTGGCGATGCGCGAGGTCAGGTAAGTGTCTTCACCGAAACCTTCGGAGCTGCGGCCCCAGCGCGGATCGCGGGAGATATCGACCATCGGCGCGAAGGTGATGTCGAGGCTGTCGGCGGCGGCTTCTTTCGCAGCAACACGTCCGGACTGGCCGATGGCGTCCATGTCCCAGCTCGACGCTAGGGCCAGCGGAATCGGGAAAATCGTACGATGACCGTGGATGACGTCGTACGCGAAAAACATCGGAATCTTCAGGCGGCTGCGCATCGCAGCGTCCTGCATCGGACGGTTTTCCGCGCGGGTGATCGAGTTGAACGTGCCACCGATGTTGCCGCCGGCGATCTCCTTGCGGATCAGCTCGCGGGGCATTTCCGGGCCGATGCTGATCAGGCGCAACTGGCCGATCTTCTCGTCGAGGGTCATTTGTTTCATCAGATTGCTGATGAAAGCGTCCTTGTTCTCCAGAGGTACCGGGGTCGTGGCGGCCAGTACCTGATGACTGGCCAGGCTGACGAACAGACCCAGCAAACACAGCTTCTTCATGAATTTTTTCTCAAGGGCCCAAACGGTGAGGCAACACCGGCCAGCCAAAATGTAGGGAGCGACTATTGTTGTTCGGGTGCCAGCTCAAAACCTGAGCCGGAAAACCGCGCCGACAGCGGCAACGTGAACGCGAAGGGCACTTTTTAGCCGATTAACCCGTCGCATGCCAGTGGCGGCGCCGATTATGCCCCAACCGCTGGCCGGGAATGCCCAGCGCTCGGTTTTTAAATCAAATGTGTCATGGAGCATCACTGCAATGAATATCAGCCCAACCTATCGTTCACGGCTACAGGTCGCCACGTTGCTGGTGTTCGCCACGCTGTTGACTGCGTGCGGCATCAACAATATCCCGACCCTCGACGAACAGGCGAAAGCCGCATGGGGCCAGGTGCAGAACCAGTACCAGCGCCGCGCGGACCTGATTCCCAATCTGGTGGAAACCGTGAAGGGCTACGCGGCCCACGAACAGGAAACCCTGACCGCAGTGATCGAGGCGCGGGCCAAGGCGACGTCGATTCAGGTCGATGCCAGCACCCTCGACAATCCCGAGAAGCTCAAGCAGTTCCAGCAGGCGCAGGATCAACTGACCGGCGCGTTGAGCCGTTTGATGGTGGTCTCGGAGCGCTACCCGGATCTGAAGGCCAACCAGAACTTCCTCGCCCTGCAGTCGCAACTCGAAGGCACGGAAAATCGTATTGCCGTCGCCCGTCGCGATTTCATTCTGGCGGTGCAGAAATACAACACCGAGATCCGCACCTTCCCCGGGCGCCTGTGGCACAGCGTGATGTACAGCGATCTGCCGATGCGCGAAACCTTCGAAGCCACCACGCCCGGCGCGGAAAAGGCCCCGGAAGTGAAATTCTGATTCGAGGTTGCCCATGCGTGTGTTGAAACTGGGCCTGGTGCTGATGCTGTGGCTGTTCGCCGTCAGCGCCCGGGCCGAATTGACGTTTCCGCCGCTGAGCGGACGCGTGGTCGATCAGGCACAAATGCTCGAGCCAACGGTGCGCGCGCAGTTGAGCCAGCAATTGCAGGCGCACGAACAGGCCACCGGCGAGCAATTGGTGGTGGTCACGCTGCCGGATCTGCAGGGCACCACCATCGAGGACTTCGGCGTTCAGCTCGGCCGGCACTGGGGCATCGGCCAGAAGGACAAGAACAACGGCGCCTTGCTGATCGTCGCCCGTGACGAGCGCAAACTGCGCATCGAGGTCGGCTATGGCCTGGAAGATCGCCTGACCGATGCGCAGTCGTCGGTGATCATTCATCAGGTCATCACCCCGGCGTTCAAAGCCGGCAACTTCAGCAAAGGCATCAGCGACGGCGTTGCGGCGATGCTGGTGGTGCTCGGTGGCAATCCGCTCGATGAGCCGTCCACCGTGTACGAATCCAGCGGCGACCCGGCGGATGATTTCATCTCGCGGCATCCGGCGCTGTTCATGTTTCTGGTGATGTTGTTCATCCTGACGGTGTTTGTCTGCCAGATGCTCGGTATCCTGCCTGCCGGTCGGGGCGGCTCCGGAGGAGGGGGCGGTTTCGGCGGTGGCGGCGGATTTGGTGGCGGCGGTGGAGGCGGTGGCTTCAGCGGTGGCGGGGGCAGTTTCGGCGGCGGCGGCTCGTCCGGCGGCTGGTGAGATCAAAAGAATAATGAGCAGGCACTTTTCGACATGGCATTACTGACTGAACACGAACAACGCAAAGTCGCCGAGGCCATTGCCCGGGTCGAACGTGACACCGACGCCGAACTGGTCACGGTGCTGGCTGCCCGCGCCGATGACTATGCGTACATCCCGCTGCTCTGGGCCAGCTTGCTGGCGCTGGTGTTGCCGGGCATCGTCCACTACCTCACGGGCTGGCTGACCCTGCGCAGTCTGTTGCTGGTGCAATGGGGCATGTTCATCGTCCTCTGCCTGCTGTTCCGTCTGCCGAAGATCACCACCCATCTGGTGCCGCGCCGCGTGCGCCACTGGCGCGCCTCCAACCTGGCGCGGCGGCAGTTTCTTGAGCAGAACCTGCACCACACCGTGGGCAGCACCGGCATGCTGATTTTCGTCTGCGAGGCTGAGCGCTATGTGGAGATTCTGGTGGACGAGGGGATTTCCAAACGACTGGATAACAGCAACTGGGATGCGATCGTCGCGGCGTTTACCGAGCAAGTGCGGCAGGGGCGCACGCTGGAAGGGTTTGTGACGTGCGTAGAGGCCTGTGGCGAGTTGTTGAAGGTGCATGTGCCGGTGACGCAGTTGAGGAACGAGTTGCCGAATCGGTTGGTGGTGTTGGGCTGATATGGCTTTTCACTTGAGCCCCAGACCCTCACCCCAGCCCTCTCCCGGAGGGAGAGGGAGCCGACCGAGGTGTCTTTTGCTCGACACCGACCTGAACGTCCGAGTCGACTATGGATTGAGAACCTGAGTTCGACTCGGCATTTCAGGTCGGCGTAACTCGACAGAACACCTCGGTCGGCCCCCTCTCCCTCCGGGAGAGGGCTGGGGTGAGGGGCTTCTGAACCGTTGGGTAAATAAGAGGGTGTCCCCAGCCCCCATCCCCCCTAAAATACCCGCCATTCCCGATTCCGCCCGTCCGAGGCCGTTTGTCCATGTCCGTTTCCGCTTCTTCCGCGCCGTCCGCCAAACCGGCCGCCGATCACCACGCCCAGTTTATCGAGCTGCTGCAAACCAGCCTCGACGACAATGGCTTCATCAAGCTGGTGCTGGCCAAGTACGTCGGTGAAGAGGCGGATCTGCAGCGGGTCATTGTCAAACCGGTGATGGTCAAGGCGCAGCCGTGTCTGTCTTTCGTTTATCGCTACAAGACCCGCGACATCACCAAGAACCTGCCGCTGAGCGAGGGCGTGGCGCTGATTGCCGGGCTGTTGCCGAGCTCGTTCAAGAATGCGCACTTGCTGGCATTGACCGACGAAGCGCAGCTGGAATACAGCAAAAAGGGCAAGCCTTCGCTGTTCAAGAGCAAGCCTCAGCAATTGCGCGAAGCGCCGTCCGCCGAGCACAACCGCGAGAAAAACCGCTTCCTCGAACTGAGCCGACCGTTCCTCAAGGACCTGGGCGTGACCAACGCTCAGCATGAACTGATCCCGGCGATGTCGCGCAAGTGGAAGCAGATCAACAAGTTCATCGAAGTGTTCAGTCACGCCTTGACCTCGTCGCCGCTGGCGCTGGACAAACCGGTGCGGGTCGCCGATTTCGGTTCGGGCAAGGGTTACCTGACGTTCGCCATTCACGACTACCTGCGCAACACCCTGAAGGCCGAGGGCGAAGTCACCGGCGTCGAGCTGCGCGAAGAAATGGTCAGCCTGTGCAATGCCGCAGCGGCGAAGCTCGAGCATCCGGGGCTGGTGTTCAAATGTGGTGACGTGCGCACGGTGGCGCCGAGCGAGCTGGACGTGATGATCGCCCTGCATGCCTGCGACATCGCTACCGATTATGCGATCCACACCGGCATCCGCTCGGGCGCGTCAATCATCATGTGCTCGCCGTGCTGCCACAAACAGATCCGCCTGCAGATCCAGAGCCCGGCGCTGCTCAAGCCGATGCTGCAATACGGTTTGCACCTCGGCCAGCAGGCGGAAATGGTCACCGACAGCTTGCGTGCGTTGTTCCTCGAAGCCTGCGGTTACGAGACCAAGGTGTTCGAATTTATCTCGCTGGAACACACCAACAAGAACAAGATGATTCTCGCGGTGAAACGCGCCGAGCCGGTCGATCCGTCGCAGCTGTTGGCGAAGATCGCAGAGCTGAAAGCCTTCTACCACATCAGCGAACATTGCCTGGAAACCCTGCTGCGCGCCGACGGCTATATGCCTTGAGAGGCAGCTTGCAGCTTGCTGCTTGCAGTCGGCGCAGGCGACAGACCGCGAGAGCTGGTCTTTACTCTGAAGCGCGAGATCTTTCAATCGCCCCCACGGAGGAACAGGCATGTCCGGATGGTACGAAGTGAGCAAAAGCAGTAATGGCCAATTCAGGTTCGTATTGAAAGCGGCGAACGCCGAAACGATTCTGACCAGCGAGCTCTACAGCACCCGCGCCGGTGCCGACGGCGGCATCGCCTCGGTGCAGGCCAACAGCCCGCTGGATGAGCGCTACGAGAAAAAGTCGACCAGGGATGGCCATCCGTATTTCAACCTCAAAGCGGCCAATCATCAGGTCATCGGCAGCAGCGAGTCGTATTCATCGGACGGCGCTTGTGACAAGGGCATTGCCAGCGTGAAGGCCAACGGCCCGACCAAAGTCATCAAGGACAAGACCCTGCCTGTCCTCTGAGCTCAGAGCATGAGCCTTTGAAATCAAAAGATCGCAGCCTTCGGCAGCTCCTACAGTTGGAACGCATTCTCATGTAGGAGCTGCCGCAGGCTGCGATCTTTTGATCTTGATTCAAACCTCAACCGGTACCGACAATTTCGGATCACCGAGGGCATGGCTCTTGGCATCAAAGAACCGCAACTCAACCCCGGTACCCTCAAACACCTTGGCGTAGTGACGCTTCTGATGCTGGATGAACGCCGCGCTGCGCGGGTAAATCGAGATCGCCACGCGCTTCGGGTTAGCCAACCGCAGCGCGCGCACCAGATGCGCATCCTGCTCGCCCAAGGCATGGCCGAAGATGCACAGGCTGTCGCCATGGGCCAGTAATTGCTCATAGCAGAACGACAGATAATCCGAGCTACGGATGGTCTTGAGCTTGTCGGCGCTCGGCCCTTCGGTGACGAACAGCGGCACGTCATCCAGCGTCTTGATCGTATTGTTGATGGCGAAACTGCCGAGCAGGGTGCCCTCGGTCGAGGTCAGTTTGCGTGCGGCGCCGTCCTGATTGCGCACCAGATGCAGACCACCGTGCAGGTACAGCAGGCGCGGTTTGTCCGTGGCACTCTGGCTCAGGTCGAAACTCGCGTCCGGGCCGTTGAACAGATCGTCGATGGCTTCGCCCGGGTGCTGTAGCGCCCAATAGTTGAGCAGGTCATAGTTGCTCGTGAACACGGTGCGATAGCGCGCCAGTTCAGCATTGAGCACCGCCAAAGTCGAAGGCTGCACCAGCCGCCACGGAATGTGCACCGCGTGCACAGTGTTGATCAGCGCTTCCTTGATCGCGTAATAGCGATTGCGCGGTGCCGCCGAGCTGACTGCCAGCGCCTTGTTCACTCGGCTGGTGGTTTTCAGTGCGCCGAGCACTTGCTCGAAGCTGCGGGTTTGCAGCGCATCGAAAACCGCCAGTTCCGAAGGGCTCAGCGGTTTCTCTTCGACCGTACGGGCGTTTTCGAACAGCGAGTCGTAGCCGAAGTCATCCCACACCGCGCGGCTGGCGCCGTTGCCCACCAGCAAACCGCTGAAATCGGTCGCGGCGCGCAGGGCGTTCCAGTCTTCGAGGGTGGCGTCGACATTCAGAAAATCGGTCATTGCGTGGGCGGTCTCAAAACAAGGGGCAGATGGACGGTGACTTTATCACGAGCGGACATTGAGCCAGATCAACATTGGCGGTGACCGATCGGTCGATCCTGTGGGTATCCGCCGAATCGAGGCGGTCGATCCGGCCCAGTCAGGAGACACACGATGAGCAGCACCTTTTTCATTCCGGCGGTCAACATCATGGGCAGCGGCTGCCTCGACGAAGCGATGCTCGCGATTCGCAATTATGGTTTTCGCAAGGCGCTGATTGTCACCGACGCCGGGCTGGCCAAGGCTGGCGTGGCCGCGATGATTGCCGAGAAACTGGCGATGCAGGACATCGATGCGGTGGTCTTCGACGGCGCCAGGCCGAACCCGAGCACGGCCAATGTCGAATCGGGGCTGGGGCTGTTGAAGGAGAGCCACTGCGATTTCGTCGTGTCACTGGGCGGCGGCTCGCCACACGATTGCGCCAAGGGCATCGCCCTGTGCGCAACGAATGGCGGGCAGATCGGCGATTACGAAGGCGTCGACCGCTCGAGCAAGCCGCAATTGCCGCTGATCGCCATCAATACCACCGCCGGCACTGCCAGCGAAATGACCCGCTTCTGCATCATCACCGACGAATCGCGCCACGTGAAAATGGCCATCGTCGACCGCAACGTCACGCCGCTGCTGTCCGTCAATGACCCGCAACTGATGGTCGCGATGCCCAAAAGCCTGACCGCCGCCACCGGCATGGACGCATTGACCCACGCCATCGAAGCCTACGTTTCCACGGCGGCCAATCCGATCACCGATGCCTGCGCCCTGAAGGCCATGAGCCTGATCAGCAGCAACCTGCGCCTGGCCGTGCGCGACGGCAGTGACCTCGCGGCGCGGGAGAACATGGCTTACGCGCAGTTTCTTGCCGGCATGGCGTTCAACAATGCCTCGCTCGGTTTTGTCCACGCCATGGCGCACCAATTGGGCGGTTACTACGACTTGCCCCACGGCGTATGCAACGCCGTACTGTTGCCACACGTGCAGAGTTTCAATGCGCTGGTCTGCGCTGACCGACTCAGGGACGTCGCCCACGCCATGGGCGCGGATATTCGCGGTTTCAGCGCAGAGGAAGGCGCACAGGCGGCGATCCATGCCATTCGCAGCCTGGCCAGAGACGTCGAGATTCCCGGCGGATTGCGTGAGCTGGGCGCCAAACTCAGCGACATCCCGGTGCTCGCCGCCAACGCCTTGAAGGACGCCTGCGGACTGACCAATCCACGAGCAGCGGACCAGCGCCAGATCGAGGAGATTTTCCGCAACGCGTTTTGAGAAGGGCACAGCGGTGACGAACGGCGTTATCCTCGCCGTTCGTTCGCGCCACACCGCCGAGTCTCCCATGCTGCAAAAAAGCCTGATCCGCCGCCTCGACCTGATCACCCTGCAACTGTTCGTCGCCGTCCACGAAGAGGGCACGCTGACCCGTGCGGCTGCGCGCGAAGCCATCGCCGTGTCGGCCGCGAGCAAGCGCTTGATGGAATTGGAGGAGGCGCTGGGCATTGCACTGTTCGTGCGCCAAGCCAAAGGCATGGTCCTCACCCCGGCCGGTGAAACCCTGTTACACCATGCGCGACAGATGCTTTTCAACGTGGAGAAAATGGGCCTGGAACTGGGCGAGCACAGCCACGGTGTGCGCGGATACGTGCGTATGCTGGCCAATCTGTCGGCGATCATTCAGTTCCTGCCCGAAGACTTGCGTGACTTCTCTGCGCAGCATGCGCAGGTCAAGACCGACCTAGAAGAACGGCCCAGCGCCGGGGTGATTCAGGGCGTCCTCGATGGCGTCGCGGACCTCGGTATCTGCTCCGATGACAGCGATACCAAAGGTCTGCACAGCGTGTTGTATCGGCAGGACAAACTGGTGGTGGTGATGCTGCCGGAGCATCCGTTGGCCAAGCGCGAATCGGTGGCCTTCGATGAAACTCTGGACAGCGACTACGTCGGGTTGCACGCGGCCAGTTCGATCAACATGCGTACCCACGCGGCGGCGCGGCAGGCCGGCAAAGTTCTGCGTATCCGCATTCATGTGCCAGGGTTCGATGCGGTCTGCCGCATGGTCCAGGCGAACATGGGCATCGGCATTCTGCCGCAGCGTGCCTATGAGCTGTTTGGTCAGGCGCTGGGCTTGCGGGCGGTGCCGCTGACTGATCAGTGGTCGAATCGCACATTGATCGTGGTGGTGCGCGATGAAGCGGGGTTGTCGCCGGTGAGCCGGATGTTGTTTGAGCATTTGCGTGGGCGGTAGATCTTCATTGCGGTTGATGGCCTCTTCGCGAGCAGGCTCGCTCCCACATTGAGCTTGTGTGAACTCCGAACTTGTAGCCACCACAGAATACTCTGTGGGAGCGAGCCTGCTCGCGAAGGCGGCCATGAAATCACCACTGGATCACGCTGGAGCATTCGCATTTCGCGAACGCTCATTGCCGAGAGACGGCTGGATTGTCCAAACATCGTTCCTCTAGCCTTGGCCACCTATTCCAAGAACAAGAGGTACCCCGCGATGACTGCCCCTTTGAGTGCGATCAAAGTGATCGAGATCGGCACGCTGATCGCCGCGCCGTTTGCCGCGCGCATGCTCGCCGAGTTCGGCGCCGAGGTGATCAAGATCGAAGCCATGGGCCAGGGCGACCCGCTGCGCAAGTGGCGCAAGCTGCACGAAGGCACATCGCTGTGGTGGTACCTGCAATCGCGCAACAAGAAATCCCTGGCGCTCAATCTCAAATCCGCTGAAGGCATCGAACTGGTCAGGCAACTGGCCGGCGACGCCGACGTGATCATCGAAAACTTGCGCCCCGGTGCGCTGGAAAAGCTTGGTCTGGGCTGGGACGTGTTGCACGCCCTGAATCCGAACCTGACCCTGGTGCGTATTTCCGGCTACGGCCAGACCGGCCCTTACCGCGACCGTCCCGGTTTCGGTGCGATTGGCGAGGCCATGGGCGGCATTCGCTACACCACCGGCAATCCCGATTCGCCACCGGCGCGGGTCGGTGTCAGCCTCGGCGATTCGCTGGCCTCGTTGCACGCGGTGATCGGCGCGCTGATGTCGCTGCTGCGGGTCAAGACCGGGCAGGGTGGTGGACAGATCGTCGATGTGTCGCTGGCGGAAAGCGTGTTCAACGTCATGGAAAGTCTGGTGCCGGAATACGACATGCTTGGCCATGTCCGCGAACGCAGCGGCGGCGCCTTGCCGGGTATCGCGCCCTCCAATACTTACCTCACTGCCGACGGTGCCTACGTGGTGATCGCCGGCAACAGCGACCCGATCTACAAGCGCCTGATGCACACCATCGGCCGCGCTGATCTGGCCGACGCAGAAGAATTCGCCCACAACGACGGCCGCGCCGCCAAGAGCGGATTGCTCGATGCCGCCATCACCCATTGGACCAGCAGCCTGCCGATCGATCAGGTACTGGCCGCCCTCGAAGCCGCTGAAGTGCCGGCCGGGCGCATTTACTCGGTGGCCGACATCGTCGCCGATCCGCACTATCAGGCGCGGGAGATGCTGCTCAATGCCGAGTTGCCCGGCGGCGCAACGGTAAAAATGCCCGGCATCGTCCCCAAGCTTTCGGAGACCCCCGGCGGGGTGAATTGGTCCGGGCCGAAACTGGGCCAGCACACTGACGATATTCTGGCCGGGCTGGGCCTGACTGAACTCGACATCGAACGCCTGAAAAGCCAAGGGGTGGTGCAATGATCTCTGACTATTCGCAAACCCTCATCGTCCAGGAAGTCTCACCGCGCGACGGCTTGCAGATCGAGCCGACCTGGGTGGAAACCGCTGACAAGATCGCCCTGATCAATCAATTGTCACAGGCCGGATTCAGCCGCATCGAAGCCGGCTCGTTCGTCTCGCCCAATGCCATTCCGGCCCTGCGTGACGGCGAGCAGGTGTTCAACGGCATCGAGCGTCAGCCGGGGGTGATTTACGTGGCGTTGATTCCCAACCTCAAAGGTGCGCAACGGGCACTGGCGGCGAAGGCCGATGAGTTGAATCTGGTGATGTCCGCCAGCCAGACCCATAACCTCGCCAATATGCGCATGCGTTGCGAGGATTCGCTGGCCGCGTTCGCTGACATCGTCGCGTATGTCAGCGGCTCGGGTGTGCGCCTTAACGGCAGCATCGCCACCACGTTCGGTTGCCCGTTCGAAGGCAGGATCGATGAGGATCGTGTGCTGCAGATCGTCGACGCTTATCAGGAGCTCGGCATTCAGGGCATCAGCCTCGCCGATACCACCGGCATGGCCAATCCGCGTCAGGTGGATCGTTTGGTACGGCGTGTTTTGCAGCGGGTTTCGCCCTCTGACCTGACCCTGCATTTCCACAACACCCGTGGCCTTGGTCTGTGCAATGTACTCGCGGCTTACGAGGCCGGTGCGCGGCGCTTCGATGCGGCGCTCGGTGGCCTCGGTGGCTGTCCGTTTGCGCCGGGTGCGTCGGGCAATATCTGCACCGAAGACCTGGTGAACCTGTGCGAGGAAGTCGGCATTGCCACCGGGATAGATTTGCCCCTATTGCTGAAACTTTCGCGCGGCTTGCCGGCACTGTTAGGCCACGAAGTCCCCGGCCAACTGGCCAAGGCCGGACGCAACTGTGACCTGCACCCGATCCCCACCTGAATACCCAAAACCCTTGTGGGAGATACAAACCCTTGTGGGAGCGAGCCTGCTCGCGAATGCGTCGGATCAGTCGATATCAACGCTGAATGACACACCGCTTTCGCGAGCAGGCTCGCTCCCACACAAAAGCGCTCCACCGTGAGCGTCATCACCAGACAACAAAAACAATCGGACGCCCATCGGCAGTCCGCCTGGAGAAAAACCATGAGCCTCAATGTAATGGAGGCGGGCGTCAGCCCGTCCGTCGATCACGACGCCGAAAAAGCCCTGGTCAGCAAAGTCGCCTGGCGCCTGATGCCACTGATCATGGTCTGCTACCTGTTCGCCTTCTTCGATCGCATCAACATCAGCTTTGCCAAATTCCAGTTGCAGACCGACCTGAGCCTGAGCGACACCGCATACGGCCTCGGCGCCGGGCTGTTCGTGGTCGGTTACGTGCTGTTCGAAGTGCCGAGCAACATGATGCTCTATAAGGTCGGCGCGCGGCGCTGGATTGCGCGGATCATGATGTCGTGGGGCGTGGCGACGGCGGCGATGGTCTTCGTCAACAGCGAATGGCAGTTCTACGCGCTGCGCTTTGTCATCGGCGCGATGGAAGCCGGGTTCGCCCCGGGCGTGCTGTATTACTTGACCCTGTGGTTTCCGCAGCACTTCCGTGGCCGCATCACGTCGATGCTGTTTCTCGCCTCGGCGTTCGCCGGACTGGTCGGCGCGCCGTTCTCCGGGCTGGTGCTGCAACACCTCGACGGCGTATTGCAGATGCGTGGTTGGCACTGGTTGTTTTTG
This sequence comes from Pseudomonas sp. 1L-B-1-E-C1, assembly GCF_057291835.1. Classification (NCBI taxonomy): domain Bacteria; kingdom Pseudomonadati; phylum Pseudomonadota; class Gammaproteobacteria; order Pseudomonadales; family Pseudomonadaceae; genus Pseudomonas; species Pseudomonas sp. 1L-B-1-E-C1. The sequence continues at coordinate 121,576 of NZ_JBXAWN010000005.1, read as the reverse complement.
CTCGGTGGCGTGCCGTGCATCGCCCTCGGTTTTCTCGTGCTGACCCAGCTCAAGGACCGCATCGAGGACGCGCACTGGCTGACCGCCGACGAGAAGAAACTGCTTTCCAGCCGCATCGCCCATCACGAGCCGCACAAGACCGGCGGCTCATTGCTCGCGGCACTGAAAATTCCCGGTTTCCTGACGTTGGGTTTGATCTACTTCCTGATCCAGGTCGCGTCCTACGGCCTGAACTTCTGGGCGCCGCAATTGATCCGCAGCGCCGGCACCGAAAGCCCGGTGATGATCGGCCTGTTGACCGCCATTCCCTACATTTGCGGAGCGATCAGCATGGTCGTGATCGGGCGCTTGTCAGACGCCACGGGTGAGCGGCGCAAGTTCGTTGCCGGGCTGGTGATCGTCGGCGCGATCGGCTTCTTCAGCGCGGGGATCTTCGCCAGCCACACGACATTTCTGATCGTCGCGCTCGGTTTGCTCGGCGCGGGCATCATCGCTTCGATTCCGAGCTTCTGGACCCTGCCACCGAAGTTGCTCGCAGGCGCCGGTGCCGGGGCGGCAGGCGGGATCGCGGTGATCAACACCCTGGGGCAGTTCGGCGGTATCGTCAGCCCGGTCATGGTCGGGCGCATCAAGGACCTCACCGGCAGCACCACCCCGGCGCTGTACGTCATCGGCGTCGCGGCGCTGATTGCGGCCGCTTTGCTGCTGTGGGGCTTGCCGCAGAAGTTGCGCACGCTGGACAAGTATTGAGATTGGCGGCGTCTGTGATGACGCCTTCGCGAGCAGGCTCGCTCCCACATTTGGAATGCGGCTTTCCTGTGGGAGCGAGCCTGCTCGCGAATTCCGACTTCAGACGCATGAGAAGATTGGCTGGCCTGATATGTTGAATCCTCCGATGCAGAAAGGGATAGTGCTCGCCTGGAAATAGCTTCAAGGAGCAGGAATTGACAATGAAGTCCACGTGGATCAGCGCAGCAGCGCTTTGCGGGTGGTTGATGGCTGGGCAGGCGTGGGCGGATTGCACGCCGCCTGCGGTCAGCACAGAAGTGGATTTTTCCCTGTGCAAGGACTGGCCGGCTTACCCGCAACTGACGATCACCGCGCTGTCGACGTTTGTGCCCGATCCGGTCTACGGCCACGGTGACAGAGTGGGCTCATATGATCTGAGTCTGGCCGTCATCACAGCTGGCGGCCCCAAGCCGCTGGCGACCTATCATCAGCCGTCGGCATTTCTCTCCGATGCCATCGCGCTCGACAATCTGGAACTGGATACCGCGCGCTATAAACTCACGCCTGATCTCCGGGCATTCGGCGTACGCGCCCACTTCAAAGGCTCCTCACGCGTCAATCCGCTGGATGAATCGTTGCTGTCGCTCTATGTGAAAGAGGGCGACAAGTTGCGCCCGGTGCTGGATCGCTTGGTCGTCTACAGCTTCAGCGGTGAATGGGATGGCAACTGCGCGGGCGAGCGCTCGGAGACGATGCGCACGCTCGAGATGGGCAAAACCGGTTCCCATGGTTATGCCGATATCATTGTCCGCTCAGTCACCACGGGCCTGGCCGGTGAGGGACCACCTGACAGCTGCGAATCGAAGACCACCCACGAAAAGCCAGTGCTGACCACGTTGCGCTATGACGGGAAAACCTACGTTTTGCCGCAAGGTTTCAAAGGCATGTGACTGGCGTCACTGATACGAATTTTTCAAGGAAGAATCATGAATCTGCCTCTCCGACTTTTTGCCGTTCTCAGCGTTTTGGCTTTGAGCGTTGAAGCCCACGCGGCTTGCGAAAACAAAGCCTTCGATGGCAAGTCCCTGTCGCGCTGCAAGGTCTGGCCTGCCGTGCAGAATCAGGCGATTGCCGTCAAATCCACGTACCTCGCGGACTCGGATGATGAAGACATCGGGGCGTTCGATCTTGACCTTGCAATCGTCAATGCCAGCAACGCCAGACCCATTGCCACTTATCGCAAACCTGGTGCTTACAACTCCGATGCGATCAGCTTCGATGACCTGATCATCGATACGGCGCGTTACCGCTTGGCGGCGGATGTCCGTGCATTCGGGCTGCGGTCCCGATTCATGAGCCACGGTTCCAGAGCGAATCCGTACTCGAAGACCGACCTGGCTTTGTATGTTCGCGAAGGCAGTCGCTTACGCCCAGTGCTGGAAGGCCTGGTGGTGCGCAAGGATTTCGGTGAAGGGACCGGGGAGTGCGATACGCGAGACACACGCATTCGCAGGACTATCGAGGTCGGCTCATCCCGCCACAACGGGTTTGCTGATCTGATCGTCAGTTCCAGCGGTTGGTTGATGGAGTCTTTCACGTCAGGCAAACAATGCGTTTCTAAAACCACCAATCTGAAGCACACCCAAGTCACCCTGATCTACGATGGTCAGCAATACGTTGTTCCTGAAGACTTCAGAGGTTACTGATTCGATGCTGACCGGCCTTAACCACCTGACCCTCGCCGTCCGCGATCTGCAGCGGAGCCTGGCGTTCTATCGCGATGTGCTGCAATTGCGCGTCGAAGCGACGTGGGATAGAGGTGCCTATTTGTCATTGCCCGGATTGTGGTTGTGTCTGTCAGAAGATCCGCAGCGCAAGGGTGAGCCGGGCGTGGACTATACCCATTACGCTTTCAGCGTGAGCGCGGCAGACTTCACTTTGCTGGTTGAAACGCTGAAATTGGCTAAGGTGGCGGAGTGGCGAGACAACCGCAGCGAGGGCGCGTCGTTCTACTTTCTCGATCCCGACGGGCACAAGCTGGAAGTCCATGTCGGCGATTTGCAATCGCGGCTGGCGGCGTGTCGGCAGAAACCGTACCCCGGCATGCGTTTTTACGACGCGCAGTGATCGGGCGTGATCCGCTGAGATAGACTGGCCGCCACGTATTCCGGCGCTTGCAGGTTTTCCATGACTCCATCATTGCTGTTGGCCGTTCTGGCTTCGGGTTTCATTTACGGGATCACGCCCGGACCGGGTGTGCTGGCGGTGTTCGGCATTGGCGCGGCCCACGGGCGGCGGGCCGGGGCGGGGTTTCTCTGCGGGCATCTGCTCGGCGATGTGATCTGGTGCAGCACGGCGCTGGTGGCGATCGTCGGCGCGCGGGAAATCGGCAGCACCGCGTTCGATGTGCTCGGCGTGCTCAGCGCGGTGTACCTGTTCTGGCTCGGCTGGCGTGCGGTGCGTGCCCAGCGGCGCAATGGCGACGAGGCGCAAGGCGCGGCGCGCCAGCCGTTCTGGCACGGCATCGTCTTCGGCCTGACCAATCCCAAGGCTTATCCGGTAGCGGTGGCGACGTTTACCGCGCTGCTGTCGAGTCGTGCCGAGTTGCTCAACTGGTCGATGCTGCCGGCGCTGATCGCCCTGAGTTTCATCGGCGGGGCGATGGCCTACGCCATTCTCATCGGTGTGGTTGGCGCGCAACGAGTGCGTACGGTGTATCAGCGTCACGAACTGCTGATCACCCGTTTGTGCGGCGTGATGTTTATCGGTTTTGCCATCAATGCGCTGGTGCACGCGCTACCGGGGTTGATGCCGAACAAGGGCTGATGCTGAGGAAGCACCGTTCGTCGCGCGTAGGGCAGTTTTTCTAAACCTTTGACCGTCAAAGCATTCCTAACTGAGGCAGTCGCTTGTCTGCCGCGATTATTTTGAGCAGCGGGTAAACACTGCCCGCTTGAATTTTCAACGAAGGAGGGCGCGACCATGAGCCGGATGGCCACCCGTTTACGTAACGTCAGTTTTGCAACCCTGCTGGGCCTGTGCGCCAGCACTGCGTTCGCCCAGTCGCCTGCCGAATTCATCAACGATGCCTCCGCCAAAGGCATGGCCGACATCGAAGCCAGCCGTCTGGCCCACGGCAAGACCGAATCCAAAGAGGTCAAGGATTACACCATCGTCGTCATCAACGACCGCACCACGGCCAACCAGCATCTGGCGAAAATCGCCAAGAAACTCGACCTGCCTGTCGCACCCCGCGAAGAACTCGCCGACAAGGCCAAAGAGTTGATGCCGGAAGTGAAGGACGGTGCGACCTTCGATCAGGCCTACGCCGCGAGTCAGGTGAAAGCCACGGAAGAGGCGATTACCCAGATCGAACAACAGGCACAGACCACCGACGTCCCGGAAATCAAAGCGTTTGCCGATGAGACTTTGCCGAAACTGCAAAGCCATCTGGAGAAGGCCCGCGCGTTGCAGGCCAGTCGCTAACCTCGCTGTGTTGTTGCAGCGCGAACGAAGCCTTCAGTTGAAATGCATGTTTCCTTTGTGGGAGCGAGCCTGCTCGCGAAAGCGGAGGGTCAGTCAATGATGTTTTGACTGACCCTCCGTCTTCGCGAGCAGGCTCGCTCCCCCAGGGTGTGTTTACTTGCTCAGCACTCGTTCAAATCCTGCTTCGGCTTGCTCTTGTCACCCAAACCCTCAAGATCAAATACCTGATTCTCGCCGAGTGCACGGTAATGCCGGCGCAACGCTTCAAGCTGCTTCAAGTCCAGCGCCTCCAGCCCGAGCATCGCGTTCTGCGCCTCCTTGTTCACCCGCAGCAGCTCATCGAGTTTCAAATGCAGAATGTCGGTATCGCGGTTCTGCGTGTTCTGAATCAGGAACACCATCAGGAACGTGATGATCGTCGTCGATGTATTGATGATCAGCTGCCAGGTGTCGTTGTAGCCAAAAATCGGCCCGCTCAACCCCCACAACCCGATCAGAATCAACGCCCCCATGAACGTCTTCGGGCTACCGGCCCACAGGGCAAGTTTCTGGGCAATCTTGGCGAATTTCATGATGGAAGTCCTTGTTTTGGGAGCTTGAAATTCAGACATCGGCGTTGTGCTGAAAATTCTGTTTACAACTTCCTCATTCACTCAATACCTCGGGCAGGACTCGCCAATCCAAGGCTTCTATATGGACACCTTTCATTGTGGAGGTTTGGGTCTAGTATCAAGTGGCAGTCAAACTGCCATCAGCTCATTCCACGGATAGAAACCCGTACGAGGCGCCTCATGGAATTCTTCGAAAAGTTAGCCAGCCTAGCCGCAAAAGTCCGCTTGCAGAGCGCTGCGATCCAGACTGAGGAAGCAACGAAAAATGCATTCGTCATGCCTTTTATCAGTACGGTTCTGGGTTACGACGTTTTTGACCCGACCGAGGTGACCCCCGAGTTCGTCTGCGATATCGGCACAAAGAAAGGCGAGAAGATCGACTACGCGATCATGAAAGAGGGGGAGGTGCAGATTTTGATTGAATGCAAAAAGATCGGAGAATCGTTGCACATCAACCATGCCTCGCAGTTGTTTCGCTACTTCCATGTCACCAGCGCTCGGATCTCCATTCTCACCAACGGCCAGGTCTATAAATTTTTTACCGATCTGGATGCGCCGAACAAAATGGACGAGAAGCCCTTCCTTGAATTGGATCTGCTGGACATCGATGAATATTCCGTCCCTGAGTTGGTGAAGTTGACCAAGTCAGCTTTTGATGTTGATTCCATCATCAACGCAGCGGGGGAGTTGAAATATGTCAGCCAAATCAAGAAGGTCCTCGCCGCGCAGGTCACCAAGCCGGACGATGACTTTGTAAAGGTTTTTGCTTCTCGGGTTTATGACGGCGTGATCACACAGAAAGTGCGCGACCAGTTTCACGAGCTAACCAGAAAAGCTGTCGGGCAATTTTTGAATGACCAGATCAATGATCGGCTCAAATCGGCCATGAGCGGCGCTATCCAGCCAGCGCTGGCCTCCCTGCCGTCAGTTCCTGCCGGAACTGATCCGGTAGATCCGCGTGACGAATCAGATGACAAGGTTTTAACAACGCTGGAAGAGCTGGAGGGCTATCACATCGTTCGGGCGTTGGTTCGATCTGTCGTTGATGCCAAGCGCATTGTTCAGCGCGATACGCAGAGCTATTTCGGTATCTTGCTGGACGACAACAATCGCAAACCGATCTGCCGTTTGCATTTCAATCGATCACAAAAGTATCTCGGCATCTTCGATGAAGAAAAAAACGAGACCCGTCATGCGATCAATTCGGTGGATGACATCTATGAGTTCTCGGATCATCTGAAAAAAACCGTCGGCTATTACGATTGATGGAGAGTCGACCATTCACTCAGACACCTCTTGCAGCGTTCGCACTGGAATTGCTTTTCTTGCTGCCTGTATCGTGAACAGCAATTGAACGCCCCGACAGGAGAACGCAATGAGTTGGTCTGCCAAGCAATACGTCGCTTTCGAAGATGAACGCACCCGCCCGGCCCGTGATCTGTTGGTGGCAATACCCACAACGCAGGCGCGGGCGGTGGTGGACATTGGTTGCGGGCCGGGCAATTCCACCGAGTTGCTGGTGCAGCGGTTTCCTGAGGCAAGGGTCAGTGGCCTCGACAGTTCGCCGGACATGATCGCCGCCGCGCGCGAGCGCTTGCCAGATTTGCAGTTTCAGGTGGCCGAGATCGACAAATGGGCTGACCAAGGTCCGTTCGATGTGATCTTCGCCAACGCGGTGTTGCAGTGGGTGCCTGATCACCATTCGTTGCTCCCAGCCTTGGCGAGCAAGCTTTCAGAAGGTGGCAGCCTGGCGATTCAGATGCCGGACAATCTCAGTGAACCGTCCCACCGCTTGATGCGCGAAGTCGCTGCGGATGGACCGTGGGCGAGCAAGCTGGCAGACGCTGCGGGGCAACGTACCGACATGGCCAGTGCCAGCGAGTATTTCTCGATGCTGCGGCCGCACTGCACGCGGGTCGATGTGTGGCGCACGACTTATCATCATCCACTGGCGGACGGAGCGGCGGGGGTGGTTGAGTGGTTCAAGGGTAGCGGGTTGATTCCGTTCCTGAGCCCGTTGACCGAGGATGAGCGGGCGCAGTATCTGCAGCAGTATCTGGCGGAAATTGCAAAGGCTTATCCAGCATTGGCTGACGGCTCGGTGCTGTTGCCGTTTCCACGCTTGTTTATTGTTGCGACCCGCTGAAACGCTCCCTCAGCGGTCTCGCTTTTATATCCTGAGTTCGACGCATTCTTTCAGGTCGGCGCAACTCGCAAGAACAACCCGATCGGTCCCCTCTCCCTCGGGAGAGGGCTAGGGTGAGGGGCCTCTTGAAGCACGAAACCCGATCATCGCTACCGCCACCATCATCGTCCTTTGGCGATCTTGGATCAGCCCGGTTACTGCATGGTCCCGGAATCCTTTCAACTCGTTCATGCTGAACTCGTCGGAAAGGTCTCGCGGTTTTCAGGGCTTTTACACGGGTGCGCCATGGCTGTTTAAAGTCGAATCACGTTACGTCCCGATGCCTACAAATCCTTGCGCCGCTGCCTACCGGTACGCCAGAATCCGCCGGCTTGTGCGCATGGAGGGCGGTCGGTAACTTGGTTCGCGTCACTGATTTCCAGTGATCGGGTTTAGTAGCCCGGGAATGTCCTCCTCGTAACGGTTGCACGAGTTCCGTTGAATCAGGCGCGTGCCTGTATTTTATGGTGGCTGTGCGCATGGCGCCTTCGGGTGCGCCGGATGGGGGATGGGTCCGGTCTACTAACTTGCGTACAGCCGCCACCCTCCCGTTTAGTAGCGTGGTGGATGCGGCTCAAATGAAAGGTACCGCCCCGTGTTCAAAGTAACGCCAAATCCACCGGAAACCGATCCGGCCTCTCCGTACGAATCCCTCGATTCGAAAAAACTCCACGAAGCCGCCGAACGCGCCCTCGACCACTATCTCATCTCGCCGAAAACCAGTTCACCGCCGTACCAGACCAGCAGCATGTTCATGGTTAATCCAGGCACCGACACCGAGTCGCTATTGGTCAACGCCAGCGAATCCCTCGGCTCGGCCAGCGTCATGCTCGGCGACTTCGCCGCCTTGCTCGACGGCAGCCAGCGCAAAACCCTGCTCGGCATCGCCCAGGTCGTCATGCTGGGCGAGCTGGCGGTGAATCAGGTGCTGGATAATGTGGTGCCGGTGGGTTAGCCAGCGCTGATTTTCGGGCAAAAAAAACCGGTCGTAGCGACCGGTTTTTCGTGCGATATATTTTTCAGACACTGGCGAGCAGGCATTCATAAGGAATACGCAAGCCATCGTGCAGACGTTTGATCATCGCCAGACTCAGCTAGCGCTTACGGTTCAACACTTCCGAAACACGGCCACTGGTGCCGATAAAGGGCTAAAGATCCCGCGGCGTCAAGCCTTGCTGATCCATACGAAATTTGATGGCTTCAATGGGATCAGAAGGCTGCATCGGAAAATGCTGCTCCTCATACTTTTCAATCAGCAGCGCGAGAATTTCCAACTCATCGCCATCCGGCGAGTCGATTTCTGCACCCCACAGCTGTTCCATGCGCAGCAATGCTGCGCTCAGGTCTTCCGGACTACGAATGGGTTTGATGTTCATTAAACGGTCTCCGCGTTGATCTGGTCGTTTTGAGCGTGAGCCCAACGAAGGGCAATCTTGAATGCGCATTGCGGACGGGCGTTCAACATTGAATTGCAAGACATGTGCTGGCGCAAACTTCACACGCAAAAAACCGGCTACAGAGAGCCGGTTGGTAAGCATGGTTTAACCTTGCTGCAAAACCTTCAACGCCGCCGAAGCCAGAAACCCTGAGCGGCTCTTCTCCTCCGGATGATGCAAGACGTACTCATCGATGCGATTGAGCAAGTGCCCCGGCAGAGTGATGTTGAGCTTCTGTGCTTTGCCCAGGTATTTGACCACGTCGATATCCACTACCGCCCACGCACATCCGGCGTACTTCGGATTAGCGACATGCAGGCCCAATTTGCTGGCAGGTGGAATCGGCGCACCGTCGTCTGCCAGAATTTCGAAATGACCTTCGATCGCCTCGCGCGCCATGGCGACGGCGTCATCAAGGTCTTCGCCGGCAGAAAAACAACCGGGAAGGTCCGGCACCTCAACTCCCCAGGCGTGTTCCTCGTCACCTATTGAAATCGCAATCGGGTATAGCATGTTCGTGATCCTCCATGGCAATGCTGAGAACGGATTCAGAGCATGGCCTGTTGCAAAATACTGACGGCCGTTTTTTTGAGCAGATCCTTTTTCGGATGCGGCACCGTTACCAGTCCAGGTTTGGTTGGATGCTTGAAGTGATGATGGCTGCCCCGGATGCGCACCAGAAACCACCCGTCTGCCACGAGTTGTCCGATTAAAAAACGGCTATTCACAACACCTCCTTGTGGTGTGCTTGGTGGTTACTATACCTACTGAACTCCGTAGATCAATAGACTTTCCACCGTGCAGCCATTGCTGCAGTCCGGCCAGGCGGTCAATCCAGTCCAGGTCGTGCATATTTCTAGGAGAGATGGTTGTGTTGCAGTGTTTTGCCATGAGGTTTAACGCGGCAAAACGGCAGCGCATCGCTCAACCAGTCATTGCGACTGGATGAGCGAACGTGGCCGCCGCTTCAACGAAGGAGGGCGACGTTGATATCGATCCTGCCCTGGATGATTTGCAAAGTCTCTGGGGTTATCTCGTTCGGAAGCAGCTCGGCAGCAATCGTCGAAAACCGACTGGCAACAGCGCAAATTCGATCAATCAGGTCCTCCGCTTTATCTCTCGAGACTTCCGCTTCCTGCGCAAGCTTCAGCACCTCTTTACGGCCGATTTCCAAAGCTTCACCCATGACATCCATTTGATGATAACCGCCGGGCCCTTCGCAGAAGGTCACGTCGAAGGCAGGCGACAACTTCCACTCGCCGGCAGACGACATGAGATAGGCAAAATTCTTCGGATGATCATCCCGGTTGTTGAACGCGACGTTGAAAATCGCACGTTCGAAGGCCAGCGATTTCTCGCGGACGTCATTAGTGCAGTGATGGGTAGCGCGGAGAAAGTTCACATAATCCAATGCGCCTGGGGATCGAAAGTCGGCGCCCGTGAAGGCTGCCAAACTCTGCATGGGGATGCGCAGTCCGTCTTGTCGATCGAAGCGTTGGCTGGCGAAAGCTGCCATCCCGTCAGGCAGGCGGAAGTGTTGGCTATCAGGCGTCTCAATGCTGCACAAACGCAGACATTCTGAGTAGGCCATTTCGACTGCGCAGACTTCGGGATGCTCGCCCTGTCCGGGGAATTTCACTAGCCAGGCTTCGAGTCCAGAAGCAGACGCCGTGGTAAACGTCCCGGTTTCGGGATCGCGATATACCAAAGCCTTGGGTCTGGCACCTTGCGGCGAGCCACCCACCAACAATAATTTCTGCAGCAACTCTGCACCGTCACCGTTGAGCACTTCGCGTACTTCCGCCGCCAGCAGTTCAATCGGGCCGTGGGTAGGCGGAACCAGTAGCTCAGGAGCGACAGGCTCAAACGACATGGCTCCCATCGCATGATCACCGACATAGGTCAAACGCTCCAAGGGGCCGATGCGTGCGGCGTTGAGGCCGCGACGTTTGAACAAACGATCCATCAGAAGCATGCCCCAACCATCCGGCAACGCGTCATAGACCGGGCCTGGCAGACCCATTTGATGTGATGGAAAATCTCGCCGTAGTTTCCCACCCGCTAACGGGAGGCGAAGGGAAGACAGTTCCAGGGCTTTTTTCTTTGCCTCATCGCTGTACTCAAACACTACCAGCGGGCGCCCGGTCAAGGCTGTGGTGGAAACAAGCGAGCCCCACAGCCAACGCTCCCCCCAACCGTCGTAATAAACCTCAACTCTTTCAAGCATTGTCAGGTTTCCTTTTGATGCGCTGACGCTTGGCGCTGTTTTCGTAACGCAGGATATCTTCCAGGGTTTCGAGCTTCGGCTGGAAAAGGACTTCGAATTCTTTTCCTCGGCCAAGCACCATCGCAACGCGCACCAGGTTTTCGAACCCGACGTTACGTCCAGACTCCAGATTCGATACGGTGTTTACTCCGATACCGGCGCGTGCGGCCACATCAGCCTGGGTCATTTCCAGAGCGAGCCGTTCTGTACGAAGCCGACCGCAGATGCGTTTGACGATTTCGGCGGGTGTACTGAGATCAAGGTCGAGCATGACAAAGTCTCATATTGACAACGAATGTCTGAAGTATAGGTTAAATCCAAAAAAACATATGCTACAGGCCAAAACCCCTGATAAAACACAAAATAGTGGATTTAATTCTTTCGGAATGTTTTCTTTTAGAGCTGAAAGGTTTACTCGGAAATTGTCTTCCACCAAATCCCACGCACAAAAAAACCGGCCATCAAGGCCGGTTTTTCATTCCTGCATCCCCCGTCAGACAGCCCAACGCGAGATCAATATTCGGTGGAGCGGGTAGAGGGAATCGAACCCTCATCTAAAGCTTGGGAAGCTTTCGTTCTACCACTAAACTATACCCGCTCAGAGCGGCTGACTTTGTACCAGACTCGGCCACGGATTTGAAGTTTTCTTTTCGCTGCGATGGCTTTGCCACGCAGGAATCGGTCGATCGCGAGCAAGTGCTGCGCCGGTGCAGTAAGGCACCTCAGGCTTGCAGCTTTGCCCGCGATGACGCGGTTTCAAATGGCCAGTGCATGTTGATCCTGCACAAACGAGTAGCGCGTTCGGCTGGCTTGCGGCGCAGGTTTCAGGAAGCCGAGCAGGGCGTTCTGGCTGTCGCGGCAGGCGGCCTTGTGTTCCATGTCGAGAAAGTGCCCGGTGGCTTGCAATGTGGTGAAGCTGCTGTGCGCGACGTGATTGCCGAACAGGCGCGCGTCCTCGGCGGCAGTGTATTCGTCCCATTCGCCGTTAAGAAACAGCACCGGCACGTTGATCTTTTTCGCCGCGTTCAGATAGCACTGGCGATCGCTGTGCAGCACGTCGTTGATGTGAAAGTGCATTTGCCCGTATTCATGCTCGGCGAGGCTGCTGACGTGGCGATAGTTGAAACGTTTGAACAGAGACGGCAGGTGTTTGCCGATGGTGTTGTTGACCAGATGGCCGACCCGGTCGCCGTCGCGGCTGCCGAGGTAATCGACGCCGCGCTCAAGGTAATCGAGCATGTGCGCATTGATCACCGGTGAAAACGAGCTGATCACGGCTTTTTCGATACGCCGGGGCTGCTGGGCGAGGGCGACCAGTGTTGCCGCACCGCCCCAGGAGAACGACAGCACGTGCTCGGCAGCGAAGTGGTCGATCAGCTCCAGCAGGATCTGCCCTTCGACTTCCTTCGTCAGATGTTTCTCATGCCGGTTGTGGGCTTTTGACCGGCCGGCGTAGGGCTGGTCGTAGCAGACCACGTTGAATTGCGGGTGCAGGTTTTTCACGGTCTGTGCAAACGACGCAGTCGTGGCCATCGAGCCGTTGACCAGAATGATGGTCTTTTCTGCGGCGTCTGCGCGATAGAACTCCGTGTAAACCCGATACTGACCCTGTATATCCAGCACAGCGATTTCTGGCCTCATGTCATAAGACTCCTGGCAAGCAAGCGGGTATGCGCGCAATCGAGATTGCACGAGCTTTGTGACAGGTAGGCATACGCCTGGAATGTGCTGGCCCATGTCGATCCGGTACGGCAGGTCGACGGGTGTTGTTATTGGCGGGCAGATTGCCGGCTGAGGCGCAGCCCTTGAGGGCAGACGACCGACAAAAAGTTTCTTGGAAGTATGTGGTGACTCATCGGTCACATTTCGGCCGACGTCCTGATTCAAGCAGGGGACTCCACATCACGCAAGTGCCGTCGGTAAATTGTTCGACAACTTCGGCTGAGCGGTCGCGGGCTTAGAACAAATGAATCTCTTCGGTGCGCAAAGCGCGGTACTCGCCCGGTTTTAGCGCGTGATCGAGGGGCAGTTCACCGATGGATTCGCGGTGCAGGCGCAGGACTTTGTTGTTGAAGTAGCCAAACATGCGCTTGACCTGATGGTAGCGGCCTTCGACGATGCTCAGCCTTGCCGAGCGTGGACCGAGCAGCTCCAGTTGCGCCGGTTGCGTGGTCAGGTCTTCGAAAGCGAAGTAGATGCCCTCGGCAAATTTCAACGGGTAGCTCGGGTCGATGTGCTGCTCGGTTTCGACGTAATAGACCTTCGGCAGTTTGGTTTGCGGCTGCGTCAGGCGTCGCGACCAGGCGCCGTCATTGGTGATCAGCATCAGCCCGGTGGTATTGAAATCCAGACGCCCGGCGATGTGCAGTTCTTCCTTGTCCGGTTCATCGAGCAGGTCGAGTACGGTCGCATGTTGCGGATCGCGGGTGGCGCTGACGCAGCCTGGCGGTTTGTGCAGCATGAAATAGCGCGCCGGTTTACCGCTTTGCAGCACCTCATCGTCAACTTCGACCCGGCTGAACTCCAGCACCTCACTGTGCGGGTCGCTGACGATTTTTCCGTCAATGCGCACGCGCTTTTCCACCAGCAACAGGCGAACCTGCTGACGGTTGTAGCGGGGCAGATTGCTGAGGAAACGGTCGACGCGCATGGTCAGATTTCAACGGATAAAGGGCCGCGCATCTTACGGGATCGGCCGCCGGACTGCTTGCAGTTGCGCCTCGACCTGGGCGCAACGCGGGCACAGGCAGGCCTGATTGCGCAGCTCGGCCGGCAGCGCCTCGAGCACTGCCGGATCGATGGTTACGCCGAAGCACCAGCATTCGCGATCGGCGGTGCGCGGGTCGGCGAGGCTGCAGTCGTTGCGGGCGCCGCAGGCCGGGCAATGGTCGGGTTTGACGTCGTTATCAGGCATAGGTCGAGTGGGCCATTTCCATGCAGGTGCGGTTGCGCCCGGCTTGCTTGGCGCGGTACATCGCATGATCGGCCCGGGACAGCAGGCTGTGCAAGGTGTCATCGCGTTGCACGGTAGTCGCGCCGATGCTCACTGTCAGATGCAGGCTGTGGCCGTCGTAGGCATATTCGTGTTGCTCGACGTGTTGACGGATTTTTTCGGCGATTTTCTGCGCGGTCTCGCCGTCGGTGTCTTTCAACAGAACGATGAATTCTTCACCACCCCAGCGACAGACGATATCGGCGTGGCGCAGGCAACTTTGCAGGTCGCGGGCGAAGCCGATCAGCACCTGATCGCCGGCCATGTGCCCGTAGGTGTCGTTCAACGCCTTGAAGTGGTCGAGGTCGAGCAACAGCGCGGTCAGCGGCCTGGTTTCGCGTTGAGCCTCGTGCAGTGCTTGCGCGGCAAGAATGTCGAAGCCGCGTCGATTCGGCAGTTCGGTGAGACTGTCGAGGGTGGCATGCGCCTGGATCTTCGCCTGGAATCGCTTGATCACCCGATTGAGCAGCGCCAGCACTACCAGCGTCACCAACAGGCAGATCAGCAGATTGAGATACAGCGACTGGCGGATCTCGCTCAGCGCGCCGTCCTCGCGTTTATCGACGAACAGGTACCAGTTCAACTCGGGGATAAACCGCACGTTGAGAAAATGTCCCTGGCCGTGGGTGGAATATTCGTAGCTGCCGCTGTGTGGCTTGGGCAACTGGCTCACCAGACTTTTCATGCTTTCCAGTTCGCCGAGGCTCTGGCCGATGTGCGCGCCTTCCGGGCCACCCTCGGCACCGGTCAACACGAGTCGGCCGAAGGTGTCGACGAAGTACACGCTGCGTTGATAGCGCTGTTGATACTTGTCGATCAGCTTGATCACCGCGTCCACGGTCAGGCCCACGCCCGCCGCACCGATGAAGCGGTTGTGGTAGTCGTAGACCTTGTAGTTGATGAAGAACGTCAGGTTGTCCTTGTTGGCCAGATCCGGGTCGACGTTGATCTCGTACGGGTCCTGCATGTCGCGCACGCGGAAATACCAGGCATCGCGCGGCTCTTCGATTCTGACCTGCTTGAGCACGCCTTTGGCGTGGTAGTAGGTGAGCGTGGCATTGGAGACGAAGAATGCGGTGTAGGCGCCGTAATGGGTCATGACTTCGTCGAGGTAACGGGTCATCTGCTCGGGGTTCTGTTCACCGTTGACCACCCAGTCGCGCATGAACGTGTCGCGGGACATCATCGAAGAAATCAGGATCGGCCGGACCAGGTCTTTCTGGATTTCCGAATAGACCGTGTCGGAGGTCAGCGGCAGTTCGGTGTTGACGATATTGTCGCGGATCGACGCGCGGGAGGCGAAATAGCTCAACAGCGAGGTGGCCAGGAACCCGGCGCCGAGCAGGGCGACGAGGGTGAGCACCAGGGAACGTTGCGAGTACAAGGGAGAGCGAAGCGGCATGGCAGATCCGTTGGCAGTGGCCCGATGGGATGCATTCTAGTGGCACTGCGCGCAAATAACTGCTCCCTGTGCGGCGTCGGGGCGTTCCTGTATGCACTGACACGATGCAAGTCCTGTAGGAGTGAGCCTGCTCGCGATAGCGGTGTGGCAGTCACCGAAACTGTGACTGATACACCGCCATCGCGAGCAGGCTCACTCCTACAAAGGCAAGGGTCAGGCCAACGTTTGAAGATACGCCCGCCATCCCCCCAAATGGCTGATATCCAAAGCACCCTCCAGCCCATACGCTTCGCAAATGAACCCGCTTTCCCAGCGCCCATCCGCCAGTTGCACCTTGCCCAATCCCAGCGGCGCCGGAATCCCGGTGAGAAACGAGCCCAGCTCACTGCTCGGCAACTCCCAAACCTCCACGGCAATCGCCACGCCGCCGTCCTTGACCCGTACCATCCCCGGACGCAGCGGTGGGCCGCCGGCGAGGGCGTGCATTCGATAATCCGGCGAACTGAACGTGGTTTCCAGCAAGCGCCCGCCACGCTGGGTCAATTGCCAGTTCAACGCCAGCCCTTGCAGGTGCGCGCCACACACCACCAATCGAGCGCGGTCGTTGCGCGCGGCGTTCGCCGGAGTTGGCAGGGGGCCGTCCTGCTGGCGTTGCAACGCATCCGCCACGCTCAACAGATACTGATCGGTAAACACCCGCCCGAACAACGTCACACCCCAGGGTAAACCGTTGCTCATGAATGCAGTCGGCACGGCGACGGCGGCGTAGTCGAGCAGGTTCATGAAGTTGGTGTAATAGCCGAGTTCGGAATTGCGCAGCACCGGCTCGGCCTCAAGCTCGGCCAGCGTCACTGGACGGCCGATGGTCGGCGTCAGCACGCAGTCAAGATTTTCCAAAGCCTGGTCGCAGAGGGCTTTGAGCGCCTGCAATCGATATTGCGCACGAAAGGTTTGCACGCCGGTCACCGCCGGTGCCTTGGCCAGCACCGCACGGATCACCGGCAGCACTGCTTCGGGATTCTGCTCCATCAGCTCACCGGCGACGCTGTAACGCTCGGCGACCCACGGCCCGTCGTAGAGCAGACGCGCTGCTTCGAGAAACGGCGACAGGTCGAACTCGACTGCTTCGCCACCCAAGGCCTTGAGCCGTTCGATGGCCGCTTCAAACAATTTCGGCCCCTGGTTGCAGCCGAAAAACTCCAGGTCCTGCGACCGTGGCACGCCGAAGCGGAACGGCCGTGGCGCACCGAACGCCGAGCCGTCATTCCACGCCGGATTGCATCGGCTGTATTCATCACGCGGATCGTGTTTCGCCGTCAATGCCAGCAACTGACTGGCCTCGCGGGCGGTGGCGGTGAAGGTGGTCAAGCAGTCCAGCGTGCGGCAGGCGGGCAGCACGCCGGCGGTGGAAATCAGGCCTTTGCTCGCCTTCAAACCGACCAGATTATTCAACGCCGCCGGGACCCGGCCGGAGCCTGCGGTGTCGGTGCCCAAGGCAAAACTGGCGACGCCCAGCGCCACTGCCAGTGAAGACCCGGCGCTGGAGCCGCCGGACGGATATTCCGCCAAAACGCTGTTCGGGCACGCACCATAAGGCGAGCGGCTGCCATTGAGGCCGGTGGCAAACTGATCAAGATTGGTCTTGCCCAGCGGAATTGCCCCCAGCGCCAACAACTGCTCGACGATGGTCGCCGACTGCTGCGGCACATAGGCGAACGCCGGGCACGCAGCGGTAGTGGGAATGCCGGCCAGATCGATGTTGTCCTTGATCGCGAACGGCACGCCATACAGCGGCAAACTCTCGAGGTCACGACCGTCGAGGGCGGCCAGATACGGCTCCAGCTCATCCACGCTGAGCAAGTGAATGAACAGGTGATAATCGGGGTTCAGCGCAGCGGCTTTTTCCCGAAGTTGCAGTAGCAGTTGGCGCGGTGTGGTGACGCCGTTGCGATAGGCCTGGCGCAGTGCATCGAGTTGCAGATTCATCGGTTGATCCTTATCAAAAAATGGCTTCAGTCGAGTTCCAGCACCACGACCCGTTGTCCGGCGCGCACCGCTGAACCGGGCTGCACGCGGATCTCTCGCACCACGCCGGCCAGCGGTGCGAGCACAGGGATTTCCATCTTCATCGACTCGAGAATCACCAGCACATCGCCCGCCGCGACGCGCTGGCCAGCCTCGACCTGCACCTGCCAGAGATTGCCGGCGATGTGGCTGTCGACGCTTTGCTGACCGTTCTCGAGCGGGGCGTCTTCGCCAGCCTCCGGCACGGCTTCTTCGCTGTCGAAATGCGCCTGGCCGCTGGTAATCCAGCGCTCGCGTTCAGCCTTGAACGCACCCTGTTGCTGCGCACGGAAAGCGCTGATGCCCTCGGCTTGCTGACTGAGAAATGCCTGATAGTCGGCGAGGTTGAGCTGGCTGTGTTCGATGTTCAGATCGAAGCGCCCCAACGGGAAATCGCGGCGAATGCGTAGCAGTTCTTCGGCGCTGACCGGGTAGAAACGGATCTGATCGAAGAAGCGCAGCAACCACGGTTTGCCGTCGAACGCGGCGACTTCGCGATAGCGATTCCACATCTGCAAGGTGCGCCCGACAAACTGGTAACCGCCCGGGCCTTCCATGCCGTACACGCACATGTAGGCGCCGCCGATGCCGACCGAATTCTCGGCGGTCCAGGTGCGTGCCGGGTTGTACTTGGTGGTCACCAGACGATGACGCGGGTCGAGCGGTGTGGCCACCGGAGCGCCGAGATAGACGTCGCCAAGGCCCATCACCAGATAGCTCGCATCGAACACCGTGCGCTGCACTTCGTCGAGATTCGGCAGGTCGTTGATGCGCCGGATGAACTCCAGATTGCTCGGGCACCACGGCGCGTCCTTGCGCACGGTGGTCATGTATTTGTCGATGGCCAACTGGCAGGCCGGGTCGTCCCACGACAGCGGCAAGTGCACGATGCGCGACGGCACTTGCAAGTCCTTGGCGGCGCACACCGCGTCCCATTCGCCAGCGATGATGCCGAGCAGATCGGCCAGCGGCAGTTGCTCCGGTTGGTAGTGCACTTGCAGCGAGCGTATGCCCGGGGTGAGGTCGATCACGCCCTGCAGGGCTTGGCTTTCCAGCGCCTGCATCAGCGCGTGGGCGCGAAAGCGCAGGACCAGATCGAGCTCCGGCTCGCCGATTTCCAGCAGTAAATGAGTGTCGCCAGAAACTCGTGCAACCAGTCGCTGATCGCCTTGGCCCAACGCCAACACCACAGGCGACATCAAACCCTGTGGGAGCGAGCTTGCTCGCGAATACGGTTTGTCAGACGCATCGATGTTGACTGACACGGCCTCTTCGCGAGCAAGCTCGCTCCCACAGGGGGCATCCCATTTCAGGGCGAGATCGCGGGCGGTGCCGAGGTCGACGGGGATGAACTGGATTTTATCGTCGGCCTTGAGCTGCCCCAGTTGCCACAGGTCCGCCTCGATCACCGTCACCGGGCAGACAAATCCGCCCAGGCTCGGGCCATCCGGGCCGAGAATTACCGGCATGTCGCCGGTGAAATCCACCGCGCCAATCGCGTACGGATTGTCATGAATGTTCGACGGATGCAGGCCCGCTTCACCGCCATCCTCACGCACCCACTCAGGCTTTGGCCCGATCAGACGCACGCCGGTGCGGCTGGAGTTGAAATGCACTTCCCACCGGGTCGCGAAGAACGTGGCGATGTAGTTTTCAGTGAAGTATTCCGGCGCACCGTGCGGCCCGTAGATCACCCGGATCTGGCGCACGCTTGGCAGCGTGGTGATGTGCTGTTCGGCCAGTTGCTGGCCGGCGCTGCGCTCGGTCAATGCCGGCAC
Source organism: Pseudomonas sp. 1L-B-1-E-C1 (assembly GCF_057291835.1). Classification (NCBI taxonomy): domain Bacteria; kingdom Pseudomonadati; phylum Pseudomonadota; class Gammaproteobacteria; order Pseudomonadales; family Pseudomonadaceae; genus Pseudomonas; species Pseudomonas sp. 1L-B-1-E-C1. The sequence continues at coordinate 102,627 of NZ_JBXAWN010000005.1, read as the reverse complement.
ATGCAAGACGTCACCGGCCCTTAACGCCCGCCCGCCATGCCCGCCGAACTGGCCGAGAGTGAAGGTACTTTTGCTGCCCAGATAATCCGGCACCTGCACGCCGCCGCGCAGGCACAGATAACTGCGCGCGCCGACGCCACTGATGCTGCCCAGCTGCAATGTGGCGCCGGCCGGGATCAGCAGCGCGGTGTTCATCGGCACCGGTTCAGCGTCAAGGGTCAAGGCAATCGGCGCGCCGGTCACTGCGACGACGGCATCACAATTGAAACGCAGGATCGGCCCGCTCATGGTGATTTCCAGCGCGGCTGCGCCTTGTTCATTGCCGAGCAGGCGATTGCCCAGACGTAGCGCTCGGCTGTCCATCGGACCCGAGGGTGGCACGCCGACGGCCCAGTAACCGAGCCGGCCGGGATAGTCCTGTACGCTGGTTTGCGTGCCGGCGCTGAGTACTTCGAAGGTATTGGCGTGATACAGCAGATTTTCCAGACAACGGGTCCACGGCTGACCGCTGGCGAATGGAGCATCGAGCAGAATCTGCCGCAGGTAATCGCGGTTGGTTTCGACGCCATACAGCAGGCTTTCGCCCAGCGCCTTATGCAGTTCGGCGCACGCCTGTTCGCGTCTCGGCGCCCAGGTGATGATCTTGGCAATCATCGGATCGAAGTAGGGCGGGATCTCGACGCCGCCCTCGACCCAGGTGTCGATGCGCAACTCAACGCCATTGGCCGGCGGGAATTGCACAGCGGTCAGCAGGCCCGGGCTCGGCTGGAAATCGCGCCCCGGATCTTCCGCGTACAAACGTGCCTGAATCGCATGGCCCTGCGGTTCGAGGCCCTGATACAACTCGTTCAGCGGCGGCAGATCACCGGCGGCCAGTTCGATCATCCAGCGCACCAGATCCACGTCCCACACCTGCTCGGTGACGCCGTGTTCGACCTGCAAGCGCGTGTTCACTTCAAGAAAATAGAAACGCTGGGCCTCGCTGTCGAAGACGAATTCGACGGTGCCGGCGCTGCGGTAATTCACCGCTTGCGCCAGTTTGATCGCCGCAGCGCACAGCTCATCGGCCATGCCTTCGGGCAGGTGCGGCGCCGGGGTTTCTTCGAGGACTTTCTGATTGCGCCGTTGCACCGAACAGTCGCGCACGCCGAGGGCGATGACCTCACCGCGACCGTCGCCGAACACCTGCACTTCCAGATGCCGCGCGCGTTCGATGTACTTTTCGATGAACACGCCGGCGTCGCTGAAATTGTTCTGCCCAAGGCGCTTGACCGCTTCGAACGACTCGCTCAATTCGCTGGCGCTGCGGCACACGCGCATGCCGATGCCACCGCCGCCAGCGGTGCTTTTCAGCATCACCGGATAGCCGACCTGTTCGGCGGCGCTCAGTGCGCAATCGAGGTTGTCGAGCAGATCGGTGCCTTCGAGCATCGGTACGCCGTGTTGTCTGGCCAGCGCGCGTGCTGTGTGCTTGAGTCCGAATACGCGTAATTGCTCCGGCGTCGGCCCGATGAAGGCGATGCCCTGCGTTTCGCAGGCTTCGGCGAAGGCTGCGTTTTCCGAGAGAAATCCGTAGCCAGGGTGAATCGCGGTGGCACCGCTTTGTTTGGCGATAGCGAGGATTTTATCGACGGCCAGATACGTCGCGGACGCCGCGCCTTCGCCGAGGCTGTACGCTTCAGCGGCCTGGGAAATATGCAGGCTGGCAGCGTCAGCCTCTGCGTAAACCGCGACGCCTTTGGCCTTCAACACGTTGATCGTGCGCAGGATGCGACAGGCGATCGCGCCTCGGTTGGCGATAAGGATTTTTTCGAACATGGCATAACCCCTGAAGGGGGAGCGGGCCGTCCCGCTGTTTTTCGACAGACATCCGGGCCGTCCCGGATGGAAAAAACACACTTCACTCCAACCCACCACAAACCCCCTGTGGGAGCGAGCCTGCTCGCGAAGGCGTTGGATCAGCCACATCAATGCTGAATGACACTGCGCATTCGCGAGCAGGCTCGCTCCCACAGGGTTCAGGGGTGTTTGGGGGATTTCAGGCACTGCCCGGAACGCGCCTGGCACAGTGCGAAAAGCCAACGGCGTAAACGGCTCAAGGTCAGTTCCATACCAGCAACTCCGCCGGGGTCGGGTTGTAGGCATTGCACGGGTTGTTCAGCTGCGGGCAGTTGGAAATGAGCACGATCACGTCCATCTCCGCGCGCAAGTCGACGTACTTGCCCGGCGCGGAAATGCCGTCCTCGAAGGTCAGCCCGCCATCCGCCGTCACCGGCACGTTCATGAAGAAGTTGATGTTTGGTCCGATGTCGCTCTTGCTCAATCGGCCGTCGTGGGCGCAGGCGCGCAGGTAGTTGTCGCGGCAGCTATGCATGTAGCGTTTTTCCAGGGCGTAGCGCACGGTGTTGCTTTCCTGCGCGCAGGCGCCGCCGAGGGTGTCGTGGCGTCCGCAGGTGTCGGCGACGATGGTCAGCATCGGCTGGCCGAGGTTGGAATACAGCACGCTGCCGGTGCTCAGGTAAACGCTGTTCTGCCGGCGCAAGGTGCGCTGCACGTCGTAGCGTTCCTTCGGGTTGTCGAGGCTATAGAACAAGGTATCGATCGCCTGATTGCCTTCCAGGTCGAGAATGCGCAGGGTCTGCCCGGCCTTGACCTCCATCAGCCAGGGTTCACCGGCGGGAATAATCGCGCGGTAGATCGCGCTGTCGGCTTGCTTGTGCGAAGTGGCGATTGCGAGTGACATGGCAGCGATCCTCAGGCGAACAAACGGTCGGTGTTGATGAAGCCGCGCTCGTTCTCCGGGCGCGAGGTGCGGCAGTGCTCGGCGACGCTGGCATCGGCGTTCATCCAGCTCAGCTTCAGGGGTTTCGGGGCGTATTCGGGTGACGGGTCCATCGGATGTTGCAGGGCGGTGAGCACCACCAGGGTGTCCATCGGCGCATACAACTCGATGTAGTCACCGGCGTTCGAGTTGCCTTCGACGAAGTGGAAACGCCCGGCCTCATCGACGTTCACGCGGCTGAACAGATTGAGGGTCATCAGCAGATCGGACAGGCCCAGGCCCCACTTGCCGAGCTCTACCAGCAGGTTGTCGGTGCCATTGCGAAAGAAGCCGTTGCGCAATTCCTGGTAGCGGCCCTGACCGTACTTTTCTGCGACTTCCTGTGCGCAGAGCACACCGCCGAGGCTGTCGCTCCAACCGCAGGTGTCGGCGGTGATCGCGGCGAGTACGCGGCCCATGTCCGAGTACAGGCAGTGGCCGGCAGTGAGCTTGGCGGTGTGTTGGCATTTGAGGCTGTCGGGCAGGTTCAGCCGCTCGGTTTTTTCATGGGCATTGAGCAAGGTCAGGCTGACATTGGCGCCGCCGCGCAGGTCGGTCAGGCGCAGCAATTGGCCGCGCTTGAGCACGAACGAACGGTGGCCGCCGCCCGGCAGCAATTCTTCGGCGAAGGGTGGAAACAGTTGGGTCGAATCGGTCATCGGCGTGTTCATCAAAGCAGTCCTCTCAAGCAGTGCGAAGGGTGCCCGCCAGCGGCAGCGGCAAGGCCTCGACGGCGGCGCGCTGGGCGCGGCGGTCGCTGTTCAACGGAATGTCGTAGGTGATGCGGGCGCCATAGGCGCCGGGGGCGTGCGGGTCGAGGCGCACCTTGTCGAACACCAGCAGGCGCGTGCCGAGGCTGAAGCCTTCGGACAGGTCGTGGGTGACCATGAACACCGTCAGTTGCGTCTCGCGCCAGAGCTCCAGCAGCAGCGCATGCATGTCTTTGCGGATGCCCGGATCGAGTGCGCCAAACGGCTCGTCGAGCAGCAACACGCGCGGCTTCATGATCAGCGCCTGGGCAATGGCCAAACGTTGCTGCATGCCGCCGGACAGCTGCGCCGGATACTTGTCCAGCGCATGGCCGAGGCCGACTTTGCTCAGCAGCGTCGCTGCCTGTTCGCGGGCCTCGCGTTTAGCGCTGCCGAACAGCCGGCCAAGCAACGGCGCCCGCGGCAATTCGAGACCGAGGGCGACGTTGTCGAGCACGCTCAGATGCGGGAACACCGAGTAGCGCTGAAAGACCACGCCACGGCTCGCATCCGGTTCGCCGGCCAAGGGCTGGCCGTCGAGCAGAATCTCCCCGCGACTGGCGGTTTCCTGGCCGAGCAGCAGGCGCAGGAAGGTCGATTTGCCGCAACCGGAGGCGCCGACCAGGGTGCAGAACTCGCCTTCGTTGACGCTCAGGTTCAAGCCTTCCAGAACCACTTGATCGGCGTACTGCTGCCAGACGTTTTTTACGGTGATGAAGCTCATTTCGCTGCTCCCTCGTACCAAGGGAAAGCGCGCTGGGTCAGCTGTTTCAAGCCCCAGTCCATCAGCCAGGCGAGCAGGGTGATCCACACCACATAGGGCAGGATTACGTCCATGGCCAGGTAGCGCCGCACCAGAAAGATCCGGTAGCCGAGGCCATCGGTGGAAGCGATCGCTTCGGCGGCAATCAGGAAAAGCCACGCTGAGCCAAGCATCAAACGCAGCGAGATCAGCAAGCGCGGCAACAACTGCGGCAGGACCACGCGCAGCATCAGCGTCCAGGTCGAGGCGCCGAGGGTCTGCGCCTTGATCAACAGCTCGACCGGAATGTCGCGGGCGCGTTGTTCCAGGTCCCGCGCCAGCGCCGGGGTGATGCCGATCACAATCAGCATGACCTTCGACAACTCGCCCAGGCCGAAGACGATGAACAGAATCGGCAGGATCGCCAGCGGCGGCACCATCGACAGCACCGTCAGCAGTGGCGACAACGGCGCGCCGAACAGCGGCAGGGTGCCTGCCGCAATACCGAGGCAAAGACCCGCCAGCGCCGCGATGCCGAGGCCGATGGCCAAACGGCGCAGACTCGACGCGGTGTCTTGCCACAACAGGTATTCACCGGTGCGGCTGTCGGCGTTGAAGGCCAGGCGTTTCACTGCGTCACTCATCTGTACGGCGCTGGGCAGCAGTTTGTCGTTGGGGTTGTCCGCCAGGCGCTCGGCCGAGCCGGTGAAGTAGGCGAACAGCACAAGCGCGAACGGCAGGATCACCAGCAACAGGCGACTCGGGCGATCGGGGTGGCGATTGATCAGGCGCATGGCCAAATCCTCCGTGGCTTACAGCTTGGCGTCGGCGGCCATCTGCACGTAAGTCGGGTTGAAACGCAGCTTCAGATTGGCGCTGTCGCCGCTGGTCACGCCGTTGGCGAAGGACATGCCGACCGCGCTCGGGTCTTTCGCGCCTTCGCCGAGCAGGCCGTGTTCGAAGGAAAATTCGGCGACCTTGCGCATGGTGTCGGGCAGTTGTTTGCTGGTGGCGAAAGTCAGCGCTTCGCTCGGCGTGGCGAACAGTCTGGTGGTGTCCAGTTGCGCCTGGAATCCGGCGAGATCGGTGCCCGAAGCCTTGGCCATGTGTTCCAGCGCGGCTTTGCTCGCGGCAGTTTTCGCGTTCATCAAAGCGACCACTTCGAACCACGCCCCGGTCAGCGCTTTGCCCAGCGCCGGGTTGTCTTTGAGGGTGGCGCTGTTGACCACCATCATGTCCATGATCTCGCCCGGAATCTGGCTGGAGTTGAACACTTCGGTGACGCCGGGTCTGGCTTTGATATCCGAGAGCATCGGGTTCCAGGTGGTCACGGCGTTGACGTCGGCGGTGTTGAACGCGGCGGCAATGTCGGCGTCGGAGGTGTTGACCACTTTCAGGTCTTTCTCGGTCAGGTCCACCGAGTCCAGCGCCCGGGCCAGCAGGTAATGGGAGACCGACAGCTCGACCAGATTGACGTCCATGCCTTTCAGATCGGCGACTTTTTTACCTTCGCCCTTGAGCACGATGCCGTCGTTGCCGTTGGAGAAATCACTGACGATCAGCGCGGTGCTGTCGACGCCACCGGCAGCCGGAATGGTCAGCGCATCCATGTTGGTCATGGTGCAGCCGTCGAACTGGCCGGCGGTGTACTGGTTGATCGATTCGACGTAATCGTTGAGCTGAACGACGGCGATCTTGATCCCGTATTTCTTCGCCCATTTATCGACGATGCCCTGGCTGCCGGCGTATTCCCATGGCATCCAGCCGGCGTAGATCGTCCAGCACACGCTGAAGTGATCTTTCTGGGCGGCGGAAGATTGCGTGCTGATGAGCGCGGCGAAGGCGGCGGCGAGCAGGGCGGGGAAACTTAGTCGGATCATTGCGGATTCTCCAGTTGATCGAGGGCGGACAGGAAGGCAACGCGGCACCGCGAACGGTGGCTTGTCTCCCGGGCTTTTGTCCCGCCGTGTAACCTCAACTGGAGGTCGCCAACTCTCGGACCAGCCACTCGCGCTTGCGAGCCGGAACCCTAGTCAGCCATTGCAAATTGTGGTGCCGCGAACCTGTGATGACTCCTGCACGGGTTTGTTAAAGCGAGAGGCGTGCCAAGTCGGGCCGAGCCCTCTGGCGCGGGGATCTGCCGGGTTGCGGACGCGAGCGGGGCGATCGACCACGCATCGGAGTGGTGCGCGATTGCACCGTCATGCAGCGTGGCGGGTGTCGAACCGAGCGGTCATTCGAGGGTAAAGAGGATTTCATAATCACTTGTTTCAACTTGTTGCAGGAACGCACCAGATTCGGAAATCGCTGTCTGATTTTTCGACAGTCACCGAATTAGTGACTGTCGCCTGCCAGCGTCGCTGGTGTGGCCAACCCGCGGTCCAGGAGGCCGCCATGTATCGCCGAATCGTACTGCTTGCCGTGATGCTTTTTTCCCTTGGCGGATGCGTCCCCTATTCATACGGAGACAGCTACTACAGGTCAGAGGTCTACACATCACCCGCACCGGCCTATTACAGCGGTGGCGGCTCTTATTACCGCAGCGGTGGCACCTATTACACGCAGCCGCGCTACTACCAGCCAGCGCCGCGCTACTACCAGCAACCGCGTTACTACCAGGCACCGCGTCACTATCAACCGGCCCCGCGTTATTACGAAAGCCGTCGCTGGCACGGCAATGATCGCGGACGCTGGGACGGCCACCGTCGCGGCGGTTGGGACAACGATCACCGTGGCCGCGGCAACTACGACCGCCACAGCGGTCGCCGTGATTACAACGGCCGTGGCAACCGCTGGTAAATCACCGCAACGAACAAGCGGCGCTTAGAGCGCCGCTTTTTTTTGCCCGTCGAAAAGTCGTTCCGTTTGCCTTCTCCGAGGACATTCCCGGAAGCGTCCTACATTTTCATTTGCTGGCATTTGTTAGCGTTTGTGGATGCCGAACGACACGAGAGATCCTCAGCTCAATAGCGGCGATAAATGGACGTTAGCGCTATGAAGCTTCTGGTTCTCCACCAAAATTTTCCCGGCCAGTTCCGCCATGTGGTGCTGGCGGCGCTGGCCCGGCGTGACGAGGTTGTGGCGATAGGCCGGGACACGGCGCCAGGCGTCGCCGGGGTGAAAATTCATCGATATCGAGCGACCAGCCGATCCCCCCGCCATATTCACCCCTATCTGATCCGCTACGAACAAGCAGTGATCGACGGGCAGAAGGTTTTTGAAATTCTGAGCAGGCTGAAACGTTCGGGGTATCAGCCAGATGTCATTCTTGGTCATCCCGGATGGGGAGAAACGCTGTTCGCCAAGGACGTCTATCCCGATACGCCGCTGATTCACTATTGTGAGTATTACTATCGAGCGCAGGGCGCCGATTCCGGCTTCGACCCTGAATTCCCTCGAGCCACGAGGGAGTCAGCAAGGCTGCGAGTGCTCAATTCGCTGCATCTTTTGAACCTTGAGCAATGCGATATCGCCATCGCGCCTACGCAGTGGCAGCGCAGCCTTTTCCCGGCGGCTTACCGGTCGGCAATCCGGGTCATTCACGAAGGTGTCATTCAAAGTTCAGACCTGACGAAAATCGGGGCTGTCAGGTTGCCCAATGGAGTCGAGCTGAGCGCCGGACAGCCGATCGTTACCTATGTCGCCAGAAACCTTGAGCCTTATCGCGGGTTTCACAGTTTTATGCGAGCGATCCCGCATATTCAGGCTGAGTGCCCGGATGCGCAGATCATCGTGGTTGGCGGTGATGACGTCAGTTATGGCAGCAAGCCGATTGGGTATCCGAATTGGCGCGGCAGGATGGAGGCGGAGGTCAGTTTCGATCACTCCAGAGTGCATTTCACGGGGAAACTTCCTTACCAGACTTACCGGGCGGTTCTTGAGTGCTCGAAAGTCCATGTTTATCTGACGTATCCGTTTGTCTTGTCGTGGTCGTTACTGGAGGCGATGGCGTCTGGATGTGTGGTCGTTGCGTCGGATACGGCTCCGGTAACGGAAGTGATCGCTGATGGAGTTAATGGCGTGTTGGTGGATTTCTTCGACCATCAAGGAATTGCCAGAAGTGTATGCAAGGTTTTGAAGTCGGCGGGAGAGTACGAAGCTCTTGCCGACGCTGCGAAGTTGACGGCAGGTCGCTTTAGTGTGAGATCGGGCGTGCGCCAATACTTTGAGATTTTTGAAGGCGCGATGTCCGGGCATAGCGATAAATCAACCGTCCCGCAGCTTGGTCGGGAGGTTTGAAATGTCCAGGAAGTCGCGTAAGCAGGCGATCAAGTGGTTTAAAAGGATATTGAAGTATGGGTTGTTCTTTTATGTCTGTTATTGCGTAGCGGAATTTTATATTCGCAAAGAACAGTCGGCCCAGTCGGCGGCTATTCACCAGGCAGACGAGAAAGCCTGTCAGAATAAGCTGGCGAGCATGAAGCAAGTGCCGATATTAGGCGGCGCCTATATAGATAAGACGCTAGTCCCTGAGTTTTACGTTGGCATGCCTGAGTTGGTGAATAAAAAAGCATGCCTGGCAATTGCTCTCAAGGGGCTTTTCTGGTGGACAGGAACGGGGCTGCACCGGTACCAGGATCAGCGCGCAGAATCGATCCCCAAAAGTTGGCGGCTCTATAAATTGAATGCCGGACTTTTTACCAGAAAAGAAACTACCGAGCCCCATGAACGGGGTTATCGGCACGTCAACTGGCCGGATGAGTTGATTGTGAAACTGAAGAATTATCCGGGGCTGGAGATTTGGCTGGATGCACCTCCGCCGCATTTCAAGAATGAAGATTCGGTTAGAACGTTTGTCATTACTGGCTGGCCGCGGCGAGATGGGACCCCTCGGTTGATCAACTGTGATGGACTGATTCGTCCGGCTTCGGAGGAACAACTGACTGACGAGAAACTGGCAAGGTTCAGCAGAACTGAATTGGAAAATCTTGATTTCGGCAAATTGAATTTCTTCTGCACTATCAATCTGGATAACTTCGACTTTGCTGGGGGGCACGGTAGCGTAGGTCTCGGACTAGCGTCATTACGCGAAGCACCTGAGATGCTCAAGTATCTCAGTGATTATCTTTCACGCTCTGTTATTACAAGGAAGTAACAATGAGTTATGTTTTTAGCGATATGGAAAAATCAGAAATTTTCAACGCAGCCAATATTTGCAAAGGAATGAGGCTGCGCTCAAAACAGATTCAATATGATGCACTGAAATTAGCAGGGGCAAGCTGCGCACCCCTGTACCAAAAGCTGTTCGATATTATTGGCGAAAAAGTTTCTGAGGTTTTCGCTGTCGATAAAGAAGCTGGAGAAGTGCTGAAAAACGCTAGGCTCTGGCTTGCCGTGGCCATCGATGCAAATGGTGGAAACGGTGCCTACTCCGCCCTGATTCGCGGTTACACCTCGCGGCAAGGTGAACTCAGACTGAACAAGGTTTTCAGTGAAGACCTGATGCAGCTTTCATCCAACCAGGTTGCCGTCAATTTCATCAATACCCTGATCAACGGATCCCTTGCCGGTCAACTCGCCCCATGGACGGTTCCGTCAATCAGCCAGATCGCTGAAATCGACGCCAGCGCGATTGGCGAGGCACTGTTCAAGGAGGTTTGCGGGGAGGACGACACGGCCGTCAAGCGAAACGCCGGCTGGTCCGGGACGGTCGGGTTCAGCCTGTTAGGTGGAAAGCCTCCCTATGAAACCTGGCGGTTGATCTGCGCCGGTGATTCGAACGGGGAAGATGGCGGACCACCCTTTCAGGTAAAACCCAACCGGCTCGACGACTATAAAAATATCCTCTTCGCCATCGATTCCTACAGCGTCGGCCTGCGAGCGGCGATCAGTAATTTCGGCGTCAATCCACTGCAAAGTCTGCTTTCAGTGGTGCCGGAACAAATCAACATCGCGCTGGCCAGTGGCAGTGTGAATCCGCTGATTCAGCATGTAGTCAAAGGCACGCCTGTTGCCGCCGTGGTCGAGCTGATCTTGCGCTACGGCCAGAACGAATTTCTCGACATGTTCAAGCGCACTTACGACGGCGATTCTGCTGCCATACCCACCACCAACGACACCTTCGCCAGCAACGCTTACGCCTTCTTCTCGGCATTCTCCCCAGAGCAGTCACAAAGCATCGTCACCCGGACAATAGGCGAGTTCGGCAATGCCAATGCATGGGCGAAACTGGCAGGCGAGGCGACGCCGCTCGGTGTGGCGTTGCGCAACTCTTTGCAGCAACTCAGTGAAGTCGTCATAGAACGAGCCGACGGTTATCCCGATCGCAACCTCGAGCTTTACGATCCGCACACTGGCGAAGGCTTTATCACCACGCAGTGGCTGGCGGATCGTGTGCAGATGCTGGCGCGGTTGATTGCCCGGACCCAGGGCTCGTTTGGCGAACACTCGCTGCAGAAGTTTTCCTACTCCGATCTCGCCTCAGGCAGACAGGCGCCGATGACCACCGGAGTGTTGAACCCGTTGGCCATGTTCGGTGATGACGGAGGGCGCTCTTTCGCCGGCGGCACCAATGCCGATCATCTGTATGGCGGCGTGGGCAACGACTCGATCGACGGCTTGGCGGGTAACGATGTCATTGAAGGCGGTCGCGGTAATGACTCGCTGAGCGGAGGCGACGGCAATGATGCGCTGTACGCAATGGCCGGTGATGATGTGCTGATCGGAGGAAAGGGCAACGACACTTTGTTCGGAGGCGAGGGCAGCGATCGCTACGAGTTCTCCAGCGGCGATGGCATCGATGAGATTTTCGATGCCAACGTAAACGGGCAGCTGTGGATCAACGGCGCGCCGATTCCCTCGCTAAAGCGCCGCACGCCTTTGAGCAATATCTGGTCTACCGAGGATCAGTCCGTCACCCTGACGCTTATTGAAAATACGCTCAACATCAAATACGGCCAGAGCGATCTGGTGGTGATCAAGAACTTCCAGCCGGGGATGCTTGGCATCCGCCTCCCTGAATATGAGGGGCAGCCGCTCACCGTTGCGAATCTCACGCTCCAGGGCGACTGGAAAGCCAAAGACGCTGATCCCACTGTCCCAGGCGATCAACCTTCCTTTGATGAGCTGGGCAACGTTGTGCTGCTGCCCAAGGTCAAACAGCGCAACAAGGCCGACGTACTTTACGGTTCCGCCGCCGACGACGTCATTCTTGGCCTGGGTGGCTCTGATCGATTGTTCGGCAAGGCTGGAGACGATCGATTATTCGGCGACAAAGAGACGACGCTCGAAAGGGCCATGGCCGACGGTGATGCCAAGGGCAAGGCAAGTCGCGGCGACTGGCTCGATGGCGGGCAAGGTGACGATTTGCTCATCGGCACGGCATCGCGAGACGTTCTGCTCGGTGGCAATGACCGGGATACCTTGATCGGTGGCGCTGGCGACGACGTTTTATCCGGAGACGAAACCACCGGTGCGCTGGAGCAGGGTTGGGCGGTCAAGCGCGCTGACGTCCCCATAGCTGGCGGTGTCACCAGTCATCGAACGGTCTATTCAAAGGCCTCGATAAACAGTGCGTCCGAGGGCGGTGATGACGTGCTGTATGGGCAGGGCGGCAAGGACTTCATCAACGGCGGCTGGGGTGAAGACCTGCTTGACGGTGGAGCTGACGACGATTTGCTCGAAGGCGAGCAAGGTAACGACACACTGGCCGGTGGCAGCGGCAACGACACGATGCTCGGTGACAACCTCGATTGGGGCGGTGGCCTGCCCAGCAGACACCATGGCAACGATGTGCTGGACGGCGGTAGCGGTGACGACTGGCTCGCCGGTAACGGTGGCAGCGACGCACTATATGGCGGCCCTGGCAACGACACTTTGCAGGGTGATGACGACGTAGTGGACGGCGTCGACGGTAATGCCGCGCATTTTTTTGGCGATGATCTGTTGGACGGTGGTGCCGGCGATGACAAGCTCTGGGGCGGCGGTGGCGATGATTTGCTCTTCGGCGGCGAAGGTAACGACGATCTGATTGGCGATAGCCCTGACCATCCTGTTGGTTATCACGGTAACGACTTTCTCGATGGCGGTGCGGGGAACGACACCCTGCGCGGCATGGGCGGTGCGGATACGCTGGCGGGTGGCGCAGGGGCCGATTTTCTGGATGGCGACGTGTCCGACCTGCAACCGGGCGGAATCAACAATGACGTGCTTCAGGGCGGTGAAGGAAACGATACGTTACAGGGTGGCTTCGGTGCCGACACACTGTACGGCGGCGCGGGTGACGACATGTTGGCCGGCGATTACGAAAACAGCGCTGAGACCGAGCAGAATCCCGATTATCTGGACGGTGGTTCAGGCAACGACACGCTGCTCGGAGGCGGTGGCAACGACACCTTGATGGGCGGGGAAGGGGCGGACTACCTTCGCGGCGATTCCGGCGACAACGTGTTTGATGGCGGTCCCGGTGATGACGTGTTGGACGGGCTGGACGGTGCTGACATCTATTATTTCGGTGCTGGCGATGGCCTGGATATCGTGACCGATTCGGGTGGCAGCAACATCATCAGGTTCGGTGCAGGGTTTTCCGCGCAAAGCCTGAAGGCCGACGTTATCGAAGTTTCCGTCGGCCCGGTGTTGCGACTGGCCAATGGCACGGGTGACGCGATACTCATCAAGAATTACGAGAAGTGGAAGGACTCCACCTTCAGTTTCAGCGACGGCGTGGTATTGGGTTATGACGATGTCTTGCTCATGACATTGCCTCCGATGGCGGTGCCCGAGTCACCCGTGCCTGAACGTGGAACCACCCCAGGAACCCCTGAAAGCAAAGTTGAGGTTCCGGTTCAGCCAGACGATGTAACCGCTTCGGCGCAACGCCCAGAGGCAGCTGTTCAGGCGGTTGACTGGACCGAGGAATTCCTCGCGCAAAGCAAGTCAAAACGCTCCGCCCGCAAACACGCCACAGGTTTTACCTTGAATGATCGAGGTGTCTGGGATCGCAGTCATATCACCACCAGCGACACCGGTTACAGCACTCTCACTGAACTGATCGATGACCGCGTCGAAGCAGGATCACTGTCTGAAACGCCGCAGTGGATGAAAGCTGATGGCGGGCAAGCCGTGGTCAGTGAAAGGCAGTCGAAAACCACAACGCGGGTCGAACATAAACAGGTGAAAGCCGAGGGAGCGATAGCCTCTTCAAGTCAGGCGCCTCGCTATTATCGATCCGGCTCGGCCAACGGGTTTTCATTCAATACGGGCGATGTATTGGTTGAAGACCGAAAGGAATCCGGCGCGCTTGAAGGCTGGTACGTCTATCCGGCGGCAAGCTTCGGTTCGGCCGGAACGGTGCGCAAGGAATTCCGCTGGGAGGTCGAAAGCACGACGATCAAACGCAAAATCGTCCATGGCAACGATGCCGGCGGGCGAGTCAACGTCGAAGTGGAAAACGTTTTCCACGGCGGCGCGGGAGACGATCTGATCGTCGCTTATGCAGGCTCCCCACTCGACTACGGCACTGTCGGTGACAGAACACCGGGCGCATTTTTATCCGCGGGGGCAGGTGACGATACCTTGCTGGGCTCCGAGGGCGCCGACTATCTGCTCAGCGGCTCAGGTGACGATTGGCTCTATGGCGAAGACGGCGCCGACACCTACATCGTCCAAGCGCACGCCGCAGCGACCACCACGATTGCGGATGTACCCAACCCGGTTTTCCACCGAGCAGAAGTTGGCGCAGCGGGGTGGAAAGACGAGTTCGGACTGATAGACCAGGACACCGTCGTCCTGCCAGCACAAGCGCAGCGCGATGCACTGCAACTGAGCTGGGGTGCTGCGTTGATAGAAACCACCCATGTCGAGCTGGAACCCAACCCGGGTCGCGGGGCTTACCGCAATCCGCCGAGGGCGAAAATGCTCTGTCCAACGCTCGATATCCAATGGGGCGGGACACAGAAAGTCCGCATCGTCTTGCCCCTCAACGGTGAACTCGAGGGGGCCGGGATTGAGCTCGTAAAGTTCGCCGATGGGGCGGTCGTAAGTTTGAAGCAACTCTTGGAATCAAGTCAGCTGAGCCCCGCGCCCGACACTTTTCATACTGGCGTAACCGTTAACAATTCAACGCGTTTCACGTCTCTGCGAGACGGGCGGGCGCTGCCGTTAGTCGGTGGTCGAGGCAATGACACGATAAGCGGCGCGGGGGAGATCCGAGGCATGCAAGGAGATGACCTGCTCACGGGCAGCCCCGGTGATGATCTGCTGTTGGGCGGGCCCGGCAACGACACGCTGTCCGGCGGCGCTGGAAATGATATCTACCGATACGATGGCCTCGGCAGGGACGTGATCATCAACAACGGAGGCGGCTTGGACGGGATCGATTTTTCCGAGCGCATGCTGACGATCGATAATTTGAAGTTTCACCGTGAGCGCGATGATCTGGTGATCGTGGTGGATTACGGCATGGCTCCGAAGATTCGGGTTTCCAGTCATTTTGCCGGAGGTGAGAACGCTATCGGCTTCATAAGAGTCAGCGCAGGAACAGCGACTCAAGACTACACCGCGACGCACATTGCTGAACGTTTGCATCCTCTTCCGCCACTGAGGGATGTCGAGGATATTTTGATAAAGGGCGACGATGAAGCGCAGCGGGCGATGATGGAAATCATCCAGTTTTACGAGCTGAATGTCTGAGTCGTATGGCGCCCTATTGAGCCAGCTCGCGATGGGAGTCAGTCGCCATCGCGAGCAACGCGCCACCTCAATACTGGGTCAGATCCGCCAACGGATGGCGCCCCTCCCAGACTTTATGAAAGTGCGCTTCGACCACCGCATCCGGCACGTTATTGATATCCGGCCAGTGCCAGTGTGGCTTCTGGTCCTTGTCGATCAAACGTGCGCGCACGCCTTCGCTGAATTCCGGGTGGCGGCAGCAGTTGAGGCTCAGGGTGTACTCCATCTGGAATACTTCGGCCAGCGACATATGGCGCGCGCGGATGATCTGTTCCCAGACCAGATGCGCGGTCAGCGGTGAGCCCTCGGCCATGGTTTTCGCCGCGCGGGCGATCAACGGATCGCTGCTGTCGCGGTGCAGGCTGATGGCTTTCCAGGCGCAGGTGACGTCGCTGACATCGAGCAATTCGTCGATCTGCTGGCGACGCGGCAACCACTGCGCTTCGGGCATCTGGGCCATGGCTTCCTGCTGCAGAGCCTTGAGCAGGCTGTTGAGCTGCATGGCGGTCTGTTCCTGCCAGTTGAGTTGCAGCAAGCCTTCAATCAATTGCGGTTGCTGTTCGTCGAGCAGGAAGCGGTCGGCCAGATCCAGATCCAGCGCATCGCGAGCGTTGATGTGCGCGCCGGTCAGGCCGAGGAACACGCCGAGCTTGCCCGGCAGCCGGGCGAGGAACCAACTGGCGCCAACATCGGGATACAGACCGATGGCGATTTCCGGCATCGCCAGACGGCTGCTCGGCGTGACGATCCGCGTGCTCGCGCCTTGCAACAGGCCCATGCCGCCGCCCAGCACGTAACCGTGGCCCCAGCAGATCAGCGGTTTCGGATAGGTATGCAGGCTGTAATCCAGACGATATTCCGCGCTGAAAAACTGCGCAGCCAGTGGCGGTACTTCGCCGGGATGAGCGCGGCAGGCTTCGACCAGGCTGCGCACCTCGCCACCGGCGCAGAAGGCCTTGGCACCGTTGCCGCGCAGCAATACGCAGACGATTTGCGGATCATCGGCCCAGACTTTCAATTTGTCGCTGAGGGCGTTGATCATCGGCAGAGACAGGGCGTTCAGCGACTTTTCGGCATCCAGGCTGGCGATGCCGATGCGCGCGCCGTCGGTGCCGGTGAGTTCTTCGAAGTGCAGATTCATCGTGACCTCGATCAGGAATTTGAACGATCAGTATGATCGTTGCGTGGGAAAGTGCCGGATCTGCGTCAGATCAATTGACAAGCGTGGTCGGCTTTCCTAGGGTTCGCCCCATTGTTTTTGCCGGATATGACCATGACTGCTGACGACCGTATCAAACTCGAACCGAGCTGGAAGGAGGCACTGCGTGCTGAGTTCGACCAGCCTTATATGGCAGAGTTGCGCAGCTTTCTGCAGCAGGAGCGGGCGGCCGGCAAGGAGATCTACCCGCCCGGGCCGTTGATTTTCAATGCGCTGAACTCCACGCCCCTGGGCAAGGTGAAAGTGGTGATCCTCGGTCAGGATCCGTATCACGGCCCGGGCCAGGCCCATGGTTTGTGCTTTTCCGTGCAACCGGGCGTGCCGGCACCGCCGTCGCTGGTCAACATCTATAAAGAGCTGAAGCGCGACCTCAATATCGACATTCCCAACCATGGCTACCTGCAGAGCTGGGCCGATCAGGGCGTGCTGCTGCTCAACACCACCATGACCGTCGAGCGCGCCAACGCCAATGCGCACAAGGACAAGGGCTGGCAACACTTCACCGACCGCATCATTGAGGTGGTCAGCGAAAGGCAGCCGCATCTGGTGTTCATGCTCTGGGGCGCCCATGCGCAGAGCAAGCAGAAGCTGATCGACGCCACCAAGCACCTGGTGCTGACCTCGGTGCATCCGTCGCCGTTGTCGGCCTATCGCGGGTTTTTGGGCTGTGGGCATTTCAGCCGGACCAACAAGTTTCTCGAACAGAATGGCGAAACACCGATCGACTGGCGCTTGCCACCGATTTGATCGGTTGGCTGAGCGGGCCCCTTCGCGAGCAAGCTCGCTCCCACATTGGTTTTGCGGCGTTCCACCTGACCAATGTGGGAGCGAGCTTGCTCGCGAAAGGGGCGACTCGGTCTCAAGACTCATGCTGGATTACGATTCCAGTACCTGAACAACGGCTCTGCCAGAAACAGCACAAACAACAACCGCATCACCTGCATCGCCGTCACCAGTGGCACCGACAATTGCAGGGTCTCCGCCGTCAGGCTCATCTCGGCAATCCCCCCCGGCATCATGCCCAGGGTCAGCGAACGCAGATCCAGATGGGTCAGCGCGCTCAAGCCCAGCGCCGCCAGCGAGGCGATCAACATGGTCAGCGCCGTGCCGATCAACGTCCGGCCCATAAAGGACGGCGCGCGACGGAAGAATTGCCGGTTGAAGTGGCAGCCCAGGCCGCTGCCAATCAGCCATTGGCCGATCTGGCTGCCGCCGTTGGGCAAACCGATGTGCAAATCCCATGTGATGCTCACCGCCGCACTCACCAGCAAAGGTCCGAACAGCCACGGATTGGGTTGGCGCAGACGCTGCCAGAGCCAGGCGAGCAGGGCGCCCGCCGGAAACAGAATCGCCAGCCAGCGCCAATCGACGCTGCCGGCGTGAGAAATCGGCGTGCCGTCACCGAGCAGATATTTGAACGCCGCTGGCACACACAACACCACCACCAGCACCCGCAGACTTTGCCCCGCGGCCACGTGGCTGAGCAAAGCACCGTTGCGCGCGCCGAGGTTGACCATCTCCCCGGAACCACCGGGCATGCTGGAGAAAAATGCGGTAGCGCGATCCTCGCCGGTGCGGCGCATCAGCCACACGCCAACTACCGCCGACAGGCTGGTGACCAGCGCACCGAAGAAGATCAGACCGAAATGACTGAGCACCTGCTCCATCACCAGCGGGGTGAAGTGCAGGCCGATACCGATGCCGACGATCCACTGGCCGCACTTGCGGCCGCCAGGGATTTCCGCCAGTTGCCACGGGGTCAGGCAGCGCACGAGGATGATCGCCAGCAGCGAGCCGACCATCCACGGCAGCGGCCAGCCGATCTGGCTGGCGATGAAACCACCCAGCAGACCGACCAGCGGGGTGCCCCACCAGGCTTTCAGGGACGAGCGATCAGACATCGGCGATGGCGCGGCGAGCGACCGCGCGTTTGCGCCAGATGCGAATCAGCGGGAACACCAGCATCAGCGCCGTCAGCACCCAGACACCGAAAGTGATCGGGCTCGACCAGAGGATTTCCAGCGCACCGTTGGAGATCGACAGCGCGCGACGCAGGTTCTGCTCCATCAGACCGCCGAGGATGAAGCCCAGCAATACTGGCGACAACGGGAAGTCGAGCTTGCGCAGGATGTAGCCGAAGATGCCGATGCCGACCATCAGGAACAGGTCGAAAGTGGTCGCGTGAACGGCGTAGACGCCGATTCCGGTGATGATCGCGATGACCGGCACCAGTGCCCAGTTCGGCACGGCGAGGATGCGCGTGAAGATGCGGATCATCGGGATGTTGAGGATCACCAGCATGATGTTGGCGATGAACAACGACGCGATCAGGCCCCAGACGATGTCCGGTTGTTGCTGGAACAGCAGCGGGCCTGGGGTGATGTTGTACAGCGACAGCGCGCCGATCATCACCGCCGTAGTGCCCGAGCCCGGTACGCCCAGTGTCAGCATCGGCACCAGCGCGCCACAGGCCGAAGCGCCAATGGCGGTTTCCGGTGCAGCCAGGCCACGGGCATCGCCCTGACCGAACTTGCCGCTGGCCCCGGCGATGCGCTTCTCGGTCATGTAGGCCACGGCACTGGCCAGCGTCGCGCCGGCACCCGGCAATACGCCCATGATGAAACCAAGCAGGCCGCAACGAATGTTCACTACGAACACCGACGCCGCCTCCTTGAAGTTGAACATCATGCGCCCGGTGGCTTTCACCGCTTCCTGGCCGCGATGGGTTTTCTCCAGCAGCAGGAGAATTTCGCTGATCGAGAACAGACCCAGCACCAGCACCACGAATTGAATGCCGTCGGTCAGGTGAATGTTGTCACCGGTGAAGCGGTACACGCCGCTGTTGGCGTCGATGCCGACGCTGGACAGGAACAGGCCGATCAACGCCGCAATAAAGGTCTTCAACGGTCGATCTCCGGCCATGCCGCCGAGACAGACGATCGCAAACACCATCAGCACGAAGTATTCCGCAGGTCCAAAGGCAATCGCCCACTTCGCCAGCAGCGGCGCAAACAAGACCATGCCGCAGGTGGCGATGAACGCGCCGATGAACGAACTCCACGCCGACAGCGACAACGCCACACCGGCCATGCCTTGGCGGGCCATCGGGTAGCCGTCGAGGGTGGTCATTACGGTGGAAGCTTCGCCGGGAATGTTCAGCAGGATCGAGCTGATCCGGCCGCCATATTCGCAGCCCAGGTACACCGCCGCGAGCAGGATAAGCGCCGACTCCGGCGGCAAACCGAGCGCGAACGCGATCGGGATCAGCAGCGCCACGCCGTTGATCGGGCCGAGGCCCGGCAGCAGGCCGACGACGGTGCCGATCAAAGTGCCGGTCAGCGCCGTGACCAGGTTGTACGGGCTCAGCGCGACGCCGAAGCCTTGACCCAAATAACCGAGGGTATCCATATCAGTTCTCCAGCACGTCGAGCAGGCCAAGGGGCAGCGGGACTTCCATCACCCGATCGAACAACAGGTACAGACCAATGGCCATCAGCGTGGTGACGACGATGCTCGGCACCCAGCGCCCGCCGTACAGGCGCGCCATCGGAATGCCGATCACGATGCTGCTGAGGATGAAACCCAGTGGTTCGAAAAGGCCGGCGAACACCAGCAACAGCGCGACGCAAATAGCAATCTTGGTCAGGGTTTCGCGGTCCAGCGGCGGCTCGTCTTCGCTGTGTTTGATCGGCGCCGGGCGAAACACCATGTACAACAGCGCCAGCCCCATCAGCCCAAGCATCAGTAGCGGGAAGGCGCGCGGGCCGACCGGTTCGTAGGAAAAAGCCGCCTGGTACGGCCACGCCATCAGTGCCAGACCGGCACATACCAGCAGCAACACCGAGGCGAAAATGCGTTGAATAAGCATGAGAACTCCTGTGCCGCGCTCCCGAAGCGGGGAGCGCGGCCACTAGACAGAGACGATCACTGGATCAGGCCGAACTCTTTGGCCAGCACTTTGTAGTCGGCGACCTGCTTTTTCACGTAGGTGTCGAGTTCCGGGCCGGTCATGGCGAAGGGGAACAGTTCACGCTGATCGCGCAGGGTGGCGAACTCGTCGGAGGCCAGCAGTTTGTCGAACGCGTCTTTCCACCAGGCGTAGTCTTCGTCGCTGACTTTCGGCCCGAGGTAGAAGCCGCGCACCACCGGCCAGACGATGTCGTAGCCCTGCTCGCGGGCGGTCGGGATGTCTTTCATTTCCGGCTCGTCGAGACGCTTGTCGGCGAACACTGCGAGCAGGCGCATGTCACCGCTCTGGATGTGCGGCATGGAGTCGGAGATGTCGGTACTGCCGACCTGGATATGACCGCCGAGCAAGGCAGTGGCAATTTCGCCGCCGCCTTCGAGTGCCACGTAACGCAGTTCGCGCGGATTGATTCCGGCAGCCTTGGCGATCAATGCAGTTTGCATCCAGTCCTGACTGCCGACGGTGCCGCCGGAGCCAATCACCACCGAGCCTGGATCTTTCTTCAACGCCTGCACGAGATCGTCGAGGGTCTTGTAGGGCGAATCGCTTTTCACCGCGATGGCGCCGTAGCTGGTGCCGACCGCCGCGAGCCAGCGCACATTGGTTTCATCGAAGCGACCGAACTTGCCCTGAGCCAGGTTCAGCAGCGAACCGCTGGACCAGGCGACCAGTGTGCCGGCATCCGCGGGACGTTGCGCAACCACTGCGTTGTACGCCACCGCGCCGACACCGCCGGGCATGTAGGTCACGCGCATCGGTTTGCTCAACAGCTTCTGGTTGACCAGTGCGCTCTGCACCAGTTTGCAGGTCAGGTCGAAACCACCGCCGGGGGAGGCCGGAGCAATACATTCCGGGCGTTTCGGTTCGGCCATCAGTTGGCCGGCAAACAGCATCGCCCCAGCGGCGAGCGCAACTTTACGCAGTGATAAGTTCATCTGAGTCTCCTTGGGAGTTGTTGTTATGGACGTGCAGAATTACCAAAGGGCAACGCTTTGCTCAGCAGCGGGCGCAGGTGTTCGTTGCGCGGACGCATTGACTGGAATATCGGAAGGAAAAACGGCGTGGCCCGTCACGGAAGAACCGGCGAGGGCGGGGTTGTAGCGCAGGGTGTCGGCCTGTGAGAAAGCCTGAGCGTGCATGGACGACATGCGGGTGTACTCCGATTATTGTTCTTATTGGTCGAAAACGCTTCGTGGCGTTTTGCGTTGCGCTGTGTGGCAGCAGCGATGACAGTCGAAACTGTCCGTGGGCGGACTCTAACCGGCTAACCTTTCAGCAACCTTTCAGTTGTCTTTCACGGTTTTCGGGCTTCACAGCGGCGGTTGCGGCTGTAAACTCCGCGGCAAAGCGCGGCGTCGGCCAACCCTTAACGAGGTAACAATCCATGCGTGTCCTGCTCGTCGAAGACCATTTGCAACTGGCCGAAAGCGTGGCTCAGGCGCTCAAGAGCACCGGTCTGACCGTGGATGTGTTGCACGATGGCGTGGCCGCCGACCTGGCGCTGGGCAGTGAGGAATACGCCGTGGCGATTCTCGATGTCGGCCTGCCGCGCCTGGACGGTTTCGAGGTACTGGCGCGGCTGCGCGCGCGCGGCAAAAATCTGCCAGTGCTGATGCTGACTGCGCGCAGTGACGTGAAAGACCGCGTGCATGGCCTCAATCTCGGTGCTGACGATTACCTGGCCAAGCCGTTTGAACTGACGGAACTGGAAGCGCGGGTGAAAGCCTTGCTGCGCCGCAGTGTGCTGGGCGGCGAGCGCCAGCAGCGCTGTGGCGTGTTGGCCTATGACCTCGACACCCGACGCTTCACCCTTGGCGAAGAACTGCTGACTCTGACCTCACGCGAGCAAGCCGTCCTCGAAGCGCTGATCGCGCGGCCGGGGCGGGTGATGAGCAAAGAGCAATTGGCCGCGCAGGTGTTCGGCCTCGACGAGGAAGCCAGCCCCGACGCGATCGAAATCTACGTGCACCGCTTGCGCAAGAAACTCGACGGCCAGCCCGTGGCCATCGTCACCTTCCGCGGCCTTGGCTACCTGCTGGAAAGCCGCGATGCATAAGCCCAGCAGCCTGCGCTGGCGGTTGCTGTGGAACCTCGGTTGGTTGCTGGTGGTGTTGATGCTCGCCAGTGGTTTGAGCGCTTACTGGAATGGTCGCGAAGCCGCCGACACCGCGTATGACCGCACGCTGTTGGCCTCGGCACGGACCATTGCGGCCGGGTTGTCGCAGCGCGATGGCAGCCTCAGCGCCGACGTGCCTTACGTGGCACTGGATACCTTCGCCTACGACAGCGCCGGGCGCATTTACTATCAGGTCAACGACATCCACCAGAAGCTGATATCCGGCTACGAGAACCTCCCCGGTCCACCACCTGGTACGCCGCGAACTGACAGCTATCCGGCCCTCGCGCGCTTTTATAACGCGAAGTACAACGGCCAGAACGTACGCGTGGTCAGCCTGCTCAAAGCCGTGAGTGAGCCGAACATGAACGGCATGGCGGAGATTCGCGTGGCCGAAACCGACGAAGCGCGGGTGAGCATGGCGCGCAGCCTTGCCGCTGATACCTTGCTGCGCCTGGGTATGCTGGCCGTGGGTGCATTGTTGCTGGTGTGGTTTGCGGTGAGCGCGGCGCTGCGCCCGCTGGAGCGCTTGCGCACCGCCGTCGAAGAGCGTCAGCCGGACGACTTGCGGCCTCTGCCGCTGGTGGAAGTCCAGCATGAGCTGGGGCCGTTGGTTCGCGCGCTCAACCATTTCACCGAGCGCCTGCGCGGCCAGTTCGAGCGCCAGGCGCAGTTCATCGCCGATGCCGCCCACGAATTGCGCACACCACTGGCGGCATTGAAAGCGCGGCTGGAACTGGGCTTGCGTTCGAATGAGCCGGAGACTTGGCGCACGACTCTGGAGTCATCCGCGCAAAGTACCGATCGCCTGACCCATCTGGCCAATCAGTTGCTGTCGTTGGCCCGCGTCGAAAACGGTGCGCGGGCGATTGCCGAGGGCGGCGCGCAGCTGCTCGATCTGAGTCAATTGGCGCGCGAGCTGGGCATGGCCATGGCGCCTCTGGCGCACAAGCGCGGCGTAGCGCTGGCCCTGGAGGCGGATGAGCCGGTGTGGCTGCGTGGCGAACCGACCTTGCTCAACGAACTGTTGAGCAATCTTGTCGATAACGCACTGGCGCACACCCCGAAGGGTGGCAATGTGATCTTGCGGGTGACGGCACCGGCGGTGCTTGAGGTAGAAGACGACGGGCCAGGAATTCCGCAGGAAGAGCGCGATCGCGTATTCGAGCGGTTCTACCGGCGTAATCAGCAAGTCGCCGGTTCAGGCCTGGGCCTGGCGATTGTCGGCGAGATCTGCCGTGCGCATCTGGCGCAGATCACCTTGCACGATGGCGAGCAGGCGGGGTTGAAGGTGCGGGTGAGTTTTATCGCGGGGTGATTGGCGTGTCCTCTTCGCGAGCAAGCTCGCTCCCACAGGAACGATGCATTTTCAATGTGGGAGCGAGCTTGCTCGCGAAGGACGCGCCTCGGTCGTGGATCAGTAAAACATCGACCGCGATTCTTCCAGATCGGCGCAAAATTGCTTGTTCTCCGGATCAATTCCCAGCTTTCTGAACGCCGGAACACTCAGCGGATCAATCCGCGCGAAGGGATGGTCGGTACCCTTGCGGCAATAAAGGTTCGCAACTTGCACCAAATCGACGTAATCGATTTTGGCCGAGTCGCGCTGAAAGTCCTCGTACAGCAATGGCAATTGCACCAGGCGCTCGGGAAACTCCCAGACCCGCAGCAACTTCTCGCCCAATAATGGATGAATCTGCTCGATCACATGGGTCAGGCTGACCGCATCCGAGAGCAGTTCATTGTGATCTTCGGCGTAAGTCAGAATCGGCAACACGCCAATCTGATGCACGAGCCCGCCGAGTGCTGCCTGATCGGGCTTGAGTTGGGTGTAACGACGGCACAAGGCATAACTGACGCCGGCGATCTCCAGGCTACTGCGCCAGACGTCGCGCATCTTCTGTTCGACCACTTCGGAGCGGGCATTGAAGATCTGCTCCATGACCAGACCGATTGCCAGGTTGCTGCTGTAGTTGATGCCCAGGCGAGTGATGGCGGTGTGCAGGTCGGTGACTTCCTGCGCGGCGCGCAGCAGTGGGCTGTTGACCACTTTGATCAGGCGCGCCGAGAGTGCAGTGTCGCGGCCGATGACTTTGCTCAGATCGCTGACGCTGATTTCCGGATCCTCGGCGGCCTTGCGAATCTGCAGGGCCACTTCCGGCAACGTTGGCAGAACCAGGTCATCGTTATCGATGGCCGCAACCAAATCCTGTTGGACCTTTTCCGCCAGTTCGCTCATTTGGACTCTCTAGGGTGTTGCAACAATGCTGCGATCAGCGCTGGATTTCGCGGTCGCGATCCAGTTCGTAAGGCAGGTCGAGCACGTGCAACGCGGGGCCTTCGAGGGCGCCCAGATGCAAATTACCGGCTTCGGCAGCTTCGGCCTGCAACACGGCCAGGAGTTCAATGTTTCCTTCGGCATTGGCCGCCAGCACCACTTCGCCGATCGAGCTGTTGTGGCTTGGGGCAAACAACTGGGTGCCGGGCTCTGGCAATTCGGCCGCGTCGAGGCGCAAGCGGTAGAGGCGACGCTTGAGCTTGCCCAGATACTGCATGCGCGCGACGATTTCCTGGCCGGTGTAGCAGCCTTTCTTGAAACTCACGCCGCCGACCGCCTGCAGATTGAGCATCTGCGGGATGAACAGCTCGCGGGTGCTTGGCATGACCTGTCCGATACCGGCACGAATCTGGCCCAGCAGCCATTGATTCAGATCGCCCTCAGGCAGCGTCGAGGACAATTGGCTCTGGATGTTTTGCGCCTGAGCGGCTGGCACCCAGAGTTCGGCACGGTCGGGGGAGACGCGAATTGCAATCAGGCCTTCATTGCGCACAACGCTGTCGGTTTCGGCGGGCAGGGACAGACCGAGGCTTGTCAGCGCTGCGTCGCCATGCTCCAGCCCGAAGCGCAGCCAAGCGGCACTTTCATCGGTCAGTTTCGATTTGGAGAACACCGCGTACTTTTTCAGGTCGGCCAGTTGTGGCTCGAGCAGCTCGCTGGCCATCGCCATCACCACGCCGTCACCTTCCAGCAGGATACGGAAGCTCGACTGCATCCGGCCTTTCTGCGTGCAGCGGGCGCCGAGGCTGGCGCGGGAGTCACTCAGGTAATCGATATTGCAGGTCAACTGGCCTTGCAGGAATTTTCCGGCGTCCGCACCGCGAACCGCGAGTACGCCTTCATGAGACAGGGTGCAGAAAAAAGCAGAATCGGCCATGGGTCATCGCAGGGTAAATAGACTGGGGCACATCATAAGGGGGCAGGGTTGAAATGGGTAGTTGATAAAGGATCGAGGGTGCCCGACCAAAGCCGACTGTGCGGCCCGCGCCGGGGCTGTATACTGCCCGGCAAATTCGAGGAGGGCTCCATGGTCGAACAAGTTGAACTGAATCGCCTCTTTTGGCACAGCCGTCGCGGGATGCTTGAGCTTGACGTGTTGCTGGTGCCGTTCGTGCATGAGGTTTATCCGCACCTCAATCAAGTGGATCGTGATCTGTATGTGCGTCTGCTGACCTGTGAGGATCAGGACATGTTCGGCTGGTTCATGGAGCGCAGCGAGTCGGAAGACCCTGAGCTGCAGCGCATGGTCCGGATGATTCTGGATCGTGTTCAGCCCAAGTAATACGTTCGAATGCCGCTGGCATGCCTCACGGCAGTTGCTGGCGGCGTATCTGTTGGCCCAGGCGTTCGCCGTGGGTTCTTTGTTTCTGTTGTCTATTCCGCTCTGGGCCAGTCTGCTTGGTGTTTTCGGCTGTTTGCTGCATGGCTTTTGGGTGCTGCCACGGCAGATTCTGCTGAGCCATCCGCAAGCATTTTGCGGATTACGACGCGACGGCGATGGCTGGCAGGTGTGGAGTCAGGCCAAGGGTTGGCACGCTGCGCAGTTG
Source organism: Pseudomonas sp. 1L-B-1-E-C1 (assembly GCF_057291835.1). Classification (NCBI taxonomy): domain Bacteria; kingdom Pseudomonadati; phylum Pseudomonadota; class Gammaproteobacteria; order Pseudomonadales; family Pseudomonadaceae; genus Pseudomonas; species Pseudomonas sp. 1L-B-1-E-C1. Next base: position 76,460 of record NZ_JBXAWN010000005.1, on the reverse strand, counting down.
CGCCCGGACAGCCTGGCGCTGCCGTTGATCGTGATTCTGCGTTTCCGCTTGCGCGGCGAATGGCGGGTCAGATCGATCTGCGTGCCACGGGACTCGCAAGCGGCGGATCTGCACCGACGCCTGCGAGTGCGGCTCAAGTTCAGCCGGCGTAGGTGGGCGGCACCAGAATAGTGTCGAGCGCTTCGGGCAGCAGGTCCGGGTAGTCGAGGGTGTAATGCAGCCCGCGACTTTCCTTGCGTTCCATGGCTGAGCTGATCATCAACTCGGCGACTTGTGCGAGATTGCGCAATTCGATCAGGTCACGGCTGACTTTATAGTTGCTGTAGAACTCATCGATCTCGTCCAGCAGCAGGCGCACCCGATGTTGCGCCCGTTGCAGGCGCTTGTTGGTGCGCACAATGCCGACGTAGTCCCACATGAAGCGGCGCAGTTCGTCCCAGTTGTGCGCGATGATCACGTCTTCGTCCGAGTCGGTGACCTGGCTGGCATCCCAGACGGGCAGGGCGCTTGGCGCCGCGACATCATCCAGCTGCGCGAGAATGTCTGTCGCTGCCGAACGGGCATAGACGAAGCATTCCAGAAGCGAGTTGCTGGCCATGCGGTTGGCGCCGTGCAGACCGGTGAAGCTGGTTTCGCCGATGGCGTAGAGCCCGGGCACGTCGGTGCGACCGTGCTGATCAACCATCACACCGCCACAGGTGTAGTGCGCGGCAGGAACGACCGGTATCGGTTGTTTGGTGATGTCGATGCCAAAGCCCAGGCAGCGCTCATAAACAGTCGGGAAGTGATTTTTAACGAACGATTCGGGCTTGTGGCTGATGTCGAGATAGACGCAGTCGATGCCCAGACGCTTCATTTCATGGTCGATCGCCCGCGCGACAATGTCGCGAGGCGCCAGCTCGGCGCGTTTGTCGAAACGGTACATGAAGCGCTCGCCATTGGGCAGCTTCAGATGCGCGCCTTCGCCACGCAATGCTTCAGTGATCAGGAAACTCTTGGCTTGCGGGTGATACAGGCAGGTCGGGTGGAACTGGTTGAATTCCAGGTTCGCCACCCGGCAACCGGAACGCCAGGCCATGGCGATGCCGTCACCGCAGGCGCCGTCCGGGTTGCTGGTATAAAGGTAGACTTTGGCGGCTCCGCCCGAGGCGAGGATCACGAAGCGTGCGCCATAAGTATCGACTTCGCCGGTGGCGCGGTTCAGCACGTAGGCGCCGAGGCAGCGATCGCCGTCCAGGCCCAGACGACGCTCGGTGATCAGATCGACGGCAACCCGCTGTTCCAGCAGTTCAACGTTCGCGCGCTCTTTGGCCTGGGCCAGCAAAGTCTTGAAAATCGCAGCGCCGGTGGCGTCGGCAGCGTGGATGATGCGCCGATGGCTGTGGCCGCCTTCGCGGGTCAGATGAAATTCGAAACCGCCATCTTCGGTACCGCACTGTTCATCACGGGTGAACGGCACGCCCTGGTCGATCAGCCACTGGATGGCTTCGCGGCTGTGCTCGACGGTGAAGCGCACCGCGTCTTCATGGCATAAACCGCCGCCAGCGTTGAGGGTGTCGTCGACGTGGGATTCGACAGTATCGGTATCGTCGAGCACTGCGGCGACGCCGCCCTGGGCCCAGAATGTCGAACCGTTGGCGAGATCGCCTTTGCTCAATACGGCAATGCGCAGATGACCGGGCAAGGTCAGCGCGAGAGTCAAACCGGCAGCACCGCTGCCAATCACCAGAACATCGTGTTGAAACTGTTGGCTCATTTCAGGATTCCGCTCAAAGCGACCCGGGAGGGGTTGGCGCAAGACAGCTGGATCGGCGAGTCAAGACAGCCACACAGCCCACTAGTATATAGAGGGGTTGGACGGCACAATAGCCGGGCCCAGATGGCATTGTGAGACTACTGCGCAGTAAAAAGCCCTGTGCTTCGTCGGAAGTTTTTTTCCCGGTGTGTGGGAAAAGACACCTGTATCGGCGCTGAAACAGACTTTTCCGCCCATGGTTGCGCAATGTCAGGTGGGTACGGCTATAAATAATTGGAACTTTTGCCAAAGCGCCAAGATCAATAGACGGTGCCAGAAACCAGGGACAGTGTCGGCTTCAGTGCGGAATCTGCGGTTGGATTCCTGCCGGCGAAACCGATAACAAGATTATTCGCGCAGCCGGTTTATCCCGCGCTGCGTTTTTCGTGCGTGCCAAATCAGAGCCCGCAGGAAACTTGCTTGGAGGGGGAGAACTTTTGCGAAAAGCCCGAGTCTATGTTTGCAAGTCTGGTCGTTTAGTAATGCAAGTCTCCTCCGGGCTTATCGAGGAGTGTTCATGCTAACCCAGGAAGAGGATCAGCAGCTGGTCGAACGCGTTCAGCGTGGCGACAAGCGAGCTTTCGATCTGCTGGTGCTGAAATATCAGCACAAAATTCTCGGGTTGATCGTGCGTTTTGTGCACGACACCCATGAAGCCCAGGACGTTGCTCAGGAAGCCTTTATCAAGGCGTATCGGGCACTTGGAAATTTCCGCGGTGACAGTGCGTTTTATACGTGGCTGTATCGTATTGCCATTAACACGGCAAAGAACTACCTGGTTTCCCGCGGCCGCCGGCCGCCGGATAGCGATGTAAGTTCGGAGGATGCAGAGTTCTACGATGGCGATCACGGCCTCAAGGATCTCGAATCACCGGAACGTGCATTGCTGCGGGATGAGATCGAAGGCACCGTCCATCGAACCATCCAGCAACTGCCAGAGGATTTGCGTACGGCTTTAACTTTACGTGAATTCGATGGTCTGAGTTACGAGGACATTGCGAGCGTCATGCAGTGTCCGGTGGGTACCGTGCGCTCCCGGATTTTCCGCGCTCGGGAGGCCATCGACAAAGCCCTGCAACCGTTGTTGCAGGAAAACTGAGACAGCGGCGACAGCCAAGAGAGGAACGCCATGAGTCGTGAAGCCCTGCAGGAATCGCTGTCCGCAGTGATGGATAACGAAGCGGACGAACTGGAATTGCGTCGAGTGCTCAGCGCACTGGATGATGTTGATACCCGTGAGACCTGGGCTCGTTACCAGATCGCTCGGGCAGCCATGCACAAGGATCTGCTGCTTCCGCGTCTGGATATCGCTGCGGCAGTGTCCGCTGCGCTGGAAGACGAAACGGCTCCGCCCAAAGTATCCCGCAGCCCATGGCGTAATCTGGGTCGCCTCGCTGTTGCCGCTTCGGTAACCGTGGCCGTTCTGGCCGGTGTTCGCCTGTACAACCAGGACGAAATCGCCGGTGTTGAACTGGCCCAGCAGTCGAATCAGCCAACTTTGGCCACTCCACAGGTCAAGGGTCCGGCGGTTCTGGCTGGCTACAGCGAGAGCTCGGAAGCGGCTGGCCCGATGGCCAACGGCGTTCTGCAAGGACAGCCAGGCTGGCACGATCAGCGTCTGCCAGGCTATCTGCGTCAGCATGCTCAGCAGGCTGCACTCAAAGGAACTGAAAGCGCGCTGCCATATGCACGTGCCGCAAGCCTGGAAAACCGTTAAGGAGGATCATGCGCGCCATCCCTCTACTTTCGCTTCTGCTCAGTGGCTGGTTCATTGTTCCAGCCCACGCTGATGAGGCCCAGGACTGGTTGACCCGTCTGGGCCAGGCCGAGCAGCAGCAAAGCTTCCACGGCACTTTCGTATACGAGCGCAACGGCAGTTTTTCCACGCATAACATCTGGCATCGTGTCCAGAATGGCCAGGTCCGCGAGCGGCTGTTGCAGCTCGATGGCTCGGCTCAGGAAGTCGTGCGCATTGATGGACGTACTCAATGCGTCAGCGGCACCCTGATTGCGGGACTGGGTGATTCACCCAACGCTGCCGCCCGTGCGCTGGATCCCAAAAAGCTGAAGAATTGGTATGACCTTGCCATTATTGGCAAGTCGCGCGTGGCCGGCCGTGATGCAGTGATCGTGTCGCTGGCCCCTCGTGATCAGCACCGCTACGGCTTCGAGCTGCATCTGGACAAGAAAACCGGATTACCACTCAAGTCGTTACTCTTGAACGACAAGGGACAGTTGCTCGAACGGTTCCAGTTCACCAGCCTCGACACTGATGAAATACCGTCGGACAAGGAATTGCTGGCAAACGCCGATTGCAAGCCGATCAACATCGGCAGCGACAAGGCGTCAGCAGCGAAAGCCGTGCAGAATTGGCGTTCGGACTGGTTGCCGCCAGGTTTCGAGCTGACCAGCAGCAGTTCGCACAAGGATGCGCAAACCAAGACCCAGGTCAGCAGCCTGATGTACGACGATGGTCTGGCGCGTTTCTCCGTATTTCTTGAGCCGTTGAACGGTGCAACCGTCACCGACACCCGCACTCAGTTGGGCCCGACCGTCGCGGTATCCCGCCGCCTGACCACGCCGCAAGGTGAAATGATGGTCACGGTGGTCGGCGAGATCCCGATTGGCACCGCCGAACGAATCGCTCTATCGATGCGTAACAACGATGGCGCTGCGACCAGCAAGCAGTGAGCTGATTTCAGTCATTTCCACTCCGTGGTCGAGACGTCGAAATGTTTGCTGAGCATTTTCATTTGCAAAACCCCTGAAAATTTTTTATAGGTCAGAGCCTCACGGCTCTGGCCTTGTTTGTTGTTCCCGGAACAAAAATGCCGGTCTGTGGTTTCCGGTGTTCCTTTGCTCCATATCGCTTAACCCTGCTCGTCGTAACGGGAGCTGTATGTCGATACCTAGTTTGAAGTCTTACCTTTCCATCTTCGCCACTGTGCTGTTGCTCGGTCAGGCGGTCCCTGCTGCGCAAGCGGCCGATCTGCCTGATTTCACCCAGTTGGTCGAACAAGCGTCGCCAGCGGTGGTGAACATCAGTACCACGCAGAAGCTGCCGGACCGCCGAGTCAATCAACAGATGCCGGATCTGGAAGGCCTGCCACCGATGCTGCGCGAATTCTTCGAGCGCGGCATGCCGCCTCAACAGCGCTCGCCACGTGGCGACGGGCGCCAGCGTGAAGCGCAGTCGCTGGGCTCGGGTTTCATCATTTCGCCGGATGGCTACATTCTCACCAACAACCACGTGATCGCCGATGCCGACGAAATCCTCGTCCGTCTGGCTGACCGCAGTGAGATGAAGGCCAAGCTGATCGGTACCGATCCACGTTCCGACGTGGCATTGCTGAAAATCGAAGGCAAGGATCTGCCGGTGCTCAAGCTCGGCAAATCCCAGGACCTGAAGGCCGGCCAGTGGGTCGTCGCGATCGGTTCGCCGTTCGGCTTTGACCACACCGTGACCCAAGGCATCGTCAGCGCCGTCGGTCGCAGCCTGCCGAACGAGAACTATGTGCCATTCATTCAGACCGACGTGCCAATCAACCCGGGCAACTCCGGTGGCCCGCTGTTCAACCTGAACGGTGAAGTGGTCGGCATCAACTCGCAGATCTACACCCGCTCCGGTGGCTTCATGGGCGTGTCGTTCGCAATCCCGATCGACGTGGCCATGGACGTTTCCAATCAGCTCAAGAGCGGTGGCAAAGTCAGCCGCGGCTGGCTCGGCGTGGTCATTCAGGAAGTGAACAAAGACCTGGCCGAGTCGTTCGGTCTGGACAAACCGGCCGGCGCCCTCGTTGCGCAGATCCAGGATGACGGCCCTGCGGCCAAGGGCGGCCTGCAGGTGGGCGACGTGATCCTGAGCATGAACGGTCAGCCGATCGTCATGTCCGCTGACCTGCCGCATCTGGTTGGCGCGCTGAAGGCAGGCGCCAAAGCCAATCTGGAAGTGATTCGCGAAGGCAAGCGCAAGAATGTCGAGCTGACCGTCGGCGCAATCCCGGATGAAGACAAGGAGCTGAACGCACTGGCGAAATCCGGCGCTGAATCCAGCAGCAACCGCCTCGGTGTTGCGGTCGGTGAATTGACCGCCGAGCAGAAGAAAACCTACGACCTCAAAGGTGGTGTGGTGATCAAGGAAGTGCAGGACGGTCCTGCGGCCCTGATCGGTCTGCAGCCGGGTGACGTGATCACCCACCTGAACAACCAGGCCATTGGCTCGGCCAAGGAGTTCACCGACATCGCCAAGGCGTTGCCGAAAAACCGGTCGGTGTCGATGCGCGTGCTGCGTCAGGGTCGCGCTAGTTTCATCACCTTCAAACTGGCTGAATAAGCCGGCCGCAAGGTAAAAAAGAAACCGCCTCGAAGGAGGCGGTTTTTTTGTGTCTGCAGTTTGTCTTGTCTGGAAAGACTCAGCCCATCATGTCCTTGACCATGCGCTCCTGCTCCATCAGCTCGCGCTGGCGGGCATCGATGCGCGAGGACAGCGGGAAGTTGCTGCCGGCCTTGCGCTTGGCGAAGTCCAGTTGCTGAATGGCCTGGCGGTAATCGCCGACCAGCGCAAAGTACTCGGCCCGCGCCTGGTGCAGGCCAATGATGTTGCCCGACAGGCCACGGGTTTCGGCGACCTGGTACCAGACGTCCGGATCGTCCGGGCGTGACTTGAGCAGACTGTCGAGCGCTTTCTCGGCATCGGCGGCGCGATTCTGTTTCAGCAGCAGATCGACACGCACCTGATTCAGCGGATAGTTGCCCGGGAACTGCGTGAGCATGCGGTCGACCCGCGACTGCGCATCAGGCAGGCGATTGTTGGTGATGTCCAGATCGACCTGAGCGAGGTTGTAGATGATCTCGTTCGGCGACTTGGCCAACAATTGCTTGAGGTTTTCGCGGGCTTCGTTCAGCTGGCCACCCTTGATTTGCGCGATGGCGAGGCCGTATCGCGCGACATCGTTTTTCGGATTCTCTTCCAGCAACGCGCGGAACCGCTTGGCACCCAGGCCCGGGGTTTCCTCGTAGATCAACTGCACCCGCGCGCGGATCAACTGATAGCGCATGCTGTCTTCGATGCCACCCGGTTTCGCCTGTTCTGCGCGGTTGCGGGTGTCGGCGATACGCGATTCGGTAACCGGGTGAGTCAGGAGGAATTCCGGCGGCTTGGCGTCGAAGCGGTACTGGCGCATCAGGCGTTCGAACATGGTCGGCATCGAGCGCGGGTCGTAACCTGCCTTCTCCAGATTGAGGATACCGATGCGGTCGGCTTCCTGTTCGTTCTGCCGCGAGAAGCGCCGTTGTTCCTGTAATGCCGCAGCCTGGGTGCCGGCGATGGTCGCGATGCCGGCGTCACCGCCACCGGCGGCGGCAATCACAATGCCAGCCAGCAACGCTGCCATCATCGGTACTTGCATTCTTTGTGAGGCTTCGACGCCTCGAGCGAAGTGGCGTTGCGACAAGTGCGCCAATTCGTGAGCGAGCACCGAGGCGTATTCGCCTTCGGTCTGGGCGTTGAGGAACAGGCCGCCGTTGACCCCGACCACGCCGCCCGGTGCGGCGAAGGCGTTGAGTTGCGGGCTATTGATCAGAATGAATTCGAGGCGTCGGTCGGAAACCTGGCTGGTCTCCACCAGCTTGTACACGCTGGATTCGACGTAATCCTTGAGCTGTGGGTCGTTGAGCTGGGAAACCTGGCTGCGCAGCATGGCCAGCCAGGCGCGGCCGAGCTGGTATTCCTGTTGCGGTGAGACGATGGCAGAACTGGCGTCGCCAAGTGACGGCAGATCGTCGGCAAAGCCTGGTGAGGCGAGCAGGCAAGCGAGCGTCAGCAGGGTAGGGCGCAGAAAAGTCATGCACAAAGCCTTGGAGGACAAAGACCTTACTGTAGCCGGACACCGAAGCCGCGACCAGATATTCTAGGCAGCTCGATAACCCGAACGGAGTGACGCAATGACTGATGCTGTAGCCCATGACGTGGAACTGGACGCCAGTGGCCTGAACTGTCCGTTGCCGTTGCTCAAGGCGAAAATGGAACTCAACAAACTGTCCAGCGGCGCTGTGCTCAAGGTGATCGCCACCGATGCCGGCTCGCAACGCGACTTCCGTACCTTTGCCAAGCTTGCCGGCCATGAGCTTCTACGTGAAGAAGACGAGGCTGGGGTCTACCGTTACTGGTTGAAGAAAGCCTGAAGCGCTGCGCTAAAAATCGAAGGGATTATTGATGTTCAAAGTGTTACGCGACTGGATTCAGCGCTACTTCTCCGATGAAGAAGCCGTGGTGCTGGCGGTGCTGCTGTTTCTCGCCTTCACCGCCGTGCTGACTCTCGGCGGCATGCTCGCGCCGGTGCTCGCCGGCATGGTGCTGGCGTATCTGATGCAAGGCCTGGTGGTCACGCTCGAGCGGCTGCGCGTGCCCGGCGGCGTGGCGGTGGGGCTGGTGTTCGCCCTGTTCATGGGAGCGCTGATGCTGTTTATCGTCGTGGTCCTGCCGCTGTTGTGGCACCAGTTGATCACGCTGTTCAATGAACTTCCAGGCATGCTCGCCAAGTGGCAATCGCTGCTGCTTCTATTGCCGGAGCGCTATCCGCATCTGGTGTCCGACGAGCAAGTCTTGCAAGCGATCGAAGCGGCGCGGGGCGAGATCGGCAAGTTCGGCCAGTGGGCGCTGACGTTCTCGCTGTCGAGTTTGCCGCTGCTGGTGAACATCATGATCTACCTGGTGCTGGTGCCGATTCTGGTGTTCTTCTTCCTCAAGGATCGGGCCATGATCGGCGAGTGGGTGCGCGGCTATCTGCCTCGCGAGCGCGCGCTGATAACCCGGGTCGCCCAGGAAATGAACCGGCAGATCGCCAATTACATCCGTGGCAAAGGCATCGAGATCGTGATTTGTGGCGGCGTGACTTACATAGCCTTCATCGCCCTGGGCCTGAACTATGCGGCGCTGTTGGCATTGTTGGTCGGTTTGTCGGTGGTGGTGCCGTATGTCGGCGCCGTAGTGGTGACCGTGCCGGTGCTGCTGATTGCGCTGTTCCAGTGGGGCTGGAGCGATCAGTTCATTTATCTGATGGCGGTCTACGGAATCATTCAGACGCTGGACGGCAACGTGCTGGTGCCGCTCTTGTTCTCGGAAGCGGTCAACCTGCATCCGGTGGCCATCATCTGCGCGGTGTTGTTGTTTGGCGGGCTGTGGGGATTCTGGGGTGTGTTCTTTGCGATCCCGCTGGCGACGCTGTTCAAGGCAGTGCTGGATGCGTGGCCGCGCAAGGAGCCGGTGGTGGCGCCGTTGCTTTAGCGGTTGATCCGGATTTTGCAGAGAGGCTATTCGCGAGCAGGCTCGCTCCCACAGTTGAGTGCATTCCAACTGTGGGAGCGAGCCTGCTCGCGAAGGCGTCTTTAAAGACGCAACAGAAACATCAGGCTTTATTCAGAGCTTCAGCTGCCGCCAGCACGGCATCAACGTGCCCCGGCACTTTCACGCCACGCCATTCCTGACGCAGCACTCCGTCCTTATCAATCAGGAAAGTGCTGCGATCAACACCCAGGTATTCCTTCCCGTACAGCTTCTTCAGCTTGATCACGTCGAACAACTGGCAAACCGCCTCGTCCTTGTCGCTGATCAGCTCGAACGGGAATTCCTGCTTGCCTTTGAAGTTTTCGTGCGACTTCAAACTGTCGCGGGAAATGCCGAAGACTTCGGTGTTGGCAGCCTTGAAAGCCGCATATTGATCACGAAAGCCCTGGCCCTGAGTGGTGCAGCCCGGGGTGCTGTCCTTCGGGTAGAAATAGATCACCACTTGCTTGCCCTTGAGTTCGGACAAGCTGACGGTCTGCCCGCTGGTCGCAGGCGCGGTGAAATCCGCAACCGGTTGGTCGATGGCAACGGCCATGAAAGCTTCCTTACATTGGGTTTTGTGGGCGCCAAGGCTCGATCAGGGCATCCAGGTTCATCGCATCGGCGAAGTCGAGGAACTGATCGCGCAGCCAACTGATCTGGGTGCCGGCCGGCAGGGTCACGGTGAACGTGGCGTTGAGCATGGTGCCGCCAGTCTGGGGCGCCTGGTAGGTGTCGCAGGTGAGGTTTTCCAGTTCGACGTTATGGTCCATGAAGAACTGGCACAGCTCATTGATGATGTCCGGGCGATACGCCGAGCTGACGTAAGCCACGTAAGGCAAGGCCTGCGGGCGATTTTCCAGGGCCGCGCTGCGCACCACGTTGACGGTGAACGCATGACGCTTGGCCAGCAGCGGCAGGCTGCCTTCGAGGCGCGCCAGGGCGTCCCAGCTACCGGAAACTTCCAGCACCAGGGCGCTGCACTCGCCGTGGCGGGTCAGGCGGGAGGTGACGACGGCGCAGCGGTTTTCATGGCTGGCGCGGCACAGGACGTTGGTCAGCTCCATGGGGTTGGCGCCGAGGGCACTGATGACAAGGAATTGTTCGCGAACTGTGGGGGTGGACATGCAGCATTCCTAAAGCGATGAGCGGTCGGTAGGTTGACGGGCATTGGTGGCCGGGAGTGCCTGTTCTGGCGGTCCGTATAAAGAGACCCGGCCGGCGCTCGTGGCTCGCTCCACAGTGCGGGAGCGCGTCGATGCGACGCAGGAACGGGGCCTGGGAGGCCGAAAAGGGAGGCTGGAACCCGGCGTACAAGCTGATCTGTACCGATCAAAGTCTGAAGGGTAGCGAAAAGCGGCGCCAAGGGGAATGGCGGCGGCGCAGTACTTCGCTTGTGCAAGCATCTTGGCGCCAGTACCATTACCGCTCTCTTTTTCCGGCAGGAGCGGTTTCATGATTGCGGGCAGTATGGTGGCACTGGTCACTCCCATGGATGCACAAGGGCGTCTTGACTGGGACAGCCTCAGCAAACTCGTGGACTTCCACCTCAAGAACGGCACCCATGCCATCGTCGCCGTCGGGACAACCGGCGAGTCGGCCACCCTTGATGTAGAAGAGCACATCGCCGTCATCAAAGCCGTGGTCAAACAGGTAGCCGGGCGCATTCCGGTCATCGCCGGCACCGGCGCCAACTCGACCCGCGAAGCCGTCGAACTGACCCGCAACGCCAAGGCCGCCGGCGCCGATGCCTGCCTGCTGGTGGTTCCTTATTACAACAAGCCGACCCAGGAAGGTCTGTACCAGCACTTCAAGCACATCGCTGAAGCGGTCGACATTCCGCAGATTCTCTACAACGTTCCCGGCCGCACCTCCTGCGACATGCAGGCCGAGACTGTGGTTCGTCTGTCCACTGTGCCGAACATCATCGGCATCAAGGAAGCCACCGGCGACCTGAAACGCGCCAAAGCGATCATCGATGGCGTGAGCAGGGATTTCATCGTGCTGTCCGGCGATGATCCGACCGCAGTCGAGCTGATCCTGCTGGGCGGCAAAGGCAATATTTCCGTCACCGCCAACGTCGCCCCGCGCGAAATGGCTGACCTGTGCGAGGCCGCGCTGAAAGGCGACGCCGACACCGCACGCGCAATCAACGAAAAACTGATGCCGCTGCACAAGGACCTGTTCATCGAAGCCAACCCGATTCCGGTGAAATGGGCTTTGGTCGAAATGGGCCTGATGCACGAAGGCATCCGCCTGCCACTGACCTGGCTGAGCACTCCTTGTCATGAAACGCTGCGCTCGGCCCTGCGCCAGTCCAGCGTCCTGGTTTAATTGAGGAAGTACAACGCATGAAGCGAATGGCCGGACTTTCCGCACTTGCCTTGATTATCTCCAGCACCAGTGGCTGCGGATGGGTCTGGGGGCCGGAAGGTTATTTCCGCGACCGTGGAAGCGATTACCTGCAAGCTCAACAGACTGCACCGATGCAATTGCCACCGGATGTGAGCACTGCCAAGCGTCTCGATCCGCTGTTGCCGATCCCGCGCAACGTGGCCGACGACACCGCGACGGGCGAATACATTGTTCCGCGTCCTCAGCCGCTTTCGACGGTGGCCGATGCCACTGATTACTCGTTGCAGAAGAGCGGTGATTCGCGCTGGGTCGTGGCTCAGCATCCACCGGCCGAAGTCTGGCCAGTGGCGCTGCAGTTCTTCCAGGACAACGGTTTCCGTCTGGATGAACAGCGTCCGCAGACCGGTGAATTCACCACCACCTGGCAGCACTCCGACGAGCTGTCCGCTTCGATGGCCAAACGCCTGAGTGCGGCCGGTATCGCCAGCGACAGCGAAACCCGCGTGCGCGTGCGTATCGAGCCGGGTGTGCAGCGCAACACCAGCGAAATCTACGTGGTCAGTGCCGAGCGTCCTGCCGGCAGCACGGCCGACGTGGCCTTCACCAACCGTTCGGTCAACACTGGCCTGGACGCCGCGCTGGTCGACGACATGCTCGCAAGCATGAGCCGCACTTCCGAGAAGGGCGGTTCGGTGTCGATGCTGGCCTCACGTGATTTCGACGCGCCAAGCCGCGTCAGCCTCAGCGAAGACGGCAGCGGCAACCCGGTGTTGAACGTCGGTACCGATCTGGACCGCGCCTGGTCGAGCGTCGGTCGTGCGCTGGAACAGGGCGAATGGCGCGTTGAAGACATCAACCGCAGCCTGGGCCTGTACTACATCAACCTGGCCGAAAAAGCCGAGAATAAGGACGACAAGCCTGGCTTCTTCAGCGGTCTGTTCGGCAGCGCGCCGAGCAAGGAAGAAGTCGAAGCCCGCGCCGAGCGTTATCAGGTTCGCCTGAGCAAGGTGGGCGAGAACATCCAGGTCACCGTCGAAAAGAACATCAACACCGTCGCGCCGGCCGATGTCGCGCGTAAAGTGTTGAGCGTGATTCAGGACAACCTGGGCTGATCCGATATGCGTTTTGCCGTTCTCGGCAGCGGTAGCCAAGGGAACGGCACGCTGATCGCCAGTGCCGATACGTACGTGCTGGTGGATTGTGGTTTTTCCCTGCGGGAAACCGAAAGACGCCTGTTGCGCCTGGGTGTGCACCCGGCGCAACTGAGCGCGATACTCGTGACCCACGAACATGCCGACCACGTGCATGGCGTGGGTTTGCTGTCTCGGCGCTACAATCTGCCGGTCTACCTCAGTCGCGGCACGCTGCGCGGGATGCGCAAACCGCTGGAACCCGCTGGCTTTCTGGCCGGCGGCGAGCAACTGCAGATCGGCGCGCTGAACGTCGGGGTCATTGCCGTGGCCCATGACGCGCAGGAGCCGACCCAGTACGTCTTCAGTGATGAGGAACAGCGGCGCTTCGGCCTGTTGACCGACCTGGGATCGTTCTGCGAGCGGGTGCTGGATGGCTATCGTGACCTCGATGCGTTGATGATCGAGTCCAACCATTGCCGCGACATGCTGGCGCGCGGGCACTATCCGTACTTTCTCAAGCAACGGGTGGGCGGTGAACGCGGACATCTGAACAACCACCAGGCGGCATTCCTGGTGGCCGAGTTGGGCTGGCAGGGCTTGCAACACCTGGTCCTGGCCCATCTGAGCAGCAAGAACAACCTGCCGCAGCTGGCCCGGCAATGTTTTGTCGACACCCTCGGGTGCGACCCGGACTGGCTGCAACTGGCCGATCAAGATTCAGGGCTCGACTGGCGCCACATCGCCTAGCCCACCTACTTAGCAAGCGGAGCCCATCATGGAAAAACGTGAAGAACTCTACCGCGGCAAAGCCAAATCGGTTTACAAGACCGACGACGCTGACCGCTTGATCCTGCTGTTTCGCAACGACACCTCGGCGTTCGACGGCAAGCGTATCGAACAGCTCGATCGCAAAGGTATGGTGAACAACAAGTTCAACGCCTTCATCATGCAGAAGCTCGAAGCGGCCGGCGTGCCGACCCAGTTCGACAAACTGCTGGGCGACAACGAATGCCTGGTCAAGAAGCTCGACATGATTCCGGTCGAATGCGTCGTGCGCAACTACGCCGCCGGCAGCCTGGTCAAGCGTCTCGGCGTCGAAGAGGGTATGAAGCTCAACCCGTACACCTTCGAACTGTTCCTCAAGGACGACGCCAAGGGCGACCCGTTCATCAACGAATCCCACGTCGTGGCGTTCGGTTGGGGCACCGCCGAGCAACTGGCGCGCATGAAGGAACTGTCGCTCAAGGTCAACGAAGTCCTGAGCAAACTGTTCGACGACGCCGGCCTGCTGCTGGTCGACTTCAAGCTTGAGTTCGGCGTGTTCAGCGACGGCTCCATCGTCCTTGGCGACGAGTTCAGCCCGGACGGCTGCCGTCTGTGGGACAAGGACACCAAGAAGAAGATGGACAAGGACCGCTTCCGCCAGGGCCTCGGTGACGTCATCGAAGCCTACGAAGAAGTCGCCGCTCGTCTGGGCGTACCGCTTTAATCGACGCAAGCATCTGATAGCACGGAAAAAATTTCGTTTGGGGGGTTCGCAACCAACGAAAGTGTTGTTATGATGCGCGCCGTTGGAGAGATGCCAGAGTGGCCGAATGGGACGGATTCGAAATCCGTTGTACCTTCACCGGTACCTAGGGTTCGAATCCCTATCTCTCCGCCATTATTGAACAAGACAAAGCCGCCGTAATCATTGCTGATTACGGCGGCTTTTTCGTTTCTGGCGTTTATTTAGGGCATATGCCGATTGAGTGCTCTTTGCGCTGCTATCAAAGCACCTGGCTGGCCTCATCGGTGAGTTAACTGAAACCCTTTATGTCTGTAACGGTTCGGACAGAGAGCAATTGCGTTCTCCGCTGTGTCGTCACCATCCACCAACCGAACTATGTGGCGTTGGGCTACTGAGATTTAGAAAATTTCGCAAGCTCCTTCCAGATGTAACCATAGCTGTAGCGTAGCCATGCGACCTTTAACACGTGTAAGTGGCGTCGTAGCCAACTGGTTTCCCGTGCTTGTAGTTCTTCGGCTATTTCGTTTAATAACCATTCATCCTGGAAACCACTCCAAACAGGCGGGACGGGCGTTTCAAGATTGCTGAAACATACAGGGGCAACCTCAGAGTACAGGATGTGCTCAACAACCTCCGGATCAAAACCTCGGATTCGCTCTGCAATGGAGGCATAGTCAACAGCGCTGTCTACAAAGGCTTCTGCCAGCGCGATCTGGATACGTGCTCGATCTGCACCAGTCAGAATATGTCCCAATGGGCCAGCTCCTCTAACTCTGCGTCGAACGTATCGGCGGCAACTCCGCCGGCAATGCCACCGGCGATGCTTCCAATGAGAACAACTGCTATGGCGCAGGCCGGAGCTCCTGGCCCGCAAATAGCGGAGATCCCCAAACCTGCCAGAAAACCACCCGCCGCACCTCCACCCAGAATCGTGGCTTGACGAGCCGTTTCCTTGGCCTTGTCGTCTGCATCCAGTATCTGATAAGTGGCCAATACCGCTGTCAGGACAATTCCAACCTTGCCCATGACAGACATGATTTTAGTTCCAGCAGTGAACTTGGCATTAGCGCTGCCCGATCGTTCCAAAGCTCTGTACAGGACCTCTTTCTGTTGAGCCTTGGAAAGCTGGTCGTAGTTTTTTTTGAACTGAGCCTGGGATTTCTCATTCAGGATTTCGTTGTATGTTCGACCATTTTTTTTCTTCTTTTCCGCGATGGCCAGACCTTGTGCAGAGGTCATCTTGCGGTGTTCGAACATGATTTTGTTGCGCATCTCGTTGCTGAACTTGGTCGCATCTTCAACGCTGATATTGCCGGCTTTCACGTCGGCGAATATTTGTTGGGACATTCGTCGAATATTGCGCTCATAGTTTGCGCGGACGCGTTCATCCTTAATCGCATCAGTTGCGAAACGACTGGCCGCCCCTTCCATGCCAGCGACGGCCATCTCAAGAGGGGAGCGCTCGAGCGTATGTTCACTTTTGACAATATAACTTCCAGTTACCAGGTTTGGTTCCGTCACAAGAATATCCTTATCCCAAGATGTCATTCAGCAGTCCGTCAATACCTGCGGTCGTGCAGGTATTTTCATGATGGGCGAATGCCAAGGTGTGGCACGTTTTTCCGGTGGGGTTGGAGAAATTGACCGAATTGTTTGCATCAAATACGCCAGGCATGGAAGAGCCATCGTCAAAGTGCGCCGTACAGGTAAGTCCTTCGTAGCTTTCTTCCGCGGGTATCTTAAAACCGATCCAATTCCCATGAATGACCATGGGTGTAGGCGGAATGAAGGGCGCAGGTGTATGGGAGCTTCCAATGATGACCGTACCCGAGCCACCGATCACGACGTCTCCGTGGCTTCCGACAGTGCCGACTAGCGCAGCATTCTGGCCGTTAATAAACACTGTAGAGGATACTGCCGAGGCTAACGCACTTCCGCAGGTACACTTGTCATCTTTACGAGCGGCTGCAAGACCGTCGAAATACACATCAGGAGATCCGGACGCGATAGCTTTCGGTCCGTGCCCTGGGATCGGACAACTGGTTGGATCGGTGATGCGTGCCGCTGGCTTTGCCATGATTGACTCCCTGTCAGTGAATATCGAGGATGACTGTATCAGACTTGCTTTGAAAATCGGCCGCCGAAGGTGAGAGTCAAGGTTGCGTCCAAGATATGAAAACGAGGTCAGAACCTCCCATAGCCCTTTGCAATTGTCAGGGCCACGAATCCCTATCTCTCCGCCATCATTGAACAAGACAAAGCCCCCGTAATCATTGCTGATTACGGGGGCTTTTTCGTTTCTGGCGTTTTGTTCGCAACGCTTTTCGGGTACAACCTGCCGACTGCACAAAAGGACAGCTCGATGAGTGAAGTTCAGCCGTTGGTGGGTGATGGCGAGGTAAAGCCACAAGCCGTGAGTTTGCGCGAGGCGTTCTGGTTCTGGTTGAAGCTGGGCTTTATCAGTTTTGGCGGGCCGGCCGGGCAGATTTCGATCATGCATCAGGAGCTGGTCGAGCGGCGGCGGTGGATTTCCGAGCGGCGTTTTCTGCATGCCTTGAACTATTGCATGTTGCTGCCGGGGCCGGAGGCGCAGCAGTTGGCGACCTACATCGGCTGGTTGATGCATCGAAGCTGGGGCGGGATTGTGGCCGGTGCGTTGTTTGTGTTGCCTTCGCTGTTCATCCTGATTTTCCTGTCGTGGCTGTACATCGCTTTTGGTGAGGTGCCGGTGGTCGCCGGGTTGTTTTACGGGATCAAGCCTGCGGTGACGGCCATCGTGGTGCAAGCGGCGCATCGCATCGGCTCGCGGGCGCTGAAGAACAGTTGGTGGTGGGCGATTGCGGCGGCGTCGTTTATCGCAATTTTTGCGTTCAATGTGCCGTTTCCGCTGATCGTGTTGGGCGCGGCGGTGGTTGGCTACTTCGGCGGGCGTCTGGCGCCCGAGAAGTTCAGGGTCGGCGGGCATAGCGCTGCGAACAAGTCTTTCGGCCCGGCATTGATCGATGACGACACGCCATCGCCAGCACATGCCCGCTTCAGTTGGAAGAAACTGGCGATGCTCGCCGTGATCGGCGCCGCGCTATGGGCATTGCCGATGGGCGTGTTGACTGCGCTGTTTGGCTGGCAGGGCACGCTGACGCAGATGAGCTGGTTCTTCACCAAAGCTGCGCTGCTTACCTTTGGCGGGGCGTATGCGGTGCTGCCCTATGTTTATCAGGGCGCGGTCGGTCACTACGGCTGGCTGACGCCGACGCAGATGATCGATGGGCTGGCGCTGGGCGAAACCACGCCCGGACCGCTGATCATGGTGGTGGCGTTTGTCGGTTTTGTCGGGGCGTATGTGTCGCAGGTGTTCGGCGCCGATCAGGTGTTTCTTGCCGGCGCGGTCGCCGCTGCGCTGGTGACGTGGTTCACCTTTCTGCCCTCATTTCTGTTTATCCTCGCCGGCGGCCCGCTGGTGGAATCGACACACGACGAAATCAAATTCACCGCCCCGCTGACTGCGATCACCGCTGCGGTGGTCGGCGTGATTCTCAACCTGGCGTGTTTCTTCGGCTATCACGTGCTCTGGCCGCAGGGCTTCAGCGGCAGCCTGGATTGGCCATCGGCGTTGATTGCCATTGCCGCGGCCATCGCGCTGTTTCGCTTCAAACGCGGGGTGATTCAGGTGTTGCTGGGATGTGCGCTGATCGGGTTGGTGGTGCATTTGCTGCGTTGACTCAGGCAGGCCCAGCCAGTTAGAAATCGCCGACTGACAACCCGATCCCTTGCCATTGGTTCCATTTAACCAAGTGCCCGTCGTACCAGCGGCATGTCGCCGTTTCGCTTGCTCGCACGGTTCAAACCATTTGTCCTGTTACCTCAAATTTTTTGAAATTTCCGCAAAGACAATGCTTCACAAAAGGGTAGGCAGGCTTTAACCCACGACTTGCCACGCTTATCCGACTGAGGAGATTTGTCATGTTTCTACATAACAAGCGACTTCAATACACCGTTCGTGTTGCCGAGCCCAATCCGGGGCTGGCCAATCTGTTGCTCGAGCAGTTTGGCGGTGCACAAGGTGAACTGGCGGCGGCTTCGCGCTATTTCACTCAAGCCCTGGCCGAGGAAGATCCGGGACGTAAAGACCTGCTGATGGACATCGCCACTGAAGAACTCAGTCATCTGGAGATCATTGGCTCGATCATCGTCATGCTCAACAAAGGCGCAAAAGGCCGGATGGCCGAAGGCGTCGAGCAGGAAGGCGAGCTGTATCGCTCGCTCAATGGCAACGGCAATGACTCGCACATCACCAGCCTGCTCTACGGCGCCGGTTCGCCGCTGACCAACTCGGCCGGCGTGCCATGGACGGCGGCGTACGTCGATACCATCGGCGAACCCACCGCCGACATGCGCTCCAACATCGCTGCGGAAGCACGGGCGAAGATCGTCTATGAGCGTTTGATGAACGTGACTGATGATCCCGGTGTGAAAGAGGCGCTGGGCTTTCTGATGACCCGCGAGATCGCGCACCAGTTGTCCTTCGAAAAAGCCTTGCACTCGATTCAGCCGAACTTCCCGCAAGGCAAGCTGCCCGGCATGCCTGAGTTCACCAACGTCTACTTCAACATGTCGCAAGGCACCGAGAGCATGCGCGGTCCGTGGAACCAGGGCGACGATTGGGAGTTTGTCGAGGATCCGACGCCAGCAGTCGACGGCGGCGATGGTCTGGCCACTGTGCAACTGGACAGCGCCGACGAAGCGCTGCTGGAGAACATGAAGATGCGCACCATGTCCGACCCCAACAGCGAGCCGGTCACAGGGGCGGATCTGGGCTCTGGCGTGCAAGCCAAACCTGGGTTGTGAGGCACGTGGGGCGCGCCAGGCATGCGACGGCGCGCCCCGGTTGATCACTGGGAAATCATCAAGAAGAGGACTCGACAATGGCTACTCCACAGGAAAACCTGCTCGACTGGCTGCGTGATGCTCATGCCATGGAGCAACAGGCCGAGCAGATGCTCAAGGCGCAATCCAAGCGTCTGGAGCATTACCCGCAGCTCAAGGCGCGCATCGACCAGCACATCGAAGAAACCCTCGGCCAGCAGAAACTCATCGACGAATGCCTGCAACGTCTGGGCGGTGATTCGTCGACGATCAAGGACCTGGGCGGCAAGCTGATGGCGTTCGGTCAGGCGGTCGGCGGCTCCTTGATGAGCGACGAAGTGATCAAGGGCGCCATGGCCGGTTATGTTTTCGAGAATATGGAAATCGCCAGCTATACCGTGCTGATTGCGGCGGCGAAAGCGGCGGGGGACACGCAGACACAGAAGGCCTGCGAAAAGATTCTGCCGCAGGAAGTGGCCATGTCCGAATGGCTGCTCAAGCACTTGCCGCAACTGACCGAGGCGTTTCTCGAACGGTCGGCGGATCCCGACAAGGAAGCCAAGAAGTAACTCTCCCCGCCAGCGTCCGCCCACCAGCCGGGCGGACGCGGTATCGAATTACGGCGCGACCTGCAGCGGTTTGCGCTCGATCGCTACGGGCTGCAAATGACCAAAGCGGTCGAGGTGGTAGCGCTGCAGATCCCTCGCCAGAATCAGTTGGCCGTTATACAGCGCCGCCGCTTCGCTACGCACATCTTCGATCGACGGACTCTGCGCCGGGTTGGACTGATAACGCGCGCTGAAATGCGTCAGCACCAGATTGCGCACGCCAGCAGACTCGGCAAAACCGGCGACCGCAGCGGCGCTGCTGTGGCCGTAACTGGCACGAGCGCGGTCGATCGCTGCCTGCACAAATGTCGCCTCATGCACCAGCACATCTGCCGATTGCGCCACTTCGGCCAGCAGTGCCGGCCGATCGTTATCGCCGCAGACAATGATGCGTCGATCAGGGCGCGCGCTCAGCAGATAGTCGTGAGCATTCAGCATCCGACCGTCTACCTCCACGTCCTGACCATGGGCCAGCTGACCCCATAGCGGGCCGCGCTCGATGCCCTCGGCATCCAGCCGCTGCACGTCCAGACGCGGTTCCGGGTCGGACTCGGTAAATACATAACCATGACACGGCACACGGTGGGACAACTCAACGGTCTGCACCTGAACGTTAACGTTGCGCCACTCGGTGAGCGTTTCCACCGCGTGCAGGTTGATTTCAAATAGCAGATGCGATTGCGTCACCTCAAGGCTCATTCTCAGCCAGGGATGGAGCGCTGTCGGCAGAATAATGTCCAGCGGCCGCGTGCGTCCGGACATGCCTGTGCTCGCCAGCAGACCCGGCAAGCCCAGGCAGTGATCAGCGTGGACATGGGTGATGAAAATCGCCCGCAATTCGCTCAGCGACAGCGGTGTACGCAGCACCTGATGCTGGGTGCCTTCACCGCAATCGATCAGATACCAGCCTTTGCCGGCAGAGGCGATCAATGCCGTGGCGCTGACATTGCGCTGGCGGGTCGGCACGCCGGCAGAGGTGCCAAGAAACAACAAATCCACGATGGTTCTCCGTTGCGGCTGTGATCAACAAGAAATCGAACTGATGCTGCGCCATGGGCGTCCATCTTATGACCGCTCCGAACATGATAAATCTGCAAATCCCGAGGAGGTTTGAGCAATGAGCGAATATCCGATGGACGAAACCGATGCCGATCACCGCAACCGCCAGTTCGGCCAGGCTTTGGGGCTTGATGCCTACGAGGTTGAATTGTGGGTCAGTGCGATCGAAGAGGACGGCAGCGGCATGGGCTACGTCGTGCACTTTTCCAGCGAGACGCCGGTGGATGTGCAGGCCAAGGTGCAAGGTCTGAGTGATGACCTGATGATCAACATCGGGCCGATTGATTGAGCGTCAGAGAGGACGATCCATGCAGGAGCAACCTTTGGTGGTGATAAGCGGCGCCAGTGCCGGCGTTGGCCGCGCGGTGGCCCATCGGTTTGCTGCTGGCGGCTACCGCATCGGCTTGCTGGCGCGGGATCCGGCGGGACTTGCCGCTACGCAAGAGGAACTGCGAGCGTATGGCGTTCAGGTTGAAACCGTCAGCGTCGACGTCGCCGATGCGCTCGCCGTGCAAGAGGCTGCCCAACAACTGGAAGCCACACTCGGGCCGCTGGCGGTCTGGATCAATGCGGCTATGGTCACCGTGCTTTCGCCTATAGAGCAACTGTCCGCGGCGGAGATCGAGCGCGTCACTCAGGTGACCTATCTGGGCACCGTCCACGGTACGTTGGCAGCCTTGTCGTTGATGCGCCCGCGCAACACGGGGCTGATTATTCAAGTTGGCTCGGCATTGGCTTATCGCGCTATCCCGCTGCAGGCCGCTTACTGTGGGGCGAAATTCGCCGTGCGCGGTTTTACCGATTCATTGCGTTGCGAGTTGCTGCATGAACGCAGCCGCATCCGGGTGTGCATGGTGCAACTGCCGGCGATCAATACGCCGCAGTTCGACTGGGCGCGCAACAAACTGCCCAGACGCCCGCAACCGGTGCCGCCGATTCATGACCCCGACGTGGCAGCGCGGGCGATTTTCAGCGTGGTCAAGCATCCGCCGCGAGAGTTGTGGCTGGGGTGGTCGACGATCAAGGCGATCATCGGCCAGTCCGTCATGCCGGGATTGCTCGACCGCTTGCTGGCGCGCAGTGCCTGGACCGGTCAGCAGACCAATGAGCCTGAAGATAACGAGCATCCGGACAACCTGTTCGAGCCGCAGCCGGGGTTGCATCAGACGCGTGGTCGCTTCGTCGGCCGTTCGAAGGACGCGGCATTGGCGCTGACCTCCACTCAGGTGACGGCAATATCGGCGGTAATTGCCGTACTGGTGGGCGTGGTTCTTTTACAGTTCTGATTGTTCCCCGCTTCGCTCAAGGGTTGACGGATTTCAAAGCGCCAGCCGAAGGCTTGAGTTTTTCCTGCAGATCCCGGGCGGTTTTTGCCTGTTTCTCGATGCCCGGGAGCGCGGATTGGGCAAAGGCCTTGAGCTGCGGATCTTGCGATGACATGGCTTCTTTCTTGAACAGCATCAGCTTTTGCTCAAGGGTTTCGGCCTGGCTATCGATGTAGATGCGGTCGAAGGCATCGTCCCGAGACTCAAGGCGCAGTTGCTTGGCTTTCGATGCCACCGAAGGTTCTGTGGGGACCGCCATGCGCTGGCTTTGCCCCAGTTGCCTGAGCTGCTTATCGAAACGCTCATGGTCGGCGATCATTTGTCTGGCGAACGCTTTGACCTCGGGCAGGGTGCCCTTTTCCAATGCGATGTGTGCGCTGTTGTTCTGGAACAGGCTCTGCTGGGCCGCTTCCTCGACAAAAGCATCAAGCGTGTCCGCGTGGCCGGACTGAACGCTCAGGACCAATAGTGCAAGACAGATTGCGGCAAGTGATTTCATGGTGCGTAACCTCCGCAGAATCAATGGGCGGTCGGGTGCATGGCAGCAATTATTGCGGTACATGCACCTTTGATGAGCATCGCGGACAAGTATTCAAGCCAATGCGCTTGATGGCGACCGACGGCGCGCCTCTCCCGGAAGAAGAGGGGCCGTGGTCTGGCTCAGATTTCCTTGACCGGTGTCTCGCCTTGTACCGCTTTGATGAGGTTGATCACGTGCAGACAATCGGCCTTGTTCACGTACGATTCGCCACTGGCGACGGTCTCGTGGTTGCGCGCGCGCAGGCGCCAGCGCCATTGGCCTTTGCCAGTGCTCGGGGTGCCTCGGGTTTGTCGGTAGATTTCGAAATACATACGGTTCGCTCCCTGCGATCAATGTACGCCAGCCTGTGTGGCGCATCGACGCAAGCCTAGCGCAGACGGTTTTTTTGGCTATCGGGGATTTGTTTCCAATCGTTCGCGGATGTTTCTGAAAGACGCTGGCCAGAGCGCCGCAACTGACTGGCGAATTGGCCGAAATGACGCCGTGTCCTGCTTGCACGCGCGTGCCTGCTACTGCTTAATACGGGACGGCTCATGGCCTCGAAGAACTTTCGATGACCGACCAACTATAAGAAGAGCACTCCTTTGACTGAGCACGGAACGCAACAGGCCGGGCAGGTGACGTTGTCGCTGGTGATCCCCGTTTTCAACGAGGTCGACAGCCTCGACAGCTTTCTTTCGCGCATCGACGAGGTCTTTCAAGCGCAAGCGCTGATCGATCTTGAACTGGTGTTCATCAACGACGGCAGTACCGATGCAACGCTTGAGCGCTTGCTTGAACGGCAGCGGCAAGACGCGCGTCTGCGTATCGTCGATCTGAGTCGCAATTTCGGCAAGGAGGCGGCGTTGTCGGCCGGCCTGCAAATGGCATCCGGGCAGGTCGTGGTGCCGATTGACGTCGATTTGCAGGATCCGCCTGAAGTCATTCTGCAAATGATCGAGCGCTGGCGCGAAGGCTACGAAGTGGTGCTCGGCCATCGTGTCAGCCGCCGCAGCGACACCTGGGCCAAATCGACCTCGGCCCACTGGTTCTATCGCCTGCACAATCGCATCGCCGAACAGCCTTTACCGGAAAACGTCGGCGACTTCCGCCTGATGGATCGCTGCGTGGTCGATGCCTTGTTGACCCTGCCCGAGTCGCGCCGCTTCATGAAAGGCCTGTTTGCCTGGGTCGGTTTTCGTACCACCCACGTCGATTACGAGCGCCCCGAGCGCGTGGCGGGGCAGAGCAAATTCAATGGCTGGCGGCTGTGGAATTTCGCTCTGGAGGGCATCACCAGTTTCAGCACCGAGCCACTGCGAATCTGGACGTACCTGGGGGCGTCGGTCTCGCTGGTGTCGTTCGCGTTCGCGATATTCATCGTGTTGCGCACGCTGATCCACGGCGTCGACTTGCCCGGTTATGCATCGCTGATGGTCGCCGTGACCTTTCTTGGCGGGCTGCAGCTGATTGGCATCGGCGTGCTCGGCGAATACCTCGGCCGCACTTATATCGAATCGAAACGCCGGCCGGTTTTTCTGGTGCGTCGCGTCTACGACCCCAAGGACTGACAGATGGATCTCAAGGAAACCGACATCCTCGGCGACAGCATCGACGAGCATTGGTACTACTGCTCCAAAGCCGCCGCTACCCGTCGTCTGCTGGGTGACAGTCCGATCCGGCGAATACTCGATGTCGGCGCCGGCTCGGGTTTCTTCTCGCACCATTTGCTGACTCACACCGGCGCCTGCGAGGCGTGGTGCGTCGACATCAGTTACCCTGCCGATTCAAGCGCCACCACCGCTGGCAAACCGGTGCATTACCGGCGCGGTATCGACAACATCGAGGCCGATCTGGTGTTGCTGATGGACGTGCTGGAGCATGTCGATGACGACCTCGGTCTGCTCAAGAGCTATGTCGATAAAGTGCCCTCGGGCAGTCGCTTTCTGATGACGGTTCCGGCGTTTCAATTTCTCTGGAGCGGCCACGACGACTTTCTCGAACACAAGCGCCGCTACACCCTCGCGCAATTCGAAACCCTGACTCGCGATGCCGGATTGACCGTACAACGCGGCGCCTATTATTTCGGCGCGGTGTTCCCGATCGCAGCCGCGTTGCGCTTGTTGCCGCAGGCTTCCAGGGATGTATCGCCACAGTCGCAGCTCAAGCGCCATCATCCGCTGGTCAACACCGTGCTCAAGACCCTGTGCCGACTGGAGTTGCCGCTGATGGGCATGAACCGGCTGGCGGGTTTGAGCGTTTTCGTGCTGGCGCGCAAACCGTGATCGTCAGCGACAGATCAGCGCTGATCCGCCGTGGTCTGCGCTTCGCCCTGACCGGGCTGCTCGTCACTGCATTGCACGCGCTGGTGGCGGTAATGTTCATCCACTTCATCGCGCCCGAGCCGCCGCTGGCCAATGGTTTTGCCTTCGCCGTGGCGACCGTGGTGTCTTATGTGATCAATACCACGTGGAGCTTTTCCGCCCGTTTGCATGGGCGCACATTGCTGCGCTTTCTGACGGTGTCGGCGGGCGGTTTTCTGCTGGCGATGCTGGTTGCCTGGGCTGCGCAGATGGCCGGGTTGAATTATCTGTTCGGGATAGGCGCAGTGGCCTTGACGATTCCAGCGTTCACCTTCGTTTTGCACAATTTCTGGACGTATCGATGAAGGCCTGGAACAGATCTTCGGCGCTGGCAGTCCTGCCCTTGCTGTTCGGTGCGCTGGCGTTTTTCATGGTCATCGGCCCGCGTGCGCTCGACCCACGGAACATCGCCTGGCTCAGCGATGGCGATCCGGCGACGCATTATCTGGGCTGGGTATTCTTCCGCCAGTCGCCGTGGACTTTTCCCTTGGGGCTCAACCCGTCCTATGGCATTGAACTGGGCAGCGCGATCATTTTTTCCGACTCCAATCCGCTGTTGGCATTGCTGTTCAAACCGTTCAACGCCTGGCTACCGGAGACGTTCCAGTATTTTGGCCTGTGGCTGCTGACGTGTTTCGTTCTGCAAGCCTGGTTTGGCTGGAAACTGCTCGGCCTGGTGACGAATAACGTTGTCATCCGGCTACTGGCTACGGGGTTACTGATATTTTCCCCGCCGATGTTCGTTCGCGCCGGAGGACATCTGTCCCTGGCCGGGCATTTTCTGGTTTTGGCCGCACTTTATCTGGCGCTGCATCCAGCGTTGCAACGACGACGAATCGCCTGGGGCAGCCTGCTGGCGGCGACAGCGCTGGTGCATGCGTATCTGCTGGTGATGGTGGCGTTGATCTGGGTTGCTGATTTGTTCGGCAAAGTCATGCTCGCCCGGTTGACCCGTCGTCAGGGGCTGATCGAGTTCGTCGGCCTGTTCGCACTGGTCAGCGCGTGTTGCTGGCAGGCCGGCTACTTCAGCATTGCTGACGGTACCGGCAGCGGAGGTTTCGGGTTTTACCGCATGAATCTGCTGGCGCCCTTCGATTCGGATGGCTGGTCGCAGGTGTTGCCGGATATCCGCATGGCCGGCGGCGATTACGAGGGCTTCAATTATTTCGGCCTCGGCGTTCTGTTGCTGTTGCCGATGGCCGCAGTGGCGGGGTTGCGCAGCAGGCGTTCGATAAGGGCGGCGCTGGGCAAACATGCATGGCTGGTGTTGGCGCTGATTGGTCTGACCCTGTTCGCCTTGTCCCATCACATTGGTGTCGGCACGCAGACTTTCAGTTATCCGCTGCCGTCATTCGTCGAGCGACTGGCGAGTATTTTTCGCGCTTCAGGGCGTCTGTTCTGGCCGGTTTTTTATGCGCTCGAGTTGCTCCTCGTGTATCTGGTTGTGCGTGGCTATCGCGCGTCGATTGCCTTGGGATTATTGACCCTGGCGCTGGTCGTGCAGGTGGTCGATACGCGTAACGGCTGGGCGGGACTGCGCGCGGCGAGGATGGTAACGCCCGCTTCGGTATGGGCCAGTCCCATGCACGATCCGTTCTGGGACAGCGCGGCTGCTCATTACAAAAAAGTTCGCGGATGGCCGCCGCAAAACCAGTCTGAGCGCTGGCAAGCCATCGCTGATTTCGCCAGCACGCATGGGTTGCAAACCGATGCGGTGTACATGGGCCGCATGAGCATTTCAGCGCTCGACAAGGTGCAGCGCGAGGCCAGGCATCGGCTGCAAACCGGTGAGTACGAAGCTGATTCGCTGTACATCCTCGACGATGACGCGCTGGCTCTGGCGGTCAAAAGCGTCCATAGCGATAGTGATCTGCTGACCCGGGTCGATGATTTCGTCGTCCTCGCACCGGGCTGGAAGCGCTGTGCGCAATGTCTGCCGATGGTCGACGAGGGGCGCTCGCTGGCATCGATTGCGCTGAGTCGGCCCGGAGAGATCCACACGTTCGATCGCAAGAGTCGCCAACTGGTCAAGGGTTGGGGCGCGCCTGAAGCGTGGGGCACATGGAGCGAGGGCCAGGACGCCGAACTTGTGCTACGCCTGCCACCGCAAGCGAAATCGGTTGTGATCGACGCGTTGGCTTTCGTCATGCCGCCAACGCACGCTCAGCGGGTCATCGTCAGGCTCAACGGTGTTGAGGTTTTGTCTGCTCGGCTGACAACCTTTCAAGGCAACTCGCTGGAAATCCCGTTGAACGAAGCGCTCAGGCAAACCTTGTCGAAGGATGACACGGTACGACTTCAACTGCATTTGCCGGACGCCACCAGCCCGCGCAGCCTGGGCGTGAGTGATGATCCACGCGTCATGGGCCTGGGCATCAAATCCCTGACCGTGCGGTAAACCGCGCAAAGGTTGATGGACGCAAAGCCCAAGGCCTTTCTACACTGCCGCTATTCCGGGGAGCAGGGGGGGCAATGGATGAACCGCAATGAACTACGCAAGGCCGACATCAACCTCATGGTGGTGTTCGAGACCCTGATGCTCGAACGCAACGTGACCCGCGCGGCGGAAAAATTGTTCCTTGGCCAGCCGACCATCAGCTCGGCGCTCAACCGTTTGCGCACGATGCTCAACGATCCGCTGTTCATCCGCGTCGGCCATCGCATGGAACCGACGGCCCGTGCCGAAGATATTTACCGCCATCTCAAACCGGCGCTGGATTCACTGTCGGCGGCGCTGAGCCTGACCCGCGACTTCGACCCCGCCACCAGCACCATGACCTTTCGCATAGGCCTGTCCGATGATGTTGAATTCGGCCTGCTGCCGCCGCTGTTGCGCGCGCTGCGCCAAGAGGCACCGAACGTGGTGTTCGTCGTTCAGCATGTCGATTACTGGCGCATTCCCGACCTGCTCGCTGCCGGCGATATCACCGTCGGCATCAGCCAGACCCGTGGCCTGCCGGCCAACGCCAAACGCAAACTGCTGCGGCACATCCAGCCGAGCATCCTGCGCGCCGATGCTTCCGATACGCCGCTGACCCTCGACGAATACTGCGCTCGTCCGCATGTGCTGGTGTCGCACACGGCCAATGTCAGTGGCTACGCCGATGAATGGCTGGCGGAACTCGGTCGCACGCGGCAGGTGGTGTTGTCGGTGCCGCAGTACAGCGCACTGCCGGCGCTGCTGGCCGGTACCGATCTGATCGCGAGTCTGCCGGATTACACCGCAGCGGCGATGGCGGCATCCGGGGCGCTGTTCAAGGAACCGTTTCCGTTCAAGACGCCGACCCTGGACCTGTCGATGGTCTGGCTCAGCCACGTCGACAGCGACCCGGCCGAACGCTGGCTGCGCTCGCGGCTGGAAGCGTTCATGAGCGAACGGCCAACTGAGCACCACGATTCCTTGTAGGAGCTGCCGAAGGATGCGATCTTTTGATCTTGATTTTGCAAAAGACAAAATCAAAAGCTCGCAGCCTCGTTTCACTCGACAGCTCCTACAGAAGGTCCGCTCAGCCGCATGTGTTATACGTACGCCCCCGCACCCACCGACTGGAGATCCGCCATGCCACACCTGCACATGGAATACACCGCCAACCTGACGCAGTTGAACGCCGATCTCGCGCTGATCCGGCTCAACAACACCCTGGTCGGTTCCGGCCAGTTCGGCGCGGAGTTCGATATCAAGAGCCGCGCGATCAAGGTTGAGAACTTCAAGGTCGGCACGGCTCTCGGCGAGCGCGCCTTCGTTCATGTGAAGCTGGCACTGCTTAGCGGGCGCTCGGCGGAGATCAAAAAGCAGCTGTCGCAAAGCTTGCTGGCGGTGTTGCAGGAACTCTGCGAATGGCCGGTCGGGCTCGAAGTGCAACTGTGTGTCGAACTGCTCGACATCGATCGCGAGTCCTACAGCAAAGCGGCGATTGGCGTCTGAGTTTCAGACACTTTCCAACTCGCTGCACACCTGAATCACCTGCTCGCGCAGCCAGACGTTGGCGCTGTCCTGATCGGCGCCCTGGCTCCACTGCATGTCGAGGGTGAAGCCCGGCAATCCGTTCGGCGCCTCGCAATGATTGAACACTGCATCATTGGTCAGCAGACGCTGAATACGCCGGGGCAGGGTAAGGATAAAGTCAGTGCCGGTGATCATCTTCAACGCGGCGCTGTAGCTATTCGAACGCGCAACGATCTGACGTTTCTGCGCCTGCCGCGCCAGCCAGCCATCGACCATGTTGGTGCTTGAAGTCCATGGCGTCGGGAACACGTGCCGACGCTCGGTAAACGCTTGCAGACTCAGGCGCGGCTCCAGTGGCGTGGCACGTTTGTCGAAGACGCAGACCAGATCGTCCTCCAGCAACATTCGCGACTTCAGATCGGCATGCTGGCGGTGAAAATGCGGGCCGAAACTGATGACCAGATCAAGACTGCCATCGCGTAACTCCTCGGCGGGCACGTCCGTTTCGAACTTGTGCATGTTGACCATCACCGGCAGGTCGTCGAAGTCAAAGCGCTTCAACAGACGCGGCAGGATCAACTGCTCGAAATACTCCGGGGCGCAGATGTTGAAGGTCACCGCCTGCCGGCTCGGGTCGAAGGCCGGGGCACCAGCGTGGCAGAGGTTGATGCTTTCGAGGATCTTCTGCACATGGCCGTACATGCTGCAGGCCTTGTACGTCGGGCGCATTCCGGTGCGGGTGTTGATGAACAACTCGTCCTCGAAACTGGTGCGCAGTTTCTTCAGGCAATAACTGACGGTGGACTGGCTGACGAACAGGGTTTCCGAAACATCGGTGACGCTGCTCTGCTCGTACACGGCGACAAATACCATCAAATCCTGCATGTCGAGCTTGCGAAGCAAATTACTGTTCAGCATGAGTTCCGTCTCGCTGTGCCCTTGCGCCGAAATTCGCGCAAACGTGTGCGTACGATCCTAACGGAACGATGGTGCCAGGAGAAACCCTCGTAGGACATTTCACAGACACATGTGGGACAGAAACTTTTAGCAACACGACGTTGGCTGCCTGGCGGCGAAAAGCTGGCCAGAGGCCTCTAGACCGGGCGAGGCAAGTAACGTGCGTATTGCCGCGGATCGAAGCGCGTAACCATCAGCAGCATGACCGCCATCACCGCAGTCAACGCCCACCACGCGCCTTCGAAGCTACCCAGTCGATCGCGAATCATCCCTGCCAACAGCGGCGAGAGGCCTGCGATCAGATAACCGATCCCCTGTACAAACGCGGTGAGGCCACCGGCGCGCTGCGGGTCATCGCAATGATCCAATGCGACGATCAGGCTCATCGGAAACAGGTCACCGATGCCCAGCCCCAACAGACACGGCCACAGCAGGGCCAGATACGCCGGGGCGAGAATCAGCCCGCAGAAACCGCCGATGACCAGTAACAGCAGAGCCGCCAATATCCGGCGTCGATCACGGCTGCGATTGGCGATAGCCGGCACTGCCAGCCCGGAAATGACCTCCATCGCTGTAAGAAAACCCAACAGCAGCCCGGCGTGTTGTTCGCTCCAGCCTTTTTCCACGTAGTACGGGGCGAGCCAAGCGAGGACACAGGTGTAGGACGCGGTCCCGAGGCCAAAGAAAATCGCCAGCAACCAGGCGCGACGGCGCGTGATGAAGGACTCCCTCTTGCTCGCCCTTGATGTGGCATGCGCGGGCTGTAAACACCAGACCAGCAATGCAAGCAACGCCAGCCCGGCCCAAATGGCCAGCGCCGCGCGCCAACTCCCCGTCTGGATCATCACCAGCGGCGCGAACGATGCGGCAATCGCGGCGCCGGCCATGATCGACGTCACGTAGACGCCCATGCACAACGCCACGTTGTCAGCAAAGCGCGATTTGATCAGCGCCGGCATCAACGCCTGGATCAACGCGATGCCAAGGCCGGCCAATATTGCACTGACGATCAATTCGGCCGCCGAATGGATAAACAGCCGCGATAAGGTCGCCACACCGATGATCAGCAACGACAGCAGCACCGTGCGCTGTTCGCCCAGGCGCTGGCTGATACTCAGGCCGAACAACATCGCCAGACCCATGGCCATCACCGGCAGCATGGTCAGCAAAGAGGCGAGGCTGAAACTCAGCGGGATGTCGCCACGTATCGCCGAAAGCAACGGCCCGATCGCTGCCATTGAAGGACGAAGATTGAGCGCGACGAGGACGATTGCGAGCATCAGCCAGACAGCGGGGCGGGTGTGATTCATCAGCAGGCCTTCAATTGCAGGGGCTGGTGATTAGGCGTGGCGTCGCTCGGATCGGCAAATCAGAAAATCCCTGTCCAGACCTAGAAACTCGATAACACCGAGGTTCCCCTGTGGGAGCGAGCCTGCTCGCGAATGCTTTCTTTCAGATAAACAATCATTTGCTGACACTCCGCTTTCGCGAGCAGGCTCGCTCCCACAGAGGAAAATGTGAAAGACCTGAAACTGAATAAAACCTGAACCATTCTCAAATACTCGCAAAGTTTCACGTGAGTACTTCGAAGCAACTATTCATTAGCATCTTTTTCACGAAAAATTGATCCATGGCTGCCTAAAGTTTGTCATGCCTCGGTGAATGGAATTTTCACAATTGACGAGGTTCTTCTTTCAGGAACAGTCATTCATCATGTTGAAGCTAAAAGCCGTGCGCCCGGAATGGGTGACGTTGTTTGCCAGCGCCTTTTTGTTGATCGGTTTCAATCTGGTGCTGTGGCAACACTTGTTCGAGATCACTGCCGCCGATGGCAGGGGGATCGCCATGCGCGTGGCGTTCGGCGTGATGGTCTTTGCCGCGTTCAATATTGTGCTGACGTTGTTCGCGTTCCGGCCGCTGCTTAAACCGCTATTGACCTTGTTGTTTTTGATCAGCGCTGGCGTGGCTTATTTCATGAGTCAATATGGCGTCATGATGGATGCAGGCATGTTTCGCAACTTCGCTGAAACCAACATGACGGAAGTGCGTGATCTACTCTCGCTGAAGTTGTTTGCCTATATTGTCTTGCTGGGTATTGTGCCGTGTTTGTTGTTGTGGAAAGTGCCGGTAAGTTATCGGCGCTGGCACCGTGAGTTGTTCAGTAAAGTTATTGTCAGTGTCGCCTCTGCGGCGGTGATTGGTGGTGTGGCACTGGCCAACTATCAAGGCTTGTCTTCACTGTTTCGCAATCACCACGAAATTCGCCTGATGCTGGTGCCGAGCAATTACATCGGCGCATCCCTCGGCTACCTGCAGGAACAAGTCGTCTCGGCGCAGCAGCCTTTCATCAGGATCGGCGAGGATGCCCGGCGCAATCCCGACTTGCAGTTGCAGCCACGTAAGTCGCTGACCGTGCTGGTGGTCGGGGAAAGTGCGCGGGCGCAGAACTTCGGCATTCTCGGATACGACCGCGACACCACGCCGCAACTCGAGAAGGAAGCAGGCTTGATCGCCTTCACCGATGTGCATTCCTGCGGCACGGAAACGGCGGTCTCGGTGCCGTGCATGTTCTCCAACATGGGTCGCAAGGATTACAACGCCAGCAAGGCCAGGAACGAAGAAGGCTTGCTCGATGTACTCAAGCGCGCTGGCATCGACGTGATCTGGCGCGATAACCAGTCCGGCTGCAAAGGCACTTGCGATCGCGTCACGGTGCAGGATGTCAGCAAGTTGCAGGATCCGGCACTGTGCGCCAACAGCGAATGCCGCGATGAAATCCTCCTGCAAGGTCTGCAAGGTTTCATCGATCATCTGGATAAAGACACCGTGCTGGTTCTGCATCAGATGGGCAGTCATGGCCCGGATTACTTCAAGCGTTACCCCAAGGAATACGAACACTTCACCCCGGTCTGTGAAAGTAACGCGCTGAACAATTGCAGCCGGGAAAGTATCGTCAATGGCTACGACAACACGCTAGTGTACACCGACCATGTGTTGGCGAGCCTGATCGATGTGCTGCGCAATAATCAGGACAAAGTCGACACCGCCATGCTCTATCTGTCGGACCACGGTGAATCGCTGGGCGAGTACAACCTGTTTCTGCATGGTACGCCTTACATGCTGGCGCCCGAGCAGCAGAAGCATGTAGCGATGCTGGCGTGGTTCTCCGACAGCTACCAGAAAGCCTATTCGGTCGACACGCACTGCCTGCAAATGAGCCGTGACAAGCCGCTGAGTCAGGACAACCTGTTTCACTCGATGCTCGGCCTGCTCGAAGTGCGCAGCAGCGTCTATCAGCCGGCGCTGGACATGTTTGCCGGCTGTCGCGGCGCGGTGATCGATGGCGTGTTGGCCAAGCAGTGAGGCGTTTGCGGCCCGTCGCGTCGATGCGACGGGCCTTTCTGTTTCTGCTGTCAGACTATTCTTGCTGACAGGCAAGACATTTCCTTACAGCTCTTGCCCTTCACAGGCGCGTAAATCGCCGGTGGCGATATATACTGCGCGCCATTCTTCAAGGGAGAGCCGTGTGGCTATCGATATTCACTGGATTCGCGACAACGAAAGCCTCGCGCAGTTTTGCGCCGAGTGGCAGCAACTGCCGTTCGTTGCCCTCGACACCGAATTCATGCGGGTCGACACCTTCTACCCGATTGCCGGCCTGTTGCAGATTGGCGACGGCAAACGCGCCTACCTGATCGATCCGCTGACCATCAACGCCTGGCAACCGCTGGCCGCATTGCTGGAAAACCCGGCGGTATTGAAAGTCCTGCACGCCTGCAGCGAAGATCTTGAAGTGCTGCTGCGCCTGACCGGCAGCCTGCCGGCGCCGCTGTTCGACACGCAACTGGCCGCCGCCTACCTGAACCTCGGCTTCTCGATGGGCTATTCGCGATTGGTGCAGGAGGTGCTCGGCATCGACCTGCCCAAGGGTGAGACCCGCTCCGACTGGTTGCAGCGTCCGCTGTCCGAAACCCAGATCAGCTATGCCGCCGAAGATGCCGTGCATCTGGCCGAGGTGTTCGTCGAATTGCGGCCCAGGCTGTCGGACGACAAGTTCGCCTGGGTCCTGGAGGATGGCGCCGAACTGGTCGCCAATCTGCGCCGCGAAACCGATCCGTACGAGGTCTATCGCGAAGCGAAACTGGCTTGGAAGCTGTCCCGTGCGCAACTCGCCGTGCTGCGTGAACTGTGCGCCTGGCGCGAAAAAGAAGCCCGCGCCCGCGACTTGCCGCGCAACCGTATCGTCCGGGAACACTCGCTGTGGCCCTTGGCCCGCACGCAGCCGGATAACCTCGCGGCGCTGGGCAAGATCGAAGACATGCACCCGCGTACCGTGCGTCAGGACGGTCAGTTTCTGCTTGATCTGATCAAGCGCTCTGGCAGTGTGGGGCCTGATCAATGGCCGCCGGCGGTGCCGGAGCCTTTGCCGATCGAAGCCGCTGCGTTGATCAAACAACTGCGCGCTTTGGGTCAGGCCGAGGCCGAACGCCTCGGAATTGCCCCGGAACTGATGCTGCGCAAGAAAACCCTCGAAGCCCTGGTCAAAAGCGGCTACCCCGAGGGGCCTTACCAATTGCCCGATTCGTTGCGTGGCTGGCGCCGCGAATTGCTCGGCCAGAAGCTGCTCGACAGCCTGACCACCGCCGGAGAACAGCCTTGAAACGTATTTGTTCCATCTACCAAAGCTCCAAGCGCAGCGGCATGTATCTCTATGTGCTCAAGAGCGATGCGCTGGAGCGCGTGCCGGAAGCGCTGATGCTGGCGTTCGGCAAGCCGAAACATTCCTTCGATCTGGTGCTGTCGCCTGAGCGCAAACTGGCCAGCGAAGACATCACCGTGGTCCTGGAAAACCTCGACAAGCAGGGCTATCACCTGCAGATGCCACCGGCCGAGGACGAGTACATCGAGCACTTGCCCGAAGAGTTGCTGCGACGCAACGACCCGGTCTGACCCGCGAGGCCCTGTCCTGGGCCTCGGTTAACCCTGGAACTGTTTTTACCGCGATGGCCGGACCGAACCCGGCGGCCGTCTGCACGGTTTGCGAAAGGTTTGAAGATGCGCGTTCTGATTGCCGAACACGACCACGCGATATACGCCCGACTGCTGCGTCAGGCGCTGCCCGAACTGGAAGTCCTGACCAGCGGCGACTCCGCCGAACTGGCCCGTCAGGCCGCTGATTGCCCGGTGTGGCTGGGCCAGCCGGATCTGCTGGCGACCCTGTTGCGTCAGGGGCATCAACCGCAATGGCTGCAATCGACCTGGGCCGGCATCACGCCACTGCTCGCCGATGGCCTGCGCCGCGATTATCGCCTGACCCGCGCGGTGGGGATTTTCGGTCAGGTCATGGCCGAATATGTGCTCACCTACATCCTCGGCCACGAGCGCGAAGTGTTGGCGCGGCTGGTCAGCCAGGTCGAGCGTAAGTGGGACAACCGCAGCGGCCAGAGTCTGGTCGGGCGCAAGGTGCTGATCGTCGGCACCGGTGACATCGGCCAGAGTGTCGCGCAGTTTCTGCTGCCGTTCGGCGTCGAGTTATACGGCATCGCCAGCAGCGCCCGCGAACAGGCGCCGTTTGTCGAAGTTGGTGCGCTGGCCGATCTGCCACGGTTAGTCGGTGAGGTGGATTACGTGGTCAATCTGCTGCCGAACACCGAACACACCCACGATATCTACGACGCGGCGCTGTTCAAGCAATTCAAGCCGACCGGTTTGTTCATCAACGCCGGACGCGGGGTTGCGGTGGTCGATGCCGATCTGGTCGAGGCCTTGAAAGAAGGGCACCTGGCCGGCGCGGTGATCGACGTTTGCCGTCAGGAGCCATTGCCGCAACGTCACCCGTTCTGGACCGCGTGGGGCTTGCTGCTGACCGGGCACAGCTCGGCACCGACATCGCCGGTGCTGATGGTGGATTTGTTTGTGCAGAACCTGAAGGCGTACGAGGCGGGTGAAGCGTTGCGCGGGGAAGTGGATTTCACCCGCGGATATTGAGGTGTCATCAAAAGATCGCAGCCTTCGGCAGCTCCTACAGGGGAGTGCATTCCAGATGTAGGAGCTGCCGAAGGCTGCGATCTTTTGCTTTTCAGAGAGAGGGTGAAATCGCCTTCAGCCACCGGATCGCTCAAGGGCGGCGCGAGGCAATAGAACCATTGGGCGGCGCTGGGGCTGACAAGCGGATTTACCGACAGTCGCCAGCGCTTGGCCCTCGCGCCCGCTGGCACTAGACTGGCGGCCTTTTCACCAACTTGATGTTGATGCTTGAACCATGGCCGCCATAGTCGAACCGTTCTGGAAACGCAAAACCCTCGATCAACTCGATCATGAGGAGTGGGAGTCGCTGTGCGACGGCTGCGGTCTGTGCTGCCTGCAAAAGCTCGAGGATGAGGAAGACAACAGCGTGTATTACACGCGCATCGCCTGCAAACTGCTGGATCTGAAAACCTGTCAATGCAGCGATTATCCGAACCGGATCAAGTTTGTCCCGGACTGCATCCAGCTCACCCCGGGGCAGGCGGAAGAGTTCAAATGGCTGCCGCCGACCTGCGGTTATCGTCTGGTCAGCGAGGGCAAGGATCTGCCGTTATGGCATCACTTGGTGTGTGGCGACCGCGACGCGGTGCACCATGAGCGGATTTCCCAATCCGGGCGAATGCTCGCCGAAGGCAGCGTGGCGGAGGATGACTGGGAAGATCATCTGATTTTTCGCGCGGGCTGATGAGGTGGTGGGGTGTTGAACCCGTAAAGATCAAAAGATCGCAGCCTTCGGCAGCTCCTACAATGGAAAACGTGATTCCGTGTAGGAGCTGCCGCAGGCTGCGATCTTTTGCTTTAAAGCCTCAGACGCCGGCTTTCGGCGAGGTCAGCGAATCATTGCCGGTAACAGTCGCCATTTCCGTGGCCACTTCGGCATTGGTTTTCAGCTTGTTCAGTTCTTCCCCGGCGCGTTCGATCTTCGCCCGTACGTTGCTCATGTCCTGACGGCCTTTTTCCAACAGGCTTTTCGCCGAGCAGTGGCCGGTGATACCACGGGCCACGGCCATGCCGCCGAGCGCCACTTGAATCAGGCCGAACACGCCGCCACGGCGCAGGCCCTTGCCGACCATCAGCACGCCGCCGGTCAACGAGCCGACGCGCTCCCAGCCATGCACGTTCTTGTGCGAAGGCGACTGGAACGGGGTGGATTCGATGCGTTCTACGCGTTTGAGCTCGCTCATGATCTATCTCCAGGCAGGGTGCGATTGATAGATAAGCTGACTGCCGGGGCGGTCAGCTTGTTCCATCGAATGTGCGACGCTTCAGCGGAATTTCGGCCCGGAGCGGGTGTTCAAGCCTTTGGCCATGCGGTCGTAGAGCACAACGTTGACCGTGGCGGCGAGGTTCATGCAGCCGGTGGTCGGGATGTACACGACGTCTTCGCACCAGTCGCGAATCTCTTTATCCAGCGAGCCGTCTTCCGGGCCGAAGATGTACAGGGCGCGGTCGGGGTGAGTGTATTCCGGCAGCGGTCGTGCGCCTTCGACCAGTTCCACGGCGACGGGCACGCAGTTGAGTGGGAGGATTTTTTTCAGGTCGTCGATGCCGATCAACGGGATGTCGTAGTGCACGCGTTTGGTGTCGGTGACGAAATCGGCGGCGCGTTCATAACGCTTGCCGGTGTAGAACACCGATGCCACGCCGTAACAGCCTGCGGCGCGCATCACCGAACCGACGTTCTCCGGTGATTTGGGGTTATACAAACCAATGCAGCTGTACCGTTTGTCTGCCACGAGCGGGGTGCCTTCGGGAAAAAGAGGGCGATTATACGGGGATAAGATCAAAAGATCGCAGCCTTCGGCGGCTCCTACAGTTGAATGGCGTACACCGTGTAAGAGCTGCCGAAGGCTGCGATCTTTTGCTTTTAATCTTCTTTTTTCATCAGGCCAGCCAGGGCTGCAAACGGGTTATGCGTGGCCTTGGCGATCTTCGGTGTGCTCAGCGAGCCGTCGCCGAAATACTGCTGGTCGGTGTAACGCGAGTGTTCGTTGTCGTGGCAATACAGGCACAACAGCTCCCAGTTCGAGCCGTCCTGCGGGTTGTTGTCGTGGTTGTGGTCACGGTGGTGCACGGTCAGTTCGCTCAGGCGCTTGCCGGAAAACTCACGGGCGCAGCGGCCGCAGACATGCGGATACATCTTCAGAGCCTTGTCGCGGTAGCCCATTTCCTTGTCGCGCTGATTGTCGGCGAGGATGCGGTCCAGCTTCGACGTGTTGGTGGGGGTGGACGAACTCATGGGTTCACCTTTGTAAAAGACTGATGACGGTTATGCGCAGAGTTTAGCTCAGCCCTTGAGCTTCTCGGCAATCCAGATCGTATGGCGGGTGCCCTTGTTGCCGTGGGCGAACACCTGAACTTCTTCGGCCTTGAAACCGGCCTTCTTCAATTTGTCGGAAAACTGCCGATCGGCGCTGGCCGACCACACGGCGAGCACACCTTTGGGGCGCAGGGCTTTGGCGCAGGCATTCAGACCAGCGGCCGAGTACAACCAACTGTTGGCTTTCTGGGTCAGGCCTTCAGGGCCGTTGTCGACATCGAGCATGATCGCGTCGAACCCGTTCGGCTCGCTTTGCAGCACCTTGGCCACGTCTTCCATGCGGATCACCGTGCGCGAATCAAGCAATGGCCGACCGGATTTTTCTCCAAGCGGGCCGCGATTCCACTCGACCACGCCGGGCACCAGCTCAGCGACCACCACTTCGGCGGCCTTGCCCAGATGCTTGAGCGCGGAGGCGAGGGTGAAGCCCATGCCCAGGCCACCGATCAGCACGCGCGAATTCGGCCGGCCGGCGACCTTGCGGCAGGGAATCTCGGCCAATGCGTCTTCGGAACCGTGCATGCGCGTGTTCATCAACTGCCCGCCATCGCCGCCCTGGATCTTGATGACGAAGTCCTCGCCATACTCGAACAGGCACAGGGCACCGCCGTTTTCGGGGATCGGGGTGGTGTCGAGCAGAACGAAACGTTTCATGGAAATCTCTAAAGGGGGGAAGGCAAGCAGGCGCGTTGGGAGTAGCCTGAGCACAGACTAAAGGCCAAACGGAGCCCTTGATGAAGCGCACCATTCTAACGGTCATTACCCTGGCCGCGCTCGCGATTACTGCGGTGCAGGCGCAACAGAGCATTCCGGTCAGCCCGACGCCGCAACCCGGTTCGCCCGGCACCGCGACGCCGACGCCGTATCCGCAGATCACCCCGATCACTCTGCCAAAATCGGGCGCCGGCAGCGGCAGCCCGCCGCTGGTGCCGATCGAAATGCCCAGCCCGCCGAGCAAGGATCAACCGGTGCCGGGCATCGAGCCGAATGGCAACAAGGTCAAATCCCCGGGCGGTTAAACCTGTTGTGCGGCGAGTTGGCCGTCTGCCATGCGCAGGCGTTTGGACAATGAAACGGCGAGGGCGCGGATGATCTTTGCGGCGATTTTCGGTGCGTCGTTGAGCATTTTTTCCAGCGAGTCCTTGCCCAGATTGAGCAACTGACAATGGCTCGCCGCGATGCACGTGGCGGAACGGCGCTCGCCATCGAGCACGGCCATTTCACCGAAGGCCCGGCCGCTGCGCAGGGTGGCCATGGTGATGACCTGACCGTCGACGCCGGTTTTCTGCACGGCGACCTGGCCGGTGTGGATGATGCACATGAAACTGCCGGCATCGCCCTCGCGAAAAATCGCTTCGCCTTCAGCCACGGTGCTGATGCTGAAGTAGCCGGAAGCGGCCGCGAAGTCGGCCAGCTGCAATTGATCGAACAGGCCACAGTCCATCAGCCAGTCGCGGATTTCGTTGTTCAGTAAGGTCGGTTCGGACATGTCGATGCGGTCTTTTTGTTTTCACATTTTCCGGGTATCACACGTTCCTTGTGTAGGAGCTGCCGAAGGCTGCGATCTTTTGATCTTGCTGTTAAAAAATCAAAAGATCGCAGCCTTCGGCAGCTCCTACACAGGGGAATCGGTGGAGACGTTGGGTCTGCTGTTAAGACCCAAGCCACCCACAGAGTTCCTCAGGCAATCTGCAAAACCTTGAACACAAACGCATATTCGAGCGCTACGTCACGTAATCCCTGATAGCGCCCGCTCATGCCGCCATGCCCGGCGCCCAGTTCGGTCTTTAGCAGCAGCAGATTGTCATCGGTCCTGGTCGCGCGCAATTTCGCCACCCACTTGGCTGCTTCCCAATACTGCACGCGGCTGTCGTTGTAGCCGGCAATCACCAGCAGCGGCGGATAAGCCTGCGCCGTGACGTTTTCGTACGGCGCGTAAGCCTTGATCCGATCATAGACGTCAGGTTCTTCCGGGTTGCCCCATTCGTCGTATTCGGTGACGGTCAGTGGCAGCTCGGGGTCGAGCATGGTGTTGAGCACGTCGACGAATGGCACTTCTGCAATCGCCACGCCGAACAGGTCCGGGCGCTGGTTGAGCACTGCGCCGA
The DNA here is from genome assembly GCF_057291835.1 of Pseudomonas sp. 1L-B-1-E-C1. NCBI lineage: Bacteria > Pseudomonadati > Pseudomonadota > Gammaproteobacteria > Pseudomonadales > Pseudomonadaceae > Pseudomonas > Pseudomonas sp. 1L-B-1-E-C1. Next base: position 36,247 of record NZ_JBXAWN010000005.1, on the reverse strand, counting down.
TCAGCAGGCCACCGGCGCTGCCGCCGCTGATCGCCAGTTTTTCTGCGGTGGTGATGCCGTTGAGGATCAGAAATTCGGCGCAGGCGATGAAGTCGCTGAAGGTGTTGTGTTTGTGTTCCTGCTTGCCGGCGCGATACCAGGCTTCGCCCAGCTCGCCGCCGCCGCGTACGTGGGCGATGGCGAAGGCCATGCCGCGATCGAGCAGGCTCAGGCGTGCGTGGGAAAACCACGGGTCGAGGCTCGAACCATAGGCACCGTAACCGTACAGATACAGCGGCACCGGTTTGCCGACCATCTCGCGCTTCATCACCAGACTGATCGGCACCTGCGTGCCGTCCGGGGCGGTGGCCCACAGACGCTGACTGACATAGGCGTCGGCGTCGAACGGGCCGAGCACCGGGGTTTCCTTGAGCACTGTTTGCTCGGCGCTGGCGAGAATCAACTGGCGCACCTGAGCCGGGCGATTCAACGCTTCGTAGCGCAAACGAATGCGATCGCTCTCGAATTCCAGGCTGTTTTGCACATGGAGGCTGTAGGCCGCATCGGGCAATTGCACGCGATACGACGCCAGGCCTTGCGGGTGAACTTCGATAATCGGCAAACCACCCTCGCGCAGGCTCAAGGTCATCGCCTCGGCATTGAGGCTGACGCCGTCGAGCATCACTTCATCGCTATGCGGGATGAGATTCTGCCAGTCGGCTTCACTCGGCGGCACGCCGGTGTCCGCAGCCTGGTACAGGGCGAAGTTGATGCCGTCGCGGTTGGTGCGGATGAACCACGTCCAGACGCCATCGAGCAGGCCGTGGTCGACGTCGTATTCGTGATCTTCGACCCGTGGCGCCAGACAGGTGAACGGCAGGTGCGGCTGATTGGCGTCCAGCGCCCAGACTTCGCTGGTGGTCTTGCTGCCCAGCGACAGCAGCAATTGCTGCTCTGAGCTGGCGCGGTAGCAATGCAGGAAGAAACGCCCGTCCGGCTCGTGAAAAACCTCTTCGGCGGCGGTGCCATCGAGGCGATAACGGAACAGTTTGTGCGGGCGATGGGTGTCGTCGAGCACGCCGAAGAACAGGGTCAGACTGTCGTTGGCCCAGGTCATGCTGCCGTCGCAGTCTTCGAATTCGAGTTCGCTGACCTTGTCGTTGGACAGTTCCTTGACGAACAGCGTGTAGATCTCGTCGCCCGCGGTGTCGACGCTGTAGGCCAGACGCTGGTGATCGGGACTGATGCTGAAAGCACCAAGCGAGAAGAAGCCGCCATTGGCCAGTGCGTTCGGGTCAAGCAGCAGTTGTTCGCGGCTTTCATCGAGGATCAGGCTGTCATCCGCCGGACGCGGGCAGCGGTAGTGCCGGGCGTATTCGTCACCGGCGGTGGTGCGCGTGTAATACAGATACGGACCCCAGGGCGAGGGCAGGGACAGGTCGGTTTCCAGAATCCGGCCTTTGATCTCGTTGAACAGGCTTTCGCGCAGTTCGGCCTGATCGGCGGTTTGCGCCTCTTGATAAGCGTTTTCAGCCTTGAGGTAATCGAGCACCGCGTCGGTGTCGCGCTCCTGCAGCCAGGCATACGGGTCGGCGCCGGGCGCCCGGTGGGCAATCGGGGCTGGGATGACATTGGCGGATTGGGGCATGGAAGGCTCTCGGACATTATTCGGAATTGGGTTTTTCGCAGGTCTTGAAAGCGCCGCAGCCCTTGTGGGAGCGAGCCTGCTCGCGAAAGCGGTGTGTCAGGCAACGCTGTTGCAACTGCCAGTCTGCATTCGCGAGCAGGCTCGCTCCCACAGGGTCGGCTGCTGGCCGTCTGGTATTGGGACAAGCCGCATGGGCGAAAAGTCGTTACTATAAGCGCCTCTTTGCCTGCCTTGCCATGGACACCATGACCGAGAACGACTATCTGATCGCCTGGGGCCTTTACGCCTTTGCCGCCGTAGGCTGCCTGCTGGTATGGATGCGCCTGACCACCTGGATGTGGCGCTGGCTGCGCGAGCCGCTGCGTGTGCTGATGGCGGTGTTGCTGTTCAGCCCGACCATCGTCGATCCGGTGAAAGCCAAAGTTGCGCCGGCCATCGCCATCACCGCGCTGGACATGCTGTTCAAGGTCGGCAACAACGCCTGGCGTGCGGTTTCCGATCTGTTCATGTACGGCATGATCGCTTTCGGGGTGTATCTGGTTTTCGTCTTGATCCGTATGCCGATCGAGCGTGCCTCGACAGCGCGGCGTGAACGCGCCGAGGCCGCCAAAGCCGCGGCCCGCGCGGAAGATCGCGACGACGATCAGCCATTCGGCGGCGCCGGCGACGACCGCTACGGTCGTCCGCCAGTGCCGAACAATCCGCAGCGCATGCGGGTCGAGCCGCGTCTGTAACCCGAGAGTCCGCACATGTGTGAATTACTGGGCATGAGTGCCAACGTGCCGACCGACATCGTGTTCAGCTTCACCGGCCTGATGCAGCGCGGCGGTCGCACCGGTCCGCACCGCGACGGCTGGGGCATCGCCTTCTACGAGGGGCGGGGCTTGCGGTTGTTCCAAGACCCGGCGGCGAGCAGCGAGTCGGAAGTTGCCAATCTGGTGCAGCGTTATCCGATCAAGAGCGAAGTGGTCATCGGCCATATTCGCCAGGCCAACGTCGGCAAGGTCTGCCTGTCCAACACCCACCCGTTCGTCCGCGAACTGTGGGGGCGCAACTGGTGTTTCGCGCACAACGGCCAACTCGCCGACTTCACCCCGATCAAGAGTTTCTACCGCCCGGTCGGCGATACCGACAGCGAAGCGGCGTTCTGCGATTTGCTCAATCGTGTACGCGCGGCCTTTCCGGAACCGGTCGATATCGAAGTGCTGCTGCCGGATCTGGTCGCTGCCTGCGCTGAATATCGCAGCAAGGGCGTGTTCAATTGCCTGCTCAGCGACGGCGACTGGCTGTTCTGTTACTGCTCGACCAAACTGGCCCAGATCACCCGCCGCGCACCGTTCGGCCCGGCGCGGCTCAAGGATGTCGATGTGATTGTCGACTTCCAGGCTGAAACCACGCCCAACGACGTGGTCACGGTGATCGCCACCGAGCCTTTGACCGAAAACGAAACCTGGACCCGCTACGAACCGGGCCAATGGAGCCTGTGGCGACGCGGCGAATGCGTCAGCCAGGGCAAGACCGAATAAGGATTTGCACCCATGTTGCTCAGTTATGTACGGCTGGTGTTGTTTGCGGCAGGCCTGTTGATCGGCGTCCAGGTGCCGGGGTTCATCAACGATTACGCCCAGCGTGTCGAAGCGCATCTGATCGAAGCACAGACTGGTCTGCGTGGGTTTCAGGGCACCGCCGATCAGTTTTTCAAAGGCGACATGCAGGCGCTGGTGGCGCATTACCGGGCCAGCGAAGACCCGATTTTTCGCAGCGATGCGGACAGCCTGAACACCTTGCTCACCCGTCAGGTTGCGCTGGATAAACAGTTTCAGGCGATGCAAGGCCCTTGGTACGTGCGCTTCCTGCAAGTGGTGCTGGCCGCCGATCCGGACATTCGCAAGGAAACCTGGAATGGCTACAGCTATCAGATTCTGCTGACGCCGGAAGCGATGATCTGGGGCATGAGCGGGGCGTTGCTGCTTTCGTTCGGCATCGAATGCCTGTTCCGCCTGATCGACTGGGTAGTGCTCGGCGGCCGGCGTCTGCGCCAGAGCCGGCCGATCGAAGATCGCGACGTGCGCGGCCTCTAAAGGCCCCAGAGCAAACGATCGCAGCCTTCGGCAGCTCCTACAGGGGAATGTGAACACCTGTAGGAGCTGCCGAAGGCTGCGATCTTTTGATTTTCAGGCGTTCAAGACGATGTAACTGTCGCCCACTTTATCTGCATACCCCGCCAAGACCTGCTGACACAACGTCACAATCTCTTCGACCCACTCCACTCCGACCCGCCACGACACCACCACTGGCAGATCCCCCGGACGCTGCTCGATGTCGAGCAAGGTCAACTCTCCACGCGCCAGTTCCTCGGCCACCAGCACCGGCGGCAGGGCGCCGATTCCGAAACCGTCACGCAACAACCGGGTGATCGCTGACACCGAGTTCACGCAATTCAAGCGTGGCGCCAACACGCCGTTCGCCTGCATCAGCGCCACAATGTCCTGATGCGGTCGTGAGTTTTTCGAGTAGGTGATGATTCGCTCCTGCGCCAGTTCGGCGAGATCGGCGTAGTCGCGGTTGTAAATCGAGCTGCTGGCGACGATCCAGCCCAGCGGATGGCTGGCCAGCTCCAGACTGCGCACGCTTTCGTGCCTGACCAGATCGGTTTGCAGCACCAGATCGAGGAAGCCTTTTTGCAGCTGATCACAGAGATTCAGTGCGGTATCCGCGACCAGTTCGATTTCCACCCGTGGGTAGAGATCGGTCATTTGCGCCACCAGCGGGCTCAGCCAGGTATGAATCACCGTGTCCATCACGCCGATCCGCACCCGGCCGACCTTGCTCGAACGGGTCTCGATCGATTGTTTCAGCGCCGCCATGGTGTCGAGCATCTGCTCGGCATAGTCGAGCACCTTCAGGCCTTCCGGGGTCAGACTCACGCCGCGTGAGTCGCGCAGAAACAGCTTCACTCCCAGCTCGCCTTCGAGCACTGCGATGCGGCTGGAAATCGACGCCTGAGTGGTGAACAGCTTATCGGCAGTCAGACGAAAACTCTTCAGGCGCGCGACCCAGACAAAGGTCTCGAGAAACTTCAGGTTCATGGGCAAGGCTCGGCTGACAAATTTTTCTTATGCCTAAGGCGGGTTTTTATTCGTTGGACGGCGCGGGGCAGGGCGACGAAAAATCGGCGCATCCGGTTCCCACGATAGGCGTCGTCGGAGCTTCGAACAAGACCAATAAAAGCCCTGCGGAGATTTGCCATGAGTGCTCCCGACACCCTCCCGTTATCCAAGCCTGCGGCGCGTCCCGGGCCGTTCGACTGGTACCGCAACATCAACCAGCAGGAGCGCCGCACGTTCTGGAGCTGCAAGATCGGCTACGGTCTGGACGGCATGGACACGCAGATGCTCAGCTTCGTCGTGCCAACGCTGATTGCAATGTGGGGCATCACCACCGGCGAAGCGGGGCTGATTCACACCAGCACCTTGATCGCTTCGGCGATTGGCGGCTGGGTCGCCGGTATTCTTTCCGACCGCATCGGCCGCGTGCGCACGCTGCAACTGACGGTGCTGTGGTTCGCCTTCTTCACTTTCCTCTGCGGCTTCGCGCAAAACTACGAACAATTGTTGATCGCGCGCACGTTGATGGGCTTCGGTTTCGGCGGTGAATGGACCGCTGGCGCAGTGTTGATCGGTGAAGTGATTCGCGCCAGGGATCGCGGCAAAGCGGTTGGCATGGTGCAATCCGGCTGGGCGCTGGGCTGGGGCCTGACGGCGATTCTGTACGCGCTGTTGTTCTCGGTGTTGCCGCCGGAAGATGCCTGGCGCGCGCTGTTCATCCTCGGCATCGTGCCGGCGATATTCGTGATTTTCGTCCGTCGCCTGGTCAAGGATCCGGAAATCTATCGCGAAGCCAAAGCCGCGCAAACCCCGGACAACCCGGCGAAGTTCTACGAGATTTTTGCTCCGGGCATGCTGTTCACCACATTTCGCGCGTCGTTGCTGACCACCGGTGCGCTGGGCGGTTATTACGCAATCACCTCCTGGCTGCCGACCTTCCTCAAGAACGAACGCGGTTTGAGCGTGCTCGGCACCGGTGGTTATCTGGCAATGGTGATCGTCGGTTCCTACGTCGGTTACGTGATCAGCGCTTATCTGACCGACCTGCTCGGGCGGAAAAAGAATTTCATTTTGTTTGCGGTCGGCTCGTTCACCATCGTTCTGCTCTACACGCAGATGCCGGTCAGCAACGGCGTGATGCTGTGGCTGGGGTTTCCGCTGGGCTTCTTCGCCTCGGGGATTTTCAGCGGCATGGGTGCGTTTCTCACTGAACTGTTCCCCACGCGGATCCGCGGCTCGGGTCAGGGTTTCTGCTACAACATCGGCCGCGCGCTGGCGGCGTTGTTCCCGCTGCTGATTGGCCTGCTGAGCCAGAAAGTCCCGCTGAGCATGGGTATTGGTGCCTTTGCGGCGGTGTCCTACGGCGTGGTGATCCTGGCGGCGCTGAGTCTGCCGGAAACCCGCGGCAAGCAACTCGACGCGCAGTAACTGATAACCTGCGCAGCAATGTCCTACAGATAAGAAGATCAGCAGCTACAGGAGTGTTCACCGTGAGCCGCCTGCTATTGAATTGCGACATTGGCGAGAGCTTCGGCAGCTGGACCATGGGTCTGGACGCCGACGTCATGCCCTTCATCGATTGCGCCAACGTGGCCTGCGGTTTCCATGCCGGCGACCCGAGCATCATGCGCAAAACCGTGGCGCTGGCCCTCGAGCACGGCGTGCAGATCGGTGCGCACCCGGCTTATCAGGATCTGGTCGGATTCGGCCGACGTTCCATGGCCTATTCCGCGCAAGAGCTGCAAGACATCCTGCATTACCAGATCGGTGCCCTCGACGGCATCTGCAAGGCGCAGGGCGGACGCGTGAGCTACGTCAAACCCCACGGCGCGATGTACAACGACATGATGGCCAACTCGGCGCAGTTACGCGCGGTGGTGCAGGCCGTGGCCGCGTATGACCGCAGCCTGCCGCTGATGTTGATGGCAACCCGTGACAACGTCGCAGCGCAGCAAATCGGTGATGAATACGGCGTGACCCTGTGGTTCGAAGCTTTCGCCGATCGCGCCTACGACAGCGCTGGCCGGCTGGTCTCCCGGCAGCTGCCGGGCGCGGTGCATCACGATGCCGAAAAAATCATCGGCCAGGCCCTGACCATTGCCGCTGGCGGTGAGCTTACCGCCAGTGATGGCAGCGCTTTGATCCTGCGCGCCAACACCTTGTGCGTACACGGTGACAACGCCAGTTCCGTGGCCGCCGTGCAGCGCATTCGCCACGCCTTGCAGCAATCGAGTGCGTCATGAATCCACGTGTTGAAGTGGTAGCACTGGATTGCCTGATGCTGCGTCTGTTCGATGAAATCGCCGAAGCCAACATGCCGTGGATGCTCGCCGCCACCGAGCGTTTGCGCACGGCGTTCGGCGCCCAACTGATCGATCTGGTGCCGTCCTATACGACGTTGATGGTGCATTACGATCTGACGCTGCTGACTCCGGCCCAGGCGCGCGAATTGATCGCCGAAGCGCTGGTCGATCTGTCGCCAAATGCGCGAAGCGGTGGGCAGTGTCACGTCTTGCCGGTCTGGTACGACTCGAGTGTCGGCCCGGAACTGAGCCTGTTGGCCGAACGCAGCGGCCTCGCGGTGGACGAGGTGATTCGTCGTCACAGTGCGCGGGAATATCAAGTGTTCGCCCTTGGCTTTGCGCCGGGCTTTGCCTTCATGGGCCTGGTCGAAGAAATGCTCGCCGCGCCGCGCTTGAGCACACCGCGCAAAAAAGTCGCCGCCGGCAGCGTCGGTATCGCCGAGCGGCAGACGGCGGCTTATCCGGTAGTTTCACCCGGAGGCTGGAACCTGATCGGCCGCACCCCGGCGAAACTGTTCGATCGTCATCGCGACGGCTACAGCCTGATGCAGCCTGGCGACACGGTGCGCTTCGAAGCGGTCGACCACGGCGAATTCATTCGTCTGGGCGGCGACGACACGCCACTGGAGGCGCTGGCATGAGTCGACTGACAATCGAAGCCAGCACACCGCTGTGCCTGTTGCAGGATGCCGGGCGCTTCGGTGTGCGACACCTGGGCGTAACCCAGGGCGGCGCGGCGGATTGGTGTTCGATGAGCTGGGCCAATTGGCTGCTTGGTAACGACCTGGATGCAGTGGTGGTTGAAATTACGCTCGGCGGGTTTGCCGTGGTGGCTGAAGAGGATTGTCTGTTGGCGCTGGCCGGTGCGGATCTCGGCGCGCAAATCGATGGGCAACCGCAGGCGCCGTGGTGCAGTTTCAGATTGGCGAAAGGGCAGACTCTGCGCTTCACCCAGCCTTTGCTCGGCGCCCGGGCTTATCTGGCGACTCCCGGTGGGTTTACTGCGCCGAAGGTGCTGGGAAGCAGTGCCACGGTGGTGCGCGAACAATTGGGCGGTCTCGACGGGATGGGCCTTGCGCTCGCCAAAGGCACGGTGCTCTGTTCTTCCGGGGAAGCGCTGACGGTACGTGAAGTGCCTTTGGCGCTGCGTCCGGATCTCAGAATGGACACACCACTGGATCTGGTACTCGGCGCACAGATCGGCCAGTTCAGCGGACAAAGCCTGTTCGATGTCTTCAACAGCACCTGGACAATCGACAGCCGCGCCGACCGCATGGGCATCCGCCTGCTGGGTACGGCGTTGCAATATCAGGGCGCGCCGATGATCTCTGAAGGGATTCCGCTCGGTGCGGTGCAAGTGCCACCGGACGGGCAGCCGATTGTGTTGCTCAATGATCGCCAGACCATCGGCGGGTATCCGCGCCTAGGCGCGTTGACGCCGCTGGCACTGGCGCGGCTGGCGCAGTGCCTGCCGGGGGCGAAGGTGAGGTTAAGGCCGGTGGTGCAGGACGTCGCACATCGCGAGCACATCGAATATTTGCAGCGCTTCGTTTGAAGATCAAAAGATCGCAGCCTTCGGCAGCTCCTACAGAGGAATACGCGTTTCCCGTAGGAGCTGCCGAAGGCTGCGATCCTTTGATTTTATTTGGAAAGAAACCGCATCCCTTCCTCAAGCCCGCGCAACGTCAGCGGATACATCTGATCCTCGATCAGATCGCGCACGATATTGGTCGATGAGGTATAGCCCCAGGTGTCCTTCGGGTACGGGTTGATCCAGATGAGTTTTTTGTACTTCTCCATGAAACGCTGCATCCACACGTAGCCCGGTTCTTCGTTCCAGTGCTCGACACTGCCGCCGGCCTGGGTGATTTCGTACGGCGCCATGGCGGCGTCACCGATGAAGATCACCTTGTAGTCGGCGCCGTATTTGTGCAACAGATCCTGGGTCGAGGTGCGCTCGGAAGTGCGGCGCATATTGTTCTTCCACACCGATTCATAAATGAAGTTGTGGAAGTAGAAATACTCAAGATGCTTGAACTCGGTCTTGCAGGCCGAGAACAATTCCTCGCAGATCTTCACGTGCGCATCCATCGAGCCGCCGATGTCGAACAACAGCAGCAGCTTCACCGTGTTGCGCCGTTCCGGGCGCATCTGGATGTTCAGCAGGCCGGCATCCTTGGCGGTGTGGTCGATGGTGCCGTCGATGTCGAGTTCTTCCGCCGCACCCTGACGGGCAAACTTGCGCAGACGACGCAGGGCGACCTTGATGTTGCGCGTGCCCAGTTCCACCGAATCGTCGAGGTTCTTGTACTCGCGCTGATCCCAGACCTTGACCGCTTTGCCCTGACGCTTGCCGGCATCGCCAACGCGGATGCCTTCCGGGTTGAAACCGCCGGAACCGAACGGGCTGGTGCCGCCGGTGCCGATCCACTTGTTGCCGCCGGCATGGCGTTCCTTCTGTTCTTCCAGACGCTTCTTGAATTCCTCGATGAGCTTGTCCAGCCCGCCAAGGGACTGGATCTGCGCGCGCTCTTCGTCGCTGAGCGAACGCTCGAATTCCTTGCGCAGCCAGTCCTCGGGAATCAGCGCCTGCAAATGGTCGTCGAGTTTCTCCAGGCCATTGAAGTAGGCACTGAACGCGCGGTCGAACTTGTCGAAATGGCGCTCGTCCTTCACCAGAATCGCCCGTGACAAATAATAGAACTCGTCCATGTCGGCGAAGGTCACGCGCTGTTTCAGCGCGTTGATCAGGTCGAGCAGCTCACGCACCGACACCGGCACCTTGGCTGCACGCATTTCATTGAACAGGTTGAGCAGCATGGCAGCAGCCTCTTAGCGGGTGCCGCGACGGCTCATGAACGCCAGGCGCTCAAGCAGTTGTACGTCCTGTTCGTTCTTCACCAGCGCACCGGCCAGCGGCGGTATGGCTTTGGTCGGATCGCGCTCGCGCAGCACCGCTTCGCCGATGTTGTCGGCCATCAGCAGTTTCAGCCAGTCGACCAGTTCCGACGTCGATGGCTTCTTCTTCAGACCCGGTACCTTGCGCACGTCAAAGAACACGTCTAGCGCTTCGCTGACCAGATCCTTCTTGATGTCCGGGTAATGCACGTCGACGATTTTCTGCAGGGTGGTGCGGTCGGGGAAAGCGATGTAATGAAAGAAGCAGCGGCGCAGGAAGGCGTCCGGCAGCTCTTTCTCGTTGTTGGAGGTAATGATGATGATCGGGCGCTTCTTGGCCTTGATGGTCTCGTCGATCTCGTAAACGTAGAACTCCATCTTGTCGAGTTCTTGCAGCAAGTCGTTAGGGAACTCGATGTCGGCCTTGTCGATTTCGTCGATCAGCAGGATCACCCGCTCCTCGGACTCAAACGCTTCCCAGAGCTTGCCTTTCTTCAGGTAATTGCGCACGTCGTGGACTTTTTCATTGCCCAGCTGCGAGTCGCGCAAACGGCTCACCGCGTCGTACTCGTACAGCCCCTGATGGGCCTTGGTGGTGGATTTGATGTGCCAGGTGATCAGCTTGGCACCGAACGACTCGGCGAGTTGCTCGGCGAGCATGGTCTTGCCGGTGCCCGGTTCACCCTTGACCAGCAGCGGCCGCTCCAGGGTGATGGCGGCGTTGACCGCCAGCTTCAGGTCATCGGTGGCGACGTAGGCCTGGGTGCCTTCGAACTTCATCTGCAAATCCTCGAACGGTAACGCCGACCTTACGGGCAGGGCGGGGGCGAATAATCGGATGCCCCGACTATAACGCGCACGCCGGTCGACTGTGAACGCAGACGGCGTATTCAGTCTCTGAATAGGGCGTCACATGTTGACTCAGTCTCGGCGGATGGCCAGTATTCCGGTATCGCCGATTTGGCGATAGCCTTTCTTGCTTGGTTGATAAAAAGGCAGAAAATCGATGTTACCCATGAAACGGCCGCGTCTGCGATTTGCGCAGGTCCTGTCGGATTTCAGGTTGGCGCTGACATTTATCAATGGTCAGGAACTGACAGTTGATTTGGGGGTGGATATTCATACTTATCCAGGTCTGCGGCCACTGCTTGATAGCGAAGTCTTTGCGACTGCCGTAGTTGGCGACGATGGCTGGATAGTCGAATGGCTAGAGCCCGACATACAGATTGGCGCAGACACCTTGTACATGGATGCGCTGGCGCAAAATGCCCAGGACGAGAACACACGCATTTTTATCGACTGGCGCGCCCGTACGGGACTTTCTCTCAGTGAGGCGGCCGAGGCGCTGGGTGTGAGCGCTCGGAGCATCAGCCGTTACAGCAATGGGCGTGAGGCAGTGCCACGTTCTTTGGCGTTGGCCTGTCTGGGCTGGGATTCGCTGCAACAGCGCTCATCGATCGCGGCCGAAGACACTGGTAGATATGTCGTCAGCCGCAAAACTTAACCCTCATCCGGCTTCGGCCGTTCATACCGCGCATTGAAGGCTTGAATAAAGCCGTTGCGCAAAATCTGCAAAAACGCTTCGAATGCGTTGACGTTCTGCTGGTGCACATTGCCGCTGAGTTGGACCCGGGTGGCGAACTGGTTTTTGTTCTGGTTTTTCAGAACGGTCTCGGTGCCGCCGACCAGTGCTTCCCAGACCGAGCGGAACAGGCCTTTGTTTTTGTTCTCGACGTCCTGCTGCCAATTGAAAACATCGACATCGCGCAGCAGAGGTTTGATGTAGCCGGTGAGCCGGGCTTTTTCTGCCTTGGCTTCGATGACCACATCGCCGTGACCAGCGTTGAAGTCGAATTTGCCGTAGGCCGAGGCGAAGTCGTTCATGCGTTTGAGCTCGATGTCGCGGGCACGCAGGCGGAATTCGAAGTCTTCGAAGTTGCTCAGCGGATCGAAGGTGGCGGTGGTTTCCAGTGGCGCGTGGCCCAGCAGGAGCGCCTTGCCTTCGAAGCGGGCGTCGCGTTTGCCTTCCTTGTCGACCACGTTGGTCAGGTTATAGATGCTGGCGTTGACGTTGCTGGCATTCATGTTTACCGGCGGCTTGGAATTGAAGTTGCGGAACGTGATACGGCCGTCGTTGATCTGCACCTCATCGAGGGTGATCGGCAGCAGCTTGCCGAGTTGTTCTCGCCAGTCGGTGCCCTGACCGGTCTGCGAGTTCTGTTTGTTGGGGCCACCGTCGACGAAATTGATTTCCGGATTGAGGAATTGCACCTGGGCGACCACGGCATGGTCGTACCACAGCGAGTGCCAGCTCACCGACAGGTCGATCAACGGCGCATCGACGAACGGCACCGGTACCTTGCCGTCGACCTTGACGATTTTCAGACCATTGATTTTGTAGGCGCCGCGCCACAGCGCGAGGTCGACATCGGTGATCTGGCCACGGTAATCGCCCATGTCCGCGAGCTTGTCATTGAGGTAGTCGCGAACCAGATAGGGCAGGGCGAAATGCAGGGCGACCAGCAGCACCACGACACCCGCCAGGGTCCAGAGCGGCCAGCTGTAACGACGTTTCATGACATTGTTCCTTGAAGAGTGTTCCTTGGTTCAATGCGATTGACTGCGCGCGGTTGCAGACGTTCGACCCGACTGGACTGTGATCGGCAACAGGCTTACCTTGAAAGGCGAATTCAACGCTGCATAAGGACCCAGCCATGAGCCGTATTTACGCTGACAACGCCCATTCCATCGGCAATACGCCGCTGGTCCAGATCAACCGCATCGCGCCGCGCGGGGTCACGATCCTGGCCAAGATCGAGGGGCGCAACCCCGGTTACTCGGTCAAGTGCCGGATTGGCGCCAACATGATCTGGGACGCCGAAAGCAGCGGTAAACTCAAGCCCGGCATGACCATTGTCGAGCCCACCTCCGGTAACACCGGCATCGGCCTGGCGTTCGTCGCTGCTGCGCGTGGCTATAAACTGATGCTGACCATGCCGGCGTCGATGAGCATCGAGCGCCGTAAGGTCCTGAAAGCCCTGGGGGCGGAACTGGTGTTGACCGAGCCGGCCAAGGGCATGAAGGGCGCCATCGAGAAAGCCGCGGAAATCGTCGCCAGTGATGCCGACAAATATTTCATGCCGGCGCAATTCGATAACCCGGCCAACCCGGCGATTCACGAAAAGACCACCGGCCCGGAAATCTGGAACGACACCGACGGCGCCGTGGATGTACTGGTGGCGGGCGTCGGTACCGGTGGAACCATTACCGGTGTCTCGCGGTATATCAAGAACACCGCCGGCAAACCGATTCTGTCGGTGGCTGTGGAGCCTGCATCTTCGCCGGTCATCACCCAGGCCCTGGCCGGTGACGAGATCAAGCCTAGTCCACACAAGATTCAGGGCATTGGCGCCGGTTTTGTGCCGAAGAACCTTGATCTGTCGATGGTCGATCGTGTCGAGCAAGTAACCGACGAAGAATCGAAGGCCATGGCCTTGCGTCTGATGCAGGAAGAGGGAATTTTGTGCGGCATATCCTGCGGCGCTGCGATGGCGGTGGCTGTGCGCCTGGCGGAAACTCCGGAGATGCAGGGCAAAACCATCGTCGTGGTGTTGCCGGATTCGGGTGAGCGTTATCTGTCGAGCATGTTGTTCAGTGACCTGTTCACCGAGCAGGAGAATCAGCAGTAATCCTGTTGATTCAGGTCAGCCAAGGTTCAGGCGCTGCATGTTAATAAAGGCTTTGTTGCGCAATGCATAACACTGAATCTTGTATCAGGCGGGTTTTTCCCGGAGCCGGTAGTGTTTATCATGGCCGGCTGCCATGCCGGGAAAAGGGCATTGCGCAGCGTTGTCTTTATTCAAGGAGTCGTTGATGACCGTTTCGTTTGCCGCCAAGGCGTTTGTGCTGTTGCTGTTTCTGGGCAGCACGCTCTATGTGCATTTGCGCGGCAAGGCGCGTTTGCCGGTATTGCGCCAGTTCGTCAACCACTCGGCGCTGTTCGCCCCGTACAACGCCTTGATGTACCTGTTCTCCGCAGTGCCGTCCAGACCGTATCTGGATCGCAGCAAGTTTCCGGAACTGGATGTTCTGCGCGACAACTGGGAAACCATCCGCGACGAAGCGATGCATCTGTTTGACGAGGGCTATATTCGCGCCGCCGAAAAGAACAACGACGCCGGTTTTGGCTCGTTCTTCAAGAAGGGCTGGAAGCGCTTCTATCTGAAGTGGTACGACAAACCGCTGCCATCGGCCGAAGCCCTGTGCCCGAAAACCGTGGCACTGGTCAGCGCCATTCCCAACGTCAAGGGCGCGATGTTCGCGCTGCTTCCGGGTGGCAGTCACCTCAACCCGCATCGTGACCCGTTTGCCGGCTCCCTGCGTTATCACCTCGGTCTGTCGACACCCAACTCTGACGATTGCCGGATCTTCGTCGACGGTCAGGTTTACGCCTGGCGCGACGGCGATGACGTGATGTTCGACGAGACCTACGTGCACTGGGTCAAGAATGAAACCGATCAGACTCGCGTCATTCTGTTCTGTGACATTGAACGCCCGCTGAGCAACCGCCTGATGACCCGCATCAACCGCTTCATCAGCGGCTGGCTCGGCCGCGCCACTGCGCCGCAGAACCTTGATGATGAACGCGTCGGCGGGATCAACCAGGCTTATGCCTGGAGCAAGAACTTCAGCGACCGTTTCAGCGGCGTGGTCAAACAGTGGAAACGCCGCCATCCCAAGGCCTACCGCGTCATGCGCCCGGTGCTGGCGGTGCTGGTGCTGACGTTGCTGGGGTATTGGTTGTTTGGTTGAGGCTGGATCAGAAATAAAAAACCGCTCCTCAGGAGCGGTTTTTTCACAATCGGCCAGCGGCCAGCACCGAGGGCTCATCTTCGATACCGGTGATCAGCAGTTGCAACAGACGCCGTTGATTAGCGGTCAATTCTTGATCAGCCAGTCTTTTGGTTTTCAGCGATCTGACCAGTGCTTCGGGAGGTCTCTGTTTCGCTTTCTTCATGTCGCCTCCCGGTTTGATCAGTAATTGATTGGCTTTCACAGTACTGGATTCTCCAAGGTTTTGACAAGGCGGCCTTCGATGTCGTAGCTGAAACCCAGCTTCTGATAAACGGGTATCGCACCGTCCAGCGGCTCTTGTATTTCGATAACTTCGCAGCCAACGAAATGCGCGTATTGCTCAATTACCATCATCGCTAGTAGTCCTATCCGATTTTTCAAAGGATGTGTTCCGCCAGGGCGCCCTTCCAATCTCACAACTCGTAATCTTCGTCGACTATTGTTCGGGTTCGCAAAACACAGGCTGCAGAGCTGCCCGTCGAACCAGATAGAGATGTCCAATGCGCGTGGTTCACGTGATTTCCACGCGATGACTTCGTGCCAGACAAAGCAGGGTTCTTCCCATGTTTCAAAAGCATTCAGCGCATGCCTGTTTATCGGTTCGAACCGAATCAGAGATAAATCCATAATCGAAGCGTCGGCCGCCTTGAGTTGGCCTTGTAAGCCGGCAATCTGCGAAGCGGCCCGCTTCCTCGCCTCTGACCGATAAACCTGATACCGCAAATACGTCCGTTCCCTTGGCATATGATCTCTTGCATTCCATGTCTCCTGACAATCCGTTGCCACCTCCATCTACCCTAATCAGCCGGCGCCAGACTGTCGCTAGCGGCCCTTTGCCCAAGTCATTGCAATCTGTGTCCCGGGCTGGTTATAGTCAGCCCGCTTGAGCGCCATGCTCACGCCTTCATTTCCTAAATAAAGATCTGCCTTCATGCCTGCATCCCTCATCAACGCGGTAGTCGATTCAGCGGTCAACGCTGGCGTCGTGCCGTGCGGGAATCAGCAGCCTGTGCAGATCAGTCATTACCCTCCACCTGTCAGTAGTACGCCGGTGTGCGCAGTCGTAGCGCCGCCGGGCGTTGGTGTCCGGGGCTGATCGGCAGTTTCTGCCGACCCCTGCGCCCGCCAGAAAAACCTACTGGATTTCAGCTCCGGCTGAGTTGGCTTTTTGCCTGACTACAGGTGGTATTCATGTTTGTCCTTTCGAAACAATCCGCGCTCGCGGCGGCGTCCACGAGCCTGTTCGTTCTGCTGTGGAGCAGCGGGGCGATTTTCTCCAAATGGGGCCTGGCGCACGCTTCGCCCTTTGCCTTTCTGCTGATTCGCTTCGCGATCGCCCTGTGCGGGCTGGTGCTGCTGGCGCCGCTGCTCAAGTTGAAGTTGCCCGAGGGTGGCAAGCCGATGCTGTTTGCGATCGCCACGGGACTGGTGTTACTCGGGGCTTATCAGATCTTTTATCTGTTGGCGCTCGACTGCAAAGTCACGCCGGGGGTGATGGCGACTCTGATGGGCGTTCAGCCGATTCTCACGGTGGTGCTGATGGAGCGCCAGCGTTCGGCGAGCCGCCTGTTCGGCCTGGCGCTGGGGCTGGCCGGGCTGATCATGGTGGTTTATCAGGGCATCGGTCTGGCCGGGATGTCCTGGGCTGGCATGTTGTTCGGCTTGCTGGCGCTGGCGAGCATGACGCTGGGCTCGATCATGCAGAAGCGCATCACTGACAATCCACTCGGCACGCTGCCGGTGCAATATCTGGCCGGGCTGTTGCTGTGCGCGGTGTTCGTGCCGTTCCAGCCGTTTCACTTCGAGCACAGCGCAGGCTTCATTGTCCCGGTGTTATGGATGGGCGTGGTGGTCTCGGTGCTGGCGACATTGTTGCTGTATCGGCTGATCGCGCAGGGCAATCTGGTGAACGTCACCAGCCTGTTCTATCTGGTGCCGGCGGTGACGGCGGTGATGGATTACCTGATTTTCGGCAATCGGCTGGCGGCGTTGAGTGTGCTGGGGATGTTGCTGATCATTGTTGGGTTGGCTTTTGTGTTCCGTAAGGCCCGTTAGAAGAAGGGCAGGCGGCGCTTGTTGCGCCGCCTTTCGCGAGCAGGCTCGCTCCCACAGATGAAAGTATTGCCATTGTGGGAGCGAGCGTGCTGGCGAATATTTGCGACACAAACAATCTAACGGACTTACACCTTTGCAGGCTTCACCACTGCCGGCTTCAACACCAGCCACAACGCCGCCCCAATCAGCAACCCGCCATAAACGTGCGCCATCGACAACGGCTCATCCAGCAACAACGCCCCCCACAATACGCCGAACGGCGGGATCATGAAGGTCACGGTCATCGATTTCACCGGGCCGATCGAGCTGAGCAGGCGGAAATAGATGATGTAGGCAAACGCCGTGCAACCCAGGCCCAGGCCGAGCAACGACAGCCAGACATGCCAGCCGCCCCAACTGACCGGCGGCGCAGTGATCGTGCTGTAGGCGAACAACGGCAGCAAAAACAACGTCGCCCCGAGCATGCTGCCCAGTGCCGACAGACGGCTGTCCAGCCCACCGGCCTGATCCAGCCAGCGCCGCGCAAGAAATCCGGCAAAACCGTAGCAAGTGGTCGCCAGCAGGCAAGCGACCGCACCCATCAGCAATTGCAGATCGAAGGCCACGGGCCCGGCGCGCGTCAGCACGCCGACGCCGAGCAGGCCGAGGAATACGCCGCCCAGCTTCGCAATCGTGAGTTTTTCGCTAAAGAACAGGCCGCCAATCAACACGCCCATCAGCGGCGTGGTGGCATTGAAAATCGCCGAGTAGCCGGCCGGCAGTACTTGGGCTGCAACCGAATACAGCGTCGCCGGAATTCCCGAATTGATCACGCCCAGCAGCATCACGGTTTTCAGCTTGCCCTTGAAATCCCAGCTGATGCGCATCAGCCCAAGGATCACCAACAGCCCGGCGGCCGCGATCGACACGCGAAAGAATCCGGTCGGGATCGTGCCGATCACCGGGGCGATGATGCGCATGAACAGAAAACTCGCGCCCCAGATAGCGGCCAGCGACAACATACGGAAAATATCGACAGGGCTCACGGCGGGCTCCTTCCTTGATCGGGACGAGAGTGTTGCCGAGCGTCCGGATCATGGCAACCGCTATTCGGGCTTTTAATTTTGCCTGCCGATGCATCGGCCCGAGAAAGCGCATCAACGGTCTGCCCTGTATCGGTTTTGGCAGAAATTGCACTTTTCCTGCGAGCCGATCCGTGACTAAGCTCAGACGAATCGAATTCCCGCTGAGGTTTAATCTATGTCGCAGCAATGGCCAGCCACCGAGATCGCCCGGATGATCCTCGCCGGCTTCGACGATTACCGCGAGCATTTCCGTCGCATCACCGATGGCGCGCGGGAGCGCTTCGAGCAGGCGCGCTGGCAGGAGGCGCAGGCCGCGTCGGCGGCGCGGATCAGTCTGTATGAGGAAAAGGTTGGCGAAACCGTTGCCCGCCTTCGCGAGTATTTCGACGAAGAAGCCCTGATGAACGTCAGCTGCTGGCCGCTGGTGAAAAGCGCCTATATCAGTGTTATCGATCTGCGCTTCGACGATGAGCTTTCCGAGACCTGGTACAACTCGATTTTTTGCGGGTTGTTCAGCCACGATCTGATCAGCGACGGCTGCATGTTCATCCACACCACGCGCCCGAGCCTGCGCCGAGCCCGCGCTGCGCAAACCCGCACGTATAAGCCGCAGGGCCAGTTATCCGCCATGCTCGCGAACATTTTTGCCGATTACCGCTTCAGCGAGGATTACGCCGATCTGCCCGGCGACTTGCTGCGGCTCGAAGGGCAGTTGCGCGAAAACCTGCCGGACTGGGTGTGCAAGGACCCGGAGCTGAGCGTCGAGCTGTTTTCCTCGGTGCTCTACCGCAATAAAGGCGCCTACCTGGTCGGGCGCATCTACACCCGCGACGAGCAATGGCCGCTGGTGATTCCGCTGCTGCACCGCGAAGGTCGCGGCATTCAGATCGACGCGTTGATCACCGACGAAGCCGATGTGTCGATCATCTTCTCGTTCACCCGTTCGTACTTCATGGTCGATGTGCCGGTGCCGGCGGAGTTCATCGGCTTTCTGCGGCGCATTTTGCCGGGCAAGCACATCGCCGAGCTGTACACCTCGATCGGCTTCTACAAGCACGGCAAATCCGAGTTCTACCGCGCGCTGATCAATCATCTGGCCAACACTGACGACCAGTTCATCATGGCCCCGGGCGTGCGCGGCATGGTGATGAGCGTGTTCACCCTCCCGGGTTTCAACACCGTGTTCAAAATCATCAAGGACCGCTTTTCGCCGTCGAAAAACGTCGACCGCGCCACGGTGATCGAAAAGTATCGACTGGTGAAAAGCGTTGATCGGGTCGGACGCATGGCCGATACCCAGGAGTTTGCCGACTTTCGCTTTCCGCTGAGCAAGTTCGATCCTGCATGTCTGGAGGAATTGCTTGAGGTCGCGCCGTCCACGGTGTCGGTCGAAGGCGAAACCGTGCTGATCCGCCACTGCTGGACCGAACGCCGGATGACTCCGCTCAATCTCTATCTGGAAAATGCCAACGACGCCCAGGTACGTGAAGCGCTGGAGGATTACGGCCTGGCGATCAAGCAGCTGGCGGCGGCGAATATCTTTCCCGGCGACATGCTGCTGAAAAACTTCGGCGTCACCCGTCACGGACGGGTGGTGTTTTACGACTACGACGAAATCTGCTTCCTGACTGAAGCCAACTTCCGCCACATTCCGGCACCGCGCACGCCGGAGGACGAAATGGCCTCAGAGCCGTGGTACTCGATCGGCCCGCTGGATGTGTTTCCCGAGGAATTTCCACCGTTTCTCTTTGCCGATGCGGGACAGCGCAAGTTGTTCGATCAGTTGCATGGCGAGTTGTATGACGCCGATTACTGGAAGAGTTTGCAGGAGGCGATTCGGGCCGGGAAAGTGATTGATGTCTTTCCGTATCGGCGTAAAGGCCGGGACAGCGAGTAGCGAATCAAGAGCCCTTCACCCCAGCCCTCTCCCGGAGGGAGAGGGGGCCGACCGAGGTGTCTTGCGTCAAGCTCCGACCTGAAAGAGCTTGGCGATCATGGATTCGGCAGGGGGCCTTCAGGTCGATGCATCTGCGAAATATCCCCCAATCGCTCCCCTCTCCCTCCGGGAGAGGGCTAGGGTGAGGGCAGCTCTCTCCCTGACACGCCACAAATCCCGCAAATCTGCGACAATCCGCCCCCTGCATAAACAGACGACCGAATTGCCTACCCGATGACCGACGAATCGCCCTCCATCGACAAACTGCTGAAAAACCTCGATCACGCCATGCTCGCCGACCGTCACCGGCTGCGGCGGCAGTTGCTTGAGCTGCGCAAGAAACCCGACGAGGCCAAGCTGGCCCAGTGGGTGGCGCGGATGCAGGCGTCCTGTGATCAGGTGCTGGCGCGCCGTGCCAGCCTGCCGGTGATTCGTTACGACGACAGTTTGCCGATCGCGGCCAAACGCGACGAGATCAAAAAGGCCCTCGAGCAACATCAGGTGCTGATCATCGCCGGCGAAACCGGCTCGGGCAAAACCACCCAGTTGCCGAAAATCTGTCTGGAAATCGGTCGCGGCCAGCACGGTCTGATCGGCCATACCCAGCCGCGTCGGATCGCCGCGCGCAGCGTCGCCAGCCGCGTCGCCGAAGAACTCGGCACGCCCCTCGGTGCGCTGGTCGGCTATCAGGTGCGCTTCGAAGATCAGAGCGATGCCAACACCCTGATCAAGCTGATGACCGACGGTATTCTGCTGGCGGAAACCCAGAACGATCGCTACCTCGAACGCTACGACACGATCATCGTCGACGAAGCTCACGAACGCAGCCTCAACATCGATTTCCTCCTCGGCTACCTGAAAACCCTGCTGCCACGGCGTCCGGATCTGAAGGTCATCATCACCTCGGCGACCATCGATCTGGAGCGTTTCTCCAAGCATTTCGATGATGCGCCGATTGTTGAAGTGTCCGGTCGCACGTTCCCGGTGGACACTTGGTACCGGCCGCTGACCCTGGAGCAGGACGAAGAGGGCAACCGGGTCGAGGACGACCTCACCGTCGATCAGGCGATCCTCGCCACCCTCGACGAAATCGCCGCCTACGAGCGCAGCGAACGCCGCAGTCCGGGTGATGTGCTGGTGTTCCTGCCCGGTGAGCGCGAGATTCGCGACGCCGCCGACATGCTGCGCAAGGCCCAGCTCAAGCACACCGAAATCCTCCCGCTGTACGCGCGTCTGTCGCCGGCCGAACAGCAGCGAATCTTCCAGTCGCACCCGGGCCGCCGTGTGGTGCTGGCGACCAACGTCGCCGAGACTTCGCTGACCGTGCCGGGCATTCGTTACGTGATCGACAGCGGTACCGCTCGCATCAGTCGCTACAGCTATCGGGCCAAGGTCCAGCGCTTGCCGATCGAAGCGATTTCCCAGGCCAGCGCCAATCAGCGGAAAGGTCGTTGCGGACGGGTTGAGCCGGGCATCTGCGTGCGGTTGTACAGCGAAGAGGATTTCCTCGGTCGTCCGGAATTCACCGACCCGGAAATTCTGCGCACCAACCTCGCCGCCGTTATTTTGCAGATGCTCCATCTGCGTCTCGGCGAAATCACCGCGTTCCCGTTTATCGAACCGCCGGACGGCAAAGCGATCAGCGACGGGTTCAACCTGCTGCAAGAGCTTTCGGCGGTGGATCGCAACAGCCAGCTGACGCCGCTCGGTCGACAGTTGGCGCGCTTGCCGGTGGATCCGCGCATGGGCCGCATGCTGCTCGAAGCGGCCAAGCTCGGCAGCCTGCAGGAAGTGCTGATTGTCGCCAGTGCGATGTCGATTCAGGACCCGCGCGAGCGTCCGCCGGAGCGTCAGCAAGCGGCGGATCAGGCCCATGCGCAATGGAAGGATCCCGATTCCGATTTCGCCGGACTGGTCAATCTGTGGCGGGGTTTTGAAGAGCAGCGCCAGGCGCTGACCGCCAACCCGCTGCGTAACTGGTGCCGGAAGAACTTCCTCAACTACCTGCGTTTGCGTGAGTGGCGTGATTCCCATCGTCAGTTGAGCCTGATCTGCCGCGACATGCAGTTGAGCTTGAACAAAGAACCGGCGGATTATCCGAAGCTGCACAAAGCGGTGCTGGTCGGCTTGCTCAGCCAGGTCGGCCAGAAAACCGAAGACGGCGATTACCTCGGCGCGCGGCAACGGCGCTTCTGGATTCACCCCTCGTCGGGCATCGGCAAGAAGCGTCCGCAGTGGCTGATGACCGCCGAACTGGTGGAAACCACCAAACTCTACGCGCGCATGGTCGCCAAGATCGATGCCGACTGGATCGAGCCGCTGGCCGGGCACCTGATCAAGAAAAACCACTTCGAACCGCACTGGGAAAAGAAGCGCGGCCAGGTCGTGGCCTACGAGCAAATCACCCTGTTTGGTCTGATCGTGGTCGGTCGCCGCCCGGTGCATTACGGCCCGGTCGATCCGGTGGTCTCCCGTGAGCTGTTTATCCGCGAAGGGCTGGTGCGCGGCGAGATCCAGTCGCGGGCCAAATGCCTAAGCGCCAATCAGAAACTGCTTGAGCAGCTCGACGAGCTTGAGGCGAAGGCTCGGCGTCGCGACATTCTCGCCGACGAAGAAACCCTCTATGCCTTCTACGATGCGCGTCTGCCGGCAGAGATCCACCAGACCGCGACCTTCGACAGTTGGTACAAGGTCAACAGCCAGAAAGACCCGCAGTTGCTGATCATGCGCGAAGAAGACGTGCTGGCCCGCGAGGCCAGTGAAGTCACCGCCCGTGATTACCCGGACACGCTGCACATCGGCGATCTGGAATTGGCCCTGACTTACCACTTCGAACCCAACCACCCGCGCGATGGTGTGACCTTGCGCGTGCCGGCGCCGCTGCTGCCGATGTTGCCGCCGGAGCGTCTGGAATGGCTGGTCCCGGGCCTGATCGAGGCCAAGTGCATTGCCTTGGTGCGTAACCTGCCGAAAGCCCTGCGCAAGAACTTCGTGCCGGTGCCGGACTTCATCAAAGCCGCGCTGCAGCGCATGACGTTCGCCGAAGGTTCGCTGCCGCAAGCGCTCGGTCGCGAACTGCTGCGCATGACCGGCGCGCGGGTGAGTGATGAGGCGTGGGCGGAAGCCGCGCAGCAGGTTGAAAGCCATCTGCGCATGAACCTGGAAATCGTCGACGGCGAGGGCAAGTTCCTCGGCGAAGGTCGCGATCTGGCCGAGCTGACCGCACGCTTCGCCGAAGCCAGCCAGGCCGCGCTGGCGGTGCCGCAGAGTGCGAAAAGTCAGCAACCGGTCGAGGCGAAAGTCTTCGCTCCGGTGGCGGAAAAGACCCAGCAGAAGATCGCCGGGCTGTCGATGACGGTGTACCCAGCGCTGGTGGAAGAGGGCGGCACGGTCAAGGAAGGGCGCTTCTCTACGCCGGCCGAGGCGGAGTTCCAGCATCGTCGCGCCTTGCAGCGCTTGTTGATGCAGCAACTGGCCGAGCCGGCAAAATTCCTCCGGGGCAAGTTGCCTGGGCAGACTGAACTGGGTCTGCTTTATCGTGAGCTGGGCCGGGTTGATGCGCTGGTCGAAGACATTCTGCTGGCCAGCCTCGACAGCTGCATTCTCGAAGGCGAAGACCCGTTGCCTCGTGATGGCGCCGGGTTGGCGGCATTGGCCGAGCGCAAGCGCGGCAGCTGGACCGAGCACGCCGAGCGGGTTGCGCGGCTGACGTTGGAGATTCTCAAAATCTGGCACGGTCTGCAAAAACGCTTCAAGGGCAAGATCGATCTGGCGCAAGCGGTGGCGTTGAATGACATCAAGCAGCAGATCGGCAATCTGGTCTATCCGGCGTTTGTCCGCGAGACGCCGATGCAGTGGCTTAAAGAGCTGCCGCGTTACCTGAAAGCGGTCGAGCAGCGTTTCGAGAAGCTCGGCGCGCAGGTACAGAAAGATCGGGTCTGGAGCGGCGAACTCGCGGGTCTGTGGGCGCAATACCAGGCCCGCGCGGCCAAGCACGCGCAGGAAGGCAAGCGCGATCCGCAGCTGGAGTTGTACCGCTGGTGGCTGGAGGAATACCGCGTTTCGCTGTTTGCCCAGCAGTTGGGGACGAAAGTGCCGATTTCCGACAAACGCCTGAGCAAGCAGTGGAGCCAGGTCGAGCCCTGACTTCGCGTCTTGCAACGATCCTGTAGGAGCTGCCGAAGGCTGCGATCTTTTGATTTTGCTTTTTAAAAGGTCAAGATCAAAAGATCGCGGCCTTCGGCAGCTCCTACAGGGATCGCGTTGAGCAGGAGAAGGCGCCAAAATCCTGCGTTTATGGCAAACTTCGCGACCATAACCCGCCGTTTCGCGACCCAGAGCCTTCGGCCGTGTCGCGCCGCGGAATAAAACGATGCCAGGTTTGCGTCCCCCGGATGGGAATAGACCCTTTGCGTGTTGGTACGACGGTTCCAGCACTTTCTGCCTGAACAGATTAGAGAAACGACCATGCATAATGTCGTCATCAGCGGCACCGGCCTGTACACACCGGCCAACAGCATCTCCAACGAAGAGCTGGTGCAGTCTTTCAATACCTACGTCGCCCAGTTCAACGCCGATAACGCCGAGGCCATTGCCAGCGGTGAAGTCCAGGCCCTGACCGAATCCAGCGCTGCGTTCATCGAAAAAGCCTCGGGCATCAAGAGCCGTTTTGTCATGGACAAGGACGGCATCCTCGATCCGCAACGCATGGCTCCGCGCCTGCCGGAGCGCCCCAACGACGAATGGTCGGTGCTGTGCCAGATGGCCGTCGGCGCCGCTGAGCAAGCCCTGCAACGTGCTGGCAAGACTGCCGCTGACATCGACGGCGTTATCGTTGCTTGTTCGAACCTGCAACGCGCTTATCCGGCCATCGCCATCGAAGTCCAGGAAGCGCTGGGCATTCAGGGTTTCGGTTTCGACATGAACGTGGCGTGTTCTTCGGCCACCTTCGGCATCCAGGCCGCCGCCAACAGCGTGCAACTGGGCCAGGCGCGGGCGATCCTGATGGTCAACCCGGAGGTCTGCACCGGGCACCTGAACTTCCGTGATCGCGACAGCCATTTCATCTTCGGCGATGCCGCGACTGCGGTGATCATCGAGCGCGCGGATCTGGCGACCTCGCCGTACCAGTTCGACGTGGTCAGCACCAAATTGCTGACCAAGTTCTCCAACAATATCCGCAACAACTTCGGCTTCCTCAACCGTGCGGCGGAAGAGGGCATCGGCGCGCGCGACAAGCTGTTCGTGCAGGAAGGCCGCAAGGTGTTCAAGGATGTCTGCCCGATGGTTGCCGAGCTGATCGGCGAGCACCTGGAAGAAAACCAGCTCAATGTTGGCGACGTGAAACGTTTCTGGCTGCACCAGGCCAACTTGAGCATGAACCACCTGATCGTGCGCAAGCTGCTCGGCCGCGAAGCTACCGAAGAAGAAGCGCCGGTGATTCTCGACAGCTATGCCAACACCAGCTCGGCCGGTTCGGTCATTGCCTTCCATAAATATCAGGATGATCTGGCTTCGGGTTCGCTTGCGGTGCTCAGCTCGTTCGGTGCCGGTTACTCGATTGGTAGCGTGCTGCTGCGTAAACGCTGAAACAGGTTAATTTCCCCTTCATCGCGTCGATCTTTCCTACATTCGAAGCGGCTGAAACGCTGTAATTTTTCGGACGTCGCGGCAGGTGCACACCTGCCGCGTTCATTTTCGAAGTCCGGACAAGGGGATTGATGGATGGCGGCTGACGACACCCAACTGCTCACGCGCTTGCTGGCGGGAGAGCAACAGGCTTTCAAGGAACTGGTCACGACATATCAGAGCGCCATGCGCGCGGTGGCTTACGCGATTGTCGGCCAGCGCCATGTCGAGGAAGTGGTGCAGGATGCCTGGCTGTCGGTGGTGCGCCATCTGGCCAGCTTCGAAGGCCGTTCCAGCCTCAAGACCTGGCTGCTGACCATCACCGCCAATTCGGCCAAGAGTCGCTACAAGCTCAATCGTCGGGAGGTCCTGCTCGACGACCTGCCATCGCCTCACGGCACCATCGACGACGATCGGTTTTCTTCGAGCGACGGTCACTGGCTGGTCGCGCCTTTTGCCTGGCATCAGGACACCCCCGAAGCGCTGCTCACTGAAAACGAACTGCGCGAATGTCTCGAACATACGTTGCTGAGCCTTTCAGAATTGCAGAGCAGTGTCTTGCTGTTGCGCGAACGCCAGGGCCTGGAGCTGGAAGAAATCTGTAATCTTCTGGAGATCTCGCTCTCCAATGTCCGCGTGCTGCTGCACCGGGCACGTTTGAAGGTCTTTGCGACCGTGGAACATTTTGAGGAGACAGGAGAATGTTGACCTGCAAGGAGCAAGTGGCACGATCCAGCGATTATCTCGACGGCCAACTGAGCTTTCGCGAGACGCTGATGGTGCGTCATCACCTGTTGTTCTGCCCCAACTGCCGGCGTTTCATGCGGCAGATGCGTTTGATGCAGGCGACGCTCAAAGCGCTGCCGGAACAACCGGACGAGAATGTCGATGCGCTGGCCGAACGCCTCGCGGCGCAACGCCGCGAGGACAATTCCCCGTAGGAGCTGACGAGTGAAACGAGGCTGCGATCTTTTGATCTTGCTGTTCAGGACAGATCAAAAGATCGCAGCCTCGTTTCACTCGTCAGCTCCTACACACAAAAACGCGGTGCGGATGAAACGAACGGATGATGGGGATCGTCCCGCCCGCACCGGGCTATCACTTTTTTAGAACTTCGCTTCGGCATCCAGTTGCAGGGTGTTGGCGTCTGCATCGCGCTGGCCACGGCTGGCGAAGTCGGCCTTGGTCAGGAAGTACGTGGCGCCGACGGCGAAGTTCTTGTCGATGTCGTAACCGACCTTGAACTTGTGCCCGCGCGAACCGGTGGTGCCGTTGGCGAAGTCGGAGTCGGTGAAGGCGCCGACCACGGCGTTGCGCTGCACGTCACGATAGTTGTAGTCGAGGTTGAAGCCGAAGACTTTCGACTTGGCACCGAGCAACCACGCGGTGTCCTGATCGGTCACGGCGTCGTTGTTCTTCACGTACTGGCCGTAGAACGACAGCGGCATTGGCAGGCCGCCGATGTCGATCTGGCTGAACCCTTCATACAGACGGAATTCGTTGTTGGCCGAGTTGCCGTTGACTGCCAGCGCGCACGGCGTCGAGGTGCCGGTGCAGCGGCTGTCTTCGTCGTTCTGGTACGCGTAGACGCTACCGCCCAAAGTCATCTTCAGGTTATCGGTGATGTTGAAGCGGCTGCCCAACTGGCCAGCGGTCAGGCGCAGGTCGTGGCGGAATTGCACGCCGTCGCCGTCCACGTTGTCCTTGAGGTTGTAGTTACCCAGGCTGCCGAACAGCTCGGCGCTGCTGCCCAACGGGTATTTGTAGGTGACGGCCAGACCTTCGGGGTTGATGTCGCTGTCCCAGATCACGTCGCCCATGCTCACCCACGGTTGCAGCATCTTGCCGCCGATCACGTGCAGGTTCTTGATCTGGTCAGGGTGGTAGTCGATGTAGCCCAGATCGAGCCAGATCTGCTTCTTGTCGAAGTAGTTGTCCTGATCCTGGTTGGTCGAGCGGGCATCGTCGCCGCCGCCAGTGGCGATGCGAATGCCGGTGTCGACCTGCGGATTGATTTCGGTGTAGGCGCCCAGACGGGCACGGATGCGTTGGCGATCCTTGTCGCGGCCACCGTTGTTCGGTTCGCCATCGATCTTGATGGTTTCCTGGCGAATGCGTACGTCACCCTTGAATTGGGTCTTGGCCGCCCAGGCCAGTTTCTGATCGAACACACTCTGTTCGTTGGTCTTCTTCGCGACCGCCGCCACTTGTTCGTTGGTTTCCTGCTGCGCCTGCCGGGCGATTTGCTGTTCCTTCTGATCCTTGGCCAGTTCTGTTTGCAGCTCGATGTACTGCGCCTGGGAAATCGACCCGTTGGCCTTGAGCATGTCGAGCAGTTTGGCGTCGACTGCAGCACTGGCCGGGACGCTCATGGCCAGCAACAAGCCGCCGCACAGGGCCGCTGCAGTTTTCGTGGAAGCAAGACGCATAGCAATCTCCAAAGATGAAAGGGGATGGCTGAACCATCCTGGGCACAACCGACACGAAGGCCGGAAAACTGTGTCCGGGTTAGAACCCGGCGCTCTAAAAACAGGCGCCAGTATCGCGATGGTTTATGACAGAGCGGTGGCACAGTGATGGCAGGTTGATGACGATGCGTATCAGGCGTGAACTATCGACCTAGAGCGCTGTCGGCCGATTGAGCGTGTGCAACAAGGTCGCGATAGGCGATACTCGCCGGGCTTTGTCGCCAAGCTGTGGAGTGCCAGTGAATGCCGTTGCAACGCCTGCAAAACCTGTCAGAAATCGCCCCGGCCACTTGGGATGCGCTGGTGCCGGACAATCAGCCCTTCCTGCGCCACGCCTTCCTCAGCGCCTTGGAAGACAGCGGCAGTGTTGGTCCGCATTCAGGCTGGCAGCCCGAACATTTACTGCACATCGAAGATGGTCGACTGATCGCCGCACTGCCCAGTTATCGCAAGTGGCATTCCTACGGCGAGTACGTCTTCGATCACGGCTGGGCCGACGCCTGTGCGCGGGCCGGCATCGATTACTACCCCAAGCTTTTAACGGCTGTGCCATTCAGTCCGGTGAGCGGCCCGCGCCTGCTGGCGGCCAGTGTCGAAGACGGTTTTGAACTGCTCAAGAGCCTGCCCGGCTATCTGGAGATAGAAGGGCTTTCCAGCGCGCACATCAATTTCACTGACCCCTTCACCGACGCGGCGATGGCCGAGCAACCGGGCTGGCTGCAGCGCATCGGCTGTCAATATCATTGGCAGAACCGTGATTACCGCGACTTTCAGGATTTCCTCGACGCCCTCAGCTCACGCAAGCGCAAGCAGATGCGCAAGGAACGCGAGCAGGTGGCGGGGCAGGGCTTTGAGTTCGAGTGGCTGGAGGGGCGTGAGCTGGACGAGGCGCGGTGGGATTTCGTTTACGCCTGCTACGCCAACACCTATGCAGTGCGGCGACAGGCGCCGTACCTGACGCGCGAATTCTTCAGCCTGCTGGCCGAACGCATGCCTGAGGCGATTCGCGTGGTCTTGGCCAAACAGGGATCACGGCCGGTGGCGATGGCCTTCAGCCTGGTCGGTGGTGACAGTTTCTATGGACGTTATTGGGGCTGCCTGGCCGAGTTTGATCGGCTGCATTTCGAGACGTGTTTCTATCAGGGCATGGATTACGCGATTGCCCACGGCATCCAGCGTTTCGATGCCGGGGCGCAGGGCGAGCACAAATTGATTCGCGGCTTTGAACCGGTGATCACCCATTCCTGGCATTACCTGCGCCATCCAGGGCTGAAAGCGGCGGTGAAGGATTTTCTCCAGCAAGAGCGCGCCGGCGTGCTGGCGTATGCCGAAGAAGCAAGAACGGCGTTGCCCTACCGCCAAACCTGAATCCCCTTGTGGGAGCGAGCTTGCTCGCGAAAGCGTCGGGTCAGTTGACGAATTTGTCGCTGATCCACCGCATTCGCGAGCAGGCTCGCTCCCACAGTTTTTTCACCGCACCGCCAGGCATCAGTCGATGCCGACAAAGCCTCCGGTCTGGTGCGCCCACAACCGCGCATACAGACCGCGATGGGCGAGCAATTCGGCGTGGGTGCCGCTCTCGGCGATCTTGCCGTTTTCCAGCACCACCAGCCGATCCATGCGTGCGATGGTCGATAGGCGGTGGGCAATGGCGATCACTGTTTTGCCCTGCATCAGGGTTTCGAGGCTCTCCTGAATCGCCGCTTCGACTTCCGAGTCCAGCGCCGAGGTGGCTTCGTCCATGATCAGGATCGGCGCGTCCTTGAGCAGCACCCTTGCAATCGCGATGCGCTGGCGCTGACCGCCGGACAGTTTCACCCCGCGCTCACCGACATGCGCATCGAAACCCGTGCGACCTTCGGCGTCGGACAGCAGCGGGATGAACTCATCGGCGCGCGCCTTGTGCACCGCCTCCCAAAGTTCGGCGTCGGTGGCGTCGGGTTTGCCGTAAAGCAAGTTGTCGCGGATCGAGCGGTGCAGTAGCGAGGTGTCTTGAGTGATCATGCCGATCCGCGCGCGCAGGCTTTCCTGACCGACTTCGGCAATATTCTGCCCATCGATCAGGATGCGCCCGCCCTCGACGTCGTACAGGCGCAGCAACAGGTTGACCAAGGTCGATTTGCCGGCGCCGGACGGGCCGATCAAGCCGATTTTCTCGCCCGGTTTGATGTTCAGGTTGAGGTCGCCGATGATCCCGCGCTTCTTGCCGTAGTGAAAATCCACGTGCTCGAAACGCACTTCGCCCGAGGTCACGGCCAGCGGTTTGGCCTGCTCGCGGTCGGTGACGCTGACCGGTTGCGAGATGGTGCGCAGACCGTCCTGAACCATGCCGATGTTTTCGAAAATACCGGTGACTACCCACATGATCCAGCCGGACATGTTGACGATGCGAATCACCAGCCCGGTGGCCAAGGCAATCGCGCCGACAGTGATCAGCGACTGCGTCCACAGCCACAACGCCAGCCCCGTGGTGCCGACGATCAGCAGGCCGTTCATGGTGGTAATCGCCACGTCCATGCTGGTGACCACGCGACCGGCCATTTGCGCTTTGACGGTCTGTTCTTCGATGGCTTCCTTGGCGTAGTGCTGTTCGAAGTTGGTGTGAGCGAACAGCTTCAGCGTGGCGATGTTGGTGTAGCCGTCGACGATGCGCCCCATCAGTTTCGAGCGCGCATCCGAGGCTTCCACCGAACGCTCTTTCACGCGCGGCACGAAGTAATACAGCGCGCCGATGTAGGCGACGATCCAGGTCAGCAGCGGGATCATCAGGCGCCAGTCGGCCTCGGCGAACAGCACCAGCGAACTGATCGCATAGATCACCACGTGCCACAGCGCGTCCACCGCTTGCACGGCAGAATCTCGCAATGAATTGCCGGTCTGCATGATGCGCTGGGCGATGCGCCCGGCGAAGTCGTTCTGGAAGAAATTCAGGCTCTGCTTGAGCACGTAGCTGTGGTTCTGCCAGCGGATCATGCTGGTCATGCCGGGGCTCAGGGTCTGGTGCACCAGCAAGTCGTGCAGGGCGAAAAAGATCGGTCGCAGCACCAGGGCGACCACCAGCATCCAGGTCAATTCGAGGGCATGGTCGCTGAAGAAATTCGGGTTGGGCGTGCCTTGCGCCAGATCGATGATGCGGCTCAGGTAACTGAACAGCGCCACTTCGATCAGCGAGGCAAACAGGCCGACGACGAGCAGGGCGGCAAAACTTGGCCAGACCTGCTTCAAGTAGTAGATGTAGAAGGGCCAGACGCGGTCCGGCGGGGACGCCGTCGGGGCGTCACGGAAGATATCGATCAGTTGTTCGAAACGGCGATAGAGCATCAGATAACCGCCCGGAATCCGGGCTCTCCTTTTATCAGTGCGAGCGGCGCAGGCTCAGCCCGGCGCCGCTCGATATGCCCGGCGAAATTCAGTCGATGCGCTTGGCCGACTTGATGATCACAGGGTCGACAGGCACGTTTTGCATGCCTTGTTTGGTGGTGGTCTGCGAGTTGACGATGACGTCGACGACATCCATGCCCTTGACCACTTTGGCGAATACCGCGTAACCGGCGTCACGGCCCGGATCGAGGAAGGCGTTGTCGGCAACGTTGATGAAGAACTGGCTGGTCGCCGAGTCAGGGTTGGAAGTGCGCGCCATCGACAGGGTGCCGCGAACGTTGTGCAGGCCATTGCTGGCTTCGTTCTTGATCGGCGCCTTGGTTTCTTTCTGTTGCATCTGCTGGGTGAAGCCGCCGCCCTGAGCCATGAAGCCCGGGATCACGCGATGGAAAATGGTGTTGTTGTAGAAGCCGCTGTCGACGTATTCAAGGAAGTTCTTGGTGCTGATCGGCGCCTTGACCGGGTCCAGTTCGATTTCGATCTGGCCGTTGGTGGTGTCCAGCAGCACATGCGGCGCCTTGGCCGGGGTGGCAGCCATCAGGTTGGCGGCAAACAGTACGGAGCCGGCGGCGAGGGCGAGTTTTTTCAGCATGGGTCAGTGATCCTGAGAGTGAAGGTCGGCTGTGGCGAGAAAATCCAGCAGCGTTTGATTGAAACGTTCGGGTTGATCGAGCGGGGTGGCATGGCGCGAGTCGTCAATGACCACCAGCCGCGCATCCGGCAGCAGTTTTACATAGGTTTCTTTCAATGCCACCGGTGTGTAGTCACGGTCGGCGCTGATGACGAGCGTTGGACAGGACACCCGGGAAAGTCGTTCCTGAACGCCCCAGCCGACAATCGCATCGAAGCTGGCGAGATAAGCACGTTTGTCGTTTTTTGCCCAGCGTTCGGCCATTTTCCGCCGCAGATCGGCCTGTTCCGGCTTGGGAAAAAGTTTGCTGCCGAGGGCTTTGCCGATGGTTTCCAGGCTGAGCAGGCGCATCAGACTCCAGCGTTTGAACCACTGCCAGTAATCGTCGCGGCTGCGCAATTTGACTTGAGGTGCGCTGTTGACGATGGTCAGGCTGATGAGTGCTTGCGGCTGATCGACGGCCAACTGAAAGCCGATCATCCCGCCCATCGACAGCCCGACGTAATGCACCGGGCCGAGGCGCAGGTGTTCGATCAAGGCCAGCATGTCGGCGCTGAATGCGGCGATGCTGTAGCGCTCGCGGGGTTTGTCCGAGCGCCCGTGGCCGCGAATGTCCGGGACGATCACCCGGTAGTGCGCGGCCAGCGCCGGGATCTGCATTTCCCAGTCCAGGGTGCTCGAGCCGAGCCCGTGAACCAGCAGCAACGGCGCACCGTGGCCATATTCCTCGTAGTGCAGATTGCAACCTTCGTGCTCGAAATAGGCCATCGGTGAACTCCGTGTCAGGCTTGTTCAGGTGCGGCAAACGGGGCGTCCAGCGGCAAGGTGTCGAAGGTGCGCAACAACTCGATGAGGATTTGTGTGGCCGGGCCCAGGGGTTTGTCCTTGTTCGAATACAGATAAAAGCTGGAGTTGCGGCTGCCGCCCCGGTCCAACGGTAGCAGCTTGAGCGAACCATCCTTGAGTTCCCGGTCGATCATGTGCCGCGGCAGCCAGGCAAAACCCAGGCCGCTGCTGACGAAGGTCGCGGCGGTGGCGAGGCTGCCGACGGTCCAGCGCTGTTCCGCGCCGAGCCAGCCGACATCGCGCGGCTGCTGGCGCCCCGAGTCGCGGATCACCACTTGCATCTGGGTTTCCAGATCCTGAAAGCTCAGTTCGCGATTGAGCCGATGCAGCGGGTGATCCGGGTGGGCGACGGCGACGAACTCGACATCGCTCAACTCCGCGCCGAGGTAGCCCGGAATGCTCAGGCCGGTGATGGCCAGATCCGCCACGCCTTCGAGCAGCACTTCCTCGACACCTGACAATACTTCCTCGCGCAGCCGCACGCGGCAGCCGCGACTCTGCGGCATGAACGCGGTCAGGGCACGGACGATCCGCGCGCTCGGGTAGGCGGCATCGACCACCAGCCGCACTTCGGCTTCCCAGCCTTGCTCCATGTGATGGGCGAGGTCTTCCAGCTGGCTGGCCTGTTTCACCAGTTGCCGGGAACGGCGCAGCAACACGCCGCCGGCTTCGGTGAGCACGGCTTTACGGCCGTCGATGCGCAGCAACGGCACGCCGAGCTGATCCTGCATGCGGGCGACGGTGTAGCTTACCGACGATTGCGAACGGTGCAGGGCCTCGGCGGCCTGGGCGAAACCGCCGTGGTCGACCACGGCCTGCAACGTTCGCCATTGATCAAGGGTCACGCGGGGCGCTTTCATCAATAGCTCCTCTTGTCCTAAGCTGGCCGTCCCTCATGGAGACTGCCGAATGAAAAAATTCTGTTGTGTGGTGCTGGCGCTGCTGCCGTTGACCGCGTTTGCCTATCCGATCGATGTGCAGAAGGATCTCAACAGCATGAAGATCGATTACGAGACTTACGACACGGACAACGACATCGGCTCGATCCGCGTGGCCAATTACGGTGACGTCGATGCGACCTGCCGTGCGGTATTCAGCAACGGCCCGGAAGCACCGCGAACGCGCAGCATCGATGTTCCTGCCGGCAAACATAAAAACGCCACGGCCAAGTTCACCCGCGAGATCATCAAGCTGCGCATCAAACTGACCTGCACCCCCAAGTGAGCGGTATTCCCCTGTGGGAGCGAGCTTGCTCGCGAAGGCGATCTATCAGCCGACATCATTGTTGAATGACGCGCCGCCTTCGCGAGCAAGCTCGCTCCCACAGGGATCTGGTGCATCTAAACTAATTATTCGATGCTTTGCAGCAATTATTTGCGCTTTTTCATCGATTCGACTCTGTTTAACCTTCACTCCATCGACTTACAACATTCTCGGATGGAGGCTACACACCATGTCCCGCGTTCTGATCATCGAAAGCAGTGCCCGCCAGCAAGATTCGGTTTCCCGTCAACTGACCCAGACCTTCATCGCTCAGTGGAAAGCCGCGCACCCTGCCGATCAGATCACCGTGCGTGACCTCGCCGTGAACCCGGTGCCGCATCTGGATGCCCACTTGCTCGGTGGCTGGATGAAACCCGCCGAACAACGCAACGACAGCGAACAAGCGTCGCTGGATCGTTCCAACCAATTGACTGATGAGCTGCTCGCCGCCGACGTGCTGGTGATGGCTGCACCGATGTACAACTTTGCGATCCCGAGCACGCTCAAGGCCTGGCTTGACCATGTGCTGCGTGCCGGAGTGACCTTCAAGTACACCGAGACCGGGCCGCAAGGCTTGCTCAATGGCAAGCGTGCCTTTGTGTTGACCGCGCGCGGTGGTGTGTATGCCGGTGGTCCGGCGGATCATCAGGAACCGTACCTGCGTCAGGTGATGGGTTTCATCGGGATCAACGACGTGACCTTTATCCATGCCGAGGGCATGAACCTTGGCGGTGACTTTCAGGAGAAGGGCCTGAATCAGGCCAACGCCAAATTGTCTCAGGTCGCTTGATCGGTTAATCGCCAGATAATCGCTGGATGGTCTAGTGACCTGGCGCAACCCCTTCAAGGTTTTACGCGCATCGAACCTCCCTTTGCACTTTTGCTCCTGAGTGCTGTAGCCCGATTGAACGCTTTAGCGAGATCGGGCTTTTTTTTGTCTGGGTTTTCTTGGCGGCCTTTGGGCCGACCAGGTTCTTGTTGTTCGGGTGAATATCCGTTTTTTCGGGTGTTGCGGCTGGCGGTTCCGCTCTTACAGCGGGTCACTTTGGCAAACGCCGGAATGCCGGCCCAGCCCAAAGTAACCAAAGGTCTGTGCCCCAACGTTCGGCCCGCTCGCTGGGGCTCGGGGTTCCTTCGCTGCGGGATCGATCCTGGCGCAGCGGCTCCGGTTTGCTTCGCTGCACCTCCTTCCGCTGTGTCTGGCTGCGCCAGACGGTCGCTGCGCTCCCACGCCCGGATCAATCCCTCCACTCAGCCTGCCGACGGGGCGGGTGGATCAAGATCAAGAGCTGCACTCGAGCTAACGCTCATTGTGTTGAGTGGGGAAGGGCCGGTTTTTGGCTTTTTTGGATTCGATGCGGTATTTCATGTCGGCGCAGCTAGCCCAACCACCTCGGTCAGTCCCCTCACCCTAGCCCTCTGGGAGAGGGCTAGGGTGAGGGGCTTTTGATCTTTGCAGGACCCGCATTCAGCTCGATATGCCACGTCGGCGTTTCTCGACCAAACCCCTCGGTCAGTCCCCTCTCCCTCTGGGAGAGGGCCAGGGTGAGGGGCTTTTGATTTTTTCAGGCTTGAGTTCGATTCGATATCTCAAGTCGGCGCAGCTAGCCCAAACACCTCGGTCAGTCCCCTCTCCCTCTGGGAGTGTATGTACCGGAGACATGGTGGACACATGTTCGGAGACATGGTGGACGGTTTTAGATCTTCTTACCTGCCGTCACGATCTGCAAGTTCAAGTCGATTCGAGCGACACGATGCCTACTCCAGTAGACATCGTGGATGCCGTCCTCCGTCGTCTCCCTGATCGCTATGCGCCGGCCATAAAAAGCCTTTCCGATCTTGTACTCCCGATTCCTCCAGAAGATTTCGCCTCCCACCTGTACCTTCCTGACCACATCTGCATCGTTGTACTCCGGCTCCGCCGGTTGCTCTTGATATTCCCGTGGGCTGCCACTGTAACGAGTCGCCGGCACCGCCATGCCCAGCGCCTGATGAGGGCGTTTCTGGTTGTAGATGTCGCGCCAGGTATCAAACGCCCTTTGTACGTCGTCAAGATCGGCGAAGTACCGGCCTTGCAGGACTTCATTTTTCAGGCTGCGGTGGAAGCGCTCCAGTTTTCCCTGAGTCTGCGGATGATAAGGCCGGGAGTGGCCGACCTTGATGCCCTGGCTCATCAGCCAGACTTC